>JAFLCE010000001.1 GCA_017303655.1 Anaerolineae bacterium
GACAACAATGGTAACAACGATGGCGGCGGCTAAACCCGCGAAAATCTGACTATTTTTAGTGGCAAACATGGTGCTTGATTTTTTAAAATGAAAGAAAAGTGCCTGGGAAAAGGAAGGGGCCCTTTGCGCTGGCTCGAAGCCATCACTCGTTTTGAGGGCAACACCTGTGGCGCGCCAAATTTTGCGTATGACCTGTGTGTTGATAAGATCACACCTGAGCAGAAGGAATCGCTGGACTTGAGTTCGTGGTCTCTGGCGTTTTGCGGCGCCGAACCGATTCGCCCTGAGACGTTGGAACGCTTCGCCCGCGCCTTTGCCGGGTGCGGCTTCCGAAAGACTTCTTTCTACCCTTGTTACGGCATGGCGGAAAGTGCCTTGATCGTCTCCGGCGCGGATGGTCCCTCTGAACCACGAACCTTCACCGTCGACCGAAAATCGTTGGAAAGCGATCTGGTTGTTCCTTCTGTGGAAAACGAAGAAGGCTCCGTAACCATGGTGAACTGTGGTCCTCCGATCATTGACCAGAAGATCATCATCGTTAACCCTACGACCTTGTTGCAATGCGAGTCGAATCAAGTTGGCGAGATATGGGTTGCCGGTCCGAGTGTGGCACAGGGATATTGGGGTATGGAAGAGGAGTCTCGCAAAACATTTCAAGCCTATGTTGCAGACACGAATGAAGGTCCATTTCTGCGCACAGGTGACCTTGGTTTTATAAATAACGGTGAACTCTTTGTAACAGGTCGCTTGAAAGACTTGATTATCATTCACGGCAGTAATCACTATCCTCAGGATATTGAGCTAACCGTCGAGACTTGTCATCCTGCTTTACAGCCTGCTGGTGGAGCGGCATTCTCCATCACAGAGGGCGATAAAGAACAACTTGTTATTGTCCAAGAATTAAACAGGCAAAATAGACAAGCGGATATTAATGAAGTGGCTGGGGCGATTCGTCAGGCAGTGGCAGACAAGCATGACTTGCAGATATTCGCCATTGTGTTGATCAAGCCAATGAGCATTCCCAAAACATCCAGCGGAAAGATTCAACGCCGCGCGTGTAAAACAGTGTTTCTAAATGGCGAGTTGGAAATGGTGGGTGAATGGCGGGCGAAGAAGTCATCCGTTCCCGTCGCTTCAAAAGAGAAAACAACCTCTCTTCCTTTTAAAATGGAGAAGACGGGATTGAATGCAAATGTTATTCAAGCCTGGCTGGTGACTCGCATCGCCTCCATGTTGGAGATGGATGCCGCATCGATTGATCCTCGTCAGCCGTTTACCTATTACGGTTTGGGCTCTGTTCAAGCCGTCAGTCTCACTGGGGATTTGGAAGATTTTCTAGGTCGTAAACTTGCGCCTACTCTCGCGTGGGATTATCCGACTATCGAGCTGTTGGCGAATCATTTGGCGAATGATTCGCAACCAACCAAAACCGTTTCGGCTCCCGCACCTATTCAGCCTTCTTCAAAATTCACACGCGAACCTATCGCGATCATTGGAATGAGTTGTCGCTTCCCGCAAGCAGCAAATCCGCAAGCTTTTTGGGATTTGCTCCGAAACGGAGTCGATGCCATCAGCGAAGTCCCTGCAGACCGCTGGAATGTGGATGCGTTCTATTCGTCAGATTCCAATACAGCAGGAAAAGTCACTTCTCGTTGGGGTGGCTTCCTTGACGATGTAGATTTGTTTGATACTCACTTCTTTGGGATTTCTCCGCGTGAAGCAACACGCATGGACCCGCAACAACGCCTCTTACTTGAAGTGAGTTGGGAAGCGCTCGAAAATGCGTTTATCCCACCCGCATCATTGGCAGGCACTCGCACGGGCGTGTTTGTTGGCATCAGCAGCAATGATTATTCACGTCTGCAATTTGATGATGCCGAAAAAATTGACGCCTACGCAGGGACAGGTAACGCCCACAGCATCGCCGCGAATCGACTATCGTATTTTTACGACTTGCGCGGACCCAGCATGGCTGTGGATACGGCTTGTTCATCGTCTTTGGTGGCGACACATCTGGCGTGTCAAAGTCTTCAGAACGGCGAATCAGATCTGGGCGTGGTCGGAGGCGTGAACTTAATCCTCACTCCCGAATTGACCATCACTTTCTCGCAGGCTCGAATGCTCTCTCCTGATGGACGTTGCAAAACATTCGATGCGGGCGCAGATGGATACGTGCGAGGCGAAGGCTGCGGGGTGATCATTTTGAAGCGCATGTCAGATGCGATCCGCGATGGCGATAATATTCTTGCGTTGATCCGCGGTTCGGCGGTGAATCAGGATGGACGCAGCAACGGTCTGACCGCCCCGAACGGACTCGCTCAACAGGATGTCATTCGGCAGGCATTGGCAAATGCGCAAGTCGCGTCGCATCAGATCGGTTATGTGGAAGCGCATGGCACGGGCACGCCGCTTGGCGACCCGATCGAGATGGCTTCGTTGCACGCGGTCCTTGATGATGGGCAGACGAACGGAAGGGTGTTGGTCGGTTCGGTAAAAACGAATATTGGTCACCTTGAGTCTGCGGCGGGGATTGCAGGGCTGATCAAATCTGTGCTTGCTATGCAGCACGAAGCCATTCCGCCTCACCTTCACTTAAAAGAAGTCAATCCATATCTGTCTCTGGAAAATTCGCGGCTTGAAATTGGAACTTACTTGCGTCCATGGAAGCGACGCGAGCAACCTCGCTTTGCAGGGGTGAGTTCCTTTGGTTTTGGCGGCACGAATGCGCACATCATTCTTTCAGATGCGCCAATGCTTGCTTCATCAACGCCGCCAGAAATTATGGAACGTCCGCGCCACATCTTTGCTTTATCCGCAAAGACGGATTCTTCATTGATTGAATTGGCTGAGCAAACAAGAGTTCAAATCGAGTCGATGCAAATGCCTGTGAGTGATTTTAGTTTTACAGCTAATACAACTCGCTCACACCTTGAACATCGCTTAACCGTTCAAGCCAGCACGCCTGCCGAACTAAAAGCTGGGTTGGATGCTTTTATTTCCAACACGAACGTTCCTGCCTTATCAACGGGTCATGCTAAACCCGGCGCACAGCCCAAGATCGCTTTCCTGTTCACGGGGCAGGGCGCTCAATACATCGGCATGGGACGTCAGCTTTATGAAACGCAGACCGTCTTCCGCGCGGCTTTGGATCAGTGTGCTGAAATTCTGAATTCCATTTTAGATCGTCCGTTGTTGGATGTGATGTATCCGCAAGATAAAAACGATATGTTGCTCAATCAAACCACTTATACCCAGCCCGCGCTTTTCGCTTTCGAATACGCGCTAGCCACGCTGTGGCGTTCTTGGGGTTTTGAACCGCAAGCCGTGCTTGGGCACAGTGTCGGCGAATATGTTGCCGCGTGCATCGCAGGTGTCTTCACGTTGGAAGATGGTCTGCGCCTCATTGCCGAACGCGCGCGCCTGATGGGCAGCCTTCCGAACAACGGAAGCATGGCGGCGGTCTTTGCCGATGCCTCGCGTGTGGCAGATGCTTTGAAACCGTATCAAGCCCAAGTGTCTATCGCCGCCGTGAACGGACCCGATAACACCGTTATCTCTGGCGAGAAATTCGCTGTGCAAAATGTTTTGGATGCGCTCGCAAAACTTGGCATTGCATCCAAGCCGCTCACGGTTTCGCATGCATTCCATTCTCCTTTGATGGATTCGATACTGGATGACTTTGAATCAGCCGCGCAACGGATTCAATTCAACGCACCGCGCCTCTCTCTAAGCTCGAACCTGCTCGGCGGTATTCTCGAACCTGATACTACGCCGGATGCTTCGTACTGGCGGCAGCACATCCGCGCGGAAGTGAAATTTGCCGAAGGGATGCAGTCTCTTGCCAACCTCGGCATTGATACCTTCATTGAAATTGGTCCCAGCCCTACGTTGTTGAGCATGGGCAAACGCTGCCTGCCAGAATCCAAAGCCGCATGGCTGCCCTCACTACGTCAAGGACAGGATGATTGGCAAATTATTTTGGATAGCCTCGGCAAACTCTACACCCAGGGCGCGGACGTAGACTGGGCTGCCTTCGATGAAGGCTACCCACGCAAAAAAGTTTCTCTACCCAACTATCCATTTGATCGTCAACGCTATTGGTTTGAATCCGCTGCAAAGAAGTTTGTGGTTTCGGAAAGCCATCAGGTTGTATCAACTCCAAAGGCTCAACCTGAAAAAAATAACGGGAAGACTCCAAGCCATGAAACACCAAAGGCAAAAGAACTTCCTGCGAATGATGTAGACCGCTCTCTTCTATTAAATACAGAACCAGCTAAACGTCAGCATGTTTTGGAAGATTTCATTCAGCGAAACGCCACCCGTATCTTAGGCATGGATGCCGCACGACTGGGTCTTGATCAACCACTTGATACGGTTGGACTAGATTCGTTGATGGCGATTGAACTCAAGAACTCGCTTGAATCAAAATTGGGAATCAATCTTTCAATTGCAAGTCTGCTCCAAGGTCCGACGATCTCCAGTCTCGCCAGGGAAATGCTTGGGGAGCTGGATTCGCCTGAGGAGTCGAATGAGGCGCCGCTTCTCATCTCGCAAGAACCGTCTGTAGAGAGTCCGCTTTCTTATGGGCAGCAGGCGCTTTGGTTCCTGCATCAACTTTTGCCTGAAGATAATTCTTTCAACGTGGCGGGAGCGGTCCGCATTCTTGGTGACTTGGATGTGGCTGCGCTTGAAGGCGCACTCGAACAAGTCGCAGAGCGTCACGAAGCATTGCGCAGCACCTTCCATGTCCTGGATGGTGAGCCTGTTCAACGCGTCCATGCGACGGCAAGCGTTAAGTTACAGATCGTAGATGCGTCGGGTATTGGACTAGAAGAATTGCGCGGCAGACTCGCCGCCGAAGCGCATCGTTCATTCGACCTGGAAAATGAACCTGCCTTGCGCGTGCTGTTATTTAGAACGAAAGAAAATTCTGAAAATATTCTGCTGCTTTCGATGGACCACATCATCACAGATTTCTGGTCGATGACGATTTTTGTGCGTGAGTTGCTTGCGGTTTACGAAGCGAATAAGTCTGGCGAGCCGATCGAATTGCCGCAGCTTCAAGCGGGCTACTCAGACTTTGTCCGCTGGCAGGCAACGATGTTGGAGAGCCCGCGAGGGGAGAAGCTTTGGGAGTATTGGCAGAATAAACTTTCTGGCGAGCTGCCTGCATTGAACCTGCCGACGGACCGTCCGCGCAAGGCGATGCAAACGTATCGTGGCGACTCTGAACATATCTTTATGGATGGCGATTTGTATAAGGGACTGAAATCCCTTGCGCAGGAAAATGGCTCAACCTTGTTTATGACTCTGTTAGCCGCCTTCCAAACTTTATTGCATCGTTATTCGAATCAAGAAGATTTCGTGGTCGGTTCTGTGACCGCAGGGCGAAGTCATTCAGAATTGAGCGACCTGATCGGTTACTTTATCAACCCGATTGCATTGCGCGCGGATTTTTCAGGTGTGCCCACTTTTCAAGAGATCCTTCAACGCGTTCGCCAGACGACACTCGGTGCATTTGAACATCAAGATTATCCGCCCGCGTTACTTTCCAAACGTTTGGGTTTACAACGCGATTCCAGCCGTCCGCCGTTGTTTGAAACCATGTTCATTTTGCAAAAAGCGCAGGAAGCGGAAGTGCAGGCGCTCAGTCCGTTTGCGCTGGGAATTGACGGCGCACGCATGCAGATGAATGATCTGGTCATTGAATCCATCGCCTTAAAAGGTGAACCCGCGCAATTTGACCTGACCATGATGATGGCTGAGTCGGATGATGGTCTAGCGGCGGCTCTTCAATACAACACAGATTTGTTTGACTCCGAAACCATCCAGCGGATGTTGGAGCATTTTTCCAATTTGTTGCAAGGAATTGTTTCTGACCCATTGAAGCCCATATCCTCCTATTCCCTATTGAGTGATTTGGAACGCGAGCAAATCCTTTTCGAGTGGAATGAGACTCAAACCGATTATCCGCGCGAGCTTTGCATTCATGACTTGTTTCAGGAGCAGGTGAAACGCATACCAAATGCAGTCGCTGTGCAATTTGAAGATCAGAGCCTGACCTACAAGGAACTGAATAAGCGTTCCGACGAACTCTCAAAGATTTTGATCGGTCAGGGAGTCAAACCGGGAGTCCTTGTTGGCATCTATGTGAAGCGCTCGCTCGATATGTTGGTCGCATTATTGGGCGTCCTCAAGGCTGGCGGAGCCTATCTGCCTTTGGACCCGTCATTCCCGTCCGAGCGGCTTGCTTTCATGCTGGCTGATTCAGGTGCATCTTTTATTCTCACGCAAACAAGTATTCAATCAACTATGCCTGAGCATAAGGCGCAGGTTATCTGTTTGGATGCTCTGGAACAAGTGGCTTTAGAAAGAAAAAAGAAGAAAGAAGCCAAGCCTAATGACCTTGCTTATGTGATCTACACATCAGGTTCGACAGGAAAACCAAAGGGAGTTCAGATTCATCATCAAGCGGTGGTCAATTTCCTGTGTTCCATGCGGCAGAATTTGAAGATCAATGCAGCGGATACGCTTCTTGCGGTCACCACGCTTTCATTTGATATTGCCGTTTTGGAATTGTTGCTGCCGCTGACTGTGGGAGCGCGGGTCATGATCGCCAGTTCTGAGATAGTTGCAGATGGAACGCTTCTGGCTGATGCCCTAACACAGTCCAACGCCACTGTGATGCAGGCAACACCTGCCAGTTGGAGGTCCTTGCTTGAGGCGGGCTGGAAGGGGAAACCTGACCTCAAGATCCTATGCGGCGGTGAAGCCTTGGTCTCCGATTTGTCAGAGCGATTATTGGAACGCGGCGCGGAATTGTGGAACCTTTACGGTCCTACCGAGACCACGATCTGGTCTACACTGTATCAGGTCACATCAAACGAAGCTCATGGAATTTCCAATACCATTCCAATTGGCAGACCGATCGCAAATACACAGATATATATTTTGGATTCCGAGTTGCAGCCCGTCCCTGTGGGTGTGATCGGTGACCTGTACATCGGCGGAGATGGAGTTAGCCGCGGATATTTGAATCGACCCGAGTTGACTGCTGAGCGATTTATTCCGAATCCGTTTGATGTTTTTTCTACAATCTACAAAACTGGCGACATTGCACGCTATCTTCCCGATGGAAATATTGAATTCTTTGGGCGTAGCGACCAGCAAGTGAAAGTCCGTGGGTTCCGCATTGAGACAGGAGAGATCGAAGTGCGTCTGGCGAGTCATCCATCTGTGCGGCAGGCTGTGGTGGGAGTTTGGAAGGAAAAATCGTCAGATGCGAGTCTAGTTGCATGGATAGTACCCGCTTCGGCTGAGAGTGAGGCGGAAGCTCGTCAATTGCGCGAACATTTACGTCAGGCGCTTCCCGAATATATGGTCCCATCTACTTTCGTGAGTATCGAATCCTTGCCGTTGACCCCCAATGGCAAAGTGGACCGCAAGGCATTGCCGCAGCCAACGCAGGCACGACCTGATCTTCGTTTGCCGTATGTCACGCCGCGCACATCTTTAGAAAAAGAATTGGCGCTGATCTGTGCCGAAGTGCTGGGGTTGGAAACGTCAAACGGTCATTTTGCAGTGGGTGTGCATGATAACTTCTTTGATCTGGGCGGTCATTCGTTGTTGGGAACGCGTTTGGTTTTTAAGCTGCGAGAAAAATACAAACTTGAATCTGCTCATTTGCCATTGAGAGCTTTATTCGAACAGCCCACTGTTGCCAACCTAGCGAGGATCATTGACGTGGCGATAAAAGGCGAAGGGGAAGTGGTGTATGCGAGCCGCGGCAATTTTATCCAGAGCGGACAATTAAGTTTGGAGAAATTAACTGCAGAGGCGCAGCTCGCACCAGACATTAATGCAAATGGTCTCGTTTATAACCATATCGATGAACCTAAAAATATTTTACTCACAGGTGCAACGGGTTTCGTTGGAGCATTCTTGCTGCATGACCTGCTTCGGATGACCTCTGCGGATGTGCATTGTCTATTGCGTGCGGAAGATGCTGCAATGGGCGTTCAGCGTTTGAAAAATAACCTGAATAAATATTTATTGTGGGATGATGCGTTTACGGAACGTATCAAACCCATACTGGGCGATCTGGGTGAACCTCGCCTGGGTCTTACAGATGAAGTCTTCGAACAACTTACTCATGTGATCGATGTGATCTACCACAATGGTGCGCTGGTTAATTTTGTGTATCCATATCATGCACACAAGGCTTCCAACGTGTTAGGGACACAGGAAGTTCTGCGTCTCGCAAGCCGCATAAAACTAAAGCCGGTTCACTTCGTTTCTACGTTATCTATTTTATATTCAGGTGACGCGAACGATGGGCGCATCATCCGTGAAGATGTAAGTTTGGATGAAGTCGGTGCGCCGTTTGGCGGTTACGCCCAAAGCAAATGGGTGGCAGAAAAACTGATGACGCAGGCAGGCGAGCGCGGTATTCCGTATGCCATTTATCGTCCGGGCTTGGTTTCGGGTCACAGCATCTCCGGTGCATGGAACAACGATAACTTGATATCGAGCATGACTCGCGCCTGCATCCTTTTGGGAAGTGTTCCCACTCTCGATGTCATGGTCAACATCGTGCCTGTGGATTTTGTGAGCGCTGCCATTGTGAACCTTTCTCAAAACCCGGAAAACTTCGGCAAGGTTTATCACTTGGATAATCATGAGGCGCTTCACTTCAGTAAACTTGCGGAGTGGATGACCAAACAGGGCTTCAATGCCCGCAAATTATCCTTCGACGAATGGCGTGCGGAACTCTTCAGGCAAACGGCTTATATGCCTTCGGATGGATGGGAACCCTATCTGCCCTTACTTGAAGAAGTGGAAGAAAAACAAGTCTTCATGCCAGAGTTCGACCTTACGAACACACTCACCCGGTTGGAAGGCAGCGGCATTGCCTGTCATCCTGTGAATGGTCCATTGCTTTCACGGTATCTGAAGTATTTCACTGCGGATGGACTCCCTGAAGGTTTATACAAAGACTCTCCACTCAACACGCAAAATTCGCAAAGTGTTCAGTGACTTAGATTTTGTTCATGAAAAATAATCGTTGGCTCGTTTGCCCGCAGCCCAATTCAAGCGCAACTGCCCGCCTGTTTCTCTTTCCATACGCAGGTGGTGCTCCATCTTCGTTTAATAAATGGGCTGCTGAGTTTCCAAAAGATATTGAGGTAAGCATTGCTCATTACCCTGGAAGGGGATCGCGCTTCAATGAACCTCCGATCAAAGAACTTTTGGTTTTAGTTGAAGAAATTACGAACGCCATTCAACCTGAATTGGGTAAGCCGTTTTTTTTCTTTGGTCATAGCTTGGGAGCCGTGCTTGCTTTTGAGGTTGCGCGCCGAATACGCCCTCAGCCGCAAATTCTTTTTGTCTCGGCTTGTGGTGCGCCGCATGTTCCAAATCCAAATCGTCCTATTTATGCCCTGTCCGACTCTGAATTTATAAAATCTTTGCAGGAGTTAAATGGACTCCCTGCTGAAGTAGTGAGCAATGCAGAATTAATGGAGTTGCTTATTCCAGCCTTGCGCGCTGATTTTGAAGCTGTTGAAAATTATCAATACACATCCAATGACCGTCGACTGGAATGTCCCATCGTTGCCTTCGGTGGGTCGGATGATTCCCATGTAGATCGTGCTCGTTTGGATAATTGGGATCATCATACCAACGGCAGTTTTAAATCAAAGATTTTTCAGGGCGACCATTTCTTCATCAATACCACACGTCAATCTGTGATAAATTCCATGATCGCCGAGATAGGATTTCATCATGCAAAAAAATAACTGGACTCATCCGCCGGACTCACTGAACTTAGAAAGCGATCACGTCGATATTTGGCGCCTCTCCCTCAACCTTTTAGTTGGTTCTGTTAAATTAACTGAATCCACCCTGTCAGCGGATGAAACAGAAAGAGTTGCGCGCTTTCACTTTGAGATAGACAAGAACCGGTTTCTTGTCACTCATAGTGCTTTGCGAAAAATATTGGGGCGTTATCTCCATCGTGATCCCGCTGAACTGAAGTTTTCCCTAAACCAATATGGAAAGCCCGCCCTGGTTAATTCTGCTTTGGAATTCAATCTCTCCCACTCGGGTGACTTCGCTTTGATCGCCGTCACTCAACGACGAAAGATCGGTGTGGACGTGGAACGCATCCGCCAGGGTATCTCCTCGCATGTGATTGCCCAGCAATATTTCTCAAAAGCGGAGGTCGCTGAATTGCAGTCATTGCCTATTGAACAAAGAGGATCCGCCTTTTTCACATGTTGGACTCGCAAAGAAGCCTATATCAAGGCGCAAGGATTGGGGCTGTCTTTGCCGTTGGAAAGTTTCGACGTTTCTCTTACCCCCGGTCAACTTGCCACTCTCCGAGCAACTCGCCCAGATGAAAAGGAATCCGCTCGCTGGACATTACGCTCGTTGGAAGTTGACCCAAATTATGCAGGTGCTGTTGCGGTAGAAGGTGCTGATTTTGATTTCAGATTGTTTTCTTATTAAGGATTGCCCGCTAAATATATTTTTGAATTATCTGCACCGCCTGATTAACCCCATCCTCAGCGGTGATCGTCGCACCCAAACGGCTTGCTCGTTCCTTCATCGCGGAATCATTTAATGCGGTTGAAATTGCATTAGCAAATTTTTCTACTGTAAGTTTTTTTCGTACGATAGGCTTAGGTCCAACGCCAAGTTCAGCGACGCGCCTGCCCCAATAATACTGGTCACCAAAATGTGGAATGATCAAACTTGGCACCCCGGCGCTTAATGCAGCTCCAGTGGTCCCAGCCCCGCCATGGTGCACGATGGCAGCCATTTGCGGAAATAACCAGCGGTGTGGCGTATCTTTGATTAGGAAAATATTTTCCGGCAATGGACGGTCAGCGCCCAGTCCGCTCCACCCAGCGGAGAGAATGGCTCTTACGCCGGTTCGTGCGATAGTTTCAAGAATGATGTTTGCAGTATCCTGATTTTTTGCAGGATTTCCCATACTACCAAAACCAATGTAAATTGGCTTCGGAGTTGAATTTAAAAATTCAGTCAGTGCCGGGTCTGGCTGCCAATTGGGATGTGGATCTAAAAACCAATATCCAGTAATGGACACATGCTTTGGAAGGTCTTCAGATACTGGAAGCACAGAAGGACTGTATCCGCATAAAACTGGCTGTGGTCCTTTCAGATGCTCCCAATAGGGACCAATGAGCGGAGGGTGTGCATTTCCATTCCAGTGCTTACGGACAACAGGCAGAAATACCTGCCAGGAGATTTGATGGACCAACAAATGAGTTACTAAGTTTAATGTCTTGCTTGGGCTGCGCATCATGTTGGACAATATCGCCGGATATGACCGGGTCGGCATTGGATGCAAGCTCGCCGGGATGCAAGGAATGTGGAGTTGTTTGCAGATATGGTACACAAATGGCAGGGCGTAACTATGATAGATGACCGCCTCACTTCCCTGACAGGCGGCGAAAACATCTTCCATGATTCGCTCCAGCATGGGACGGATCACGCGATTGGTACTCAGAACAAGATGCGGTATTGATTCCGCATCCAGCCAGGATTGCGTTTTGCTATTTTGTGTGAACTCAAAGGAATCCAATTGGATCGAAAAAAACTCCAAGCCATAGCTGGCTGCCAAACCGGCGAAATTTGAGTTTGCTGCGAATCTAACCTTGTATCCCGCATCCTTCAGCCCAACTGCTAGAGCAAGGTAGGGCTGAACATCTCCCTGAGAACCGATCGCTAAAATTGTGATAATCATTGAATACAATATACTATAATTTCTAAAGTTCAATCATTCTGTCATTCCCAATTAGAGGTTCTGACGTAAAAGTTTAGAGAGGAACATTGTACCAATGGAGAGTTCCAATAAGATTCTTGATGTTTTATATCGCTATCGTTTTCCTAAAGATATTATCTATCGAATATTGAAAGCCAGAGCCAAAGACCTGGCGGGGATGGTGTCTCCCCATTTGAAAAAAGACGAACTCATTTTGGACATCGGTCCAGCCAGCTGTACTGTGACAGAAGCTTTGATCGATCAGGGACTGCGTGTTTTTCCCTTGGACGTTGAGAACTTCAGCATCGTCGATAAGGTTTTACCGACCCTTTATGACGGCGACAGTATGCCATTCAAGGATGATCAATTCGATACTTCTTTGATTCTGTTTGTGTTGCACCATACGCCCGATCCTGCCAAAGTATTGGCTGAAGCAAAGCGGGTATCAAAAAAGATCATCATACTTGAGGATATTGTCACCACTCCAGCCCACAAATCCCTGACCGCCGTGCTGGACAGCCTGATGAATCTTGAATTTTATGATCAGCCGCATACAAACAAAAGTGATAAAGAGTGGCGTGCTGTTTTCGAAAATTTAGGTCTTAAATTATTAGCTCAAGAATACATGTCTTCTACAATAATCATGCGTCATGCACTATATTTTCTTGAAAAATAATTAACAAAAGATCAGGGTTGAATAGAAACCAGGACAGGTATTTTACCTGTCCTGGTTTCTATATCTAAAATGATTAGTCTATGCAGTAACGAGTTGTTTGACCGCTGGTCTGAAGTTATGCCTATATACGATCAGATCAGCATCAACTTCGGACGGTGCTTGCCAGCTGAGAACTGAATCTCTTCACTTCCTGCAGGTCTGCGGTGGTGCGAGATAACTTTAGGATGCGGTGATAGGCACGCGCCGACAAAAATATGGAATATGGAAAGGAGGGCTTGGAATTCAATGCTTTTGAAGCTGAAAAACTATCCCTACATAAACCCAATCTTTAGCCAAGCGATGTTATGAATTCATTTTATAACAACACTTCCTTCCATGGGCATCTCCCCCAAGTGGCGGATACGAATTTCATACAACTGACGGATGCGAACAGGAGGTGTATTTAATATAATAAAGTGCCGGTATATATATCGTATACAAGTTTTTTTGAAGTAACAGGACGGGATTCTCAAAGGAAGTGCGTGATTGGAGAATCCGCTTTGAAAACATTAGTAATCCTCACGGTTCTTTAAAAACGAGAAATTATTAATCACTTATTCCACCAGGTTTTTGCTTGGCGTAAAGGATAAACCATGTTCGATACTATACTTGTCCCATTGGACGGTTCCCAAGTGGCAGACTCTGTTCTGCCGCATGTTGCTGCCATCGCTGCTCCTTTCAATGCAGAAGTCACTTTGTTCCGTATGTTGGAAAAAAATCAGACAGTCGTATCAGCTCAATTATTCGACTTGTTGAATTGGCAGATCAATAAGACAAGGTCTGCCCTCTATTTGGAAAAGATAAAGGCACTCTTTCAAGAGAGCGGTATTCGAACACACGCACTTGTATCAGAAGGATTGGTAGCCGAAGGCATTGCTGAATACGCCCAGCAACAGGAAATGAAACTGATCGTTCTGAGCAGTCATGGGCGAAACGGACTGACGCAATGGGGCGTCAGCAGCATTACACAAAAGATCATCCTGATCGCTCAGACCTCGCTGCTAATTGTCCGGGCACATCAATATGGAGCACACGCTGATAAATTATCAACTGCTCCGCTTTACAAGCGCATCCTAGTGCCCTTGGACGGTTCCCAGCGGGCTGAGAACGTTTTACCGGTCATCACGCAATTAGCACGATTTCATAAGTCTCAGGTGCATCTTGTGCATGTGGTGAAAACGCCGGAGATGGCGCGTCAAATGCCCCTGGCTCCTGAAGATCTTGAACTTGCCAACCGTATTGTTGCACGAAACCGTGAAGAAGCGGAGCACTATCTTGAGCACTTGAAGTCGCGCTCCTATCTGAAAGACATTGATGTTCGAACACATCTCATCACCAGCGAGAATGCAACCGTCGCGCTGCATCAGCTTGAAGAGCAGGAGCAGATCGATTTCGTCACATTCAATGCGCATGGTTATTCGGGGAATCATCAATGGCCGTACGGCAGTATGGTCAATCATTTCATCCTGTACGGCAGGGCTCCGCTTTTGATCGTACAGGATCTACCTCTCAGACAAGAATTGATCTCACCGGAACTATCCAACTTTAAGCGCATAGAGTATTAAACCTATGCAAATTTCATCGCAGATTACTTCGTCCGTACCGAACAATTCCGATATAGAGATCCGGCTGAGAGAGTTCGCGCACCGATTGGCAAAAACTCACAGTGTAGGTGTTATCATGATCCCCGCATGGGGCATCCTGGAAATATTTAATTCTAAAAAATCTGATCTGTTGGAACACCTAAAAACCTGGGAACAGGCGTTGGGCAATGTCAATGCACTATTCAAGATTGCACCGGCGGATGATCTGCCGGTTTCCCATGCAGGCGAATGGATGCTCGATAATTTCTACGTTGTCAAAAAAGCCTTTCGCCAAATTAAAGAGGACCTACCGGAAAGCTTTATCAACGAATTACCAAAACTAGATGAGACACCCCTGTTGGGACATACGCGCATCTTTGCTCTGGCGCGCGCATGGATCGATTACAACCAGAGTCAGATCGATCTGACTCAAACTGCGGCTTTTATACTGAACTATCAGCAGGTTACGCCATTGACGATCGGTGAGCTGTGGGCGCTGCCGATCATGTTGCGGATTGGTATCTTGGAGCAGCTTCTTTATGCCGCCGCCGAACTGACCGGGATGGACACACCACAAGGTATGTTAGAGACCGCGAACGAGTCAGCATCTCTTGCACCGGCCAATGAAACCATTGTTGCCAGTTGCTTTATTAGCCTGCGCCTGCTTGCCTCCACAGACTGGAAAGACTTTTTTGAGCAAACCAGTCGGGTGGAAAAGATATTGCGTAACGACCCGACGCAGATCTATGCAGGTATGGATTTCAAAACCCGTAATAGTTATCGCAGTGCCATCGAGGATCTGGCGCGCCACTCGACCTTCAGTGAAGAAGATGTCGCGCTTGCTGCGGTTGAATTTGCGCGCCGCGTGGATGAACATATCTCCTCCCGCGAATCCCATGTCGGTTTTTATCTCATCGATAAAGGTCGTGTCAGACTTGAAAAAAGCATCGGATACAAGTTGAGGTTCGAGGTCCGAATGCGACGCGCATTGCTTGCGTTTCCGACCCTTATATATCTTGGAAGTATCGCTTTCCTTTCTCTGTTGCTTGCTCTTGGAATGCTCCTGTATGCGATCCGCTCGGGCGGCTCAACCGCCCAACTTGTTATCGCTGGCGTGCTTGGGCTTGGGATGGCGCTAGAACTTGCCATCCAGTTTGTGAATTGGAGTGTGACCCACAGCATCGCGCCAAAAAGTTTACCGCGTATGGATTTTTCAGAAGGCATCTCGCCAAACAACAGTACGATGGTAGTGATCCCAACTCTATTAGACAGCACAGCTGAACTCAACCATCTCTTGCAGGAGTTGGAACTTTACTATCTATCCAACCCAGACCCGCAGTTGACGTATGCGTTACTGACCGATTTCAGCGATGCGAAGACGGAAAACATGCCAGAAGATGAAGCATTGCTTGCTCAGGCATGTACAGGCATAGAGACTCTAAATCAGAAATATGAAAATAAAGCGCCTTTTTATTTATTTCACCGCCATCGTCAATGGAATCCTTCTGAAGGAGTTTGGATGGGCTGGGAGCGCAAACGTGGCAAACTGGCGGATTTCAATCGTCTGCTTTTGAACCTGGGTGAAAAAGACCACGCCGTAGAGTATGCGGACAAACAGGCGATGTCGAAGGAATTAAGATTTGAGCGGCGAACTCCTCAAGCACACTACACAACTCGAGTGGGGGATGAAAGCATTCTGCCTCACATAAAATATGTGATCACGCTCGATGCAGACACCTCCCTGCCGCAGGGCAGCGCCAATCAATTGATCGCCACCCTGGCGCATCCACTAAACCAAGCCGAGTTCTCAGCAGATGGGCGCTCTGTGATCGCCGGGTATACCGTACTTCAACCACGCGTGGCGATCAAACCGACCAGCGCGAATCGTTCCATCTTCTCGCAGATATTTGCAGGCACACCCGGGTTCGACCTGTACTCCTTTGCTGTATCGGATGTGTATCAAGACCTGTTTGGTGAAGGCAGTTATGTTGGTAAGGGGATTTATGATGTTGCAGCATTTGAACACAGTTTGGCGGGTCAGGTGCGCCAGAATACACTGCTTAGCCATGACCTATTTGAAGGCATTCTTGGACGCGCAGCACTAGTCACAGATATTGTGCTGTACGAGGAACATCCCTGGCGCTATGTCGTGTATGCCCAGCGTTTGCGCCGCTGGATTCGAGGCGACTGGCAATTACTCCCATGGCTGCTCCCGATTGTGCAAAATGAAAATGGGCTGGTGTGGAATCGATTATCTGCCATCAATGTCTGGAAGGTTTTCGACAACCTGCGCCGTAGTCTATTGCTGCCCATGCTGCTGGCATTTCTGATTGCAGGTTGGTTGCTCTTGCCCGGCTCGTCTCTAGTGTGGAACTTACTTGTCTTCCTGCCTTCTGCTCTGCCTATTTTGACGCAAACAACCCAGCAAATTCGCCATACTATTGAAAGTAAACTGACCTTCAAACAACTTATTAAGTCGATCCAGCTTCCACTTATGCGTTGGGCACTCTACATTATTTTTCTGCCATACGAAGCGCTGCTTATGCTGGGTGCCATCGGCACAACACTAACTCGGCTTTTGATCGCACGAAAAAATCTTCTTCAATGGACGACTGCAGCGAAAGCAGCCCGCTTGTTTGGGGCGAACCCAAAAGACGAGATCTTGCGCGAGATAGCGTCATCTTTGTTTTTCAGCGTAGCATTAGCGCTTTTGGTTGCCATTCTTAAACCAGACGCACTGTGGGTTGCAGCGCCTTTGTTGATTTTATGGTTGATCGCCCCTCAGATCGCTTATGTGATCAGCAAACCTGCCATCCGCGTCACCACTCCACTCTCGGAACCCGAGCGTAGGAAAGTTCTTCGGCTTGCACGGCGTACCTGGGCATTTTTCGAAAAATTTGCAGGACCCGATGATCATTGGCTGCCGCCTGATCACTTTCAAGAGTCGCCGCGTGGAAGTGTGGCACACTACACCACGCCAACCAATATCGGCATGTTTCTGGTATCCACTTTTTCAGCCTATGATCTGGGGTATATGGGATTGGTTGAGTTAGCCTTGCGTTTGCGCTCGACCTTTGAAACTATGGACAAGCTGGAACATTACCGTGGGCATTTACTGAATTGGTACGACTCACAAACACTAACCGCGCTCCCGCCTCGTTACATTTCGACAGTGGATAGCGGTAACCTGGTAGCTTGTTTGATCACCCTTAAACAGGCTTGTCTGACTATGAAAAATGAGTCTCTGCTGGGTAGCAAACGCTGGCAGGGCTTACTTGCCATTATGGATATTCTAGCAGAAGTGCTGGAAACCCTTGAGAAGGACAACCCACATCCTTCCATTGAATCATTTGAAGAAGAACTGACCCATATTTACGAACGCGTAAGCGCTGCCCAAAAACAGCCATCCACATGGAAAATGACTCTCGACTGGCTGTCAGGTGAAGGCTGGGAAAGAGTCTCGTATCGTTTGATGGATCTGCTTAAGAGTCATCTCAATCTCAATCCTGAATCACTGAGCGATCTTCAACTTTATCTTGATCTGATGCAGCATCACTTGCAGGACATGCAGCGTAGTTTGGATTTATTCGCTCCATGGTTGAATCGTCCGGATGTGCCGCCTGAGTTGGGTGACATAGCGAAAACGGCTGCATGGCAGAATTTTTGTAACAGCCTGCCTTTGGAACTGCCTGCATTAGGTGAGGCAGGAGTGGTCTATGAACATATCAAAAGCTCATTAGGTGAATTCAAATCACAGATAAGTGACGAGGCGGCGCTTGAGTGGTGTGAAAAATTAAGCGATGATCTGTCAACGGCACATTTACGGGTCTCACCTTTGCTGATCGGATTTCAGGAACTAGCAGAGCTGGCAGAAGCCGCTGTATCTGACATGGATTTTCGCTTTTTGTTCCATGAACGCCGTCAGGTTTTTCATATCGGGTACAACGCCAGCACCGAACAGCTTGACACAAGTTATTACGACTTGCTTGCGTCTGAAGCCCGCATTGCCAGCCTTGTTGCGATTGCAAAAGGCGATGTGCCGCAAAGTCACTGGCAGCACTTGGGACGCCCAGTAACGGTGGTAAACGGGAAACAGGCACTGCTCTCATGGAGCGGAACCATGTTCGAATATCTCATGCCGACCTTGTTCATCAGAAATTACGCCGGTACATTCCTGTCGGAAAGCTGTTATGCCGCACTTGATGCACAGATAAATTACGGAAAAGAACAGCAGATCCCCTGGGGGATTTCGGAATCGGGTTACTATGCTTTCGATCTTAATTTGAACTACCAGTACCGCGCCTTTGGCGTGCCTGAGTTGGGATACAAACGCGAACTGCATGAAGATCTGGTCGTTACTCCCTATGCCTCACTGATGGGACTTTCGCTTCAACCTCATCAAGTGCTGGAAAACATGACGCATCTGGAGCAGGTGAACATGCTTGGGCGCTTTGGCTTTTATGAAGCACTCGATTACACCAAAACGCGTATGCCCAAGTATCAAACTCAGGCGATCGTACAATCGTATATGGCACATCATCAGGGCATGATCCTGATGGCGGTGAGCAATTACCTTTTAGATGATGTCATCGTACGGCGTTTCCATGCGGATGAGCGCATCAAGAGCGTGGAACTACTTCTTCAAGAGAAGATACCGCAAAGCCCGCCTATCGAATATCCGCACCCGGAAGAACCGGCGAACTTACCCAATGAGGCTGTGCGGATTGTCAACAGCAGACCCTGGCGTAACCCGGTGGGCAGCGCCATTCCGCAGGTGCATGTCCTTGCGCAGGGAGATGCGAGTTTGCTGATCACCAATGCAGGCGGCGGCTTCAGTCAGTGGCGCGAATTCGCGTTGACGCGCTGGCATGCCGACCCGACGTTGGATGAGTGGGGCACGTGGATCTATTTGCAAGATCGCGAGACCGGCGCACGTTGGTCTGTCACCTGCCAGCCTGCCGGATGCGCACACGATAATCAGGAAATCCTGTTTTATCCACATAAGGTTGAGTTCCAGCGATCCGATCATGGCATCTCCATGCGAACCGGAGTCACCATCAGCACAGATGGAGTTGAGCTTCGGCGGGTGAACATTCTGAACGATACCGATCATCCACGGAAATTGAAATTGACCAGCTATGGCGAAGTGGTGCTTTCCACACAGGCAACCGATCGGCGGCATCCCGCATTTAATAAGCTATTCATAGAAAGCGAATATCTTCCCAAAGAGAATGCGCTGTTATTCAAACGCCGTCCGCGTTCTGCAGATGAAAAGCCGGTCGTATTGATCCATGCGCTGATCATTGAAGCCGGGCGTAAAGTGACCGGACAACACGAAAGCGACCGCGCCAAATTCTTGGGCAGATCGCAGACCATGCATTCACCGCAGGCAGTTCAAAGCCCAAATAGCCGCCTCACGAGTACCACAGGCGGAACGCTCGACCCAATCATGTCGTTGGCGCAGGAAATTAATTTGTTACCGCATGCAAAAACCAGAGTCACATTTATCACTCTGGCAGCCGCCTCCCGTGCAGAGGCATTAGAAAAATTATCCCGCTACAGAACTGGGCAAGCCGTCTATCGTGCCTTCAACGAGTCGCGCGCCTATTGTGAGCGTGAACTGCTCGAACTCGGGTTGAACGCCTACGCCGTCGAAAATATCCAGCGCATCTTATCCGCGCTGCTTTACCCGGTTGGGACGTTGCGTGCCGAGCCGCATATTCTGGCACAAAATGAAAAGGGACAATCTGGCTTGTGGGCATTCGGTATCTCAGGCGATTTTCCGATCTTGCTGGTGCGCATCTGCGATGGCGAAACGCCGCTCTTGCGTGAAGCCTTGCAAGCTTTTATTTATTGGCGCAGTCGTCACATCACCGTCAACCTCGTTATCTTCAACGATCAGGATACAGGTTACGCCCTCGAACTGCACAACGCCATCCAACGCCGCATCCATCGCATGGGAGTCGATTCTGCGCTCAACCAACGCGATGGGATCTTTGTCCTGCACACCGATCAACTTGGGCAAGCCGACAAGATTCTATTTGAAACAGGGGCTGGCGTTATTTTGGATGAAAAGAATGGGACGCTTGCCGAACATGCCCAGCGATTAAATTCACAACGGACTCGCCTGCCGCAGTTCACCGCTTCATACTCCCCGACAATGGATCCTGTTTTGACAGCTTCGCTTCCGCTGCCAACGGATCTGATAATGGACAACGGTCTTGGCGGCTTCAGTCACGATGGCAAGGAATATGTTGTCCATCTTAAGTCGGGACAGCACACGCCGCATCCGTGGGTCAATGTGATCGCCAACCCGCAGTTTGGGTTTCTGGTTTCCGAATCAGGCTTGGGCAGCACCTGGGCAGAGAACAGCGGCGAGAATCGATTAACTCCCTGGCGCAATGACCCGGTCACTGATATGCCGAGTGAAGCCATCTACCTGCGTGATGAAGAATCGGGGCAGGTCTGGTCACCTACTCCCATGCCTTCTGGGGCAGATACAACGCATGTGATTCGACATGGCGCGGGCTATTCCATCTTTGAGAGTCAGAGTAATGGCTTGAATCAAAAACTGCGCCTATTCGCCGCAACGGATGCGCCTCTCAAAATTGCGCACTTGCGTTTGCAGAATCTGGCAGATCGTCCACGCCGAGTGACGGTCACCTATTACGCAGAATGGGTGCTTGGCACAACCCGCGATACACAGCAAGCGTATGTGATGCCGGAATTCAACCCCGATAAAAATGCCTTGCTCGCGTCGAATCGCTTCAACAGCGAGTTTGGTGACCGTGTGGCATTTCTGGCTTCCAGTAAAAAACCTCACGGTGTCACTGCCGACCGCACCGAGTTTTTAGGACGCATGGGAAGTATGCAGTTCCCAGCCGCGCTCAGACGCATCGGCTTGGAAAGCGCCGTCAACGCCGGGCTGGATCCGTGCGCCGTCATCCAATTGCATGTTGACCTTGCACCGAACGAGACGGAGGAAGTCTTTTTCTTGATAGGGCAAGGGAAAAGCCGGGATGAAAGCCTAAGCTTGATCGGACAGATCCAATCTTCGGCGGAGGTGGAGGCGGTTTGGCAGTCCGTCCAACATCATTGGGATGAAATCCTCGATACCATCACAGTTGAAACTCCTAATGCTGGTATGGATCTGATGCTCAATCGTTGGATGTTGTATCAGACGCTCACTTGCCGCATGTGGGGGCGCACTGCGCTGTATCAATCGAGCGGGGCGTTTGGTTTCCGCGACCAACTTCAAGATGTGATGGCGCTTCTGCAAACTCGCCCGAATATTGCACGCGCGCAAATTCTTGAAGCGGCGCGGCATCAATTTGAAGCGGGCGATGTGCTTCATTGGTGGAACCCGCCTGCGGGGCGCGGAGTACGCACGCGCTTTTCAGATGACCTGCTCTGGCTGCCGTATGTCACTGCTGAATATGTTTCTGTGACGGGTGATGAATCTATTTTGCACGAGGACATTCCTTTCTTGATCGGTGAAACTCTCAAGCCCAATGAGATGGAACATTACACTCAGTTTGGGATCGGTGATAAGGAATTTTCGTTATATGAACACTGTCGCCGCGCGTTGGAAAAAGGGACGACATCTGGCGAACATGATCTGCCATTGATGGGCAGCGGCGATTGGAACGATGGCATGAATCGCGTTGGCATGCATGGACGCGGCGAAAGCATCTGGCTCGGTTGGTTCCTGCATGCCACGCTCAAGCGTTTTGCGCCGCTGGCAACGTTGATGTCTACTGACCCGGCGCCTTATCTTCAGCGAGCAGAGAAGTTGGCGCAAGCACTCGAAACCCATGCCTGGGATGGCGAGTGGTATTTGAGAGCTTTTTATGATGATGGCTCACACTTGGGTTCGCAGAAAAATAGTGAATGTCAGATCGACTCGATCGCGCAATCATGGGCGGTTTTATCAGGCGCGGCAGATACGACGCGGGCAACTCAAGCCATGGAATCAGTCAACCGAATGTTGGTGAAACCCAATGAAAAGATGATCCTGTTGTTCACTCCACCCTTCGATAAATCGGCGCGTGACCCGGGGTATATCAAAGGCTATTTACCCGGTGTGCGCGAGAACGGCGGTCAATACACTCATGCCGCTATCTGGACTGCATGGGCATTTGCCAAACTCGGGCAAGGCGATCGCGCCATGGAGTTGTTCAATATGCTGAACCCTGTCAACCATGCGGATACGCCGGAGAAAGCGGAAACCTACAAAGTGGAGCCATACGTGATCTCCGCGGATATTTACAGCGTCTCACCGCATACCGGTCGCGGCGGTTGGACATGGTACACCGGTTCCTCTGGCTGGATGTATCGCTTGGGACTCGAAGCCATTTTGGGCATCACCAAGGTTGGGAATGCGCTTAATCTCAACCCGTGTATCCCCGCTCATTGGGCAGGCTTCAAAGTGGATTATCGCTTCGGAGCGACATACTATAAGATCAACGTGGAGAATCTGTCTAAGGTCAATCAGGGGATCCGAGAGGTCGTATTGGATGGTAATCTAATGAACGATAAACGGATCCCGTTGGTGGATGATGGACATCCACACGAGGTGAGAGTTGTGATGGGATAATTTGTATTTGATTCTTATCTCCCCCAAGTAGCGGAGAAAAACACTCCCCAGCCGATGGATGTAGCTGGGGAGTGTTTATTGTAGGATTAGATAGGAAGTAAATCCCTAAGTGTTCTTGAAAATCAGTAGGGTTGCTAGCCAAGCCACTCTGTGTATGAAATACAAGAAAGGAGTTCACAATGATTTACACAATCGTGATCGTGCTTATCGTGTTGTTTTTGATCGGTTTCCTGCGATAAATGCAGAATGCCGTCAAAATTTTATAGGAGTATTCTGTGAATCGTAACAAAGCCCGGCGGGGTATTACGCCGATTGTTGTGATTGTCATAGCGGTGATGACATTGGCATTCAGTTTTAGTACAGCCAATGTTGGCACAGCCTCCGCCGCCACGTTGTGCGGCGGGGGCTCTGCTCCGGATTATGGCTTTACTTATGAGTTGCAACAGCCTCATTGGACAGTGGATTGGCAGGGTTATGTCTCGGAGCAGACTTTGGCTAAAGTGGATGTGATCCTTGACGAGCTAAATGCAGACTCCATTGCACAGACGATGATCCTTATCAAGCCGCAGGATCAGGTGGGTAACCGAGTCAATTGTGCTGTGCATTTCCTGCGTTACATGCAGCTTGGGCTGCCGGAGGGCGAGCGTAAAGACAATGGCTTTGTCTTTTTGATCGTTGTTGAACCTGCAAGTATCGATGTGCATTATGGTGTTGGGTTGGGTCTTCCGGCTCTGACTGCCTCCGAACTGACAACCCTCAACCGTGCTGCAGAAGAGACATATCGGTCTACCCAAAGCATAGATCAGGCATTATTGACCCTTATACAGGGCTTCGACACCGTTGCACGCAGTAACTACGAACCTCTGATTCCTCCCACGCCTCAACCTGTTGAGATGCCAGCACTGCCTTCAAGTCCGCTGGGTATTTTGGTGCTTTGTGGGCAGCTGTGTCTGGGCATTCTTTTAATATTGTTTCTTTTTTGGCTGCTCCCCAAAATGACAGGTAGTGGGATTGGTTTCAATCCCTACGGTTCTTCGGGCTCACGTAGATCAAGCTTCCCACTCGGCGGGGGTAGGGGCGGTTCGTCGTCACGCGGCGGCAGCGGTAGCGGTCGCTCTGGGCGTGGCAATTAAAAGAGTAAGGAGATTAAGAATATGAAACGCTATATTAATAAAATCATCCCCATGATTGTAGTGGCTGTCATGGCAGCCGGTTTGACCGGCTGCGGAGTCGTCAAGTCGGGTACGACGGAATATAACGAACTGGTTGCGCTAGTGCAGGGTGTGCAATCTGCGGCGGCTAATTTTCAACTGGTTACAGATACACAGTATGCCAAGATCCAGGCAAAGACTCAGATCACCCAAGATTATTATGATGCCGTGAATAATAGTGGAGAAGTGTGGACTGGTAACTTTCGTTCCCAGGCAGATGCGCTGACCGACCTATTGAATAACTACCGTGATGAAAATGGTCAACCATTGGATCCGACTCAACTGGATTTGAATGAACTGCAAAACAAAGGAGCGCTTCCCAGTGACATTGGACAGGGTTTCTCGCTCTATGTCAATGCCATAACGCAAGCTCCTCCTCCCGTGCCGGATGCTCAAGTGACCATCGCGCTTGGTGATACTGTTGATGAAGCCATGAATACCATTCAATTGGCAGGCACGGATTGGAATGATGCCGTTAAAGCCTACAATACCCGTCGGGCACAGATCAAGGGTGAGATCGTTGCGCGAGTTTCCGAATATTTTGGTTTTGAACTGCCGCTAACTTTCCCCTATTATCAAGGTGCGAATGCCGGACAATCAATCCAGAATCCGCTGGGGACGCCAAAACCATAAGCCGAGGTTGGCAGTGCAATACCGGAAAACAGTTACCCGTGAATGGCTGGCTATCAATGACAGATTTGGAGGATAAAAATGAAAAATAAATTCTTAAAGTTGTTTGACTATTTCAGACAGTTGCTTACCAACGAATATCCAGATCGTAAGCCTGCCGTAAAAAAAAGAAAAGTTGTGACTGAAGACAACTTGCGCTGGCAGGATGATGGTGGACCCGTGGTTGATATCACCAAGCCAATCCCCAAGGCGGCTAAGGACAATCCTACCCAACCGCCGGATGTGCCTGGAAAAGAGTAGCAGATTGGCTTACGTACATGACAACTTCCAATCGTATTGAATATGACTCGCTTGGTGAAGTCTTTGTCCCATCAAATGCTCTCTATGGCGCGCAGACTCAACGCGCGATAGAGAACTTTCCCATATCAGGACTAAAGCCTCGACAAGCTTTTATCTGGTCAATGGGGATGGTCAAGAGAGCGGCTGCTGAAGTCAACAAAGACTTGGGCTTGCTTGACTCAGATAAAGCAAACGCCATCATCCAGGCTGCACAGGAAGTGATCGACGGAAAATGGAACGAGCAATTTGTCGTTGATCCATTTCAGGCAGGCGCGGGAACCAGCCATCACATGAACATCAATGAAGTGATCGCTAATCGCGCCACGCAACTGCTGGGTGGAAAACTCGGGGAATATCGTGTTCACCCAAATGACCATGTCAACATGGCGCAATCTACCAACGATGTTATTCCAACCGCGATACGGCTGGGATGTCTTTGGCGTTTGAACGAACTTCTCAGCACACTAAAAAATTTATCGGACTCATTGACCACGAAAGCCAGCGAGTTCGACGACATTGTCAAATCAGGGCGCACCCATTTACAGGATGCCGTCCCGATTCGACTAGGACAGGAATTCGGCGCGTATGCCAAAGCCATCGAGCGGGATGTGGAGCGGATTCAGTATGCTGCTGAGGGGTTGAGTCGACTGGGGATTGGCGGAACAGCTGTCGGGTCGGGATTGAACGCGCATCCTGACTATCACCGACAGATGGTCAGCAAACTGTCAGAGTTGACTACTCTGAAGCTGACTGAGTCTGACAATCTATTTGAATCCATGCAGTCAATGGCGGATGCAACTGCTTTCTCAGCCTTGTTGCGGACTCTGGCGCTGACTCTTATCCGTATTGCCAATGATTTTCGTCTGCTCTCATCTGGACCCACAACTGGGCTGGATGAGATTCGCTTACCGGCAGTACAACCCGGCTCTAGTATCATGCCGGGCAAAGTTAACCCGGTCATGGCAGAGATGCTCGATATGGCGATGTTTCAGGTGATCGGCTGTGACGTAACTATCGCGTTGGCAACTCAGGCTGGGCAGCTTGAGTTGAATGTGATGATGCCAGTCATTGCCCATAATCTTTTTGAAATGATGCAGATCATGATTGGCGCTGTACAAGCGTTCACGGATCGGGCTGTGCGTGGGATCACTGCAAACCGCGCAAAAGCTGAAGGCTGGCTCGCACAAAATCCGATTGTGGTGACCGCATTAAATCCGCTGATTGGGTACAGCCAGGGAGCAGAACTGGTCAAAGAGGCTGCGTCACGCAACATGACTATTCATGACATTGCTGTAGAAAAAGCAAAAGATGGCAAGCTTAAAAATGTGAATGGCGACCGGTTGGTTACACTTGAAGAAATAGAGTCCGCATTGGGTGACCTTCGACGATTAACATGATTTTTTCCTAGAAAAACAATAGATTGTTAATTTGATCATTAATAATGATGTTTGTTACTTTTATTTTCGTAAGAACAGGACTAATATGAAAGTAACAAGATTTCATTTGGAGCCTCTGCTCAACAGAAAGAAAAGAAAGGCGAAGACATGTTTTCGTTAATGGAAATTGTCACCCCTCTGACACTGACTGTACTGGCTCTTATGTTCTATATTCTTCATAAAAAGGAAGCACGGAGTAAAAAATGAAGGAACGCAAGCTTATTCTTGCACTGCTTATTGCAATTCTTTTCCCGCTCCACACAATAGCCCATGCGCAAACAGAACCTCCGGTCGTGTATGCCGTACTCTTCTACTCTCCCACCTGCGGTCATTGTGAATTTGTAATTAGCCAAACCATTCTTCCCATGATGGAGGAATATGGCGGACAATTGCAGGTCATCGGTATAGATGTCACCCAGCAAGATGGGCAGGCGTTGTTTATGTCTGCCATGCAAATGTTTAACCTTGAGCAGGCGGGCGTTCCTTTTCTGGTCATTGATGATATGTATTTGATCGGGTCGGGTGACATTCCAGAACAATTCCCATCTTTGGTCAAAACTTATCTGGCACAAGGGGGCGTGGATTATCCAGACATCCCTGGTTTGCAAAAGGCGTTAGGTCAAACTTCAGATACGGAAGTTACCACCCAAGCCGTTGCTTCACAAGAGGATGCGCTTCAACCTCCACCCGTGCCTGACTCTGTTTCTTCAACTTCGCCCTCGCCGATAGCGACCCCGGGCATCCTGTTCGTCAATGCTGAAGATTCAAACTGGACAGACCGATTTTCACAGGACCCAGTCGGTAATACACTGGCTGTTATCGTTCTTATTGGAATGTTGATTTCATTAGCATGGGTGGTTGCAACGATCAATAAAAAAGAAAAGGGTGCATCCTTAAAAGAAAATTGGGCGTGGATCATCCCATTACTTAGTGTTATTGGCTTTGGGGTTGCAGGGTATCTGGCATATGTAGAAACCACACAGACCACCGCCGTCTGCGGACCCGTGGGTGACTGTAACACCGTGCAACAAAGCGAATATGCCCGCCTCTTTGGTATTCTTCCGATTGGAGTTTTGGGACTGATCGGGTATGTTGCCATCTTCATTTCCTGGCTGATGGCACGCTATGCTAATGGCAAGGCGGGAAACATGGCAAGCATTGCCCTGTTCCTGTTGAGCCTGTTTGGAACATTCTTCTCGATCTACCTGACTTTCCTTGAACCCTTTGTTATCGGAGCTACCTGTGCCTGGTGCCTTACCTCTGCGATATTGATGACTATCCTTATGTTGATTACCGTGAGACCTGCAACAACTGCGTTTGTAAGCCCTAGATCCCGACGCCATGTTCGTTAAATGAAACAGACTCTTTGCGAGTCTGTCTATGATGATGCCAGGTAACTAGGCAGTTGTAAAATTGACCAGACTATCCCATAGCGCCGTATTGATATTCTCACGCTGCGATTGTGTAAATGCCCAAAACAATGACTGTGCCCGCGTGAGTAAGTTGCTTAAATTGTGTGAAATATAAACAGTTCGGCTTAGCTCAAGCCCTTCGACTTCCACTTTTTTAATACGACCAAAAGCCAGTCCGCGCGCTGCCACCATTTCGGAAACAAAGGCGATGCCCACTCCGCGTTCCACAGCCATTTCAATGGCTTCCGGGTTGCCTAATTCCATTACTACTTTCAACATGTCGGGGGTGATTCCGTAATTTTTTAAACTTTGCATTACAGTTTCGCACGTCCCTGACATTTCTTCGCGCATGATAATGGGCTGGTCTAGTAGGTCATCGGGTGTGGCTTTACCATAATGTGCCCAGGGATGGTTGGCGGGAACGATGAGAAAAATTTTGTCATTAAATAATGGCTGGCATTCCAGGTCTCTATGTTCGAATATCTTGCTGGTTACCCCGAAGGGAAGTGTATGATTGAGCAAACGATCGTGGATGCTTTCACGCCCCATCACCTTCACCCGCGGATGGACAGCCGGATAATGCTTTTGAAAATCCGAAAGAAGGACGGGGAGAAGATATTTTCCCGCTGAAGTAGAGCAACCGATTAACAATTCGCCACCCACCTGGTTATGGATCTCCTGAAAACCATCTTCAAGCATACGCGCCGACCGTAATACCTCCTGAACCATCGGCAAGATGGTCTGCCCTGCCTCACTGAGATCCACTGTGCGGCCACGCCGAACAAAAAGTGTTACACCGTAGATCCGTTCCATGGATTGTATGTTCTGGCTCACTGCCGATTGAGAAAGATTCAAACGTTTTGCGGCATTGCTGAAATTCCGTTCTTCGGCAGCTACAAGAAATACCTGCAAAGTAGAAAGCTCGATCATGTTCTTCTCCAGATGTGATAAGTGCCTGTAATAGTATCTATGCATAAGC
Source organism: Anaerolineae bacterium (assembly GCA_017303655.1). GTDB lineage: Bacteria > Chloroflexota > Anaerolineae > Anaerolineales > Villigracilaceae > Villigracilis. The sequence goes on from JAFLCE010000001.1 coordinate 28,690, forward strand.
ATAAGCCTTTCTCATACTTCTGGGTAGTGATAATCGTCAAGTTTCATGTATGACCATTGGGTTTCAATAAAACAGCCTGTGATTATCTCTCACAGGCTGTTTCGTTCTTCATTATGCTTTGGGTAAGTTCCAGGTTTGGAACCTTATCCCTATGGTTCTTACTTGACGACTGGCAGTTCCGCTGCGATCCAGCCGTTCATGCCGCCATTGAGATTGCGGACGTTGGTGTAGCCCAGGAATTGCAGGTACATCTGGGTCATGGCGCCGCGGTGACCGGAAGCACAGATCACCATGATGGGGGCAGCCTTGTCGGTGGGGAGTTGGGCGAGGTTGGCGGGCACATCGTTGACGGGGACGTTGATCGCGCCGTCAATATGACCGTTGGCAGTCCACTCATCCACGGTGCGGACATCAAGAATGAATGGCACATTGCCGCCGACTAATTCGGTGTTGAAGTCTGGTGATTTGATCGCGCCAAAGCCTTCGGGCAGGTTGCTTAGGTAGTTATCGAGCGCGGCAAAGGTGGCTTCATCCACTTCGGGTGCGGTACCAGCTACCGGCGCGGCAGGAGCGCCAGCTTCCACTGGCAGTTCAGCCTTGATCCAGCCATTCATGCCGCCGTTAAGGTTGACCACATCGGTGTAGCCGAGCAGACGCAGTGCCATCATGCCGAGCGAGCCGCGATGACCAGAGGCGCAGGTGATGACGATCTTCTCATCCTTGCCGGGAAGTTTGTCGAGGTTTTTGAGCAGGTCGCGGATCGGGATGTTGACTGCACCAGCAATATAGCCATTGGTTTCGATCTCGGCGGCTTCGCGTACATCTACAATGAAGGGTGGGTTTTCAACCAGCAATTCATTGAGTTTGTCGCTCTTGATGCTGTAGAAACCGGCATCGGTGGGCAGGTTGGTGAGGAAGGCACCCATCTCGCTGACGAGACCCTTCAATGGCAGACCGGCGGCTTTCCAACCGTTGAGACCACCGTTGAGGTTGATGACGTTGGTGTAGCCCATCAGGCGTAAGCCCATCATCGTCATGCCGCCGCGATGACCGGAGGCGCACAACACGACTATAGCCGCATCTTTATCTTCGGGGATCTGGTCGAGGTTGGCGAAGAAATCGCTGAACGGCAAGTTGATCGAACCTTCGATGTAGCCGTCTTTGTCCCATTCGCCTTTGCTACGCACATCCACAATGAAGGGTGGGTTTTCGACCAGCATTTCATTGAGTTTGTCAGATTTGATTGCGTAGAAACCTTCGGGTAGATTGCTGAGAAAATCATTCAGTAAAGTGTAAAGCGCTTCATCTTCTATGATGGCAGTGCTGATGGCGGCAGGCGCTTCGGGCATGGAGCCAGTGACCAAGGGCAGTTCGGCTTTCTTCCACGCATTCACGCCGCCGTTCAAGTTGCGGACATTAGTGTAGCCCAGCAGTTTGAGAGCCGCCATAACCATGCCGCCACGGTGACCAGAAGCGCAGGTGACGATCATCGGTTCGTCGAGCCCGGGCAGTTTGTCCAAGTTGGCAAGCACTTCACGCACAGGAATATTGACGGTGCCTTCGATATATCCGCCCTCTTCCAATTCGGCGGCTTCGCGCACGTCGAGGATGAAGAGGTCTTTTTCGACCAGTTCTTCATTCAGCGCGGCAGGCTTGATGGAGCCGTATCCTTTGTCGGCGGGGAGTGAGGCGGCGAGGTCGGTGAACAGCGCCAGTACATCGGGTCCCGTTTCGACAGCGGGGGCTTCGGTTACGACTTCTTCCATAACCGCTTCTGTGGCTTCTACTTCAGCAACAGGTTCGGTGGATGCGGGTGAGCCGCAGGCTCCCAAGATCATGCTAAGTGTCAGGAGCAGGGCAAGAAACATTTGAAACTTTTTAGACATTTTCTTCTCCTTATGAAGAATGATTAAGTGTATTAATCAAGCGCCTATGGCAGCTTGTGACATCCGGAGCAACTTTCGTTTGCAAAGTTCACGTGATTTTCAGGGTAAACAGGGGAGTTACGAATTCCTTTTTCATGACATGCCGCGCATGAGTCTGATGCCAGATCGGCATGTTCTGCTGGTTGCGACATGGCGGCGAGGAAGAGTTCCACGGCGGGCGGCACGGTATTGACGATTACATTCTGATTTGCATTCAGTTCGGCTGCTTGCACTTTATCGGCAGTGAGGAAAATTGCCGGGTTGGCATGACAAGCTTCACAGGATTCATTCTGAGGCGTGTTACGTTGAATATTATGTGGGGTGGAATAAACCCAGGTCGGAAGCGCATCGAAATTCTTTAAGAGATTATCACCGTAGTATTCATAACTGGTGGGTGAAGAAGGCACATGCCGAACAGGGACGTATTTATACGGGCGATCTTCACTTTGAATGGGATTGCGCCCAATGAGGAATGTCAGATAGGTCGCTTCGGTTTCAAAGTAGGGATTTCCACTCGTTTCGCTGACCGCCACATGACAGCCATCACAACTGGTGTAGGTTACCGAGTGGCAAACCTGGCAAGACATCTCGGCTCCATCGCCATGTTGTGCATGCATCTGAATGCCATCTGAGCCGCTTACAACTTCTGTATGACATTCGCTACATGTTGGGTCTTCTGCGCCGCTAAAACGATGATCTGCCCCGGCTGCGGTTTCTGTCATGCCATGCAATTCCGCACCTTCATGGCATTTCACACAGCTCATGCGAGCTTCACGGAAATGGACATCGCCCGGGAACCCTTCGTTCTTTCCAAGGAACTCATTCCCAATGCGGCTGCCATGGCAAGCCGTGCAAGAGCGCGTCATCGGCGGTGTCTTTTCAAAGACATGTCCTGTAAACAAACCGCCACCCACATTCTTAGGCTGGCTGACGTGGCACTCACCACATGAGGTGTGACAGGTGGCGCAATGATTACCAAACATTTCATCCAAAGCTGGGTGGTCTTCTGGAATATTTCCATTACGGGTATTAATGGCTGTCCAATATCCGGCTTGGGTATTGTGCAGGCTGTTCGGGTATGCAGCCACTTCTTCCTCGTGGCATTCCCCGCAGAATTCCTGAGGCTGCGAACTGGGGCTGGCAAGCAGACCTTCATGTGCGGATTCTTTGTCAGATGCGTTCACACCTGCATGACATTCAATACAGGTCAACTCACCGTGATCGGTCTGCGAGAAGGCTTCGTTATCAACTAAAACTTTTTCCCAAGGCTCCAACGGAGCCACATCGCCCCCTCAGCCAACCCCTTTGGATTCCGCTTCCGCCTCCACAACCGGAGCCGCTGTATCGATGAGTCGCTGCTGGTCAGTGTGACAGTCCACACACATCCCCGCCTCTGGCGCAGACGTTGGAACGGGTTCTGTTTCAGAGAGTGTCTCTGTCGCTGTTTGCGTCTCTGGGGAAGACATGCAAGATCCCAGGAACAAACTCAAAGCTATCCATGTAACTGCGAAAAATTTTCTGTGCATGCGGTTACTCCATTGTGTGATATTTTTCACAAATTGAATTTTATAATATTCCCCCATACGCGGAAGTGATAAAGATAATATGCAAGTATTAGTTTTGCTTATAGATGGTAATAACCTGTGTAAGAATATAAATCCCATCCCTGATCACAAAATTTCCACCTATGTACTATCATTCCGCACCATATCTTTCATCCCAAGCCTGAAGATGTAGGCTATTACCTAGTTTTATCACCCCATCATCAACTCACAGGGCTTACATATTCAAAATTCCGCCATAGCAACCTGTATAGAGTAAAATGTTTAAGGTTGCGGAGAACAGAATATGTCGTACAAAGTTTTCTTTGTTGAAGATGAAATAATTACGCGCGAAGGAATTCGCGATAATGTGGATTGGCAGGCAAGCGGTTTTGAATATTGCGGCGAAGCGGCGGATGGCGAAATGGCATTGCCTCTTCTGCGTACAGTTCAGCCTGATGTGCTTATAACTGATATTAAGATGCCGTTTATGGACGGACTACAGTTGAGCAAAATCGTGCGAGAACGCATGCCGTGGGTAAAAATTGTAATTCTCAGCGGTCACGATGAATTTGAATATGCTCAGGAAGCGATCAATCTGGGGGTTACAGATTATTTACTAAAGCCTGTTACTGTCCAAAAGCTTCAAAATGTTCTACAGAAACTTAACACGCAATTGGAACAGGAAAAAAGAGAGAAAGATAACCTGAAAAAACTTCAGGAACAGGTGGAAGAAAACCAAGCGATGCTGCGCGAGAGGCTTTTGTTTAAACTGGTTGTGGGTGCAATTTCCCCGACTGAGGTTATTGAGAGAGGGCAGAGCCTGGGAATTGATCTGGTCGCCAGATGTTATTTAATCGTGATTCTTAAAATTGCGTTGGGCGACCGTACAGAACAGTATGACTATGATGAATACCAACAAATTCAATCTGCCGTTATTGAAGTGGCTGAAAAAAATCCAGATGTTTTTGTGCTGAAAAGAGATTGGGGCGACTTGATCTTAATGATGAAAGGGAACACACCCGAGTATCTGGAAGAGGAACGCGATTTTCTCCTGGAAGAAATCAAACGGTCACTCGCAGAAACTCGCTACAAGGCATCCATAGGAGTGGGGGCTTCCAAAAAACGAATAGCGGATATCTACCAGTCGTTCGTTGAAGCTCTGGTGCATATGGAGTACACGGTTAATGAAAATAAATCCGAGTTGAATCAATCCATTGAGCGGGTGGAATTGCTCAAAGTGGATAAACTGGCAGTTGAAAATTATCTGCGGCATGGCGTGAAAGACGGCTTCAACGAATTCTTCAATACCTATATTCGGACTTTGGGTGAAACGGCGTTGAAATCTAACTTGATCAAGAATTATATTTTCATGGATGTCGTTCTGGCTACCGCTAAGTTAGTTAACGATCTGGGCGGCGATGTTGACAAGGTGATCCCGGAGTTGAACTCCATCGAGATGACCATGTCATCCATCAAAACCATCGATCAGTTGCAAGAGCAGGCTCGTAAAATTCTATCCAGCGCATTGGACTATCGTGATAGTAAGCCGAATGGTCAGCATAAAAATTTGATTCGCCAGGCGAAAGAATATATCGAGCGCCATTACACCAACCCCGACCTTACCTTAAACGATGTAGCTTCACAGGTAAACTTGAGCGCCAGTCACTTTAGCGTCGTATTTAGTCAGGAAACCCGTCAAACATTCAAAGAATATCTGACCGAGGTACGCATTAATAAAGCAAAAGAATTACTTCGTATGACGGCATTAAGGTCAGCTGATATTGCCTATCAAGTGGGGTATAACGACCCACATTATTTCAGTTCGGTTTTTAAGAAAAATACTGGTTTCTCGCCCATCGAGTTTCGATCTCAAATTTAGAATCCTTCACAGGAGGACACTGTGGCTCAAAAAACAGCGGCGCCCGGTCTTAGACAACTCTTAACCAGGATAAGTGCCCAGGCAAATTCAACCAGTAAATACCCACTCAAAATCGGGGGACGGCTGGCTGATTTTCTTGCCAGGGTTAATCTATCCATCCGCGTAAAAATTCTGGTTGCGCTTTGTATCGTCATCTTTCTGATGGGAACCACGAACATTGTCTCCATGCTGCAAGCCTTGAACTATAGCCGCCAGTATGACGCCATTATCACCAACATCACCACTGCCAATAGCATCAGTGGCAGTATCAAGTTGGATATTGATAACGAAATGTGGAAAATCGTATCTGGGAAGGTCAAATTCTCCGAAGGAAAACAATACGAGATTATCAACAATGTAAATGCCAAAGTACGCTGGATGATGGATAACACAGATTCGCAGCGCGCGAAGGTAAAGTTGGATTTGATTCTGCGTACATCACAATCGTTGGAGGAATATATCGACCAGATGGGGAAAAAAATTGAGCACAATAGTACTGCTGCCGAAAACGAAGCTATTTTAGAGAATATCCGTTTCGCTACTTCTGTAATGGAAGAGGTCGTTCAGAATTATGTTCTCTACGAGGTGAATCGCACAGAAAGCCAGTATCAATTAATGCGCGAAAGCTATCTGCGCTGGCAAATCTTTTCCATCATTTTGATCTTCAGTGCTGTTGGCTTTTCAGTAGTGGCTGCCTGGAGTTTATCCAGAAGCATTTACACCCCGATCAAAAAACTGCATGATGTTACCACCACCATTACCAAAAATGACCTGCAAGCATTAATGACCAGTGACAATGTGGACGAGATCACCGAGCTTGGCATGAGTTTCAACATCATGATCGGCAAGATCAAAGAATTGTTGGATTCTAAGATCAAGGAACAGGAGAATCTCAAGAAGGCTGAACTGCGCGCGCTTCAAGCACAGATCAATCCCCATTTTCTGTATAACACCCTGGATACGATCATCTGGATGGCAGAATCCAAAAAGACCGACCAGGTGGTGAAGATCGTCACTGCATTATCGAATTTTTTTCGTATCAGCTTGAGCAAAGGCATGGATTGGATCACCATTGGGGAAGAGGTGGAGCGCATCAGAAGTTATTTGACTATTCAGAAGATGCGGTATCGCGATATTCTGGATTTCAAAATCGATGTGGAAGAAGATGTAGCCGAGAACACGATCCTGAAACTGCTTCTTCAACCGCTGGTAGAAAACGCCCTCTATCACGGCATTAAAAACAAACGTCAGCGCGGCATGATCCAGGTGCGTGCCAGACGCAAGGGTGAGAACGAAGTCCTTCTTGAAGTAGAAGATGATGGCATTGGGTTTATGCCCGAGAAATTAAATCAACTCCGTGCTGAGTTGGCTGAAGATCAGGGTGATATTAAACTGGAAAGCGGTTTTGGGCTTGGTAATGTTAATAAACGCATTCGGTTATATTATGGCGAAGCGTATGGGCTATCCGTTCAAAGTGAGTATACGAGCGGCACTTGTGTAACTCTGGTGATCCCAGCCAAAATAGAGTCGGCTCCTCAACGGGAAGACTCTGTCAATGGTCAGGATTAAGAACTGGCACAGAAAGATCCGAGGAGAAATTCTTTTGATGAAGATTTCAAATATCCTGATTTTATGTACAATTTTCGCCTCTGGTTTTGGGCCTGTGGCATGTATTCAACGACCCGATCCATTATCCACTCTGCTGCCTGATTCAAATGCAAAACTTGAGAAACAATATGAAGACCTGATCGTCGGCTATGCTCAACTGGGAGCCGAGAGCGAATGGCGTGCAGCAAACACCATCTCAATAAAAGAGACTGCTGAGCAATTGGGGGTGGAATTGCGTTTCATGGATGCGCAGCAAAAACAGGAAAACCAGATCGAGGCAGTCCGTAAATTCATCATCCAAAAAGTGGATGTCATTGGGATCTCTCCCATCGTCGAAACAGGCTGGGAAGAAGTTTTCCAAGAAGCCAAAGAAGCGGGCATTCCCATTATTTTGGTTGATCGGCGTGCGGATGTCCCTGAAGATTATTACGTTTCATATCTAGGTTCCGACTTTCTGGAAGAGGGGCGCAAAGCAGCACGCATTATGGCAGAGTTAGTAAACGAGAAGGCAAGCATTGTCGAGTTGGTGGGTACCATCGGGTCAGCCCCTGCAAATGACCGCTATACTGGTTTTCGAGAAGTGCTAAAAGATTATCCGCAGATGCACATCATTGATTCGGAGTCCGGTGATTTTACGCGCGCCAGAGGCAGAGAAGTGATGAGCGCATTCTTGATAAAATATGGCAACCAAATCACCGCAGTCTATGCCCATAATGACGATATGGCACTGGGCGCCATTGAAGCCATTGAAGCGTATGGACTCAAGCCAGGGGTAGATATCAAGATCGTCTCCATAGATGCCGCACGAGGTGCGTTTGAAGCGATGATCGCTGGTAAATTAAATGCCACGGTCGAATGCAACCCTTTGCTGGGTCCGCAATTTTTCGAACTTGCCCTGAAAGTGGTCAATGGTCAGCCCATTCCCAAATGGGTACCCTCCATCGAGAGTGTTTTCTTCCCTGAAGATGCCATTGAGATCTTACCAACCCGCAAATATTGAGAGCCCGCTGAAAAACACTTAAATCGAAAGAAAATTAACTCTTTTCTAAAAAAATCTGCCATCGGACAAGATGGCAGATTTTTTTATTTGGGTGAACCATAAAAAATCAACTTCTTCCAAATAAGAAACTATGGAGATTGATACCCAAAGGGGTTATTCTGTTAATAACATGTTATCGATAACACAATAGGACAGTCACTTGATTCTATCTGATCGAAAAAAACGTGTCACCATCAAAGATGTAGCGCAAGCGGCGGGTGTTTCCACCCAAACCGTTTCGCGCGTAATGAATAAGTATTCGTATGTGTCGGGGGAAACGCGCCAGCGCGTTGAAGCTGTGGTTCAGCAATTAGGCTATAACCCGAGCGCCCTTGCACGCAGTTTGAGTCAACAACGCAGTTATACATTGGGAGTCGTCACCTTTGGATTGAAATACATCGGTCCATCTCGCACTATCAACGGCATAGCCGATAAGGCAGACGAACTGGGTTATATGCTCTTGATGAAGGAAATCGATAAATTCAATACAAACAAGATCGATGGGGTCATTGATTCTCTGCTTGCCCGCCAAGTCGACGGGATCTTGTGGGTGGCACCTGAAATGGGGGATAACCACAGTTGGGTTGAGAGGCAAAAAGAAAAAAATACTGTGCCGGTCCTGTTTCTGGCTATGAAACCACGCAACAACATTTCTAGTGTATCCACAGATAACTTTCAAGGTGCAGTGATGGCAGTACAGCATTTGTTGAGTTGTGGGCGCAAAAAGATCGGGCATATTTCAGGTCCGCCGAGCTGGTGGGAAGCAGACGAACGTAAGCGCGGCTGGCGTGAGACTTTGAGCGCCGTCGGTTTTGATACTTCGGATTACTGCTGTGCAGAAGGCAACTGGTCATCTGCCAGTGGGGAGCAGGCTTTTATCCACTTGATGGAAAAATTTCCAGATTTAGACGCAGTCTTCGTTGCCAATGACCAAATGTCCCTGGGTGTGCTGCGCGAAGCGATCCGCCGGGGTATTCGTGTGCCGGAGCAATTGGCAGTCATCGGATTCGATAACATTCCCGAATCTGCATATTTTTATCCCTCACTCACTACCATTTATCAAGATCTCCAGTTGCTCGGCGAGCAAGCGGTCCAAAGCATTGTGGAGATGATCCAGGCACGGCAAGACAACCAATCTGTTATGGCACGCTCAAGGTTTATTCAACCAACCCTTGTTGTACGTGAAAGCTCGGGATGCGCTTGATCGTATTTCGTCAAATTGATTAGGCGAAAATATGGATGTATATGAACATAAAGGAAAAGGAGGTGTGTTGGAAGAGATATTGAACTTAAAAAGAGAAGTGCTCGCTTATTGATTGGCGTCTCCAAGCAAGCACTTCGGGGCGAAGATGCCATCCGAGAAGGGCACACACCCGTGCCCCAATTATAGTGTAAGAAAACCTCCGCAAGGAGGACCATTGATCTATCAAGGAGAGAAGATCATGTTTAAAAAATTAGCTTTTCTGCTCGTACTCGCTTCCCTGATTTTGAGCGCTTGCCAGCCCGCAGCTGTTGCAACAGATGCACCCGTTGTGGACGATGCTCCCGCTAAAGTTTGGACATATGCAGATATGACCGTTGGTTTCCTGCAGACTGGTTCTGAGGGTGGTTGGCGCGCTGCGAACACTGCTTCCTTTAAGGAAACCGCTGAGCAATTGGGTCTGACCCTCAAGTTCTATGATTCGCAAAACGATCTGGCCAAACAAGTGGCTGGTTTCCAACAATTCATCGAGGACCCCGAAGTTGACGTGATCATCATGTCGCCTCTTGAAGTTACCGGTTGGGAACAGGTTTTGAAGGATGCCCAAGCCGCTGGCAAACCCGTCATTCTTTCAGATCGCCGCATCGATGGTTTTGAAGATCTGTATGTCACCTTCATCGGCGCAGACTTTGTTGAAGAAGGTCGCAAAGCCGGTACTGAAATGTGCAAACTGCTTGAAGGCAGCGAAAAGAAGAACGTCTGGGAATTGGTTGGTAACGTAGGTGCCGCTCCCGCCATTGACCGTGGAAAAGGTTTCCGTGAGACCGCTGAAGCATGCGGCATCACCGTCGTCAATAGCCAGACCGCGAACTGGAGCGTTGTCGAAGGCAAACAGGTTACTGAAGCCTGGTTGAAAGAAAGCAAGGATGTCCAGGGTATCTTCGGTCAGAACGATGAAATGGCATTTGGTGCCATCGAAGCCCTTAAGGAAGCCGGTCTCGTACCCGCAGTCGATGTCAAGATCATTTCTGTGGATGCCACCGCTGGCGCCTTCCAAGCCATGCTTGACGGTACCTTGAACGTGACCGTCGAATGCAATCCGCTGCTCGCCCCGCAGGTGTACGAAGCCGCGCTCGCTGCTCTTAATGGTGAGACACTTCCCAAGTGGATTCCTTCACAGGAAAGTGTATTCTACATGGACGACCCGAATTTGAAAGACATTGCAGCAGGTCGCAAATACTAAGATTTTGAATCTCATCTGCAAAGCCTTGTCAAATTGCAGATGTGAACTAGATACGTATTGATTGGGAAGCGAAGTTTTCTTCGCTTCCCAATCGGTCAAAAATTTTATTTACAAAAGGCAGGCAGGCATGTCTGAGGCAGATCAAAATATACTTAGTATGGAAGGCATAAGTAAAGTCTTCCCAGGTGTGAAAGCGCTTGACGATGTAAGCTTGTCTCTCAAAAAAGGTGAGATTCTCTGTCTGGTAGGCGAAAACGGCGCAGGGAAATCTACCTTGATGAAAATATTAACCGGGGTGGATAAGCCTGATTCAGGCAGAATAATTTTTGATGGCAAGGAAATTCAGGCGAAATCGCCACAACATGCTCAATCTCTGGGGATCAGCACGGTTTATCAGGAAATCAATCTCTGTAGCAACCTCACAGTTGCAGAAAATATTTTGCTTGGGCGTGAACCTCAAAAAATGCGGCGCATCGACTGGGTCAAAATGAACACCCTGGCTAGTGATACCCTCAAACGTTTGCTGGGTGTGGACATTGATGTCACGAAATCATTAGAATCTTACACAGTTGCCATTCAGCAGATGGTGGCGATTGCCCGCGCGCTCTATGTCGAGTCTGCGAAAATTCTCATTTTGGATGAACCTACCTCCAGCCTCGATGTTCATGAAACGGCACAACTCTTCAAGGTGATGCGGAAACTGAAAAGTGAAGGTGTGGGGATCATTTTTATTACACACTTTATTGGGCAGATCTACGAAATTTCTGACAGAATCATCGTCTTGCGAAATGGAAAACTGGTTGGAACGTATGAAACAGCTTCGATCAACCGCGTTGGATTAATCTCAAAAATGATCGGCCGCAGTTTAGCCGAGTTCGACGAAATGACAAAAATAAAACTGGAAAGCAGCAAGCATATTAAGAGTGAAGCATTACTACAAGCCAAGGGATTTGGTTTAACCGGGGCTATACAACCTTTTGACCTGGATTTACATGCGGGGGAAGTTGTCGGATTGGCAGGACTTCTCGGTTCGGGACGCACAGAAACGGCAAATATCTTGTTCGGCTCAGACAAAGCCGACACAGGTTCCATTACGATGAGCGGCTCTGTTGTTCAGGATTATTCTCCGCTAAGTTCCATCAAACGCGGTGTAGCTCTCTGCCCCGAAGATCGCAAAGCGGCAGGCATTGTGGATGACCTGTCGGTTAGGGAAAATATCATTCTTGCTATTCAGGCGAGCAAGGGCTGGTTTAAATATTTGAGTCTGTCGGAACAATATGAAATTGCAGAGAAGTATATTAAATTACTTAATATCGCCACCCCTTCGGCAGATCAGCCAATTAAAAACTTAAGTGGAGGAAATCAGCAAAAGGTGATCCTGGCTAGGTGGCTGGCGATCAATCCCCAAATACTCATCTTGGATGAACCCACCCGCGGAATTGACGTAGGTACCAAGGCTGAAATACAAAAGCTGGTGCTGTCGTTTGCAGAAGATGGCAAGTCCTGTGTATTTATTTCTTCTGAATTAGAAGAAGTGCTGCGTACCAGCCATCGCATTGTAGTTTTGCGTGAACGTGAAAAGGTCGCCGAGTTTGCCGGTGAAGTGGATGAAAATACGATCATCCACGCGATTGCAGGAAGTGAAGCATGAAAAAAACTACCCAACCATCATTAACATGGAGGAAGATTACGGAGAGCCGGCTCTTCTTTCCCATTTTAGCTTTATCTCTGATCCTGCTCTTTGACTTTATTTTCATCCCCGGTTTTTTTACCATTGAAAACAGGGAAGGGAACTTACATGGAAGCCTGATAGATATCTTTCGAAACGGCTCGACAGTCATGATCCTGGCGATTGGCATGACGCTGGTCATCGCAACTGGCGGTGTGGATCTCTCTGTTGGCGCAACCATGGCGATCGCAGCTTCCGTAGCGGGGATTTTGATGAACCCATCCGCATTAAACAACGAAGTTTTTTTTGTTACGGACCCTAATTACACATTTCAACCGCTTTGGTTGGTGATTACCGCAGCGCTGGCTGTATCCCTCATCTGCGGATTATGGAATGGTGTATTGGTAGCCTATATGAGAATCCAGCCGATGGTGGCAACGTTGATATTAATGATCTCCGGGAGAGGGATCGCGCAGTTAATTACAAACGGTCTTCGGGTACAGATCACCTATAAGCCGTATGCATTTATCGGACAGGGTTGGATCATCTTGCCGTTTTCTCTCTATCTGGTTGCCATCGTGTTTGCCATTACCTGGTTCCTGACACGTAAAACTGCCATTGGGATGTTCATCGAATCAGTGGGAATTAATTTCCGCTCCAGCTTTTTCAGCGGCATTGACGAAAAGAAGATCAAGCTGCTGGTTTATACATTTTGCGGTTTTTGTGCAGGCATCGCTGGCTTGGTCGCCAGCTCAAATATTAAGACTTCTGATGCGAACAACATTGGTTTGACTACTGAACTGGATGCGATACTTGCCGTGGTGATCGGCGGAACGGCCATGGCAGGTGGACGTTTTTCCCTGCTTGCCAGTATGGTTGGTGCTTTAGTGATGCAAGCCATTACGCAATCTATGTATGCAATTGGTGTACCCGCGTTTGCTCTGCAGGCAATCAAAGCCGTGGTTGTGATCTTTGTGATCCTTCTTTATTCAGACCAGGTCAAAGGCTTTGTCCGAAAGATCAGTGCATCGAAGAAAGAAGTGGTTTAACCATGGTGCAAACGATAGGCAGTTTTTTCTCAAGGAATCGTAAGTTTATCCCATTAATGTCCACGGCTTTATTGGCACTGGTAGCGTATGGGATAGGAGCCTACTTTTTCGTTGGTATGCGGAATCCCCAGGTGTTTTTCAACCTGTTTCGAAATAGCTCCTGGCTCTTGATAAGCGGTATCGGAATGACCTTTGTCATCCTAACCGGCGGCATTGATCTTTCAGTGAGTGGCGTGGTGGCGCTTACGACAGTAGCCTCTGCGGTCTTGCTTCGCGAAGGTTGGAATCCCTGGTTTGTGGTTTTTCTCATGCTGGTAATGGGAATGGCTCTGGGTGCGACCATGGGGAGTTTTATCACCTACTTAAAGGTTCAACCATTTATTGCCACCCTGGCTGGGATGTGGTTCGCCCGTGGAATGTGTTTCTTTATCAGTGATGATGCCGTCACCATTGATAATCCCGTTTTTCAAATTCTTGGCAAGACAAAGATATTGATTCCCGGGTTAAAAGAACTGGCTGATCAACAGGGAACTCCAGCGCCATATATCTCCATTCCCGTTATGGTTGCGTTTACCCTGTTGGGCATTGCGATCTTTGTTGCCCACTACACAAGGTTTGGCAGAACGGTATATGCTATTGGCGGTAATGAAGGCAGGAATGAACAATCCGCTCGATTAATGGGGTTACCAGTCAACAGAACCAAAATGCTGGTGTACACCTTCAACGGGTTTTGCTCTGCATTGGCTGGGCTTTCATTTAGCCTTTTTGTTTCTTCTGGACATGGCTTGTATGCTCCGGGACTCGAGTTGGAGGTCATTGCCTCCGTTGTGATGGGTGGAACCATGTTGACTGGCGGTTCTGGATACGTGTTCGGGACATTCTTCGGGGTTTTGGTTCTCGCGGTAACCCAAGCCCTAATCCAGTTCATCGGTTCACTAAGTTCCTGGTGGACAAAGATTGTCATTGGTATTCTTACCCTTATGTTTATTGGTGTACAAACGGTGTTGGCAAATCGAAAAAGCGGAAAGACTGCTCAGACTACACAAGAATTGCTGGCAGTTCAACACAAACAGAGAAGGCTCGCACTCGGAATTGGCATTATTGTTGTCTTGGCTGTGGCAGCCATTTTCTCTCTCTCCAAATTCAGAAGAAACTCTTCGAATGAAACGACTGCTGATACCCAATGTGTCGTAGCGCCATTCCGGGAAGTTGAAGCTGCAAATCTTGTAAAAGATGGCGCCGTCATCGTATATCACCGAACTGCAGGACCGCAATGTGTGGATGAGTTGTTTGCGATCTACCCTGATGGCCGGATCACAGGGAGTGATGGTGTGAAAGAGGTGGAAAAACAGATTGCTCCTGAAGAAGTGGAACAGTTACTTGTTGCCATTAGCGTAGAGCACTTATGGTTTACGAATGAGATATACAGTACGTACCTTAATCCATGCAGGCAATGCTTCGCGCACTATATTGATATTTCATACAATGGTCAGGCGAAATCTGCAACTGGTGTGGATGGCACGACTGCCATGCCTCCAGGCTATGCATTTGCCCTGGCTGAGATCAGACCTTTGCTTCCAGAAATTAATCCTGCGCCCTAGTCGGAAGCGACCTATTTAGAAATGAATGAATTAGTTTTGTTTGACCATAAAAAATTATCATCCAAGGAGAAGGAAAGATGCCTGTTAGAAAAATACTAATTCCAGCCCTCCTGGCTTATCTCTTTTTTAGTTATGCCTGTGTGTATATTGTTTTACCGGAAGGATTGGAGACTTCGGATGTTGTAGTAGAAGGTGCGGAGGTAAAAGCATGGAATGCAGTAGTGACAAATGTGGGTAAGTCTGATGCGGGAGATTTACACATCGATATCACGATTCGGAACGACACTGGTGATTGGAGCACGATGCAAGCTGTGCCAGAAAAGCCTGCCGTGCTTACCAACAGTGACGGAAAAACTACAAATTGCAATACTGTATTTCTAGGGACTGGCGGACACCGTCTGGCACCAGGTTTTCAAACCCGCGGTTATACCACCGGCAAGAAGGATAATCTACAAACCCAGCTTATTTATGTCGAGTGTAAGGATGCAACAGCGGATGCAGGCTCCAGGCTCTCGATCGAATATGAAAGTTTCGGTGGCATCTTGGATGACTACGATCCGGAAGCCAATAAAACCGAGGGAGTATTGGATCTGAATCTTGATGAGGTTGTTACGGATCTAACCTACCCAATTGCCGTACCTGTAGATGGTTTAGTCCAGGATGCAGGCATCAGCATTACCGCATTGAGCGAAAATGTAGTCAATCTGCTTGATGTTCAGCGCACGGATACAGGGTTTCAATTTACGTGGCAAAATTTCAACCCAACGAAGTTCCCCCTAAAAACGCATCTCGGAACTCCGCCGGTCATCGGTGCTGACGGCATCATTTATGGGTTTTATGAATCTTTGGATATCATACCTATCCCTATCACTCCCCCAAATGAAAAAGTGGAGTGGACGACTGATGTAGCGGTTCCCGAGGAGGTCAAAGGGTTTTATATCCTACTCAGTGTAGAGACTAATAAGCCGCGCACTTATGTGAACTACCTTGTTGACATAAGTGATAAATAGATAGCTGTAATCATAAAAATATTAACTAAGGATATCATTTTGAACCTTCTTAGAACTATGATGATTTCAATAGCTTTTATCTTAACGGTATCTGCCTGTGCAGGCACACAGGTAGATACCGTTAGCTCACCTGTGGCAAAACCAGATTGGTTCGATATGGAGTTGGTTGATGCCCAGACCGGCGAAACATTCACCATGAACGATTACGCAGGAAAGGTCGTTCTCCTTGAGACGATGGCAATTTGGTGTCCGAATTGTGTTGTTCAAGGCAATGAAATCAGAAATCTTCACAAATTACTTGGATACCCAGATGATCTGATCTCAGTCAGCCTGGATGTTGATATTAATGAAGATAATGCTGCACTTAAAGAATATGCTTATGGATATGGGTTTGACTGGCATTTTGCCATTGCCCCCTTGGAAGTTGCCCGGGCGCTTGGAAACTTATATACTGCCCAATATTTAAATCCGCCGCTTGCCCCCATGTTGGTCATTGATCGTAACGGTAATGTTCATCATCTTGAATATGGCATTAAAGACGCAGCAACTCTCCAGGTGGCTGTTGAGCCTTACCTCGCAAAGTAGTAATGATGCTTAACTTGACGTTTACATCCATATTGCTTGGCTTATTAACAACGACCAGTCCTTGTATATTGCCGCTTTATCCAGGTTTTCTGGCATATTTGGGCGGGCAAAATGAGATAGGCAGAAAAAAATACTTCCTTGGTTTTTTCGTGTTGGCTGGAGTGTTAAGTATGATGATTGCCCTCGGCGGACTGATTGCCTTACTGGTAGTTCCCATTGGCAGCGTGCTACTTTATATAATCCCACTTGCAGACCTTTTGATTTTTCTTCTCGGAATTTTACTTCTACTTAATTTCAATCCGCTTAAAAAGCTCCCACAAATTCAACTGCCATTATTCCAACACCCATACAGCAATGCTTACGTGTACGGTTTACTCTATGGTCCAATTGCACTCCCTTGCTCTGGTCCAATGGTAGTCAGTATCTTTGCCTTGTCTTTTACAGCTGGAGAAGCGTTTAGCCAACTGTGGGCTTTTCTTTGTTTCGGGTTGGGACTTGGCATACCGCTCTTGATACTTTCATTTTTATCCGCTACCCTCCAACGTCAATTGACCGTCATTTTTGCCCGCCATAGCCGTATTGTTAATCTTATCGGTGGCATGCTTTTGATAGGCGTGTCCATTTATGACCTGAGTAAGAACTGGGAATTATTGAGATTATTCATTAAGGCTTGAGGTTTTGTGGACTCTACATTATCCGGTCATGATCTTCGGACGACTTTGAAGCGGCAGTTCTTCCGCCACATGTGTGGACTGAATCTCTTCACTCCCCACCAAATCTGCGATGGTGCGATGATAGGCACGCGTCGACAAATTGAGTTGCCTCATAGCCGCTCGCATCAGACTATGACCTGCGGGTTGGAGTTGGTAAAATTGCCTCACCTCCCCTATGCGTATGTCAGCATTGCAAATGAAATTCGAGTATTCGAATTTCGAATACTCGAATTTCGTTGATTTTGTATATCCCTGGTGGTTTGCACACGTTGGCTGATGCTCTCGCTTGACTCACCAAGATTATTCCCACTGAGTTTTTCGTAATCGACACGCGGGACTTCGATGTAGATATCAATACGGTCTAGCAATGGACCGGAGATGCGTTTTTTGTATTTGGTTACGACAGCGGGGGCACAATTGCAGGCTTTTTGAGAGTCTCCAAAATGCCCATAGGGGCAGGAGTGTACATAATCGACATATTGCGCCAGCGGGTGCAATAACAAAAAGCGAATTTGCGATACACTTTAGGCAATATGCGCCTTTCCCACATCCTTCGCACAAAATTGATCCCTCCGCCTCGGAACACCCGCACCCTCTCACGTCCGCGAGTGGTTCAAACCTTGAAACAGGCGCTGGAATATCGATTGACCATTTTGCAGGCGGAGGCGGGATACGGCAAAAGCACGGCACTTGCGGAACTGGCAGCAGATCACCAGCCAGTTTTATGGTACCAAGCCAACGAAGAAGATAACGATCCGCTGGTTTTTCTGCTGCAATTGTGTCATGCGCTTCAACACACCCTGCCCAATATTGCCAACCTTCCCTCTGCATTTTTAGAAGCGTGGGATGGCGCCCAGGGTCCGCTCCCGTGGCGCGGTCTTGTTGATCAGATCATCAATGCAATTGCAGATTCATCCATCCCACCAACTTTGTTCATCCTGGACGATGCGCATCTGCTCACCGATACCGGCGAATTGCCTCACATTCTGGATCGCCTGATCGGGTTGGCTCCCGTTGGCTTTCACATTTTATTGGCGGGACGTCCCACCATCAGCCTGCCCAACCTCACTCGCTGGCGCGCAAAAGGCGAGGCGCTGATCCTCGATCAAACCACACTGACCTTCACCAAAAATGAGATCGGTTCCCTCTTCGGCACACGCTACGGACTCGAACTCACTAGCGAAGAACTCGATTCGTTGCTCGAATACACTGAAGGCTGGGTAATCGGTCTGCAACTCATCTGGCAAAGCATTCGTTCGCAATCTCCGCTTACGCTGGAGTTTCCGTTACGCTGGCAAACAGATTCACTTGAAGCGTTGTTTGATATGCTCGCGCATGAAGTCTTCGAGCGTCAGCCTGCCGATGTGCGCGAATTCCTTCTTATCACCTCCATCCTGCGCGATCTGAGTCCCGAAGTCTGTGATGCCCTGCGAAGTGCAGCAGGATACATGGGTGGGGATTCCGCATCCATGTTGGCATACCTTCGGCGGCAAGATCTTTTTGTGGCGGAAACTGCCGCAAGTTCGCTGCGTTATCATCACATCTTTCACAACTTCCTGCGCCAGCAATCGCCGACCGAGACGCGCACAAAATGGCATCGCGATGCCGCCGCATATTTCATCTCTCGTAAAAACCCAGAGGATGCGATTTATCACCTGGTGGAAGCCAAAGCCTGGGATGATGTCGCTGACTTGCTCGATACCTACGCCGCCACGCTTCTTTCTACGGGACGGTTGGATACGCTTGCGAGTTACATTGACTCCCTCCCAAGCCTTTCCCTGCATCAACACCCTACACTGATGTTCACCCTCGGCGAACTGGCACGCATGCACAGCCGCTTCGACGAAGCGCAAGGATGGTACAAACAAGCCGAAGTCACCTGGCGTCAGCGTTTGCAGCAAGATGGCATCGCCCGTGCTTTACGTGGACAAGCCCGCGTTTTCCTCGATACGGTCAACCCAACACAAGCCGAAAAATTACTCGAAGAAGCCATTCGCTTAAGTGACGGCTTTGAAGACCGTGAAGCCCAAGTCCGTTTGTTTGAGCTGCTCGCAGAAAACAAACTCAACTCTGGTCACGTAGAAGAGGCAGAGCGGCTCCGTCAGCGTGCCGATGAACTGCGTGCTGAAGGTCCATCGAATGACCAGTTGTGGTTCCGCGTTTTACTGCGCACAGGTCGCTTAGAGGAAGCCAGAAGGGGACTCGAAGAACTCGCCGAAGCCGAGAACCGCGAGCCTGTTCAAACGCCGCGCGCCCATCGTGAGACGAAGTTATTGCTCTCTCTCATCTATTCCTTCATGGGCATAAGCAAACATGCTTATCAATCGGCTTTGGAAGGCACACAACGCGGCTCTACATTGAAATCACCCTTTGTCACGGCGGTCGGTCATATGCGGCAGGGACATGCCCTCAACCTCATTCAATCTGCCGATGAAGATAACCTTACGCGTGCCACGTCTGCATTTGAGACGACGATCTCTATCGGCAAAACGCTCGAAGTTCCGCGCCTTTCGGTCGAAGCCAATTGGGGTTTGTGCCGCGCGTATGGCTATCGCGGCGACTTGCAATGTGCACAACGACACGCACAAGAAGCCATCGACATTGCCGCCGAAGCAGGTGATGAATGGATTGCTTCGCTCACTCGTCTTTCGATGGGCGCGAGCTTCATGCTGGCGGCTCGTTACGAAGCTGCCGAAGTCTGGTTGAATCGCGCGGTGCGCGGCTTTGAAGAATGCAGTGACTCATTTGGTCGCAATGCCGCTCGCTTGTGGCTGGCGTATGGTCACTTCAAACAAAAGAAACTAGATTTTGTTGCACAGCTCCTGCCCGATGTACTTTCGGCTTGTCAGCAAAATGGCTATTACTTTTTATTCACCCGCCCCACCTTGCTTGGTCCTGTCGATGAGCGTATGTTCGTGCCACTGCTTTTGCATGCCCGTCAACTTGGCTGGGAGAGTGGGTATGTAGACCGCTTGTTGAATATCCTTGGCTTGCGTGAGATCAGCGCCCACCCTGGGTTTCGTCTCAGCATTGAAACGCTGGGCAACTTTCAGGTTAAGCGCGGAAGCGAAGCCATTCCATCCAATGGCTGGCGGCGTGAAAAATCCCGCCAGCTTTTTCAGTTGCTGCTCACCTATCGTCAATCTCCGCTTGACCGCGATCAGATTTGTGAACATCTCTGGCCCGAAGCCGACCCTGCCACGGCGCAACGAAATTTTAAGATCACCTTGAATACGCTGTATCAAGTGCTCGAACCAGATCGAGATGCAGGCAGCGACTCAGCTTTTATCGTGCGCGACGGAACGACCTACACCCTGCGCCTCCACGCCGACCTTTGGCTTGATTCTGACCATTTCATCCGTCTTACCCGTGAGGGACTCAAACCCACCTCGCGCTCTTTGGAGCAATTGCAAGAGGCGGTGACTTTGTATCGCGGCGATTACCTGCCAGACTCCTTGTATGAGCCTTGGGCTGCCGAAGAACGCGAACGACTTGCCACCCTCTTCCTTGAAGGAGCGGATAAGCTCTGCGAGCTGTATTTGCAAACCAATCGCTTCAATGAAACCATAGATCTCTGCCAGCGTATTCTTGCCCGTGACAATTGCTGGGAACGTGCCTATCGTCATCTCATGCAAGCCTATAACGCATTGGGAGACCGTGGTCAACTTGCCCGCACCTATCAGCGCTGCTTGCAGGTATTAAAGGAAGAACTCGACGTCCCGCCCTCACAAGAGACGCAGGACTTATACAAGAAATACATCCGTTCGTAACCCATACTGCGAGAGCCACCTCGCGGTATTTTTTTGTTTGTAACCCGCCTGTTACCCCTCTCTGCTATCTTGGATGCGATGGAAGATACCCAAACACCGTTGATTTCCTCCTTCATCATCCGTTTTGTGGTGGACGAACCGCCTGCACAACCGTTGGCATATCACGGCACGATCCGCCATATCCAGACTGCAGAAGAGATGAACTTCACTCATTGGCACGAAGCGACCGAATTTATGCATCGCTTTGTCCAACTTACAGATCTACTTCCTCCATCTCCCCTGGTTTCTAATTCCTAACTACAGAAGGTATCATGCGCAACGTACAAATTCTCAGCACGGGTAGTTATGTCCCTGAACGTGTGGTCACCAACGCCGAAGTGGACGCCCTGATGGGCGAATCCACGGGTGAGTGGCTTGTGGCAAATGTGGGCATCAAAGAACGCCGTTGGATGGCGCCTGAACAGGTGACTTCTGACTTGATTGTCGAAGCTTCGCAGAAAGCCCTCGAACGCGCAGGCATTACTGCTGCTGACCTCGACCTCATCATCGTCTCGACCGACACGCCCGATTATCTTTCACCCAGCACATCCATTGTTGTGCAGAACAAACTCGGCGCAGAGAAGGCTGGCTGTTACGACATCAACTCCGCCTGTGCGGGCTGGGTCACCGCGCTCGACCAGGGTGCAAAATACCTGATGACCGAACCGCAAATGAAATATATATTGGTCGCAGGCGGGTACGGCATGAGTCGCTTCATTGATTACAAGGATAAGAAAACTGCCAACCTGTTCGCTGACGGCGCAGGCGCAGTGGTGTTGGGCGTAGGAGAAGAGCAAGGCTTCCTCGGCTCGAACTTGTTGGCAGTTGGTTCCTTTCACGACGCGTTGGGGATTTACACGGGTGGGACGTATCGTCCTTGTACGCCAGAGAACATGGCGCAGTTCGGCGGACCTAAAGTGGAGTTCGTCAAAAAATTCCCCAAGACCTTCAACACCGAATACTGGCCCAAACTGATGCAAGGCGCATTAGATAAAGCCGGTTTGAAGTTCGATGATGTGCATCATTATTACTTCACCCAGCTAAACCTCCGCACCATCGAATTTATGATGGACTTGCTTAAACAGCCCATTGAAAAAGCGCATTGGGTCATGGACAAGTGGGGCTACACCGGCTCACCCTGCGTGGTGATGGCGCTTGATGACTCGATTGAGCAAGGCAAAGGACCTAAGCCCGGCGATGTGATCCTCTTCTGCGCCAGTGGTGGCGGCATTACGATGGCGTCATCGGTTTGGAAGTGGACAGCGAAATAATATAAGAAGAAAGACGAAAGAAGGTTTAATTCTTTCATCTTTCTTCTTTCATTTTGCATGGAGTGAACATGTATATTGGTGACTATCTCGCACGCAGAGAACTGTACTCCCCCGACAAACTCGCCTTCATTGATGCGGGCAAATCTCCTGAGTGGCGGCTCACTTTCCGTGATGCGAATCGCCGCGCCAATAAACTTGCCAACTGGCTCAAGAGTCAGGGCATTGGCAAAGGGGATCGTGTCGCCATTTTGGCAAAAGATGGCTATGAACATCTCGATCTCTTTTTTGCCTGCTCTAAACTTGGCGCTGTTCATACTGCGCTCAACTGGCGTTCGCATTGGCGGGAACTGCTTGAGATCTTTCAATATACAAATCCCAAAATTTTGGTTTTCTCCGATGACTTCAAAGAAAGTGTCTCAAATCTTACTGATCACTACCCACTGATCACTGTTCACTTGGATGGAAATGGAGTCAAGGATTCTCTTCCCTTCGAATCGAATCTCCAAGCCGCCCTCGACTCCGCTGTGACTTGCGAAAGCCTCGAGGCAGAGGATACCGCCGCCTTGATATTCACTGGCGGGACAACAGGTCTGCCCAAAGCCGCGGAAGTATCTCACCGCATGATCGCGTGGAATACGCTCAATACCGTCATCCACGATGTGACACATAACGATGTGTATCTCAACGTCTTCCCGATGTTCCACACGGGCGGACTTTTCGTCTACACCCTGCCGCAAGTCATCTTTGGAGGGACGACGATTCTCATCCGCGCATTTGACCCTGCTCAAGTTTTGAATCTGCTTGAACGCGAGAAGGTAACCATCTTCGCAGCCGTACCGACCATGTATCAAATGTTAACCACTGCCTCAAATTGGGAAACAGCAGATTTATCTGCATTGAGATTCTGCACATCGGGCGGCGCACCATTGCCTGTTCCGCTGGTGGAGAAATATACAAAGGAAAAGAACATCCGCTTCAAGCAGGGATTCGGCATGACGGAGTTCGGTCCCGGCATTTTTGCGCTCGCGCCCGAAGACGCCATCCGCAAGGCTGGCTCGATCGGGCGACCAAACTTCTTCGTCGACGCACAAATCGTCGATGAGCAGAATCAGTTCCTCGGTCCGAATGAGGCGGGAGAGTTGATCCTCAAAGGTCCATCATATAGCTCCGGCTATTTCAACAATCCCGAAGCGACAAAAGCCGCCGTCGATGAGCGTGGATATTTCCACACGGGCGATGTCGCGCAATATGATGATGAAGGTTATTTTTATATTGTTGATCGCAAGAAGGATATGTTCATTAGCGGCGGCGAGAATGTGTATCCCGCCGAAATTGAAAAAGTGTTGTACCAGCATGCATCTGTACATATGTGTGCTGTGGTCGGCTTGCCTGATTCGAAGTGGGGCGAGGTGGGGAAGGCGTGTGTGGTCTTGAAACCTAATCAAAGCGCGACGGAGGATGAGTTACTGAAATTTATGACAGAGCGATTAGCCAAATATAAAGTTCCCAAGTCTGTGAGTTTCATGGAAGCCCTGCCCATTTCTGCTGCAGGGAAAATACTCAAGCGCGAATTGCGCGACCAATATACCAAAGGAGAATAATATGGCAACAGTTCCAACTTTACCCGGTATCACATCCAAGGTTGTTGATACCCCCCGCTTGAAACAGCACGTGCTCTTCAGCGGACCCGAAAATGGCACGCCTGTTTTATTTGTACATGGGAATGCGTCTTCCGCTTCGTATTGGGAAGAGATCATGCTCAAGCTGCCCGCTGGCTTCCGCGGTATTGCACCCGACCTGCGCGGATATGGCGATACCGAAGATAAGTTGATCGATGCCACCCGTGGCATGGGTGATTGGATCGATGACATCGCCGCATTGCTCGATGCGCTCAAGATCGAAAAGACTCATGTGGTTGGTCACTCAATGGGTGGGACGATTGTGTTCGGCTTAGTCGGCTCACTGAACGGACGTGTGTGGAGCGGAACTGTCATCAACCCCGGCTCGATCTACGGCTTCGGCGGCTCGAAGGATTTAGATGGCACACCCTGCTACGATGATTTTGCCGGTTCCGGCGGCGGCGTGGTTAATCCCGAATTCCCCAAGTTGATCGCTGCTGGCGACCGCTCCAGCGACAATCCGCAAGCCTCTCCGCGTGTGGTGATGAACAGCTTCTATTGGAAGCCGCCTTTCGTCCCTGCCCGTGAAGAAGATCTGCTCTCCTCGCTCATGACCGAGAAGATCGGCGAACAGAAATACCCCGGCGATTTTGTCCCTTCGGGCAACTGGCCCAATGTGGCGCCTGGCAAATTTGGTCCCATCAATGCGCTTTCGCCCAAGTATGTGGGTGACAGCGTGAAGAACTTCGTCGGTGCAGCAAACAAGCCCTTCATTCTTTGGGTACGAGGCGACTCGGACATGATCGTTTCGGACAGCTCATTCTTTGACTTCGGCACACTCGGCAAGTTGGGCTACGTCCCCGGTTGGCCCGGCGAGGATGTCTATCCTCCGCAGCCGATGGTTGGACAGACCCGCAGCCTGCTCGAAAAATATACAGCTCAAGGCGGCTCCTTCGAAGAAGTCGTCATCGCCGATACGGGTCACACTCCCTACGTGGAGAAGCCTGAAGAATTTATTAAGGCGTTTGGGAAAGTGCTTAAGTAAATAGAGAATGGGGAATAGTGAATAGTTTGTTGTTTCTGAAAAACTATTCACTATTCCCTACTTACCGCTCTACTAAGGAGGCGTAATGCCTAAAGTGAAATCCCTCCCGCGCGGGGTAGCGATGGTTGGCGCGGGGATGTCGAAGTTTGGTGCCTTTGCCGAGAAGAACTCACGTGATCTGTTCGTTGAGTCTTACAAGGCAATGACCAAGTCGGTGGATAAGGGCTTTGATCCGTCGACCATTGAAGCCATGTACGTTGGTAATTTTTCCAGTGACCAGTTCGAGCATCAGGCGCATCTCGCGCCTATTCTCGCGGACTCGGTCGGCTTGCTGCCGATTCCAGCCACGCGCGTGGAAGATGCCTGTGCTTCGGGCGGTGTGGCGTTGCGTCAGGGTGTGATGGCGATCGCCTCAGGCATGGCAGATGTTGTTCTCGTCGGCGGCGCGGAGAAGATGACTGCGCTTAACACGGCGGCTGTCACCGAAGCGTTGGCAACCGCAGCCGATGTTCCCTTTGAAATTCCCGCGGGCTTCACCTTCCCCGGCTTCTATGCCGCGATGGCGTCCGCGTATATGGCTCAGTACGGAATGAAGTCTGAGCATCTTATGAACGTGGCAATCAAGAATCATGATAATGCCGCGCTCAACCCGAACGCGCAATTTGGTATGACCATTCAAACGTGGATGGAAGGGCGCGTCGCGGCTGCGCTGAAAAAGGGGAAGCCCGCCCCAACTTGGGCGAACATCTGGGATTTTCTCCACGACGAATCAGGCAACCCGACCATTGCATATCCTTTGCGATTGTTCGATTGCTCACCTGTCTCTGACGGTGCTGCGGCAGTTCTGCTCGTAGCGGAAGAGATTGCACATCAATTCACTGATCATCCGATTCGTATCATCGGCACGGCGCAGGCTTCGGGGTCAGCCTTGCATGACCGCCCGTCTCTGACTAGCATCCCTGCAGCGAAAGTAGCAGCGGCGAATGCTTATGAAATGGCTGGCGTGAGCGCGAAAGACATCCGCATTGCCGAAGTGCATGATTGCTTCACGATTGCCGAAGTCATTGCTAGTGAAGACCTCGGTTTCTTTGCGCAGGGTGAAGGTTTCAAAGCTGCCGAAGACGGCATGACCGCTCGCAACGGCGTGAAGCCCATCAATACCTCGGGCGGTTTGAAGGCTAAAGGACATCCCGTTGGTGCTTCCGGCGTGGCACAAGCTGTTGAAGTGTTCAAGCAGATGCGGGGGCAGGCAGAGGCGCGTCAGGTCGATGGCGATGTCTCACTGGCATTGACTCACAATGTCGGCGCGACCGGTTCCACTTGCACCGTCCACGTGTTCGAGCGGAGGAATTAATCATGGCAGAAGTAACAACAATCCGCCCGTTCACTGCGGCGGCGTTCAATCAATATCTTGCCGAGCATAAATTGATGACCGTGAAATGCTCAAAGTGCGGCGGCGTGTATGCCCCTCCGCGTGCGATTTGCCCGAAGTGCCATAGCGAAGAGATGGAATGGGTGGAAGCCAGCGGCAAGGGCAAGTTGGCGGGTTTTACCATCATTTACAGCGGACCGACCTTCATGGTGGAGCAGGGCTTTGATAAAAAGAATCCGTATGTATCGGGAATTGTCGAGTTGGAAGAAGGGACATTCATCAGCGCCCGCATCACAGATTTGGACATGTCCAAGCCTGCCGAGATTAAAGTGGGTACACCTCTCACGGTTGAATTTGTCGAATTCGGAGAAGGCGACGCCAAAAAGACTTATTTGGCGTTCAAAACTTTGTAACTGGCGTGTAACAACAATACGTTAACCTAGCGTAACTACAGGATGTTCTGACTATGCCTAAAGTCCATGCTAACGGCGTTGAACTCTACTACGAACTCCACGGTTCCGAGGCTGCCCCTCTGTTGGTTCTCAACAATGGCATCATCATGAACGCAACCACCAGTTGGGCGTTTCAGACCAAGGCGTTAGCGCAACATTACCGCATCCTGCAATATGACTGTCGTGGACAGGGACAGTCGGAGCATCCTGTTGGTAAGTATTCTATGGAAATGCACGCGGATGATCTCGCAGCATTGCTTACCACTCTGAACATTGACAAAGCACATATCGCAGGCATCTCTTACGGTGGGGAAGTGGCGCAGGCATTCGGATTGAAATATCCCAAGCGGACTCTCAGCCTGATCCTTGCCGACACTGTGAGTGAAGTGGGCGCCGAAACACGCATCATTGTCGACGGGTGGCTTGACTCTGCTCGAGCGGCAGATTCCAACGCCTTTTTCAATGCCACCGTCCCGTGGAATTTTTCGCCCGCGTTCATCGCTGCCAACCCCGCCTTGCTCGCGGATGCAAAAGGACGCTACGCTCTTCTAGATTATCCAGCCGTCGTCCGCTTGTGCGAAAGTTTTCTCGATGTGAACTTCACTGCACGCTTGGGCGAACTCAAATGCCCAACCTGCATCATCGTCGGCTCGCTGGATATTTTGAAAGGTCCAACGTACGCGGCGATCTTGAAAGCGGGCATCCCGCATGCAGAGATGCATATTTTGCAGGGAGCGGGTCACGCCTCCTGTTGGGAACGACCACAAGAATTCAATTCAGCCATTTTGGGATTTTTGGCTAAATGTTTGTAATCACGACTTTAGTCGTGGCAAGGCGACTAAAGTCGCCACTACTCTATAAAAAGGATTACCACCATGCGCATGAAAGATAAAGTAGTGCTCGTTACCGGCGGCGCGGCAGGAATTGGCAAAGCCACTGCCCTGCGTTTCGCCGAAGAAGGTGCGAAAGTTGTCATTTGTGATGTGAACGAAGCCGTCGGGCAGGAAACCCTCAAACTTCTTGGTGAAGGCGCGTCCTTCTACAAGGTCAACGTAACCAGCCGCGAAGACGTTCAGAAGTGGGTCGACGATGTCGTTGCCAAGTATGGTCGCATTGATGTGATCGTTAGCAACGCAGGCGTTTTGCGTGATGGACAGTTGGTGAAGGTAAAGGAAGGCAATTTGGTCGGACAAATGTCCGAACCTGATTTCGACCTCGTCATCTCTGTCAACTTGAAGGGCGTGTTCAATTGCGCTCAAGCAGTTGCACCCATAATGGCAAAGCAAGGCGGCGGTGTAATTCTCAATGCCTCCTCTGTTGTTGGTCTCGATGCAAACTTCGGACAGACCAACTACGTCGCAACAAAATTCGGTGTCATCGGCATGACCAAAGTGTGGGCGCGCGAACTTGGAAAATTCAACATCCGCGTCAATGCTGTGGCTCCTGGCTTCACCGCCACCGAAATGGTCACCGCCATGCCCGAGAAAGTTTTGGACGGCATGAAGTCTCACACTCCGCTCGGACGTTTGGGCGAGCCGCGCGACATTGCCAACGCCTATCTCTTCCTCGCTTCCGATGATGCCTCGTTCATTACAGGTGAAGTCCTGCGCGTTGATGGCGGAATCGTTGTAGGAACATAAATAAAGTTTCAAGTGTCACGTGTCAGGTACCAAGTTGTGTATCTGGCACGTGATTTTTTCTCTAGATATCTCACCTGGAACTTGACACCTGGAACTTGACACCTGGAACCTGACACCTTCATCATGAATTCTGCCGACATCCTCACCAAACGAGCACTGCTGACTCCGGACCGCGAAGCCATGATCGAACTCGCGAGCGGAGTCCACTACACCTATGTGGAATTGAATCAGCGTGCCAATCGCGCCGCGAATTTTCTGTGTGAGACATATAACGTGCAAAAAGGTGACCGTGTCTCCATTCTGGCGCATAACAGCATTGCCTATGTGGATCTGTTGTTCGGTCTGGCAAAACTCGGTGCAATCCTTGCTCCATTGAATTGGCGGCTGACCTCGCGTGAGTTGACGTATATCGTCAATGACTGTCAACCCAAGGTGTTGATCGTAGGTCCTGAATTTGTCTCGGTCTTTAACGAGATGAAGGACTCCATCAAGGTGGAACATCTCATCTCGCTGGAAGGCGCAGACGTTTCAGGCGAAGCATATGAGCAGTTACTGAATCAAGCCTCGGTACAAGAACCGAAGCCCATTGATATTTCAGGCGATGACGCTGTTTGCATTCTGTATACCTCTGGCACAACCGGTCGCCCCAAAGGTGCGGTTCTTCCTCATCGACAAGTGGTCTGGAATTCCATCAACACTATCGTCTCATGGGGCTTGAACGAGGAAGATATTTCTCCGATCCTCACGCCGATGTTCCACTCGGGCGGGTTGTTTGTTTTTCTTGTTCCGCTTTTTCACATCGGCGGAAAACTTTTACTCGGACGCACCTTCGACCCTGATGCTTCACTGAAGTTGATCGTCGAAGAAAAATGCACGGTCATCCTTGGTGTACCAACTTTGTTCCAAGTGTGGATGAATTCTTCTCAATTCGAGAATGCAGATTTCAGCCACGTTCGTTTCTTTATCAGCGGCGGTGCGCCGTGTCCACCTTCATTGATCCAGGCATGGAGCGAGAAAAAAAGCATTGTCATGCGCCAGGGCTACGGTCTGACCGAAGTCGGCGTAAACTGCTTCTCAATGACCGATGAAGATGCATTGAGAAAACTTGGCTCGGTGGGGAAGCCCATTTTCCACAGTGATATGCGTTTGGTGGATGCGGATTGCAAAGATGTACCCGTTGGCTCAACGGGCGAACTCATTATCAAAGGCGACCATGTCTGTGTAGGCTACTGGAACAATGAAAAAGCCACAAAACAGTCGCTCAAAGATGGTTGGTTCCACACTGGTGACATGGCGCGCATGGATGAAGAAGGTTACTTCTACATCGCCGGTCGTTTCAAAGACATGATCATTAGCGGCGGCGAGAACGTCTATGCCGCCGAGGTGGAAGCGCTTTTCCGTGAACATCCTGCCGTTGCGGATGCAGCATTGATCGGTCAGCCGGATGAAAAATGGGGTGAGGTTGGCGTGATGATCGTGGTGTGCAAGCCGGGTCAAACCGTCAGCGCGGATGCATTACTGAAATTCTGTGCGGGACATTTGGCGAAGTACAAGCTCCCGAAGCGGATCGAGTTTATGGATGCTTTGCCGTATTCACCGTATGGAAAAGTGATCAAAGCTGAGTTGAAGGCGAAGTTTATAAAGTGATGAAAGAAAAAAGACGAAAGAATTTGGTTTCTTTCTTCTTACATCTTTCGTTGAACGGAGAATTTCATGCCGAAAATTAAAACCAACAACATCGAACTCTATTACGAAGTCCACGGCGAGGGCAAGCCTCTTGTCTTGATCTCCGGTCTTGGGTATTCGAGTTGGCAATGGCACAAGATGATTCCGCTGTTAGCTGAGCATTTCCAAGTCATCACGTTTGATAATCGCGGAGTCGGGCAGAGCGATAAGCCTGTGGGTCCATACGCAGCACAGATGCTGGCGCAAGACACGGTGGGTCTGCTCGATGCGCTAAAAATTGAAAAAGCGATTATCGCCGGTCATTCGATGGGCGGGTTCATTGCTCAAGCCATGGCTCTTGATTTTCCACAGAGAGTAGAAAAACTCATTCTATGTTCGACCAACTTTGGGGGACCGAACCATGTCCCGGTCACGTCTGAGGCGATGAAAGTCCTCACGGATGTTTCCAGCGATGCGCTCACTCGTTTTAAAAATGGATTAGCCGTTAGCACGGCTCCGGGTTGGTCGGAAAAAAATCCAGAGATGATTGAAGAATGGGTCAAGTGGCGCATTGCAAATCCAATTGAACTTGCGCCGTATCAAGCGCAGATGGCGATCGGATTAAGTCTGATGCCTGAAGCCGCCGCCTTTGAAAATAAACTGCCGCGCCTCAACGTCCCGACCTTGATCTTGTTCGGCGCACACGACAAAGTGGTGCCACCCGCCAACGCGGACTTGCTCTCGAAAAAAATTGCAGGCAGCACTGTATTGATTTTCCCCGATGCGGGGCATTTCTTCCCCATTGAAATTGCGGAAGCCGCCTCGCACGCGATCACGGATTTTGCAGCATAAGAGGCGTTCTCTTGTGCTGATAATCGAACCATAATTCAAAGGAGAAGAATAAAATGAAAGTTTTACGCACGCTCGCTTTCTTGCTTGTAGCCACCTCGCTCGTTTTGGCTGCTTGCGCCCCCGCCGCGACAGAAGTTCCCGTCGAAGCAACCGAAGCCCCCGCGACTGAAGAAGCCGCAACCGAGGCTCCTGCTGCAACGGAAGAACCTGCTGCTGGTTTGACCTGCGCTGAGCCGATCAAGGTCGGTCTCATTACCGATGCTTCCGGCGCGCTTGCCATCTACGG
The DNA here is from genome assembly GCA_017303655.1 of Anaerolineae bacterium. Taxonomy (GTDB): domain Bacteria; phylum Chloroflexota; class Anaerolineae; order Anaerolineales; family Villigracilaceae; genus Villigracilis. Next base: position 59,806 of record JAFLCE010000001.1, read on the forward strand.
CGCTCACATCCTGCGTTCCTTCATGCTTGGCATGGAATATGCCACCGGCGCGCCTGGCTCCGCGGGTGAGAAGTTCGACTTCACTCAGACTCAGGAAAACACCTTTAAGATCGATAACTGCGAAATTCAGGTCTTCGTTCGCGATGATGGCAGCAATGCTGAGAACACTGCCACCGTTGCCCGCGAGTTGATCGACGTTGAAGGCGTGAACATCCTTGTTGGTACCGTTTCCTCCGGCGCCACCGCCACCCTTCAGGGCATTGCTCTCGAAAGTGGCATCCCGCTCATTGTGGCTCCTGCCGCGGCGAACGACATCACCGGTGTGAATTTCAACGAATACACCTTCCGCACTAGTCGCAACAACTATCAGGACGCGATGAACGAATGTATCGCGCTCACCCAGCAGTACAAGACCTTCGTCCAGATCGCGCCTGACTATGCCTTCGGACAAGGTTCCGCCGCTGCCTTCCGCGATGCCTGTACCCTCGAAGGTGCTGAATTTGTCGCTGACGATATCTTCGCCCCGTTGGACACCACCGACTTCACCCCATACATGGATCAGATCGCCAACTCCGGCGCAGAAGCTTACATTGTGACCTGGGCTGGCTCCGGCTTCGTCTCTTTGGTGCAGGCTGCCAAAGATCAGGGCGTGACCGAATCGATGGCACTCGGTGCAACCTTCATCGACAACGTCCTCATGCCGACCTTCTTCGCGAATGCGGTTGGCACCACTGCGGGCATTCTGTATCACTACAGTGCTCCACAGAATGACATCAACGCCTGGCTGGTGGAGAACACCAAGGCTCGTTATGGTGTTAACCCCGACCTCTTCGATGCTGATGGCATGAACGCCGCCATCTTCGCTGTGGAAGCCATCAAAGCTACCAACGGCGATGTGAGTGGTGAAGCGCTCAAGACTGCCATGGAAGGCATGGAATTCGAAGGTCCCAAGGGCACCATCTACATCCGCCCTGAAGATCATGTTGCCATTCAGGATATGTACATCCTCAAACTCGTCAACGTGACCGACCCCGAAGCCGCTTTCTACGAATACGTCGACACCTCCCGCCCCGAACCCCCTTGCTTGCTCCCCGAAGCTCTGAAGGATCGCTGCGGTGGTCTGCCTTACGGCAACCTGAGCGGACAGTAATTTAGTACTACAATGAGTGACTGGGATTCGTAAAAGTTTCAGTCACTCAATTTCGACCGCTGACCGCGGACAGCAGACTGTGATTTCAGTGGTCTGTCGTCTGCGGTCAACGGTCACATCTGGAAGGCTTTATGGAACCCGAGATCATCTTCGAAACCCAAAACCTGACCAAGCAATTCGGCGCACTCGTCGCTGTGGACGGGGTGAGCATTAAAGTCCGCAAGAACTCATTACATGCCATTATTGGTCCCAACGGAGCTGGCAAGACCACATTTTTCAATTTGCTCAGCGGAAATATTGAACCCACCAGCGGCAAGGTCATCTTTAAAGGACGGGATATCACCCATCAACCCGTTCATAAAACGATTCACTATGGTATCGGGCGTTCCTTCCAGATCACGAACATCTTTCCCAATCTCACCGTATTTGAAAACATCCGTCTCGCCGCTCAAGCCATGGGACGTGATAACTTCAAGTTTTGGCAAGCCGCGTCATATTTCAAATCCTACGAAGAACGGACGTTGGACGTCATCGAAAAAGTTGGCTTGAAAGACCGCGTCCACACCTTTGCAAAGACTCTCCCGCACGGCGACCAGCGCAAATTGGAACTCGGCATGATCCTCGCGCCCGACCCCGAAGTGCTGTTGTTGGATGAACCCACTGCGGGCATGGCGTCGGAACAAGTCCCTGAATTGATCGCGCTGATTCAAGATATTCAAAAAGCGGGCAACAAGACCGTCATGCTCGTGGAACACAACATGAACGTGGTCATGAGCGTTTCCGATAAGATCACGGTCATGCACCAGGGCAAAGTCCTTGCCGAAGGCACTCCCGCCGAGATCGCCGCCAACAAGGAAGTACAGACCGCGTACTTGGGCGGGTTGTACGAATTGAATGTGTAAGGCCTGAGGTCACATGGAATATATCCTCGACGTCCAGAACATCCACACCTTTATCGGTCAGTATCACATCCTGCAGGGTGTGAACGTGCGCGTGCCGAAAGGTTCCATCGTTGCATTGTTGGGGCGCAATGGCGCGGGCAAGACAACCACACTCAAATCCATTTTGGGATTAACACCCCCGCGTGAAGGCAAGGTCATTTTCAACGGGCAGGAAGTGAACGGATTGCGTTCCTTCGATATTGCCAGCATGGGCATTGGTTTTGTCCCAGAACATCGCGCCATCTTCCGTGACTTGAGCGTGGAAGAAAATCTTAAGATCGCCGAACGCAAAAAGGGAGATTACCTCCGCAAGCGCGATTTTATTTTCGATCTATTCCCCGACCTCAAACGTCTCATCGCTTTGCCAGGTACGAGTCTCTCCGGCGGGCAGCAACAGATGCTTGCTATTGCCCGCGCGCTTGTACCAGATAATCAACTCTTGTTGATCGACGAACCCAGTGAAGGTCTTGCGCCGGTCATCATTGAATCCATGATGGCTGCCATCCGCGAACTATCCAAAGACTCAACCGTCATTCTCGTTGAGCAAAATTTCCTTGTGGCGAGTCAACTGGCTGAATACTATGTCATCATCGAAGAAGGGCGCTCGGTGCAGGATGGCAAGATGAAAGACCTCGCCGCCGATAAAGCCGCCATTCATCGTTTTCTGGGAGCCGCATAACATGAACTCCTTTATTCGCAAGAACATCGTCATACTTGTGGCTGTCCTCATCATGGCTGCCTTCCTCATCGCCGCCTCACAAGGCATGGAAAAACAAGACTTCGTCATCACGCTCTTGCGCGGTCTCGCCGTCGGTTCCATCACCTTCCTCGTCGCTTCGGGCTTCTCGCTCATCTTCGGTCTGCTCGACGTGCTCAACCTCGCGCACGGCACGCTCTTCATGATCGGCGCATATATGGGTTGGACAGTTGTCGTCCGCCCGGATACATTTGTGGATTTGTTGACTCCGCTGGCGTTGATCGTTTCGGGTTTTGCGCTTGGGGATGTGTACCCGGCTCTCGCTAGCCGAATCAGGCTCGGCTTAAGCATGAAGCGGATTCTCCCCTGGGCTTTGATCCTCGTCTCGATTCTCCTCTTCGGCTGGATTCTTCCTCGTTATCCCATCGCCATCTGGGACGTGGAGAACTACGCCCAAAGCCCCGTCACCTTCGCCTTCATGGCGGATTCGGGCGCACGTCTGCCCGTGATGCCTGCCGCATTCACTGAAGTGACCATGCCGAGTTCGTTCATCGGCTTGCTTCTTGCCAGCATCATCGGTGCATTTGGAATTTCGCTGTTCGACACTACACCTCACACAGTAAGATTGAGCTGGAAGAATTTTGTCAGCATCACGATTGCGTTGGTTGTTGCTTTGATTGGCTTGATATTCAATGACCAACTCAGTGCATACTTGTATGGCTTGAATTCCAATTGGCTGTTTTTCATTGCAGTGCTGGTCGCTACCTTAAGCGGAGTTGCCCTCGGTGGTCTCATGGAAGCCACGCTCATTCGTCCGCTTTACAGCCGCCCGATCTATCAATTGATGCTCACGCTTGGTATGAGCGCCATTGGCATTGAAATGGTGCGAGCCATTTGGGGACGCCCCGAATTTGTGATGCCCAAGCCCGCTTTCTTCAACGGCGGTGGTGAAGCCTGCCCCGCCACGAACTTTGCAGACTGGTGGGCAAATCATTGCTCGACGATCTTGCTCTTTGATGGGCGTGTGCGCGTGTATAACGAGATCTTTATTCCGTTGGTCGGCTTGGTGGTGCTGATCTCGATCTGGATTTTGTTGCAACGCACCCGCCTCGGCATGATTATCCGCGCAGGTGTGCAAGATAGCCAGATGGTGGAAGCACTCGGCATTAACGTGCGCCGTGTGTTTACGATGGTATTCGCATTAGGTGTAGGGCTGGCTGCATTAGGCGGCGTACTAGGCGCTCCGTCCACGGGTCTTTCAAATGTGATGGGGGAGAGCCTCCTGCTCAATGCGCTTATCGCTCTCGCTATCGGTGGATTGACAAGTTACCCCGGCGCGGCGCTGGGCTCGGTGATCGTCGGTATGATCCAACAGTTCATCATCAAATACGGGCAGATCGGCATCGCTATTCCCTTTACCGAGATCATCTTCAAACCCACACCGCCGCTCGTGCCTGCTTCGACGGTGATGTTAATGGTGATTGTGTTGCTCATCCTACCAAACGGCTTGCTTGGTAAAAAGGAATAAACAAGCCATGAAACATTTCTTCTCTTCTTATCGCGGCGCGCTCATTACCCTGCTCCTTTTGGTCTTGATGCCCTTCATCGTCGGCTTGATCGATGGGGCTTCACCCGCCACGGTCTTCGTCAACGGCAGTGGACAATCCAAATTCATTCAGGGTCTTGCGATTGAAATCTTCATCCTTGCCATCTACGCCATCAGCTTTGACTTGATCTTTGGCATTACGGGCATGTTGTCTTTCGGTCATTCTCTGTTTTATGGTGTGGGCGCATACATGACGGGCATTGCCATTAAGAGCTTTGGCTTGCCGCTTCTGCCTACCTTTGGCTTGGTGTTTATAGCTGCTGTAGTGCAGGCAGTTCTTTTTGCGTTGGTTCTGCCCCGCGTGAAAGGTATTACCTTTGCATTGGTCACATTGGGGCTTGGCTCGGTCTTTCACATTCTGGTCATGTCCAGTGAGTTTGGTCCCTACACCGGCGCAGATGTAGGTTTGCAGGGCGTCATCGTTCCGGCATTCATCAGCCCGGCTAATGAACGCTTGCGTTTTTATTTTGTGATGCTGGCAGTCATGGTGCTGGTGTATCTGGTCTATCAACGCTTTGTGACATCCCCGACGGGGCGTGTTTGTGTTGCCATCCGCGAGAACGAAGGACGTGCCCGCATGTTGGGCTACAACACCTTCTACTTTAAATTTGCTGCCCTTTTACTTTCCTCCGTCACAGCGGCAATGGCAGGTTTCTTCCACACCTTGTATCAACCCATTGTCAGCCCGAACGTGGCGGGTATGGGCTTCACGGTGACGGCATTGCTGATCGTGTTGATCGGCGGTGTGGGTACGCTCAATGGAGCATTTGTTGGCGCACTGGTCTACCGTCTGCTCGATTACGGTCTGCGACGCTACATTGGTGAAAGCGCCAGTTTTATCAACGGCGCGATCTATGTGCTGTTCGTGCTCTTCATTCCCTACGGCATTGTGGGGACGTGGCGCTTGAAATCCTTGCAGATCAAACAGGGTTGGGACAGGTTGCTGGGGATGTTTAGTCGATAAGGAATATCAGTCAAGCCCTGAGAAATCGGGGCTTGTTTTTTAGATTAGCATCTTTGGGTGGTACTGCAGCGCCTCCGCCAAATGCGGGGATTGGATATCTTCACCCTCCGTCAAATCTGCGATGGTGCGCGATAATTTCAAAATGGGGTGATAGGCTCTTGCTGAAAGTTGTAACTGGCTCATTGTCGACCGCATCAAACTCTGATGCTTCGACAAGCTCAGCACACCGCCTTCGGGCTGGAGTTAGCAAAATTGCCTGACCTCGCCGATGCGCGTGTCTGCGTTGCAAACGATGTCGGTGGAATTGGCGAAGCGTTGATTTTATATGTCTCTGGTGGTTTGCACACGTTTGCGGATGGTTTTGTCAACCTTTCATGAAAAAACATTGCCAAAATGGAAGCACTATTTGTTGTATTCTCAATGCTACCTTTTATGCTAAACTGGAGTAGAATCAAAGTAAGTACCTTCTTATGCTTTCAGGTGGATGCGAACATGAAGGATAGGCAAAAAACATTGTTATTTTTCTTGTTGATGGGGATGTCCAACCTTTTCTGTGCAGCGCCAATCCCGCCAACCATTACTCCATTTCCTTACACGGTTACACCTTCGCAAACCCCTCCAACAATTACGATCACTTCCACTCCAGTCACACCAACCCAAGCACCCAAACATGAATATTTCGTAAGCCCATCCGGGAATGATTCGAACCCGGGGACCTTCGCTGATCCCTGGAAGACCATCCAAAAGGCGGTCGAGAACCTAGAAGCAGGAGACTGGGTGTACATCCGCGAAGGGACGTATGAAGGCATTCAGGGCGGATGGGTATTTCAAAATTCAGGCACAGCATCCCAACCTATCGTATTGAAGAATTACCCTGGTGAGCAGGTTATTTTCAGAATCACTTCCGCCACTGCGATTGACCATTACATCTTCAGGTGCGCCATCAATCCGCATAACCCTGTCAGTTGGCAGACGCCCAAGGCAGACCACATTCAGATCAGCGGGTCAGATGTAATACCGCGTATCCTATCGAATGGAGTGGAGAGCAAAATGGGGATCGTGTTTCAGGGATCGGAAGGCGAACAGTCTTCGGCGATTCATGTTTCGGACTGTGATAATTGGGAAGTATCAGGGGTGGACTTCATTGAAACCGCGTATGGGATCTTTACCGAAAAGAACAACTGGCATCTACTGGAGGAGCATAGCACCGATCATTGGTATGTGCATGATAACCGTGTATATAACTATTACCGCGAGTCGGGGATGCAATTCAATGGCAATTTCAACTTGATCGAAAATAATGAAATTTACAAAGTCAGCGACCGTTTAGATACTCCACACGGTTGTCAACTAATCAACCTGCTGGGAAATAATAATATTGTTCGTGGGAATACCTTGAGCCGTTTGGGCAGTACGGCGGAGTGTCTTGGTATCTTGTTCGAATGGGACTTGTCGGATGCGAACCTGGTGGAGCAGAACATCATCAATGATGTCCCTGTGGGCATTGTCTTTCAGGGCGGGGATGGCAATATCATTCGTGGGAATACCATAACGGCTTCTCTCAACCCGACAGGTCCGGGCGTGAAGGTGGCATCTTATGACAATATCAACAGCTGGCCTTGTAATGACTACCCCGGCTCAGGCTCTTCTGCGGAAGCGCTTCTGCCGCCGAACGACCCATCCCACCCGGATTATAGGTACTACTATGAACCACGCAATTGTCATTCAATGAATAATTTAATCACCGGTAACACTATCATTGGCTTTGACAACCCATGGGTCATGACCCCGGTGGTGGAGAATAGTAATATCTTTTCAGACAACATATTAATGCCTTGAACTGGCGGAGGGAATCTATGAACATTAGCGATTATTTGATTCAATTTGGCGATGAGGATGCGGTTGCACTTATCACGGCGAAGGAGGAATTTACATACCGGGATCTGCGACAAGCTACCGGGTCCGCTTTGGATGCGTTTCATTCCGCTGGTTTCGTTTCGGGTGACCGTATCGGCATTCTCGGCGGGAATTCCCTCTTTTGGGTGTCTAGTTATCTGGCAGCCATGAAGCTGGGAGCAATCGCCGTTCCTTTTGCCACCAAACTACCGCCGCATGAACTTGCCCAACAGATCGAACAGACCGGCTGCCGGGGGATCTGCATTGATAAACGTCTGCATAAAAAGGTTTCCCTGGAGCTTCCCCATTCGCTGATGATCATGGATGAAGGGATATTGACCGGAACGCCTTTGCACCCATTGCCCGATGACGAACCCGGATTCGACGAACATCATGATGCCGCGTGGATGCTGACTTCGGGCACGACATCAAAACCTCGGGTGGTTAGGATTACACATGCGAACATTCGCTCAAATACCGATTCGATCATTCGATATCTTGGGCTGACGGGTGCTGAACGGATGATGTCTATTCTGCCGTTCTATTATTGCTTTGGTACATCCCTGCTCCATACCCACTTGCGGGTTGGCGGGTCACTTGTATTGGGCGATACACTCGGTTTTCCGGAAAAAGTTTTGGATCTTATGGCAGAAAAAAACTGCACGGGCTTCGCGGGAGTTCCAACAACATTTCAGATGTATTTGCGGAATTCTACGTTCCCGCAACGCACTTTGCCGGACTTGCGCCAGATCCAACAGGCTGGTGGAAAACTTTCGAACATTCTGATCGAAGAGCTGGTTCAATGCTGTCCACAAGCGAAGGTTTACATTATGTATGGACAGACCGAAGCGACTGCGCGGCTTTCCTATTTGCCGCCTGACGACCTGAATTTAAAAAGGGGCTCGGTCGGCAGGGGTATTCCCGATGTGACTCTTAAAGTATTAAATGAAGCGGGCGAAGAAGTGAAGACTGGCGAAGTCGGTGAGATCGTCGCCTGGGGAGAAAACATTTCCCCAGGGTATCTCGATGAGCCAGAAATCAATGTCGAAAAATTCGTACAAGGCTCATTACATACTGGTGATATGGCAACCACGGATGAGGAAGGTTATATCTACATCGTTGACCGTAAAAGTGATTTCATCAAATCCTATGGGAACCGAGTTAGCAGCCAGGAAGTGGAAGCCTGTATTATGGAACTCAAAGAAGTTGTGGCAACAGCAGTCATCGGAATTTCCGATCTGTTGCGGGGGGAGGCGATCCGCGCTTATGTCGTCTTGCGTTCCAATTCAAAACTGGATGAGGCGGCGATTCTTAATCACTGTATGAAACGCCTGGCACGTTACATGGTTCCCAGGGATGTGGTGTTTGCCCAAAGCCTGCCGGTGAATCAGCACGGAAAGGTTATCAAATCCGAACTGAGGAAAATGGCGATAGCCTAGACGGGGGGTAGGGTAGAACCCGATTCCAGTGCGAGGGGAGTGGTCCGTAAATAATCTGTTGTGCGTTTTTTCTGCACGATGTCTGCGACTACCCTGCCAACTTGCTCCTCGGTCAGGCAAATGTCATTTGCGATCTCCAAAGCGGACATTCCGAGTTCCATGCCAAGCCAGATTTTATCGAGTAGGTCGAAAGGCACGCGGAAATAAAATTCCTCCTGTGTGCTTCCGGCGCTATAGGTATCTGTTGTTGGCGTGCGCTGGATGATGCTTTGAGGGACATCAAGGTATTCTGCCAATTGATACACCTGTGATTTGAACAAATGTCGGATCGGCTGAAGGTCTGCACCGCCATCGCCATACTTTACAAAAAAACCCTGGTCATGTTCATTCTTGTTCGAGGTGCCGATGACAGCATAGTTGCGATGTTCGGCGCGGAAGTACAAGGTCAACATACGTGTGCGCTGTTTCATATTTGATGCTGCCACGATCCCTAAATAGGAACGCGGAGATAATATCTTTCGCTGTTCTGGCAATCCATTACGTTGAAGCGCCAGGGAAAACACATTAAGTGCAGGCTTCTCTAATAAATTATCCGGCAATACCAATTTGACCTTGTCACTAGTTGGAACATAATCCGGGAAAGTTTCACGAATAGCGACCGTAAGATTGTCGTAACATCCCAGCGCCGTCAAGGCAGGCGATATGTCGGTGGACACTAGTTCCACGCCAAAATGGGCAGCGACTTCTTCAGCAAGGCTTTCGCTCTCGTCACTTGAATCTTTTTCGGGCATGAACAAGGCAATCACCTTATTTCGACCCAGAGCGCGAGCTGACAACCCAAGTACCACAGCCGAATCGATGCCACCGCTTACGCCAACGACTCCTCCGCGGCGCTTAAATTCTTGCAGGACCTGTCGCTCGATCCATTGAGAAATCCGAAGCGCCTCTTGTTCTGCCGGAATCTTCATAACTTTTGCTAATTGTGACATTGTTGCCTCCACATGGAATGTAATAACTGAACCGAAAGTATCCCCGTCAACGCCATTTCTTCTGTTTCACTGGCCCCTCCTCCGCGCTGGAATTTAGCTGTCAATTTTGCTACTGTTTCGGGGTCGAAATACCCTGTTTTTTTCAGGTTCTCCTTTGACAAGTATTCGCCCACAAATTCCGGGCTGTCTTTTCCAAAGAAAACCGGGCGAATGGGGGCACGATATGGTTGTTTAGCGCGCTTGAGCGTTTGAGGCGGCAGTACGTCTCGCATGGCATGTTTCAAAATCGCTTTCTCCCGCAACCCGAGCATCTTGTACGATGCAGGCAGCCTGATGGAGTACTCGACCAGACGCGGGTCGAGGAACGGGTAGCGTCCCTCAACGGAATGTGCCATGCCCATTCGATCTCCTTGTGAAGAAAGCAAGTATTCGGATAGAAAGACCACGATCTCCAGATATTGAGCCTGGGCAAATGGATCCCAGGTTTTGAATTCGGCAGGCAAGTCTTCTAAGAGTTCTGCAAGTGGGTCGTAATCCCCGATCTCTGCCAACAACTCTTTGGAGAAGAAACGCCGACAGCGCGCCGCGTTCTGCCACCGCAAATGATGCGAGTAGAATGGGTCGCGGGTGTCGGTCAAGTTTTTTCCAAAGAACGCTTTGAGGTAGGCATCTCCACTAGAAGAAACAGTCTCAATGTATGGATAGAGGCGGCGCAGTAACATGGGACGTAGGGTCGAGCCTGGCTCACGCGCCCAAAAGCGGCGAATCTTTGCCTCCTTGAAAATGTCATAACCACCCAGTATTTCATCTGCGCCTTCGCCGGTTAACACGACTTTGAATCCCCGTTCATGGACAAGTTTCGACAGCAGGAACATGGGAACCGGCGCCGTTCTAAACAAAGGCATCTCTGCATGGCGAACTGCATCTGCAAATGCGGCACCGATCTCACCAGGCGAGCAATGGACGGTTTCATTATCCACCCCAAGATAATTATTGACCTGTTGCTGACTATGGGATTCGTCGAACGAACTCTCGCTGAATGCGATGCTGAACGTTCTTAATCGTGTATCCGTATGCCGGGCAGTCAATGCGGTAATGCTGGAGGAATCCAACCCGCCGCTAAGATAGGTTCCCACCGGAACATCTGACCGCAACCGCAGCCGAATTGCATCTTCCAGAAGCCAGCGCAACTGGCCTGCCGCATCATCGAAGGATCGAGGCGTTTTATCTCCTGCCGCCATATCCAGCTGCCAGTACGGGGTGACTTTAATTTCCCCATCACTTGCAATTAGGAAATGACCCGGTGGGAGGCTGGATATATCCCGGAAATTTGACCTCGGGCTGCGAGTGGTCCAAAAAGTGAAGACTTGAGCCAGTGAGATCGGATCGATCTCCGCCCTGACGCCTGGGTGCGCGAACAAGGCTTTTGCTTCCGATGCGAAGAGAAGATACTCGCTATTGATCGTGTAATAGATTGGGCGTACACCCATCCGATCCCGCGCGAGAATCAGACGGCGTTTGCGCTGGTCCCACAGGGCAATGGCAAACTGTCCATTCAATTGCAATAGCCAGTCTGCTTCCTGTTCTTCATATAAATGGACAAGAACCTCAGTATCTGTACGGGTGCGAAATACGTGCCCGGCGGCTTCCAATTGGGAACGTAGTTCAACATAATTATATATTTCGCCGTTGAACACGATCCAGATCGTGCCGTCTTCGTTGCTGATCGGTTGACGTCCACTTGCAAGATCGATGATGGACAGGCGTGTACTTCCCAAGCCGACCTGTCCGTCGGAAAACACTCCGCTATCGTCTGGACCACGGTGGTGGATGGCATTCAGCATCCCCTGGATTAATGCCGGATCCATGAGCATCTGCGTTTTGAGATTTAATCTTCCAGCAATTCCACACACAAGAGCCTCTCTTACAAAGCAAGTTTTTGTTTGCGCCGGATATAAGATGCCAGGCAATTGACCGAGTCGAAATTTTCTGGCAGGACTTCAGATGTATCGATCTGAATGCCAAATTGATCTTCGACGAAAAACACAAGTTCGAGGATTCCGGTCGAATCAACCACCCCATTCTCCAAAAACGATTCGTCAAAGCCCAACTCGTCCAATTGTTCGCTTAGAACGAAATTCTCGATCAGGAACTTTCTGATTTTTTCTTCAATTTCAGGCATGATAGACTCCATGACTTCGTTTATTTTTTTATTTTCGCTTCAATATACGTTTAACGTGCAAGGCAATTCGTTTTGCCAGCCAGGTATGTCCTTGCGGGGTCAGGTGCCCTTCAAGATAATAAAGTTCTCTGCGCTCTTCCATGGAAAGTTTCAGCAGATCGGGCAACGGGTCGTACAATGAACAGGCGGCAGCTTTTTCGACCTCGCGAAAACGCATTTGGTAATTTTTTGCATAAGCACGTTCTTTCACATAGATGAAACTCGGTAAAGGCACCACCATCATCGGTTTAGGGTTGTTTGACGCCCATTCCAACAAAATGGTGCGCATGAGTTTCCAGGCGGGAGTATTTGGCGTATCATATTCCGGGTAAGGGCGCACCTTTGTGATCGTATCCCGGACGCCAAATTTCTTCAGAAGAAAGATAAGCCTATCCAAAAAATGAGGTCTTTTCCTCCGCTGTTTAACCGGACGGGTATTGTCCAGTAGTTTTCTCACATCTGCAAATGGATTTGCACGGTAAATCTTGTCTTTGTCCACTGCCGAAAGTTTGTCGATGTCTATAAATTCTTCTGATACAGGCACATGTCCCTGTACCAAACAGTCCTGTTGGATATCAAAGAAAGGTTTTTCAAGGCAACGCTGTACCTGATGCTTATCCTGCACCAAAATAAAATGCGCAGTCAACTTCCGAATGGTTTCGATGGTGGGAACAATGAGCACAAGGTCGTGCTCGTATTGCGAAGCAATTGCCTGGTAACACAGGTATTGTTGGTCCACGGCAAAACCTGGCGATGAAAAATTATATATTTCCACATTTGGGAGCAGTTTTCCAAGTACACCCGCAAAACTTATCTCGTAGTTCACTCCGTCGCCGAATGCATTTGAATCCCCGAAAAGAAGGATGCGCGAAGTCCCAGGTCTTTTGAGAGGTGAGAATTCATGTTCCGCCCGAAAACCGAGTTCATTGGCATGTATCGTATATTCGCCCCATTCCTGGTGATTCATTTTGTGCAGCCCTGGTGCCAGGCAGCGTCCGATAATGGGGTGGAATATAAAGAGTTCATCACCCAGCCACATAAAAGCCTCGGATTTTGGTTTCTTTTTCTGGATAGTAGGCTATATTCATCACAAGATTAAATCTCCATACCTTGAATTTGTTGCGATCAGTAGGCACCTCGTCCCAAGATGACTGTGGAGAAGGTTTTCAGAATGATCTTTATATCGAGCCAAAGGGAATAGTTCCTAATGTAGTAAAGATCATCCTGCGTGTTCAAGTGCATGGGTTTGTCACTGCGCCCTGTAATCTGCCACCAACCTGTCATTCCCTGGGGAATAGTAAAACGCACATATTGCCAGCTTTTATACTTTTCGACCAGGAATGGCATTTCAGGGCGTGGACCAACGAGGCTCATTTTTCCAAGGAATACGTTGAATATTTGGGGGAGTTCATCGATACTGAACCGCCGTAAAAATCCGCCAAGACGTGTGACGCGCGGATCTTTGCGTTGTTTGTGCAGAATATTCCCATCCTGATCCGCTTTTTCAACACTAGCTCTAAGGGATTCTGCATTTTGAACCATTGTGCGGAACTTGATCATCTCGAAGGGCTGGGTGTTCTCCCCTACGCGTTTCTGCCGGAAGAAGATCGGACCCGGGTCCTCCAGTTTTATTAATATTGCAATGAAGATCATGATCGGTAGTGCGAAAATGATAACCACAGAGGAGACCACCAGGTCAAATACTCGTTTAACCAAGCGCTGATTGTCGGAAATCGCCGGAGCGCGAATGTCCAAAAGAGGGACATCGCATATCTGCCCGATCAGATCACACTGGAATAAAGATAAGCGATGGGCATCCGGAACGACCCATATTTTGACCGGTTTCATGCGCAGTTTATCAACGATTTCGGTGGTTTTTTCAAATGCACTGGTAGGCAGCGCGATTACCAGAATATTGATCCGGTAGAAATCCACCACTTGCTCCAGATCGCCGATCGCGCCAAGAACGTGGGAATCCGTTGCTAATTTTTCATGGTCGTCATCCAAAAAACCAATTATCTCCAGGTTCGATTCCGGTGGGCGTAGTAAGTGAGTTGAGACCCGGTGCCCTGTATCCCCCGCGCCTACGATTAATATGCGCCGCAACTCCTGTTTATTAGAGTACTGGTTGTGCCAGTAAATACGCACAAAGACCCGCCAAATCGCCATCAACACCGTGGCTGACAGGACGAACATTATGAACAGGGAGCGCGCAAACTCAAGTGAAACAAAATAGATTAATCCTGCCAGACTCACAGCTGCAATTAACATACTTACAACCAGCCTGAAAAATTCATCGAAAAAATGTATGTTGATGCGACCGTTATAGAGGGAAACTCCCAGATTTAAAATGACCCAAACGATCGGGAAAATCGCATAATAGAATCCGGGAAGTTCCATTGTGCTGGTAGGGAGAAGGAACGAAAAAAGTTGCATGTCCCAGACATGATAGGTATCTACCAGTAAAAGAGCGGTAAATACAGCCATGGCGTCGAGAAAAATGGAAAATAATTCAAAGTTGACAGAGTAGCGTCGTAACATATTTTCTCCTTTCACAAACGTAGGAACTCATCGATTCCACATTTTCATGTCGGCATGTGAGTTGTGTTTTTTCAATCCGAGAATATCTACCTTTAACGAAAGAATTTATAAATAAGAATACGAAAAAAAAACAAGGGAATACCAATCACATAGCGACGCCATAACCTCCCCGGCTCAATAAATAAGCGCGCCAGCCATTCCAAGCCATGATCTGTAAGAAATCGCGGACCGCGAGGAATTGTGTTAGCTACATAATCGAACATTGCACCCACTGGTAAAAATACCGCGGCATTTGGGATCTTTTGATAATTCTCTTGTATCCAATATTCTTGCAAAGGCATGCCCATGCCAACCAAGACAACTTGGGCATTCGATTTTTGAATTTTTCTTAAAACCTCTTGATTCCCTGCGCCAAAGTGTTCAAAATATCCGTCTTGAACGCTGATCTTCAAGCCCGGATGTCTATCTATTAATTTAGAAGCAGCTAATTCTGCCACGCCGGGTCCGGCACCTAAAAAGAATAAATTCCAATTATTCTTCACAGCAGACTCACATAGCGTATCTATCCAGTCTGGGGGAGTAAGCCGATGATGAATGCTTTTTCCAAGCAACCGCGCACCAAGGTGGACGCCGTATCCGTCACAAAAAACTAAATCACTTGTATTGATAAACTCGCGAAACCTGTTTGATTCGTAACATAAATTCAATGCGTGAATATTCGCGTAGGAAATGATGGATTTATTTTTATTAAATATGGCTTGATTTATATGATCAATAACTTCCTGTACGCCAATATTGTCTATTTTTACGTTTAGCATGATTATTTGTTTATCAGCAAGATTCATGATTTTTCCTCTCGCATGCCTAACGCTGACTTGAGAGTTGCCATTTGATCGATGAACTCTTTCTCCGACTCAATGCGTAATAAATTCATCTGCTGTTCGAGATTTATCCTGTGTTGAAGGGCTAACTTAATGCCTTGCATTATGGATGCAACAGTATTGTCGACATAAACCGGATAGTTCTTATAAAGAAAACGGGTTGTCCTTAGGTCAGTGACCACAGCCGGTATCCCAAAAGCCATTGCCTCCTGCATCCCGCTCAATTGAACGTTCTCGTACTTCGTCAAAACTAGCGCCGCGCCTGCGTTCGCGAAAAGGCAGTTGAAATCGTCGGTTTTCAAGAAACCTGTCAAGGTAACATTGGGCGGAAGTGAGTCGCGTATTTGCTTCGCGAGTTTTTCCACATACCAGGTCATCACGAACTTGATTTCAGGCAGGAGGCGCGCTGCATCGATCATTTCCTGGATCGGCTCATCAGCTGAGAAACTACAGGGAAAGATCACATAGGTGTTTGGATATAGACCCAGGTCTTTCAACAAGGCGTTGCTGCCAACTTCATGAGATTGCTTCGCCACAATCCCATCCCGTAGCACAAACGCTTTCAGTTGCAATTCCGCTTCAGTTTGCTCTACCAAATGTTCGTTATGAACAATAACAACACCACCTGCAAGTAATTTCTTGACAAGGGGCCAGCCCAGCCATCGTGCATTCGTTACGCCTAGGTGACAATCAGATACATATTTTGCGCCGGATAACCACGCATAAAGCGCCACCGCATACAGGGGAGGCGCAGGTGGGAACTGAACAAGGATGATTGAAGGCTTGTTCTCCAACAGACATTTCAAGGTATTGAACGTCTTTAGAATGTATGAGAGTGCCTTGAAAAACTTCGATCTTTCTTCCCATGAGTAATGGAAATAGAAACACTCGGCTCCCAGGTATGGCGCCATAACTTCCACACGCCGTTGATATTCTTTCCAAACGATAAAGACGCTTCTTGTAGGCGTGGTCACTCTTGCTCCTTCCATGAAAGCCGTTCAATAGCCTTCTGCCGCAAACGCTCCCACGAACGTACACGTACCCAATCCCCTCTCACTCTGCACTCGCTCAAAATTTTTCCTAAACGCGCCGCTGCACGTAACAGGTAATCTGTGGAAACGGCTTTATTGAAAAAGTAAAGAATCGACAGGCTTATAAAAACAACCAAAGCGGCAAGGTCCAGCAGGACATGGAGGAAAAAAGATGCCCATGAAAACCGTTTGAGCAGGTGGTCTAAAATTGCAGTGGAAATGCCATGAGCATACGCACGTTGCAACAGTTGCCGCCGGGTTGGTAAAACCGTGTGATGATTGACAATCGCTGCCGGAACAAAAGCCACCTTCCCGCCTTGCCGTTTGATCTGCTCAAGCAAATACATGATCTCCTGCGAGGCGCCGTGTGGGCTGCCAAATTGATCCATTCCAAGAAATCCACCCGCGCTTCGCCATGCTTTCTTTGAAATCGCCATATTGCCTTCACACACATAAACGGGATTGGTCAGTGTCCGTGGTTCGGAACCGGGGAAATTAAATTCTGCCAGCCAACTTTTGCCTTTGGGACCAAGCCAGTCTGGGCAGGGCTGGTCATCGAGGGAAAGAGCCACGCTTCCTGCTACAACGGATACCTGGTCGCTCAACCCAAAGCCTGATACAAGCTGACGGAGCCAATCGCTGTCCACGCTGCAATCATCATCGAGATACACAAGGTATGGATTTTGTGCTTCTTCCGCACCGCGATTGCGGGCGAAGGTGACTCCCAGACGAGTCTCCTGCACGAAGCGCAGAGTCAGCTTACGATCCGGTTTGAAGCGTTGAACGACTTGAGCAGTTTCGTCTGTTGACCCATTGTCCACGATGATGATCTCAAAAGACTCTAGGGGATAATCCTGATTGTAGAGTTGGGTGAGAACATTTGGCAGCAGCGTTGCGCGGTTGTGAGTGCATACGATGACGCTGATCGGTAGGGTGGTCATCTTATTTGCTCCCTACGGTTGTCATGTCTGTGTAAATGCCCATCAGTTTTGCAGTGATGTTGCCCCAGCCGTATTGCTGTTCCACCAAATGCCTGCCGTTCACAGACAACCGTTGATACAACTGGCGATCATGCAAGAGGCGCACGGTTTTTTCGGCAAACTCTGCGGGCGTATCTGCGATCAGGAGATGTTCGCCATCGACAACATCGAGTCCTTCACATCCGATGGTCGTAGAAACGATTGGGCGTCCAAGCGCCATGGCTTCGAGTATCTTGAGCCGTGTCCCTCCGCCTGCTCGCAACGGCACCACGCAGATGGGGCATTTTTGATAATAGGGGAGTACATCATCCACTCGCCCTGTGACATGAACCTGATCGCCATTCAATTCCAGCACTTCCGGGCGAGGGTCACGACCTACAATCCAAAATTCTGCTTTGTCTTTTGATTGACGTATGAGTGGGAATATCTCTTTACAGAAATAAAGTGCCGCATCCACGCATGGTGGGTATCCCATATTGCCCAGGAATAAAAGGGCTGGCAATGTATCTTCTATGGGCAGCGGCAACGGCTGGAATTTTTCAGTATCCACGCCGTTGGGGATGACATCCACACACAAGCGCGGGTTGGAGGCGAGCAATAACTGGCGATCCAATTCAGAGACGGTGAGACAGCGGTCGAATTTGCCTGCATAGCGGGGTTCCCAATATCCCATAGCGACGCTGTTCAACCATGGCCTAAACTTACGATCCCAACGCTGTTCGATTTGCGAGACCCGACTGTATTGCTGCGAGGTGAAATTATGGAACATAAGCAGGCTTTTGCGTTTTTTGCTGGACGGGAGTGTTTCGAGATACAGACCCATGCGCGCATGTTCGATCTGGACGATGTCGAAATCTATTGTGGTCGCCAGGTTTTTGATCTTCTCCACCAGTTCTTCAGAATATAAAAGCCGCAGCTCGGGCGGTTTGCCTGCCAGCGCATATCCGATGAGACCGGGTAGTTTTTCGAGGCGGCTGTGTTGTTTGAAGTTGGCGGTTTCGACACGGGCGCAAAACTTGCTGAGGTGGGGTACGCCTTCAACATCTTCCGGCTTTTCGAGCATGGCAGCCAGATAGACTTCGTGTTGCTTTGCTACGCGTTTAAGTAAATTGAAAATACGAATTCGATCCCCGCTGATGAGGGGATAAGGCAGGTAATCTGCGATCCATAGAATTCGCATAGTGTCTCCGAAGTTTGCCGTATATGGTTAGGTATGAGCAAGAGCCGGGTTTGTCGGCTGGTGGTCTTTCAACGTGACTGTTGAAAGGACCTGCGCGAGATCGACAGTTAATGCCTTGCGATCAAAGGCTTCGATTCCATCTGTTTTGATCTTAATTGGCGCGCCCGACCGCCATTGTTGATACACGTCCAGAATGGCGCGCTGGATTCCTTCAACATCGTAGGGGTCAACGCTGTGACCCAGGCAATGCTGTTCCACGAAATTAACCGCAGCGCCGGGGCAACTGAGCAGCAAGATCGGCGGACCGCCTACCGCCCAGTATTCATAGATCTTGCCGGGGATGAGGGTTGCCCAGCCTTCATAATTTATAGCGAGCAGCAGGTTGGCAGATTTCATCACCTTAAGAATTTCTTCATGAGGCAAATGCCCAACTCCATGGATCACCTCAGATAATCCCATTTCAATCGCCAGTTTCTGAAAATCATCGGGAAGGTCGCCTGCAAATTCAAAACGGAGTATCTTTTTAAGCTCAGGCTGTTCTTGCAAAATTTTCTGGATGGCTTTGAAAAGCCCTGCTGGACTGCGCCCCCATATCTTTGAAACGTTCAATGACCCAGCATGAACGATGGTGAATGTAGATTCATGTGGTTGAGATTGCACTGATTTCAGTATTTCAAAATCGTTCAGGTCACACCCGTTGGTGATAAGCACGAATTTTTCTCGAGGTTGTTTGGGATACCGACCTTGAAATGCCTGTCGGCTCCATTCGGTGACGAGGATGACTTTATCTGCCATCCTGACGACCCATTTTTCCAATTGTCTATCAAGCCAGCGGATTGGGGCTGGTTTGGAATTGTGCCAGGGAGTGTCGATCCAATCATCACGGAAATCCAGGATGAGTGGTTTTCCTGTCAGTTGTTTTAGCAGTGCTCCGATCAATGTTGAAGCATGGGGTGGGCAGGTGGCGAAGATCACATCAATATTTTCATTCTTCACAACACGCCATCCGCACTTCACTGCAGAAGGAAGCCAGGTGATGGTTCTGTCTGGGATTAAGACATTGCGAAATATCCATCGACGAGTACCGCCAAGTATCTTGACGATCAGGCGTGATAATTTGTTTTTTTCGCCAAATTGCTTTTCGCTTTGTAAAAACTCAACAGTGGGTTCGCCAGGGTCCGTGCGATGAATGGCAGGCATTGCAGAAAGTTCTGAAAACAATATCTCACTGCCTACCTTGGGTAAGGTTTCATATTCCCTGTTGTCATCAACGGTCAAGATCACTGGCTCCCAACCAAGTGTGGGAAGGTATTTAATGAACTTGATGACCCGAATAGAATGCCCAACCGGCAGAAATGGCGGAAATGCGCGGGCGATCATCAAAACTCTATGATTCCGTGATGGCAGCATACTCGCCTCTCTTTAACACAGGCTCAGGGCTCGCAAGTTCAAATCGCCACTGAAATATTTCTCCGCGATCGCTTACTTTGCCCTTCCAAACAGCATGTAGTTTTTGAATGCGTTCTTTCAGGCAATATTGTTTCGAATACAACCCGCCAATTAATTTGAAATTTACCCCGCCCTCTGGCAGATATAAGGTGACCAGCAATTGACCTCTTTTTTGCACATAAAGAGTGAGGTCTTGTTCGTTCAATTCAACATCCAACCCTGGGGCAAAATTGAATGACCATTGCAGGGTGTGTTCGCCTTTTCCAGTAATTCCATCCTCCACAAGCCAGGTTTCGAACTGAGAGTGATCCAACGTCCGTGAAAATTCAAGACCCGAACTGGCAATGACGCCCGTCACACGGTTCTCGGACCAATCCCGGCAGGAGGCGTTTGAAATTCGCTGCCAGTTGAAGTTCGGCTTGGGTATTGCCTGTTCTGCACCATCGATCAAAACCGTGTTGTGAGCCGATGAAAGGCGAAAGTAGTCACGTAAGGGACCATGGTAAATATACGTGCCTGAATCCACGAGCAGCGGCTTTCCTTTTATCCAAAGAGCAAAGCTGAGCAGGTCGCAATGTGCATGAGCGCAATGATCTTCTCCTCCCAGTCCAAAGGGGCCGCTGCGGAAGAAGGCAATATCTGAGTCGGGTGTCCACCCATCCCGGATGATATAGTTCCCGCTTTGTGGGAAGGCGCGGGATGTTTCTTTTGGTTCGATGGCACCAAGACCTTGCCACTGATCCAGTCCATCAAAGCCTAAAAGCCAATAAGCTTCTTCGTCGAATCGTCCTGCAATATATTTCCAGTCTGGGCGTTTGAAAAGTATAGCTCCTACAGAGAGTAATGGGCGGAAATCCCAAAAATCCTTATTGAGTCCGAGACCCAATGTGCGCCCGAAATCTGTGTCACCCCACATCGGATTTGTGCCGTCAGGCGCGTTAGAAAAAAGGACATAATCAAGCATGCGTTCGAGTGTGTGCTCCAAAACAGGTTCGCGCTTCATTCCGCCCCGATGGCTCCAAGCAACGACCAGTGATAGCAGCTCGGTGACAAAACGGTGGTAACCTGAAGCTTGCTCACGATGGACACCGTCTGGGTAGACCTGTTCATTCGCCTGTTGAACAAGCAGGCGCAAACCGGTTTCGCGCCATTCTGCTGCGTCTTGAAATTCCGGGAATGCCGTACCAACTACGATCAAACCGGTTAACTCTGCGATCAAGTGATTGTTCGGGACATCATTCCTTGTCCGCACGGTCTGCAAGTGGTGGCGGAGGAAATCCGTCTGTTGCCATAAACTTGAAAGGAAACGTTTACCCACAGCCTTTTGGAATTCTGGCGAGGCGCGAAAAAACTGGAAGGCTGTCGTCCAGGCAATGATGCGTATCGAGAGCTCGATTGGGTAATACCAATTCATTCCATGCCGTACGGGGTTACTTTCAATCCAACTTGAAACTTGTTGCAAAAACGTATCTACATAACATTGTTTTCCGGTTATCCAATAGGCGATTCCCAAGCTGATAAAGTGCTGATGACGATTGAGTTCCCAATAAATGATCAGGTCTACGGGTCGGGCAGAACCGATAAAGCGGCTCATTCGGTCTCGGTAGTGGAGCGGCCAGTGCCAGCCTGTTGCGGGGTCAGTCTGCCAGTCTATCCCTTCTGGGAATTTGTAATCGTGACCAAGCAAAGTTAACTCGCCCCTACAA
The DNA here is from genome assembly GCA_017303655.1 of Anaerolineae bacterium. GTDB lineage: Bacteria > Chloroflexota > Anaerolineae > Anaerolineales > Villigracilaceae > Villigracilis. The sequence continues at coordinate 81,477 of JAFLCE010000001.1, forward strand.
ATTGCATCGGCTGTGTTGAGTAGATTTGAAAGATAATGAGGGTGTAATTTCTCCAGCATGCGGCGGGTTTCGTCAGGCGATTGGTGCGGCAATAAAAAGGTGGCGGCGGGACGCGCTGTAAAATGTGTGAACACTTCATCGAGACTCTGCCAATCTTTTGCCATTAGTGCCATGAATTCTTTGTCGCTCAATTGGCGGCGAGATTTCCAGCCCCACCAAAATGACTCAAAGAAAAGAACGACTCCGTTCGTGATTCGGGACCAAATGCGCTCAAGCATGCCCTGTGGACCCAATTCTTTGCTGCGTTTAATGAAATGATGAACGAATTTGATCACTGTAACCTCTATGCTCTCAATAACATGTTTGCGGACTGAACTGCTGCAAACCTTTAAATATTTTTGCCTGTGTACTTTTGCCATAACTGTAAGGCAAATGTTTTTTCTCTTTCTTTAACTTCGCCAAGGATCCATAGCAGGATGATGTATGCGGGAACTGCTATTAGGATGCTTAGCCCTAGAAAGAGCAGTGAACCGTTTGGTTGATTTTCAGCCAAACCATAAACGAAATAAACCACAACTCCCATTCCTAAGGACGCTATAACAACATTACTCAGTGTGCGGAATGGAAAGTGCCATGGCAGATGTGCGCGTGAAGCCAATGTATGGAGTACCAACAGTACGGAGTAACCGATCAAAGTGGTGACTGCGGCGGCTGCATAACCAAACCGAGGGACCAATAGAATAGCCAGAACAATATGAATGGAGGCGGCAATGATCTGGTTGGCACCGAGGCGACGAGTTTTTTTCTTGATCGCCATGCCCATTTGAGAAATGTTCGCAAGCCCCCAGACAAAGCTGGAGGTTGCGACCAACCCAAAGATCTTGTAGCCCTCGTAATATTCAGGGGAGGTCAGAAGCGCCACGAAAGGGAATGAAAGAATGCTCAAGCCGACCGCTGCCGGAAGACAGACGATCAAATAGACGCGCGTGACTATGGCGAGGTTTTCTTCGGTTGCAGCTTTTCCCTGCTTTTCCCAGGTGTTCATGATCATGGGCGACACGCTCAGTAAAAACAGAGACACCAACAGCTCAATACTCTTCGAGGAAATGTTATAGGATACTGTGTACAACCCCACTTCACGTGTGGTCGCAAATATGCCGATGATGAATAGATCTGATAAACGCAAACCCCACATGGCGACACTTCCCAGCGATAACGGCCAGGCATATTCGATCATGTGAACGCCATCTTGCGGGCTGAAATTCTTAAGTCGGATATCCACGCCTTTGGTTGCCAGCATATACAGAATGGGGATGATCAAGACAAGGGTTAAGAGTGTGCCGAGAAGCAATCCTTCCACTCGTAAACCCAGCACAACTACCAGAAAAATGCCCATGCCCAAACTGCCGTAATTAAGGAGCAGTTGAAAGGTGGTGTACACTCCGCTCTTTTCCTCTGCACGGATGATCGCCATGTAGATCATAAATATGCTTTGGGCGATAAAAATGAGCAGGATCAACGGCAGGTATTCGGTCAGCGCAGAGGGGAGGATTCCAGCAAATAATGGCAGAATTAAATAGGATGCCACTGCGATTATGATAGTGATCGCTGTTGAAAAAACGAACAGAGTGATGAAAAAAGTTCCAAGCGATGATTGGGCTTTGTGTGCCGGGAAAAAACGAATCACGGCGCTTCCCAAACCGGAAACTGTTAGAGCGACCAAAAACGAGCATACGCTGAGAGCTAATGCCCAATCCCCATACTCGGCTGGCAGGAATAGTCTTGTCAGGATCGGGGTTGTAATAAAAGATGTGAGGGCAGGCAGGAGTTGTGAGAGTGAATACCTTGCCATATCCTTTATGAATTTACTTAACACATTTCACCTTGAATCTGCATTGAAAAGCTGAACGAGAAAGTAGTTTCAAACATTAACTGCTTCCCGGCTTGACCTGATAACAACTTCATTAATGCCCATCATGATGCCAAGAAGAGGCGTCCATCTCCATTGAGTAAAGGAGGAATTGGCTACAGCCGCAACAAACACGACCCCATACGTCAAAATGAAGCCAAGAACAATAGATCGTAGTTTTAAGTCCTGAACCTGCCTCCAGTAGAAAAGTCCGCGCCCCACGAAGATCACAGACAACCAGATCAAGCTTAGGTATCCCAACAAACCAGATTGAAGCAGGATCCAAAAATGTCCGTTGTGGATGTGTTTTCGAAAGTCATAATTCGTTCCAGTAAGATCGACCTGATCGATGCGCGAGTCCCATGGGCGATAGGTGAATCCCAGCCCAAGCCCTATCCATGGATTGGCGTTGATTGCCGCAACGGCATACCCGTTTTCGATCAACCTCCAATTAATCGAGTTGTCGTCGCCTTGGAATGCCCCGCTAGCGAAGAGTGAGCCAAATCGATCCGCAGATGCATCCAGAAGCTTTGCTGTCCGAGAATCTGGATCGTAGGAAACGATTGCGATGAATGCCGCGGCGATCAATACGGTCACGAATCCAAACCCAATGAATCTGGTTCGCTCCTGCCCTTTGAAAAGATACGCCATCACTACGAATATCATGCAGAGCGCTGCCCAATAACTTCGTAGAAACGTAAAAATCATCGCAACCCCAAACAATCCTAGAAATCCATACCGAACCCAGGTGAAAGATATGTGCCTGTCTACTATCATGTTGCAAAGTAGAACGAGAAAAGACACCAAAACAACGGACCATCCGGGTGGAAGTACACGTGTTATATCGGCATACATGGTGTTCCCAGTTGCCAGGGTTTCAACCCGCCCTGGCAATAATTGCACCGTGCTACCTAATAAAAACTGTAGGACAATGGCTCCAGCCACAATGAATGCGAGGAAATAAATGCCTTGTATAAGGAGATCCAGTTGGCGGCGTTCTTTTACAAGTTGGGTGACGATAAAGAACGTCAGGTAATAACTAAAGATGCGAAATGATCTTCGAACCGTCTCCACATCCACTGTTGACTGGTATAAAGCGATTGTTGTTGATAGTATGGTGACCCCAAAGAAGATCAAGAGGGGCAGGTCAATGGGAGTTCGGACGATTTGGAAGTTTGGTTCAACCAGCCAGCGGATAAAGACGATCCCGAACAAGGTCAGCAGCAATATGTCTGAAATGTGCAGGCTGATCCCAAATGAGATCCTGGGTAACTGATCTTCATAAACAATACTTGACGTTGCAACGAGAATGCCCAGTAATGCCACTTCAGGTCTTTTGAGAATGGCGTAGAGCAGGAATACCAACACCAGCCCTCCCAGAATGTATATGGGCGAGAACCAGTTAAGTGCTGCTCCCAAAATCAAGCCTGCAAAAATTCCCAGAAGGACTTGAAACGGGATGGTATTGGTATCCAATGATCTTCGAACGATCTTTGCTGCCATTTTTTATCTCAAAAAGCCTTGACTGTTCATTGTTATGATTCTGTTGTCATGCCAGGCACGTTATTCCATGAAGGCTTAATGCTTCCATTTGTTTTTGGACGATCTGCAAAATCTTTTCCTGTTCCTCCAGAGAAAAACCGATTTTATGAGTCCGGCGAGGTTGGAATGGATTTCCATTGCGGATATGTAGAAAATCGAATATTCGTCTGGATTCATTGCCCGAGTTTTTGATCAAATTACCAAACTGGACGATATGCGTATTCACATCGTTTTGAAATTGAAGGGACAAGTCTGCGCAGACGCACCAATTTTCGGCGTATTCTTCGAGGGTGAATTTTCTGGCATCTGGGGTTGTGAGCGATTCGCCCCACACTCGTTGAGACATGGACCAGATTGTTGCCAGCGGATCCCTGATCGCAAAAAGGAGTTTTCCCTTGGGGAACATCTTTTTGTAATTGAAAATGAATTGGGCGTAATCCTTTGATGGAAATGCAATGGGTTCCAGGGGTTCCTTATCTACTACAAGTTTTCCATCCATTAAGACCCTTGATTTCGAATAATATGCGGTGACAAGCCTGTGGATCAGATCTGCGATCTCCGTATCGTCTGCCAGATTCTTAAACCGGAACGTCTCCTCAAGGAACCTGTGTGCGCTTATCAAAATGCGCGATTCAGGGAAAGCTGAAACAGCAGGCTGAGTCCCCAACCATTCGCATAAAGCTGAGGTCCCTGAACGCGGAGCGCCCGTGATCAGGCACATTTCACGAAGGGGGATTTGCAAGCTATTCTGGAACTTCAGCGCAACCTTGGCTGTTGTTCTTTTTAATGTATATTGATCCATGATTTTCCTATGAACTTAACCGCGTGATTTCTTCAAAATGGATGGGGAGCTTTTGATCGAGGAAATTTAGTTTGCCGCGGTGGGTGAGTGCCATGTGGTCTACGAACTGGAAGTCGATCTTGAAATCGTCCGGGTTCATGATCTTCCCGACTTCAGCACGCAGTTCCCACATAACTTCTTCATTTGAGTAATTCGGCGCTTGTACAATTTTTGCCAAAATTTCACCTTCGCGTTCCTGAACGAACTGCATCTCCTTGATCTTCGACCAAACGGGATGTCTTCCCGACCAGATCAATTGCAGTGGCATCAGCTTGCCAGATTTACCTACAAAGTATTCACGCAACCGCCCTTTAAATTCCTTAATGAGCGGGGCGTTTCGTCCGCAGGCACACGTTTCACCTGCGTAGGTGCCGATATCGAACATTTGATACCTGATCAACGGCATGACGTTATTATGGAACCCGGTCCCGACGACGACGCCATCGACATCCGGCTTGGTAATCGGCTCTCCATTTTGGTCAAGCAGTTCGAAAACCCCATATTCCATGCTGATGTGGTAGCCCTTGTGCTTCTCGCATTCGGTCGCATCTGCCACGCGTTCCGACATGCCGTAGCTGGGAAACATATCGCAGTTAAAAGCTGATTCGATCAAAGCACGCTGACCGGGGAATAATGCCTCCGAGCCGCAGAAAACCCCATTCAGCGCGGGCAGGGTGATCTCATTCCTTATGAGGAATCTGCCAAAGATCTCAAGCGCAGATGGGTATCCGACAAGGATACGAGGTTTGAACTCTTTCATCGCTTTGACAAATTCGAACATGTTGCTTTCGGTCAAATCAAATGAGCTCAGGATCAACTCATTCTCTGTGTTATTGAAATCCCAGCATCTAAATGTGCGTTTGTTGGGGTCGCGGTTCAATGTCGCCTTGCGGTCATATTGTTTGTAGTCCGTCCATAAACGCTGGCGCAGACTGAAGGCTTCTTCGATCATGCAGCTGTAGTAGAGGTCTTGGTAGACCTTCAACGGTTTACCGGAAGTTCCACCGGTGACCCAAACCCGCAGTTTTGATTTATCCACGCCGATGGGAATAAATTCATCGATATGAGAGCGGACATCATCTTTTGTAATAGTGGGAAGCAATTGGATATCTTCCAACTTTTTAATATCAGATGGGTGAACGCGTTTCTCTTTGAAACTGCGCTGGTAATACGGAACATTCTCGTATGCGAACTTGACCAATACCCGCAATTGTTCCAACTGGAATGACTGAAGCTCTTCCAGCGACCACCATTGACTCTTTTGAAGAAATTCGAAATAGTCAATGAACTGTTTGGATTCCCACAACCAGTGCGGAGAAACCCTGCGCTTAACCCAGCCTACGGCTCTCCTCGCAGGTAGAGGTAGATATTTTCTGTAGCCCCATACGTTCTTGATTGAAAATGATGAACCAGCCATTTTTCCTCCTATAGAAAAGTATGTTCAAACCGCAGTTTTTTGAGATAGCTTGATTTCCGACACTATGATCTCCACCTGCTCTTCGGTCAACTCCGGGTACATGGGCAGGGAGAGAACTTCATTGCAAAGCTTTTCCGCGATCGGGAATTGCCCGTGCCTGTCCTCGCCTTTTGCATAATAAGGTTGTAAGTGAACGGGTAGTGGGTAATGGATGGCGGTTTCTATGCCGCGTCCCTTCAAGTGGGCTTGCAATGCATCCCGGTTCCGGGAGCGGATAACGTATAAGTAATACACATGCTGATACCCAGGAGGTTTCATTTGCCGGGTCACATCAGCATTTGACAGCAACTCGTTATATAAGGCAGATATCCGGCAACGTGAGGCGTTCCATTCCTCGAGATGTTTAAGCTTGACGCGCAGGATGGCTGCCTGCAGACTGTCTAGCCGATGATTAGACGGATGAAGTTCATGAATATTTTTTACCCTCTGTCCGTAATTTCTCAAGGCGCGGATCTTCTCTGCAGCTTTTGCATCATTCGTGGTTATCATGCCTGCATCGCCGCATGCGCCTAAGTTCTTCGTCGGATAAAAACTGAACCCCGCTGCATTTCCCAGACTGCCAACCTTATAACCTTTGTACATTGCACCATGAGCCTCGCATGCGCCTTCAACAACCTTCAGGTTGTATTTTTCAGCAATTCCCAGCATCATGTGCATATCTGCAGGCAAACCATATAGATGTACCGGAAGAATGGCTTTGGTGTGTGGGGTGATCGCTTCTTCGATTTTTTCTGCATCTATATTCCATGTTTCAGGGTCCACATCGATGAATTTTGGTGTGGCGCCTGTAAATGAAATTGCAGCGGCAGTGGCAGTGAAGGTAAGTGCAGGGACAATGACCTCATCACCTGGACCAATATCGTATGCCCTAAGACTTAATTCTAGAGCGGAGAGTCCGCTGTCTACACCAATAGCGTATTTGGTGCCGCAATAGGCAGCAAATTCCTCCTCTAAACTAGAGACATCCTTACCAAGGATGAAATCCCCGCGGTTCATTACACCTTGAATGGCTGAATTGATCTCGTTGTGTAGATGCTTATGCTGTATGGATAGGCCGACAAATGGAATGTTCATCTTTCCTGCCCATTCCACCCGGCGTTATAAGCTGTAGGGATATTTGCTGTTTTGGTTTCAATTTCTTTTTGCATCGTTGCCTGCGTTATTATTTAAAGAACTAGATAAATTGACCCTCAATTTCATTGACAACCAGACCCATAGATTTTCCATTCAGTCTGGAAAGGAATTCACCTGCTGATTTAAGCGCCTCACGCCTAACGTGGGAGAGCCTCGCCACCAGAATTAGCTTGTCTGCAAATGGTGTGATGGCTGCAATATCTGCCACTGTGAGTGCAGGTGTGTCGATCAGTACATAGTCGAATTGCTCGCGCAGGTTTTGGAGAAGGGAGCTGATAGAGGCGGCGGCGAAGGCTTGCAATGGCGAATCAGTTACAGGTCCAGTGGAGAGAAGCGAAAGATTTTCATGGTTGGTTTTCGTGACCGCTTGTTGTACATCCAGCCCTTTTGAGAGGATGTTTGTCAGACCCTGTTCGTTCGGCAGATTAAATAATTGATGTAGTTTGGGGTCGCGGACGTTGCAATCCACGATCACGACTTTTCTACCCTGCTCGGCAAGTGCATATCCGAGATTTGCGATGGTGATTGTTGTACCCTGACCTGATTGGGGTCCGGTTAGTGCGATCACTTTATGTTCAAGCGCTTTTTGTTCCATTTGAAGACGCGCTGCGAGGTGCCGAACGGATTCGGATAATTTTGAATTTCCATTTTTGGAAATCAGTAAATGCTTTTTGCTTGCATGGGGAAGTTTGGCTAGCACGGGGAGTTGGATTGATGTTTCGATCTCTTGCGTGAAGTGCAATTGATCATCCATACTTTCCAGAAGGAATGCGAGCATGATTCCGGCGAACAATCCTGCAAAGGCTACGAGAATGTAGTTTTGAGGCAGGCGTGGTGAGGACGGGATTTTTGGAACTATTGCTTCTTCTACAACTGTGACCATACTGGCTGCAAGTGCCTCACGATAAAGCGCCTGCTCGTACTGGCGTAGAAGGGTTTCGTACGTCCGTTGCTTTTCTTGTAATATTTGTCCGGAGACTACGATCTGTTCGTTGGCAGGTGGTGTTAGTGTGATCAGGCGTTCATACTCGTCACGTGTGTCAGCCAGTTCGGCTTCAGCCCGGCTTAACTGATTCACGAGAATTTCTGAGGTGGAGGTTGATCCGCCAGAATAAAGCTCATCGCTTTGTTCGATCAAAATCTGTGCGAGTGTATTGCTGGCTGTTGCTGCTAATTTCGGGTTGGGTGATGACGCTGTGATGCGGATCAACTCGGTGTTGGGAACCACTTCCGCCTGGATATCGGGCGTCACTTCAGATTTTAAGCGCGATTTCAGTTTCGCCATCACAGGGCGGCTGGTGGCGAGTTCCACATAGGTATTCATTAATTGGGTATTGTATGTATAGTACTGAAGACTTTGTGTCATCCCCATGGATGCTGCCACGCGCAACGTGGTGGAAACGGTATAAATGGGTGTGGCATTGGAAAAAACAAAATAGGCTGGAATCAGAACGAACACAAGGGTTGTTACGATGATCCATTTCCTCCGCCATATAATGGATAAATAGTGCCACAGATTCATGTTATACCGCTCCTGACACCCTTGCCCTACCAGACTGGGTGCAACTTTGAATAACAAATTACCTATTACACTATAGCAATGATTTTCTTTTTATTTGTTTGAATATTTTTTGAATTCTCTTTAATATCCCCGAAACAATATCATCTTACTCTTCTTTTTGAGGTTGGAACCAGTATCCACGTCCCCATAGGGTGTGTATGTATTGATGTCCGAATTTTCCATCCATCAGTTTTTTACGAAGGTAAAAAACATACAATGAAGGGTTAGACATGCCACCAGAGACGGGCTCTCCCCATACTTCCCGCGCTAGTTCTCCCTTTGAAACGATCTTACCCTGTTCGCGCACAAGATAATTCAGCACGCTATATTCTCTTGGTGATAGTTCGACGATATCGCCGTTCAATTTCACGGTTTGGGAAGACATGTCGATTTGCAGGAGGGGGTCTTCATAGGATAGGATATAAGAATGAGTAGATGGCTCGTTTTGTTGATTTTTCCGTCGCAATAGGGCGCGTATGCGGGCTTCGAGTTCATTTTTGTTGAATGGTTTTTTGACAAAATCATCCACCCCCACACTAAAACCATGGAGCATATCACTTTCATTGGTTCGGGCGGTCAGCATCAATATCGGTACACTAGACATCTCTCGCAACCGCACGCAGACATCAAAACCGCTCAGACCTGGCATCATCACATCAAGAATGACCAGGTCTGGGTGGATTTCATAAGATTTTTTTAGACCATCAGGACCGGAAAAGGACTGATATACAGTATGCTCCATCGGGCGTAGAATAGCTTCCACCAGTTTGCCCAGATCGGGGTCATCATCGATTAATAATATCTTTTTTCCCATAACCGCCTCTTATTCAAATATTTCAAATAGTATAGTTATCATAGCATAAGTGTGTGAGACTTACAAATTCTGTTCATACACTTCACAAACTATTGAATAATCTAGAGTTGAATTGGATAAATTGGGCAAAGTGACTGTTGATTCAGATAGGCGATAAGACAGTGTATATATAGACGGCGGAGAAAACTCTCCGCCGTCTATATGTGTTTACGAAACTTATATTCCTATCATCAACTTTGGACGGTACTGCAACGCCTCCGCCAAATGCGGAGATTTAAACTCTTCGCTGTCAACATGGTCTGCGATGGTGCGCGCTGGTTTCGCCGAGTTTATTGGCGCTGAGTTTTACGTAATCGACACCGGGTACTTCGATGTCAATATCAATACGGTCAAACGATGGATCTGAAATGCGTTTCTACTCTTGTTTCATGGGTAATTTTAAAATCCTATCACGCCTAATTTGCAAATTGCGATTTTTGGCGACTATAATTGTCAGACTTCTCCACCTGTTATCTTTCGAGGCAGGTTTAGAAACAGGCAGCTGAGGAAGATCAGTAATCAATGGGCAGTGACTGACCACTGATTACTGATCACGAAAAGGAAGCGCCATGAACAAAACCGACCTCCGCCAACAAGCCGAAGCAAAACTGAGCAAGCGTGAGAAATCTCCTATAACGGAAATTGATACTCAGCGCGTGATCCACGAATTGGAAGTGCATCAGATTGAGTTGGAAATGCAAAACGAAGAACTGTTACAAGCGAAGGCAGAGTTGGAATCGACGCTAAGTCTGTACGCTGAATTGTATGCCTTTGCTTCGTTAGGGTACTTCACACTGACGCGCGATGGTACGATCCGCCGCGCTAATTTAACAGCTGCGAAACTCATGGGCGTAGGGCTTAGTGAACTGATCAACCGACGCTTTGCTCTGTTTATCTCCCTTGAGTCGCGCATAGATTTCAGCGCTTTTCTTGATAGAGTATTTACAAGCAGCAAAAAAGAAACCTGCGAAGTCACGATCCAGAAAGACGGATCTGATCCTCTCTGGATATTAATCGAAGCCATCGTTGACTTTTCTAGTGGGAAAGATGGCTTATGCTATGCCATAGTGAGCGACATCACCGACCGCAAAGCCAGAGATCAGTGAGAAGCAAAGGTGGAATTTCACTGCAAGCCACTTGCATCATAGTGACAGAATATAATGAAGTAGCTCTAAGCCCTCGCCAAATGCGGGGATAGGATCTCTTCACTCCCCGCCAAATCCGCGATGTTGCCTAATTTAGCATCCATCTTTCAAGCATTCCTGCAAAACAAGCTTAATCCCTAGTTCCCAATCCTGCTTCCCTGGCTCGGACGATAGCTTGGGCGCGTCATCACAACGTTTTGAGTTGGTACATCCGCCCGTTGTTTATCCTCCCTTATATCTACTTCGCTTACAAGCAAAGTTGGAAGGGACTCTTCCTGACCGTGATCGCGCTTGCCACTAGCATGTTCTGGTTCCCTGCGCCTGAAACGGTTGACCCTATGGTGGAACAATTTCTGCAGGCAGAGCGTGATTATTTATTTGGGACGTGGAACGTTGGGAAAATCCTGCTTACTCTCACAATCCCTGCCTTCTTTTACTTCCTTGCATTGGCATTCTGGAATCGCTCTTGGTGGTGGGGTGTAGCGGTCATCAACCTCGCTGCGTTAGGCAAGATCGCTTGGAGTGTTGCCGAAGGCGGTGAGTCCGGTTGGGCGGTACTCATCCCTGCGGTGATCGGGATGTTGATCTGTGATTCGGCTGTCTATTTTGGCGTGAAATTCGTCAATCGTAGAAAAGTGCAAATAGCATAAGCAATATAAAAGAGATGTCGGAAGTTTGTCCGTGATAGACTTCCGACATCTCGCCAGTTTTGAGGGGGAAAGCTTATTTGTTTCAAAAGCGGTAACGAGAAATCCCTGCTGCCTACTCATTTGCGAAACTTATACCCGTACACCAGATAGGTACCTCGCTGGGACTATTGATTTGAGATTATGATGGACAAGTTACTCTAATCATGTCGTTATAGAGTTAAGAACACATTCAAGAACTCCCAAGTCTTTGCCAGTGATGGCACATACAACCGTTCCTCAGGCGAATGCAAATCTCTGATCGTCGGACCCATAGAGATGGTATCCAATCCGCCGCAGCGCTCGCTGATGATTCCGCATTCGAGTCCGCCGTGGGTGAGCTCGATCTTGGGGTCTTCTTCGACGATACCGCGATATGTGTCGACGCATTGCTTGAGGAGCGGGGATTCCATATTCGGCTGCCAGGGTGGGAACATTTTCGTTCTTTCGGTCTTTGCGCCTGCCAGCCATGCGACAGATTCGATTCGTCTGGTAATTTCATCTAATCTCGAAAAGACCGCGCTGCGATTTGTGGAGACAACGGACAGCCCGTCCTCTTTCAACTCCATCACGCCAATGTTATTGGACGTTTCGACGAAGGCGGGCATATCCGCAAACATGGATGTGACTCCGTGCGGCAATGCCATCAGCAAGCGGATTGCCGATTGCGTTTCAGCAGAACTAATGGTGCGGACAGGCTCGCCGCTGATTTCGTTCAGCATGAGCACCAGCCCAGTCTCTGTTTTGGCGAGTTCACTTTGGACGGCAACTTGAATGGCAGAGAATTTTTCCTTGCAAAGCGTCTCATTTTCTTTTGCACAAACGAATACCGATTCGGCTTCACGTGGAATGGCATTGCGCGCCGTCCCACCTTTGAGCGTGGACATGCGAATCTCTACATCGCGTTGAATAAAATCCAGCACACGGGCGATGAGTTTGTTTGCGTTGGTGCGGAACTTATTGATATCTTCTCCAGAATGTCCGCCTTGCAAGCCGCGGACCTTCAACTCAAAAGCAACTTCATTCTGCTTTTGTGCCTCCCATGTAACGGGCAAAGTCATGTATACACTTCCGCCGCCTGCACACCCCACCGTAAAAACGCCTTCTGTTTCAGAATCCACATTGATAAGTGTTTTGCCTGTTAGCAGCGTTGGGTCAAGGGTATCTGCGCCGACAAGCCCTGACTCTTCTTCGACGGTCAGCAGCAACTCAAGCGGCGGATATTTGACAGAATTATCTTCAACCAGCGACATCATCAACGCAATGCCAATGCCGTTGTCCGCGCCGAGGGTGGTGCCGTTCGCGCGAATCCAGTCACCGTCGCGGATGAGTTGAATCGGGTCTTTGGTGAAATCATGCGTGGACTCAAGCGTCTTCTGGCAGACCATGTCCATGTGACCTTGCAGGATTAACGTCGGGCGGTCTTCATATCCCTGGCTGGCAGGGGCGTAGATGACGAGATTCCCTGCCGCGTCTGTCTTGGAGGCGCAGTTATGTTCAGCCGCCCATTCGATGAGCCAGTTGCGGATCGCTGCTTCGTTTTTCGAGCCGCGCGGGATGGATGATACTTTTTCAAAATTCTTGAGGATGAGTTCGGTCGGGTTCATTGTGTATTCCTATATCGTTATCAAGATGATCGCAAGCAGGGCAATTGCCACGCCAATGCGTTGAACGCTGCTGATCTTTTCACGCAAAACTAACCATGCCAGCAAGACCGTTACGCCAGAGTATAGCGAGCCGAGAACAGCGGCAATATCCATGCGCCCTGATTGGACGGCAAGGATAAAAAACACGCTGCCCAACACATCCACGCTAATGTTGAGAAGGACAAGCGGCAACATGGAACGGGATGGCAGGTGTAACTCTTTGCTAAAGGCGGCAAGGATCATTAATGTCAACCCGCCCGCACCACGCACAGCAACAAGCGGAGCAAAAACACTACTCTGCCCGCCAAGGTCAACAAAGATGAAATAAATGCCGAAGCCCAGCCCTGCAAGAAAAGGCAACAGCAAATCTTTCAGTCGTAATTTTATTGCACCAGCCCCATTCTGTGAAATAAGCCAGATGGCTGCCAGTGCAAAAATAAAACCAGCGACAATTGAAGCGGACGGAACTCCATCCCTCACGACGCCGACAATGGCTGGCAACCCCGCAGATGTGACCGCTGCAATCGGCGCGGCAGTGGACATTTGCCCGTCTGCAAGGGCACGGTACAAGGCGAGGAATCCCAGCGAGCCAATGACACCTGCGGCGCTGCACCACAACCAATCAACAAGAGGCATATTCAATTGTCTGGTGAAAAGCGCAATGGCAAGGACGGGAATCAATCCGCCTGCTTGAACATACAGCGACGCCCGAATCGCATTGACGCGACGGCTGACCAGCCCGCCTGCAAAGTCACCTGCTCCCCAAAACATCGCCGAGGCGAGACCGAAGAGAATAGTTTGCATTACTTCTTTTTATATTCCGCTCTGTCGTTGAGAAGAGTCATCGTCTTGCCATCAGGTGAGAATGCAATCATTGAGTCATCGAGGAAGGCTTTGAGATTCCAATGCGCGAGGAAGGTGTCACCTTGCCAGTGTTCGAGGGTGGCGGTGTTGGCTCCATAGGTGATTTGCAAAGAGTTATCTTTGATAGTTACAATCATATCGCCGAAGAGGTCGTTGGAAAATGTCCCAGCGAAGGAATCCAGTTTATTGGACGGAGGCAGGTTCGGGTCACGTTTGAGGCGCATGTCGTCCACTTGATCTTTGACTTCTGCCATGTATCCCTGTGCCACCATCTGAAATTCGGTTGACCAGTCGCGTCCGCTTTTATCAAGCAAGATATCTGAAATCGCATAAAACAACGCGGCGTGCGATAGCGTTTGATGGACATTGACCATGATGGCGAGACCGAGTTTACGCTGCGGGAAAAACGCGACCGCCGAGTTGTAGCCAGGCATTTGACCGCCATGCATGAGAACTTTTTCACCGTGAAGATCCATGACCCACCAGCCGAGACCGTACGTCCAAAAATGCGTGGCGGGTTGCAGATAGGCGAGCGGCGCAAGCTCGGAGTTGAGCACATCCTGCATGACCATTTGCGGCGTGGTGAGTTCGTTGAAGGTTGAAGGTTGAAGGAGCGGCGCACCGTTATTGAGTAATGCCTTGAACCATTGCGCGAGGTCGTTGGCGGAAGTATGAATCGAGCCAGCGGGTTCATGTACGATTTTGAAGTTTTCGATGGCACTCATCTCGCCGAGAAAACGCACGCCTGCGGGATAGGTTTCATCAAGCACAGCATGAGGTGAGGCAAAATTCTTGTGGTCGGTAACGCGGTCATATCCACTGAATGAGTGGGACATGTTCATTGCGTTGAAAATTCTCTCGGTGATGAAATCGTCCCATGACTTGCCAGTAACGGCTTCAATGAGTAAACCCGCCACGCCATATTGTTGATTGGCATACTGAAACTGCGTGCGGAAATTGGATGTGGGTTTGAGATAACGCATGCGGCGCATGAGTTTGCGCTGGTCATATCCGCGATGGTAGTAGAGACGCTGGGCGCGCTCCAAGCCGAGGCGGTGACAGAGCAAATCGCGCACGGTGACATGGCGAGTGACCCAATCATCATATAGCTCAAACTCAGGGATGTGTTGAATAACAAGGTCATCCCATGACAGCTTGCCTTCATCCACCAACATGCCGATCAGTGCGGAGGTGAATGCTTTGGTGGTGGAACCAATCGCAAAGATGGTATCTGCGTTCACGGCTTCAGGCTTGCCCGTTTCGAGCACGCCATAGCCTTGGGTGAAAACTTCATCACCTTGTACAACCGCCACTGCCGCACCAGGGATGTTCCATGCGGCGAGGGTTTTGGAAATTGTTTCGTTGAGTTGTTGTGTGTTCATAAGTCTCCAAAAAACTTTTGGACACGGATTACACTGATTTCACGGAAAGAACACAGATTTTCTTTTTTATAAAAAAATCCGTGTAAACCCGTGCAACACCGTACTTGCGTTCGGTGCAAGTGTCCGTAAAATCCGTGTACTTGATTTTTATTTCCATACTTTATCCACCGCGTCATAACTTCCCACGCGCAAGTCCGTTTTCATCTTTACCAACTTATGCTTCTCCACTCGTTCCGACGGCGTGCGCGGAAGGTCATCGGCATACTCAATAAATCTCGGCACTTTGAAATATGCCAACTGCTCGCGCGCATAATCCAAAATGGATTCGGGCGAAGCGTTCTCTTTTGTGTACCCATCCTTCAACACGATATACGCCTTCACTTCTTCGCCGCGCAATTCATCAGGGACAGGCACCACCGCCGCCACTTTCACCATAGGATGTTCCATCAGCACACCTTCCACTTCCACCGATGAAATATTTTCGCCCGCGCGTCGGATCGTATCTTTCAAACGTGCCTTCCAATGGAAATATCCCTTCTCGTCTTTCGTCACCAGGTCGCCTGTATGCAGCCAGCCATTTTTCATGACCTCCGCTGTCGCTTCGGGTTTGTTCCAGTAGCCCGTCATCATCGGTTCACCGCGCAGGATCAATTCACCCACACTGCCCTCAGGCACATCGTTTCCATTCGTATCCACCACTCTCGCTTCTTTTGTCGCAATCGGTCTACCCATCGCGCCCGTGCCTACAGAAAAACCATCATCAAACGGCACGATCAAATCCACGCCCGTTTCGGTCATCCCAAATGCTTCACGCCATGGCACGCCCCAACGACGTTCAAATTCCGCATGGAACTTCGGATGTATCCCCGAACACAAAATCACACGCAAATTATGTCCGCGTTCCAGCGTAGGGTCTTCGGTCATCTTCAACAAAAAGAATGGCATGGTGCCGATCAAATACAACACAGTCACATTATGTCGAATCACTTCGCCCCAAAAATGCGATGGCGAGAAGCGCGGCAGAATCACCAACGGCGCGCCGCCGATCAAACTTGCCACCGTATTCCATTGCGGATCCATGTAATAGAACGGCTGCGCCGTCAAGTTGCATTCGGCGGGCGTCAGCTCAAAATAATCCGCCGCAATCTGCCCAATGCCCAGCCAATATTTCTGCTGCAACATACAACCCTTCGGAAAACCTGTCGTGCCAGATGTATATTGGATGTTGACCAAATCCTCGCCTGAGACATTGGATGACTCGAACGAGTCAGACGACTCATCCACCAAACGCCTCCAATCGGACTTTGAGCCTGATTCAGTCACGATCAGCGTTTCCTTCACTGACGGCAAGTGCGCGCGCACGCGATTCCATTGCTCCAGATAATTTTCGTGGACGACGAAGAATCCCGCCTGCGAATCATCGAGTGTGTACGTCAGGTCATGGTCATGGTAGTTGATGTTGACAGGCACAATGACCGCGCCCAACTTCGCCAGCGCAAACCAGACGATGGGGAAATCCACGCCGTTGGGCAGCATCACTGCCACACGTTCGCCTTTCGTCACACCGATGGACTTCAACGCACTCGCAGTCTTGTTCGCCAGCTTGTTGACTTCCGCAAACGAAAGCGGCTTGTCTTCAAAAATAAATAGCGGATTCTCTCCAAACCGCTCCGCCGCACTCTCCACCAAATGACCCAGACTCTTCCACTCCATACGCGATTCTCCTTTGGGTAATTTCTCAACCACGAAGGAGCACAAAGGGTCACAAAGTAAAAACCTTTGTGTACCTTTGTGACCCTTTGTGGTTAGGCTTTCTTCACTCGCTTCACAAATATCTCACTCAACTCACTGCTGGCTTCCTGCAAATTGACAGCCTTCGGGTCGAATACCCATTGCAACATGATCCCATCAATTGCACCTTGAATAATAGACGCCATGCTTTGCTCATCGAATTTCGCAAATTCCTTCTGCTCCACGCCAATGCGGAATATCTTCTTGAGATGAGCGCGGCATGGGTCATAAGCGGAATCGCTAAATGCTTTCTTTTCTTCAGGCGAAGTAAAACTGCCCCACAGATCCACCAACGCCACGAACTGTGAACGATTCTGCGAGATGTACTCGAAACTGGATTCGATATACACGCGCAGTTTGGCACTGCCCTTCGTTTCTTCTTCAACACGTCCACGAATGTAGGCACCCTGTCGATTCAAAATCGTATGAATGGCAGACGTGATGAGGTCATGCTTGCCGTTGAAGTGATAAGCGATCAACCCCTTGGTGATTCCTAAACTCTTGGCGATCTCGGCAAAGGAAGTTTGGGTATAGCCATGCTCTGCAATCGTCTGCAACGCCGCGTCAATGATCTGCTTACGGCGGGCTACTTCGATAAAGGTCTTCTTTTCTTCTACAGGTTTACTTTTGGCTGGCATAGTTTCTATCCTTTCACCATTCCACCATGAGTTTGGGTACGGCGCGAAATTCGTGTCCGTATGGCGCGGAAGGGTGAGTTGATTTTAAATGTAAATGCGGCAATCGCTCGAACAGAACGCGTAAACCGATCTCGCCTTCCAAACGCGCCAGAGACGCGCCGAGGCAGTGATGTCGTCCGCGGGCAAATGCCAGATGGTGAGAAGCATTCACTCGGTGGATATCGAAGCGGTCGGGGTCGGGGAAAAATTCACCGTCGCGGTTGGCGGCTCCCAACATGCATTGAACGGTATCACCCACTGCAAAATCCACGCCTCGGACGGTGATGGGCTGGGTCACATGGCGGGTGGCGGTTTGCACAGGAGATTCCCAACGCAGGGTTTCTTCCACAGCGGACTTCATCAACTTGGCAGGATCACGTTTCACTTCGTCAAATTGATCGGGGTGATTGAGCAATGCCCAAACCGTATTTGAGAACATGGCGGCGGTGGTTTCCAACCCGCCAAAGATGATGACGAAAATATTCGAGACGATCTCTCGTTCGCTCAAGTCCGTGTTCGGGGCATGGACGAGATGACTGAGCAACGAGTCATCAGGTTCGGCACGCAAGCGTGCGATGTGCTCTGCGAGTTGACTACCAAAATCTTTCGCCGTTTGTTGACCGCGCTCCCGCACTGCAGGGTCATGGCGGAAGTTGCTCAATGCGGCCGCGAAGTCATCGTACCAGTGACGCAGTTGAGTAAAGTCCACGATGGGGACGCCGAGCGAAGCCGTGACGGCATATAACGCCATCGGGTCAGAGAAGGATTTGACCAAGTCCGTTTCTTTGTCCGCGATAAATCTATCGATCAGTTCATTTACTTTTTGTTCGATGAAAGCAGACGATGACGCTCGTACTGCCTTGGGTACATACACTCCCGCGAACGGACTTCTCATCCGCTGGTGCAGTTCCCCTTCGGCAGACAACATCATCGTGCCAAAAGTGTCATCGAGAAGTGAATGTGGCGATTGCACGGTGAAGGCTTCGGCATTATCCAGCACTGCAACGACATCATCACGCCGAAGCACATACCAAAGATTAACTTCGGGGACCCAGGTGACAGGTTCACGGTCAAGTAAGAGGCGGTAGTGCGGGTAAGGGTCAATGCTCAATGAGTCGAGAGTCAAAGTTGAGCCGAGAGGGAAGCGGGAGGTGTCAGCCATCGAGCCCTCCCTGACAGCGAAAATATTCGCGCAAGGCTACGAGATTCATCCCAGGGTAAATGCTGTTGCAAGACGAGATCATGTATCCACTTGCGCCACCCTGCTCGTAACTGCGTTTCACATCAGCGCGGATGAGTTCGATGTTTGGTTCGAAGAACAGATTGATATCCACGTTGCCGATCAGGATCAGTTTGTCGCCATATTGGGTTTTTACTTCATCCAACTTGTTGCCAGATAGGGTTTCGAGCCCATGTACGCCAGCAAAGCCAGCTTCCACAGCGAATGGCAACAGCTTATCCATCTTGCCATCGCTATGCCAGATGACGGGCACAGAAAGTTCACGCACCACGCGCTGATGATAAGGAAGCACCAACTCGCGCCACATCTGCGGCGAAATCATCGACCCACCACGATGAGCAGCGTCATCGCCCATCACGATCAACTCTGCGCCGAGTTCTGCTGCGCGTTTGTATATTTCAATGCACCAATCGGTGCGCGCTTCCATCACGGCACGGACAAAAGACATGTCCTTCTTGAACATGCGGAACATATTCTCCATGCCCATTGCCATATACGTTCCCATGAATGGACCGATATGCGTGCCGAAGAAAAGACAGAGGTGTGGATAATTCGTCCGAATGTCAGCGACCCGCTTCACGTCGAAGAAATGATCTGCATAACTCAATGATGGTGTGTACTTCTTGAGGTCATCCGCTGTTTGAACGGCACCGTAAAAATACATCCCCTTTTTCCAGACACGCCCGAATTCATCCACGCCATCTTTCCAGGCGTTGCTTTCGCTCGGCGTTCGCGACGGCATGAGAATTCCATCCTGCCCCAACTCGGCGTAGGCGCGATAGGGGTCAGTGACGCCGAGTTCATCGAACATGCCATCGATCCAAACCTCGAAGCGCGGAACACGGTCTGGAGTTTTTCCTTCAAGCACAGCGTGGACTAATTCGCGTGGGTTCATAACATTTTCGCGACGATCTCTTTGAACACTTTCGCCGCCACCATTTCAGTGATATCCGAAATATCTTGTGTTGGATTTAATTCCACCACATCCGCACCGATGATGTTTGCATTGAGCGATTGAATAACGCTCAACGCTTCACGGGTCGAAAGCCCGCCAGGTTCGCGGTGGGATATGCCAGGCGCAAAAGCGGGGTCGAGACAATCCATGTCGAAGGTGATATAAAGCGGCGAGTCAAATTTCAAATCGAAGACATCGCGCCAGCGTTGCATGGTCAGCACTTCCACGCCAAAGCGTTTGGCTTGCTCGCGTTGATGTCCGTTGATGGTGCGAATGCCTACTTGCACGAGCCGCTTCGCCAAACCCGTTTCCATGATCCGCGCAAAGGGGCTGGCGTGTGAATGCGGATTGCCTTCAAAGTCATCATAGAGATCAGGGTGCGCGTCGAAGTGCAGGATGGTGAGATTGGGATGATGTATCGCCGCCGCCTTTACCAGCGGATAAGTGACGGAGTGGTCGCCGCCAAATGCCATGACCTTCAAGCCCGCTTCATATAACTTACCCGCGGCTTGCTCGGTCTCTATCGGCATTCTCTCCGCTGAAGGATTGATGTCGCCCATGTCTGCGAAGAGTCCATCCGCGCCGAGATAGGTCTCGTTCTCCGTCCACAAGTTAGATGAGTCACAGAAGAACGCTTCACGAATCCGCTGCGGAGCCAACGCCGAGCCACGTTTATAGGATGAGTTTTCGTCAAACGCCACGCCGAACAAGCCGATTTTTGCGGGAGAGGGGAAGGGAGGGAAGGTGGGCATAAGTTCCTTTTTGTAAATAGTAAATGGTAATTAGAGATTGGTAATTACTATTTACCAATTACCAATCTCTTACTCTTCTCTATCCACTCAGGGCTCACATCCGCGCCGTGACCGTGAGCGTCTGTCAGCGTGACGGTGCCGTTGGCTTGGAAGTCCACGCCGCCGATGGAGGGTTCTTCGGTAAAGTGGAAGGGAGAGTCGAGGTCGTGCAGGGCAATGTTCGGGCAGGCGCAGATCAGGTGCGCGCCCGCGCTGACTCCGATAAGCGACTCGGACATGCCGCCGAGCATACATTTGATCCCCGCCGCTTCGCCAATGGCGTTGATTTTCACCGCACCATGAATACCTGCGGACTTGGCGAGTTTGATGTTGAAATAGTCCACTGCACCGAGCGAGGCGAGGCGGAAAGCGTCATGAGCGTCGAAGATGGATTCATCCGCCATGATGGCGATGGGGCTGCGCTCGCGGACTCGCTTCAAGCCTTCGATATTCCAATACGGCAGCGGCTGTTCGCAGACTTCGATTTCATATTCTGCCAGTACGGTGAGAATATTGATGGCAGTGATCTCATCCCAGGCTTGATTCGCGTCGAGCCGCATGGGAACGCTACTGCCAACAGTTTCACGAATAGCGCGAATCCGTGCGAGGTCTTCATTACGTCCCGTGCCGACCTTGACCTTCAATGCCTTCACTCCGTTCTCAACGTGCTGTTTCGCAGTTTTCGCCATTTTGTCGGGCGAGTCAATGCCAATGGTGCGGTTGGAGAACAGGACTTTTCTCTCGCCGCCAAGCAAAGCGTAAAGCGGAAGTTCCGCATGTTTGGCAAGCAAGTCATAGAGCGCGAGGTCATACGCACAGCGGATGGCGGGATTCTTGAGCATATAGCGTTCAAGTTCTGTGAGACGTGCTTCGATCTCCAGCGGATTTTTCCCAATCAAAATCTTCGCGTAAAGTTTTGCCGCTTCGAAAGCAGTCTCTGGCGCTTCGCCTGTCACAAAGCGCGGCGGGCAGCCTTCGCCCACACCCACCAACCCGTCACTATCGTGGACGCGCACAACAATGTTGTGAGCGCTATCTATGACCGCCAATGCAATCTTGAACGGGTGCGGGTATGGGATGTTGAGGTCGATGATTTCGATTTTGGTGATAGTTGGCATGGTGAGTTTTCCGTATGGTTGGGCGTTCTGCATTTACTTGTGTACGTGTGTACCTGTATACAAGTAAACAAGTACACACGTAGATACTTTGCCTACTACCTTCCTTTATACACAGGCGTGCGTTTTTCCAAAAATGCCATCACTCCTTCGCGCATGTCTTCGCTGGCGAAGCATTCGAGGGTGCCTTCGGTTTCGAGTTGCATGACGTCTTCAAGGTTGAGGTCATAGGATTGTTGCAGCACTTCTTTTATCAGCCGCACAGAGATGGGCGCGTTCGACGCAAGCGTGCGGGCGATGTCCATGCCTTCTTGCAAAATGGATTCAGCCGATGTCACTTTCGTGACCAAGCCCATCTCGTAAGCAGACTGCGCTGAAATTCTTTCGCCCGTCATCATCACATGCGCGGCGCGTCCCATACCGATTAGTCTCGGCAGGCGATGCATGACTCCGTTGGTTTCGAAAATTCCGCGCTTCACTTCGGCGAATTGAAAATACGCGCTCTCCGCCGCAATGCGAATGTCGCTCGCAATCGCAATCTCCGCGCCGACGCCGACAGCCACGCCATTGATGGCGGAAATAATCGGCTTGCGCAAATTCACCATGCGGCGCGTGAGTTCCTGCATTTCGTCCAACTCGGCGCGCGCTTGCTCTGCCACCGTCGAGCCGTCGAAAAGGTGCGACAGTTCTTCAAGATCAATGCCTGCCGAGAACGCGCGTCCATTGCCCGTGATGAGCGCGGCACGAATCGAGTCATCGTTTGCAATCGTATCGAGCATGTCAAGTAATTGCTGGAACATGCTGCGCTTGAACGCATTCAACACGTCAGGTCGGTTGAAGGTGATAACGGCTATGTTTTCTTGGGATTGGAAAAGGATATCTGTCATTTGATCGGAATCTCGATGAAGGAAGCTTGGTCTCCGCCAATCATAATCTCCACGTTCGGACTACCCGTGATCGGGATTCTGGCAAAGGTGTCTTTGTCTGTGCCTGAAATGGATACTCGTACCTTCCACCCGCGGCGAATCAGCGCCGAGATGGGATTCAACCCGAAGGTGATTTCTGCTACTTCGCCAGGGATGAGCGGCATGGCATCGGCACGTTTGAAGGAATGATAGGGAGCGAATTGTTTATACGGCGGCGTGTCCGTTGAAACTTTGCGATGGATGGCGCGCAGCATTCCTTCGGTGAGATAGTGCACGTTGTCTTGCTCGTCAATCGCTTCGAGATAGACGAAGAAGTTGCCATCATCGTGCGTGGATTTGACGAACAACGTCACGATGGGATAGCCTGTGATTTCGGTATCCTGTTCAAGCGGCGCGGATGTGTACGAGAGTTGTCCTTTGATGGGCGCATACTTTACAGGTCGCTGGTCGAGTTCAGTTTGCCAGCGGTTGTTGAGTCCTGTTGAGGCGTTGAAATCTGTCTGGTAGTGGTCAACAGGCTGGGGCGGGGGAAGAAGCGAGGAGAGTCCGCTTTGGGGTTGGAAAAAGAATCGGGTGTTGGAAAAATCCGCAGGTGGAAACTCAAGCGTCGATTTCCATTCATTTTCAAAGATGGTGAAGTAATGCAACTCGCGGGTCGTGGGTGGATTATCGAAGAAGCGTAAAGATTCTTTCATCTGCGCGAGCAATGGAAATGGATTTTCCTTCGCGCCGATGTGTTGGGTTGCGCCGTGATTCCACGCGCCGATGACGGCTCGCTGCGGGCGCGGATTGTTTGTGAAGCGATGGATGACCGCGTTCGCGGTGGCGGCGTCGAACCAACTGCCCCAATGGTCGAGCGCGTGCGTGGTGGGGCGGGTGAACATGCTGATGTCATCCATGCGGATGTTGAGTTCAGGGTCGAGGTCATCGCGGAAGGTGATGTGACGCAGCGCGGAATCAACTTGCTGGTTGGTGTGTTTGGGAATTGGATTGTTCCCGACAGGCTTGACACCTTTGACAAGAATCTTTTCAAGCACGCTCATGTTTTTTGGAAGTTGATTGGCGTCGAGTGCGCGGTTGTAATCTGCCCATTGCGTGAGCATGAACTCGTTGGGCACGCCGCCAGGGAAAGCGATGTCGGTATAAACATCGTACTCGTTGAAGCGCACGAGCGCGGAAGTGACGGCGGAATGTCCGCACGCGCCGAGCATTTCGGCGGTGGTGGCTTGGTACGAATTGCCGAAGCCGCCGACTTGCCCATTGCTCCACGGTTGCTGTGTGACCCATTCGGTTAAGTCGTACAGGTCGGTTAGGTCTGCGGCTGACCACGGGTGCGGATGATTGCCTTCCGACGCGCCTGTGCCGCGCATGTCAATGCGGAGGACGGCGTAACCAAAGGCGGTGAAAAAATTGCGAGCGGAATCGGGGAGCGAGAGAAACCACGAGAAGGGAGCTTTGAGTTGTTGCGCGCGCCAATAGCGCGTGGCGGCGAAGAGTGCAGGGATTTTGGTTTCGGGGTTTAGTCCACGCGGGAGGTAAAGGTCAACGGCGAGACGAGTCCCATCGCGCATGGGGATGTACAAAGTCTGCTCGGTGGAGCCTTTGTATGAAGGAGGGCGGAGGGGATTGGAGGAAGGGAAGGTCATTTTGGAATGATGAATGCGGAATTAGGGATTAGGAAATTGGTTAACACTTGTTGAAACTTTTCTGGTTCTTCGAGGAATGCCCAATGTCCGCTTTGGGTGAATTCAACGGATTGGCAATTGGGGAGGGTGGCGCAGAGTTCATCCGCGACGGGTTTGCCTGTGTATGGCGAATCCGCTGTGCCATAGATGAAGAGGGTTGGGACTTGTAATTGACTGAGTTCTTTTTTGTAATCAGAGCCAACGAGGGAAAAAGAAATTTCGCGCCATGGGGCAAAGGAAACCATGCCTGTGTTTTCGAGAATAGCAGTGTTCGTTTTATCGAACAGGCGGTTGGGATTGTCTTTTTCGGATGACTTCGTGAACCATTCATCTGCGAATTTGGAGTCCGCGGGTGGGAAGCCGAGGGCAGTGGTGTAGAGCAACCCGCCAAACCATTTCCACACGAAGCGGTTACTCATACCATTATTGATTCGTATCCCGCCGACAATGACCATTTTCTCAACGTGTTGCGGATATTTGATTGCATATCGCTGCACCAATGCGCTGCCGAAGGAATGACCGACGAGGATGACCTTGTCCGCTTTGACCACGTCATGGCGCAGGGTTTCGAGTTCTTCCACCAAATGCTCGATAGTGTAATTTTCTGGATTCGGTTTGATTTGCGAATTGCCCGAACCGCGCTGGTCGTAATAGATGACGCGAGTCTGCTCGGCGAGGAAGTCGAATCCGTTCTTGAAACTCAGGCTGGAGTGACCTGGCCCGCCGTGGACGAGGATCACAGGTGGCAGGTTTTTGTCTTTGCCAAGTTCGCGGTAATACAAGTCATAGCTTTTGACGTGGGCGGGAGTCGCACAGTCTACACAGGGGCGGGGTTGGGGCAGGACGCGGTTGTAGGCATGGTTAGCGTACGCGGCGTAGAGCGCGAGGACGACGAGAACGGCGAGGAGGACTTGCAATACGATAGTCATAAAGGGATTACAAATTAGGGATTAGGAATTACACAATTCCTAATCCCTAATATACCTAATTCCTAAATTTCTTTCTTCGCTTCACCCTTCGTCACAGGCAGAATGGCAACGGTGGCGAGGACTAGGAAGACGAACATGATGAGCCAGACCCAGCGGTAGTCGTTGCCCATCGCTTCGACGAGAGTCCCGCCAAGGATGGGTCCAATGATGAAGCCGAGGGTCACGGCGATTTGACGCAAGCCTGTGTAGGTTCCCATCAGTGTTTCGACGGGGGCACTGTCCACGATCATAGCGACTTGGACTACGTTGGCGAGGGGCCAGGTCAAACCGCAGATAAGAAGTCCCACATTGAGCATGGTCGCGTCGGGGAAGAGGTAGATGACCAGCGCACCGATGGCATATCCAACCAAGCCGACGATCTGGGTATTCTTGCGTCCGATCTTGTTCGATATTAAACCAGAAGGTACAGCCATCACCATGAACGCCAAGGCAGGGATGGCGACCAACATGGCGGCAGAGGATTCTTCCATGCCGAGGGAGAAGACACCATAGGAGCTTAAGAAGGCTTGCATTTGAGCAAGAGCCACGTATGCAAGCAGGTTGCTGAGAAGTAAATATTTCAAACTGCTGGCATGCTCTTTGGGAAGTCCGCGCAGGAAGGAAATAATGCCTTTCAAGTTGAACGGCTCACCTGCGAGTTCGCTGGCACTGGCAAGTTCTTCAGGTTCTTTGACAAATGCCCAGGTGAGGAGAAAAATCAGAAACGCCAGACCAGCTGCGATCCAGAAAGGAAGCGGTCCGTATACATCATAAAGTGCAGCACCAGCCAGGGCAGTGATCACCACGAGCAGTCCCGCAATCGCGCCAGCAATTCCATTGGCGGTGGCGCGTTGGGGCGAGGGAGTCACATCAAAGAGCAGAACATCCGCAACGGGGCGCACAACTGCGAAGGCGAATAGAACAATGAAGAGTGAGATGATGAAGGGGACAAGCAAGCCCGTGAGTTGCCCCGTCTGCCCGTTGAGTTCGGGGGAAATTCCCATCGGTATAAGCGGGACGAAAATGAAGGCAGCGATGGCAACAGGTACGCCAAAGAGGATGAACGGCATACGGCGCCCCCATTTTGAGCGCAGACTGTCGCTCCACGCGCCGACGATGGGGCTGATGAACAAGCCCGCGATATTGTCGAAGACGAGGATGAAGCCCGTCAGCGCAGGTCCGAGACCGAAGCCGACGGTGGTGGCTCCCGCTTCGGTAAAGGCGGGGTTGCCTGCCTGCAAATAGACAGGGACGTAGGTGTTATACAACTGCCAGATAACTTCCATCACGGCGGGCAGGGTCGCTGCGATGATGATGTTGCGCCAACTCAACTTGATATGGGACATTTTCTCTTCTCCTGTGAGTTCTTGAACAATCGTTCAATAAATTATTCTAACGTTAAAACAGAATACAGGAAAAAAAGTTACGAGTCAAGAGGGAGTTTTTGGAATCAAAAAGACGCCGTGTATGGCGTCTTTTACTACCCCATCATAATCTTTGGTCTATATTGCAGCGCCTCCGCCAGATGTGGGGACTGGATCTCTTCACTCCCTGCCAAATCCGCGATGGTGCGGGATAGTTTGAGGATGCGGTGATAGGCTCTTGCTGACAAATTAAGTTGACTCATCGCCGCCCGCATCAGGCTCTGACCTTCGGGTTGGAGTTGGCAAAATTGCCTGACCTCGCCGATGCGCATGTCTGCGTTGCAGACGATGTCTGTGGAATTGGCGAAGCGTTGATTTTGAATGTCTCTTGCGGTTTGCACGCGCGTGCGGATTGCCTCGCTGGTTTCGCCGAGTTTATTGCCGCTCAGTTTTTCGTAATCGACTCTGGGGACTTCGATGTGAATATCAATACGGTCGAGCAATGGACCGGAGATGCGTTTTTGGTATTTGGTGACGACAGCAGGGGCGCATGTGCAGGGCTTTTGAGAATCTCCATGATAGCCACATGGTCAGGGTTGTACACAATTGGACAAAATTCTATAATAATCAGCAATTAGCCAAAAAACCGAAAATGTAAAGACCTATTCCGAACGCAATATGATTCGCTAAACTGCGAATCCTCACCTGTTTCGGATTGGGTGTTTTTGATGCGGCAAATCCAAGCCCAAATGAGGGTTGCATAATTAAGAAAGGTATCGAAACTGTACCTATTCCGAAGACTATTGCGGGTAACAGTGTTGGGTGTTGAAGCCAACCATTGCCAACCAATGCAACAAAAGCGATTGAGAAGCCAATACCAATTATGTAATGTGCAATCCATCCAATCGCACATTCTGAGCGTTTCTGTGGGGTAGAGCCCATGTTGAAATGTCTAAAAACTCCTTCTGGCATATATAGAATCCAACGCCCGACAAGACAAAAGTTCGATAGGGGGATTTTGAACGTATACTTTAGAAATAGTCCCCAAAGGTCAAAAATTAAAGTTGCGCCAATCCCAATAAAGATAGGATTGAGGAAGTAGAGAATTGAGTTATTCATTTAGTTTTTTTGCTTTCTCGTATAAAGCACAAGTAAAGTGAACACAACACAAATCAACCCGAACAGACTGGCTTCGAGCCCAAATTGACCACCCGTCAGCCATATTTGAGTTTCTCCAAAGACAGGTATTAATAAACCCGATTGTTCTGTGCCGCTTACACCAAAGCCAAGGACGCCGCCTTGGACAAAGTTCGCCATGAAATGCAGCCCAAGAGGCATCGCCAGGCTTTTGGTTTGGATAAATGCCAGTCCGAATAGGATTGACGCGAGAAAAATGTTAATGCTCGCCATCACCTTGATATTGCCGGTCATGCCCGGATTATTCAAGTGCGTAAGAAGAAAATAGGCGGCTATGATCAATTGGGCTGGCCATTGACCTAGCCCAGCGATGAGGCGTTGAAAGACAAACCCTCGGAACAGAAGTTCCTCTGCGAACGCGACTCCGGCAAAGAGCAATAAGCTTGGTAAGACGGTTGGAATACCTTCAGGATTCCATTGCCAGCGGACCCAGCCAAAGATTCCCAGAATCAGCGAAGGAATCAGCATGAGTGTCGAACCGATCAAGCCGCCTACGCACAGTTCTTTGAGCCAACGCCAATTAAACGCGCCATACATCTCAGCCAGTGGTCTTCGTCGCAGCAATTGACCGGTTAATGAGGCGATCATTACGATCATGGCTTGCACGCCAATGGAGACTTCCATATTGTTTTGCTGCGCTACGATCATCGTCGGTACAAGCAAGGTAGCAAGCACCAGAAAGAATATCAGAATCCACCAGCCGTTGCGAAGTTGCCGGTCAGAATTTAGAAACGGATTGAAGGTCATAGAATATCCTATCTGTTTGTGCATTGATTTATAAAAAATATAAACTGTTTTTGAAGTCAAATATCGAATGTGCATTGTATTTATGGTTATTTCATTTCTTCTTCAAAGAACATTATTATGCTGTTGTTCATTTTTGTATGAAAAACCTTTCTGTCGAATTGGCCCTTATCAGAGCAAATTGCAGGAGGCGCAAGAAAACTACAGGGTGTGAGGAACGAAAGATGACTTGCGCCAGTGATCGAGTGAAACTCAACCCAGGAACCTAATGCTTCGCGAACCAACTTTGTGTTTGTGGCATACGGAACGTCGATATCGTCCTCGGCACTCCAAAGCTGAATTGGCACATGTACATTATCAAGTCCATTTGGAACAAATGTGAATCCCAGTCCCGGCGCCGCCACGACCGCTGCCTTAATTCTCAAATCAGGCAGAAAATCTTTTTCCACTGTCGCCGAATCGGCACTTAGCAGTGGGGAATTGACGGACTGTAGCAGATCGCAAACAATTTCAGGTGACTCGGCACAATGTTTCGCTATGATGCGAAGGTCGGGCTGACCACCAACAGCGGTCAATACTGTAAATCCCCCCGCCGAGAGCCCGTAAGCGCCGATACGTTCTGGGCCAATATGATTATGATATTCCCAATTGTCGAGCATGTAATCAATAGCAGTATGGATTTCTTCGTTGCGTTGTGTTAACCAGGAGACTGATCCAACGGCACTTTGGTCAGCATAGTTATCGCCTCTATGCATGGGTGCTACGACTACATAACCAGCGTTCGCAAGTGCAAGTGCCAGGTCGGCGTGACTTGCAGGTCCACCGCCATTTCCATGTGAAATGATTATTAATGGCAAATCATTTCCTGAAATTGGAGCATTGCGTGCCACGTCCATCAACACGATGCTCAACATTGTCGTTGGTTTAGGTTGTACTTGAGTTGGGTACCACACGCCTGCGGGAAGGGAGTGTCCGTCAGCGCCAGGTATTTGAACGATTTCGAATCCCACAGGGTTCTCGGTTCTTAACGCTGTTGACATGGCATAGCGTACGATTCCATAAACCAATATTAAGATAACAATGATTATCCAGATAAACCATTTCATGATTTTTTTCTCCTTTTTGAACGGCTCTGCTTAACTGACTTGGTTGATATTTTCATCTCTACGTCTTTGGGTTCAACTTGGCTTAATGTAAGCAATGGCATTCCCAAGTCACGTATCTTCTTCAATATTCCATGCAAAGCAGACTGATCAACCACGATACCACTTAAGAGGGTGTTGCCATCTTCTTCCAAAGTGACGGTCAATCCTTCAAACCAGTTCATCCACTGCTGACCCAAATGCCCTTTGAGTTTGAATTGATAGATCGTCTGTTGATTTGCATCGGGATTTGAGCTTTGTTCATCTGTCATTTTTTGTTCCCAACAGAGATGACGACATTCCCTTTTTTACGACCAGTATCGACATAGCGGTGCGCCTCGGCCATATCTTCCATTGGATAGCATCGGTCAATGACCGCTTTGATCTCACCTTTCTCGATCAAGTCCTTGATGAAGATCAGGTTGTCCATGCTTTCTTTCGTGTCTAGTTTTGCCATCGACACAAATGTCCCGTTTGATGCGAGAACCTTCGTGTATTGCGTTTTTGGGAATTTTGCGAGGGTATCAAAGATGATGTCGTAACGTTCGTCTCTGGATGAAAAATCTTCTTTTGTGTAATCGATGACGTGGTCGGCACCCAGAGATTTCACCAACTCCAGATTGGATGTGCTGCAAATGCCGGTCACTTCCGTGCCGAAATGCTTTGCCAACTGGACGGCATATGTGCCGACACTTCCGGAAGCGCCATAAATCAGGACTTTTTGTCCACGTTGGATGTTTCCTTTGCGGAGCATGCGCAATGCTGTGGTTGCACCGATCGGAAGGGCTGCCGCTTCCTTATAAGTTACATTGGACGGTTTGATCGCCATCATCGCTTTTTCGGGTAGACATTTATATTCGGCATAGCCGCCAAAATTTTCCGTGAGGGTGGAGGCGAATACCTGGTCACCGACCTTGAAGCGTGTTACGTTTTTGCCAACGGCTTCCACTACGCCTGCAAGTTCAGAGCCGAAGATCGGTTGTCTGGGTTTTGTAATGCCCAGCGCAAGGCGTGCGGGAATCCATACTGCGGCAGGGACGGTAAAACTTCGCATTCGAAAATCGGCGGCGGTGACGGTGGTCGCGTGGACTTTGATCAAGATTTCATTATCTTTGGGTGTCGGCTTTTCGATTTCTTTGAGTTGAAGAACTTCCGGTCCGCCGTATTGGGTTGCTACAATTGCTTTCATTTTAAGACTCCTTATTTTTGAAATTATTAAGTGAACTTGATGTCAATATTCAAATCTATGCTGTGCGGGTTTGTCTGGTTGTACCCTTGCGGATACTCCATTCAGCCACAGCAAGGTTGATCACCCAGGCTGCGCCATTCAACAACGCGTTTTGAAATTCATTGGGGGTACCGAGGATCAGTGCACCGACCATACCCGTGAATACCTGCGTACCTGCACCAAGACCGATTGCGTAAGCGCGTGTCATCCAAGCTAGGTGCTGATCAACATCCTTCCGCAGGATGGCGAGGTATCCCAAGATGATCGAGAGAACCATGCCAGTTCCGAACAGGAGCCGAAAGGCATACAACAGATTGCTTGCGCCTTCCGGGCGGGGATAGAACACGGTCATCCATACCCCTGAAAGCCCAACGAGAAGTCCAACTGGAACCAGAAACCTGCCAACCCAACGATGCCATTTACTTCCGCGCTGCCAAAGGCGACCCACGAACTGGAGTGCGCCAAGCAGGGCATAGACCGCAGATGCAATAATGTGAATAACCACAGGCGAGGGAGAGGCAAAGTAGCGCGCGTTGTCTGGTGTGACCTCAGCGCCGCTTGCCAATTCGTTCAAGCGTAAGGCACCAAAGATCAGGGGAATGATGCTGAGGAGGATCAGCCCGACGGGCACCCACCATGATATTTGAGTTTTTCTTGCAGGTGTTTTGATTTGACTTTTATTTTGAATGATCGCTTTCATCTTAAACTCCTTGGAAAGATTTGTTGGTACTCAGGCGACACTGCCTGGTTCCTGTGAAACGACTCCCTGATTAAGCAGGGATTCAGACGGTTTCTCCCGTCGTTCGGAAAAGAGGGCGTATCCCAGCCAGATCATCGCGCCCCCAATCGGTATCGATGTCAACTGGACGAGCTGATAAGGAAGCAGCGTAAACATGGTGCCCGCCAAAGGACCTGATATGGCAAACAGGGCAGCTGCCCAGCGCGGCAGGATACGAGCGCGGAACATCGCAATGCCAAAGAACAGGGAGCCAAGTACAAAAAGTATCGATACGAGCGAATACATTGTTGCGAGTCCGCCAAGGTTCGTTGGTTCTCCAACCCCATTTGCCAACTGCAATACGCTTTCAACAAAAGTTGGCGCTACGGTCGTCAACAGCGGCAGGATTGTGGGTTCGATGAATGTAATGCACATCTGAACTGCGTAATAGATGGTTAGCAGAAGATAGCCAACCAAACCCTGCCAACCGGTTTCTTCCACTTGTCTGGCGTAGAGCCCTGTAATACCGAGCAGACCAAAGATCGAGATGGAGGTCTTGAAGGAAGTGATGATGACGAATGTACTGGTATTGATAGATGGATGGGTCGGCTCAATAGCCGTGAAAATAATCCCTGCCACCACGGCAGATAAACCTGCCCAACGGATGAGTTTCGGGGTTGTCACTTTCATTTTTTCTCCTTTTGAACCAGTAAGATAAGTGTCAGTGGTGACACCCGGCATCGCTGCCTGTTTGGATTTGATTGATGACAATATACAAATCAATGTGGGGAGCTGTCTTCCCCACATGTGGGTATTTCGTGTGGGGATTTATGGAGGAGGGGAACGAGCGATTAGGTATCTACTTCCTCCACGGATCGCCGGGCGCCTTCAAGTAATGATTGAAGACATAGCCCCAGGGCATCACAAGTGGAACCAACACAATACCTACGAGGTTGTTGATCAGTACCTCTTGAACGTCCGGAGCCAACTGCCCGGCAGACCATTGGGGGAGCGCGAACGTCAGAACCCAGACTGCCTTCCACAGAAACTCGAAGAACAGCAGTGGCAGCATCTTGAGTGGGCGATGAATTCCTACCCCTGCCAGGAGCCCTAGCCCAGCGAGCACACTGAGCACAACGCTACCCATGGTCGACAAGTTTGCAGGAGGATTGAAAATCGCGGGCAATTTATAGATTGCCAACCCAATAGCCATGAACGCATACATGGCTCTCAGTAAATAAAGCCTGAAAATCGAAACCTCGGACTTGGTATTCATATATTTTTCTCCTTTTTGAACCGATAAGATGTGTGTCAGAATTGACACCCGGCATAGCTGCCTGTTTGGGTTCGGTTGAAGACAATATACAAATGAATGTGGGGAGATGTCTTCCCCACATTTGGGGATTTAGATGGGGAGAATCGAAAGACCTCACCAGATAAATTTGGCGAGGTCTTTGGGTATCCTGTTTAGTCGTGCTAGTTTAGATCAAGCCAAGCTCGATTGCCCGATTGACAGCCCCCCGGCGGCTATTGACGTTAAGTTTGTTGTAAATGCTCTTAGTATGCGTCCGCACCGTACTTAAAGCGATGACAAGCTCCTGAGCGATTTCGGGACCCGACAACTCAGTTTTGAACAGGCGGAGGATATCCAATTCACGCTGACTAAGCGGCTCGATCAGGGACGATGAAGCTGGTGCGGCGAAAAGAGCCGTTTCTACATCCAAGCCTTGATCTTCCACTTCAAATGCAGATAACAGTTTGCGTGTATAGCTCGGCAGGATTCCTTGTGCATCAATTTCGCGAATTAATTCTGCCATGCTTGAACCTTCGGCGAGGAAGATGCGCATATAGCCTTCGGGTTCAGCCAACTTCAAGGCACGTTCCAACGCGGATAGCGCAGCAGGAATGTTCTCTTGCATTTGATGAACAAGCGCCTGCAAGATCAGAATTTCGATCACACTACCAATTCTTCCGCCATCTTCTGCCGCCTTCAAAAGACGTTCCAGCAAACCAATTGCATCTTGCAGTGAACTGTTTGACTGGTCGGTTTGATATTGAGACAGAAGCACTCTGACAAACGTGATTAGCTCAAACTCCCGCAAGTAACTGGGGCTTTCATCAATGGACAATTTCCGTTCACGTGTCCAAGCCAGAGCCTTCTCCAACTCACCTTGCTTGACCCAGACCCGCGCCTTCAATGCAGAGATTGGATGGACGTTAGGGGAAAAATCACCCACATATAAAGGCTCTGCCTCGTCGAGCAGGTCGAGCGCCTCGTCCAGTTCTCCTTGAGCCTCTTGTATTTGAGCCATGGCAACACGCCAGCGATATGGGTTTTTCGGTAACCCGTTGAGTTCACCGATCTCCTTGCTTTTCAAAAGGTGTTGCTCGGCAGTATTCAGCTCATTACGCTCGAAGTAGAGCCCGCTCATTCCGACATGCATGTCTGCCGCGCCGCGCAAAACTGGCGCACCCTGCTTTGTCGCAAGCTGCAATCCGCGCTCGTAGATGCTCATTGCCTCATACAGGCGACCCTGCGTAATCCTTATATCCGCCAGCGTGACAGAGCCGCCGATCACATCCGAGATGAAACCAACTTTCTGCAAATGAGCCATCCCTTTAGCAAACATCTCGTATGCTGCCTCGAGATCACCGCTCGCCCAGGATGCAAGCCCTACCAGCGACGATGCAGCTCCGCGGGGGAAATCGTCATCTTCACGGGCAAGTTCCAATACTTTGCGTGCATGCTTCATGGCGTTTACCGCATCGCCTTGAGCCAGGGCAATTGCAGCACGGTACATGGCGACCACACTAGGCAAACGCTGAAACTCCTCTTCACTCACATAAACAGGGCGTTCCCGAATATCTTCAGGAGCAGCCAGCCACAGTTCGATATCCCGCAGACGAGACACAACACCATCAAATTGACCATTCTGCATCAGCGTGCCGACATAGTTAACGTTGAGTACAGGACGGTGCTGAAACAATTCATCGGGAAGCGCCTTGAGCCAGCCCAGCAATGTGGACTCCTGCCTGCTTTGGCGCATAATCGGCAAGGTTTGTTCGATCAGATCCGCCGCTCGTTCAAAATCGCCGCCAGTCAACGCATGGTGGATCGCATCAGCCGTTAGACCGTTTTGTTCATACCACTCGCTTGCACGTTTATGCAAGGCAGGGACCAGATCAGGCTGCTCGGTCATCAAGTGAATACGAAGTACATCTGCAAAGAGATGATGATAGCGGTACCAATCCCGCTTGTCGTCCAATGGAATGAGGAATAGATTACCCCTCTGCAATTGCTCCAATTTCAATTTACTTTCCGATTGAGCGGTAACTGTGTCACAGAGTGAACTATTCAAACGGTCAAAGATGGAAGTTTGCAGCAGAAAGTTTCGAATAGGCTCAGGTTGACGCCGCAATACCTCTTCAACCAGATAATCCACAATATAGCGATGATCTCCGGCAAAAGCCTGGATGAATCCGTGTACATCTTCTTGTCCCTTCATCGAAAGCGCCGCTAGTTGTAGACCAGCAATCCATCCTTCGGTGCGGGTTTCCAACGCAGCGACCGCTTCTACTGAGAGATCAAGGTTCATCACTTGGTTTAGGAATTCTCTGGCTTCGGATGGAGTAAAGCGCAAGTCTGCTGCGCGGATTTCGGTCAATTGATTTCGCGCACGTAACCGAGGGATAGGCAGAGACGGATCTTCACGAGTGGTGATGATCAGGTGCATTCGAGGTGGTAGATGTTCGATCAAAAAAGTGAGTGCATCATCGACCGATTTAGCATCCGTGAGATGGTAGTCATCAAGGACAAGAATTAAATCGTCAGGGATAACGGAGATTTCATTGAGTAAGGCTGTGAGAATTGAATCGATAGGTGGTATTTGAGGGGATTGAAGAGTATCGAGTATGCTTGCCCCCAGATTTGGCGAAACAGTCTGCAATGTGCTGATAACATAGATTAAAAACCGCGCGGCGTCATTATCATTTTCATCTAGTGATAACCAAGCAGCCGGTCTCCCGCAATTCACGATCCATTCACTGACCAATGTGCTTTTCCCGAAACCAGCCGGGGCTGAAATGAGGGTCAATTTGCAGCCTGTAGAGATGCCATCATTTAGTTGATTGATCAGACGCGAACGAGTGATGAGCTTAGGAGAGGGTGGAGGTATAAAAAGTTTCGTGGCTAAAACTGGTGTCACCATATATAAATTATATAACATCTGGAGACTTCAGCGTACACACATCTATAGAAGCGTATTTTCTTATTTCGCCTACAATTACCAAAAAATACAGGCAGAGAGTATCCCACCCGTATTTTGGGTGAAACTTACACCCAAAGCTGATCACCCCATCATAATCTTCGGATGGTATTGCAGCGCCTCCGCCAAATGCGCGGACTGGCTCTCGTCACTCCCTGCCAAATCCGCGATGGTGCGAGATAATTTCAAAATTCGATGATAAGCGCACGCTGACAAATTGAGTTGGCTCATCGCCGCCCGCATCAAACTCGGACCTTCAGGCTGGAGTTCGCAAAATTGCCTAACCTCGCCGAAGTTTCTTGAAGAGAATGCCCTTCGTATAATATGAAGGGCCGTGCGGATTGAGGTAGTAGCTAATATTGAAAGGTATAAGGTATTGCGCAGGATTAGGCGTGGATGGGTAAGGGAGAACTCCAGCAGTTAGGTTCGTTGTTTCGATTTTATATATTGACGATTTTCTTGACAGAAGATAATTAAATCTGTATACTCTGAAAACGCTTTCTGAAAGCGTTTTCAGATGAAATCAAAACCCACTTACACTACAATTTCAGATGTTGCGGAGCATGCAGGGGTGTCTATTGCTACCGTAAGCCGGGTGTTGAATGGAAAGATCCCTGTCCATGCAGATAAAGCGGAGCGGGTTCGGCAGGCCATTGCCGAGTTGAACTTTGTCCCTCGGTCTGCCGCGCGGGTGCTTGCCAGCCGGAAGACAAACACCATTGGGTTGGTCTTTTCAGAGATTCGTGGCGCGTTCTTTCCGCATCTGCTCAAAGGCATTGAGGCGCAGTTACATGAAGCCGGGTACGAATTGTTGGTTTATTCCACGCACAGCGACCGCCCTATAAAACGGAAACCCATTGGTGAGCATAATACCGATGGGTTGTTGGTTTTCACGACCAGCCTTGAAAAAGAAGAAATTGCCCGGTTGTATAAGATCAACTTTCCATTGGTGTTGATGCATGAAACCCCGCCAGATGGAATGGATATTCCTGTTATCACGGTCGAAAATAAAGACGGCGCTGAAATGCTGGTCAGTCATCTGATCAAGAAGCATGGCAGGCGCCGTGTCGTTTTTTTGCGCGGACCTAAAGGACATGAAGACTCTGTCTGGCGTGAACGCGGATACCGTGAAGCGCTTGCCACACACAATATACCGTTCGATGAAACTTTGGTCTCTTCTGGTGAATTTGACCAGGAGACAGCATATCACTCGATGCAAAAACTAATTCAAGACAGCGTTGATTTTGATGCGGTCTTTGCGGGCGATGATGATGCTGCCATTGGTGTATACCGCGCTTTGAAGGAAGCCAAACGCCTCATCCCTAACGATGTGGCTGTTGTTGGTTTCGACGATGTGGACTTCGCCGGATACATTTCCCCGCCGCTGACGACGATCCGCGCGCCGATCGAAGAAGTAGGTCGCGAAGCCGTCCGCCAGCTGTTGTGTTTGTTGGAGGGTGAACAAGCTCAAAGTCTGGTTTTGAAGCGGACGGAATTGGTTATCCGCGAATCGTGTGGTTGTACTTAAACGAAAGGAGGATCGCGCGTCAGAGAATTAATCTGCTTATCGACTGTCGAACCAATTCAAAAGACTAAAAGGAGACGAAGATGAAGAAACTATATGGTTTGTTATGTATTCTGATCGTTGCGTCCATGCTTTTGGCGGCTTGTGGTGGAGGAGAAACATCTGGCGGAGACGAAGCCCCTTCGGGTGAAAAAGCCAAGGTCGTTATTTTTGTCGGTTTTGGCACTGGCACCGACCCAGACCAGGTGGCTGCGCAGGAAGCGCTTGCCAAGAAATTTAATGATTCGCATACTGATATTGAAATGGAATTTCTGATCGTTCCCGTTGAAGAGGCAACCGAGCGTTATCTTGCAATGGTGGCGGGCGGCAATGCACCGCAATTGGTGGGTCCGCATGGGATTTCAACGATTGCAAAATTTTTAGATCAGTGGGAAGACGTAACGCCCTATATTGAAAAAGACGGTTACGACTTGAGTGATTTTTATGGTCCCTCCACTACTCTCAACAAATATCCAGACCTGAACGCCGGGCTGCCGCTTGGGTTATATCCTTCCTTCATCTTCTATAACAAAGATGCTTTCGATGCAGCTGGCTTGCCGTACCCCACACATGATTATGCCGATACATCTTGGAATATTGAAGCCATGCGGGAAATGGCAATGAAGATGACCCTCGATGCCAATGACCTGACGCCCAATGATGCTGGATTTGATCCTGCTACTATCAAGCAATGGGGTTATGCCGATACCTGGACAGATGGACGCGGTCAGCTCACCATGTTTGGCGCGCCGGCCAAAGGACGCCCTACCAGCGACGATTACAAGACTGCGCAATACAACTCAGCGGAATGGGTCTTTGGCGCAGAATGGCTGCATAACGGTATTCACGTGGATCACTTCATCCCTGATGCGGCAGGGCAAGGTGCCATTGACGCCGCCAGCGGCGACCCGTTTGGGGGCGGTCATGTTGCCATTTGGTATAGTCATACTTGGTATATGTCTGAAGGCTTGAATGAACTGCCCTTCAAATATGATATTGCGCCTTTGTTCTATAACCAGAATGGTGAACGTATCTCCCGCATCCATGCAGATTTATTCACGATGCCGAAGACTGCCAAGAACAAAGATGCTGCCTGGGAAGTGATGAAGTGGCTGGTGGCTCCCGAGCAGATCGTGGATGTTTGCAAGATCTATGGTTGTTTACCCGCACGCCAATCTTCGCAAGAGGCGTATCTCGCTTATATGCAGGAACGCTTCCCCGGACTTGACTTTGATGTGATCTTCACGGCTATTGATTACCTCGATGACCCCAACCATGAATCCTGGGTGCCGGAATGGGGGAAGGTCAATGACGCACTTAACAATGCGACCTCCACCATCTACACCGAAGCGGATCTGGATATTCCGGGTCTGATGAACACTACCAATGAAGAGGTTCAGAAAATTCTGGATGAGTATTGGGCAACTCAATAAGTAGTTAATAAAAAGAACATGCCGGGGAGTTTTTATCTCATTTCCCGGCATGTTTATCTTTTTTTGTTACTTGCCTTATTTTTGGAGGTTTCATGTTCAAACCCAGCAAACTGAGCCTTGCCCGAAGAGAAGCCCTGGCAGGTTATGCGTTCATCATTCCATGGGCAATCGGCTTTTTGGTCTTTACGATCGGACCGATGCTCTCATCCCTTTATTTTTCGTTCACCGACTATAACATTGTCGATCCGCCGACCTGGGTTGGGCTGAAGAACTATGCTCGTATATTTGCGGGCATTCCAGAATATTTTCAAACCGGTAACCCGGCTGTATTAGGTGACCCGATCTTTTGGAAGTCTTTGCAGGTAACGATCTACTTTGCCTCGCTGGCGTTGCCGCTTAATTTACTCTTTAGTTTTATTTTGGCTATTTTTCTCAACCAAAAAGTGCCAGGTGTGAATGTCTGGCGCACGATTTTCTTTTTGCCTTCCATTATCTCGGGTGTGGCGGTTACCTTGCTTTGGCTGCGGATCTTGAATCCACGGATGGGGATATTGAATCCATTTTTGCAAAATGTATTGGGCATTGATAACCCGCCGGGCTGGCTGCAAGACCCCAGTTGGGCTGTCCCTGCTCTGGTGTTGATGAGTCTATGGGGCGTGGGCGGTTCCATGATAGTTTATCTGGCTGGGTTACAGGGCATTCCCACCGACTTGTACGATGCCGCTAAAGTGGATGGGGCTAATGCCTGGCAACGATTTTGGAATGTCACCTTCCCGATGATGACGCCCGTTCTTTTCTATAACTTGGTACTGGGTATGATCGGTACCTTTCAATACTTTACCGAAGTCTATGTTGCCACCAGTGGCACGGGCGGACCACAGCGTTCCACATTATTCTACAACTTATACCTTTATCAAAACGCCTTCCGCTATTTTGATATGGGCTATGCCTCTACTATGGCATGGATATTGTTCATTATCGTTCTTTTGTTGACTGCCCTAATCTTCCGCTCGTCAGATGCCTGGGTGTATTACGAAGGTCAACTGCGAGGTAAATCATGAGCCTGTTGCGTAAATTATTTGGTGGTATCAAAGCCAATCAATTATTTTTCAAGGGCGTTACCACCTTGATCCTGGCGGCTGGCTCGGTCATTATTATGATCCCGCTCGCGTTTATGATCTCTACATCATTGAAAGACCCGGCACAGCTCCGGTCCGATGCGAATACACTCATCCCACGCAAGCCGCAGACGGTTCAGATCAATGGCGAGAGTTTCAATCTCTACACTGTAATCATAGATGGTGAAACCCGTGAAATGGCGATGATCAAAAAAGCACCAGGTGGCATGGCATTCTTCGCTGACCCCGCTACGCCCGACCAGACCGTTGAACTCAAACTGAATGAGCAAACACCGCTATACCGGCTTGATATTCATTGGGAGAACTATCCTGAAGCCTTGAACTCGATGCCCTTCTTCACCTATCTTGGGAACACCATGCTGGTTACCTTTATAGGGATGTTTGGTATGTTGTTCTCCAGTTCACTGGTGGCGTATGGCTTTAGTCGTTTCCGTGCGCGTTGGTTGAATGTACTGTTCCTTGTTCTATTGGCTACGGTCATGCTACCATCGCAAGTCCGCTTGATTCCCTTGTATATCTTTTTTCAAAAGCTGGGTTGGGTAAATACCTTACTTCCGCTCATCGTCCCGCAGTTCTTTGCGAATGCCTATGATGTGTTTCTGTTGCGTCAGTTCTTTATGACCATCCCGCTTGAATTGGATGATGCTGCAAAAATTGACGGTGCGAACCCGCTTCAAGTTCTGATGTACATCATCCTGCCGCAAGCTCGTCCGGCGCTTGTTTCGGTGAGTATCTTCCATTTCCTCTATGCTTGGAACGATTTCTACGAGCCGCTGATCTTCCTCCACACCAAAGAAAATTGGACGCTCGCTGTAGGTTTGCAAACTTTCGATGCACTTTACACCATCAATACTCACCTCATTATGGCAATCTCTGTGCTGATGATCGTCCCGCCGATTTTGCTGTTCTTCTTTTCGCAAAAGATTTTCACGCAAGGCGTGGTGTTCAGCGGTGTAAAAGGATAATCATGACCATACACAAATTCCCTCACAATTTCCTATGGGGAGCGGCAACCGCTTCCTACCAGATCGAAGGTGCATGGAACGAAGATGGCAAAGGCGAATCGATTTGGGATCGCTTCAGCCATACACCAGGAAAAATTTCTGATAATTCCACAGGTGACGTCGCTTGTGATCATTACCATCACTTTGAAGAAGATATTGCCCTCATGCGCCGTTTGGGATTGAAAGCCTATCGCTTCTCGATCTCGTGGACGCGGGTTCTGCCTCTCGGAGCTGGGAACGTCAACCCTAGTGGACTCGATTTCTATGACCGCCTTGTAGATGCCTTGTGCGCCGCGAACATCGAACCGCTTCTCACGCTGCATCATTGGGATTATCCGCAAGCCTTGTACGAAGCGGGTGGTTGGACAAACCGCGACAACCTGCATCATTTTGCCGATTATGCCGCCATCGTTACCAAGCGTCTCAGCGACCGAGTGAAGTATTGGGCGACCTTCAACGAACCTGGCGTCATCGCATGGGATGGATATATCAGCGGCGAACATGCTCCCGGGGAGCAGAATCCGCCCAAGGCGAAGCAGGTGGCGCACAATCTGATGGTGGCGCATGGTCTGGCGGTGCAGGCAATCCGCGGCGTTGACCCAAATCTGAGGGTTGGTATCGTCCTCAATCAGTGGATGTCTGACGCGGCGGATGATGATCCGCGATCCATCCACAACGCTGAAAGCGCGTGGAACCGCAGTGAGACGACATTTCTGCATCCCATCTTCAAAGGCTATTACCATCCTGAGTATGTTGAGTTCGCAGGCGGCTTGCCTGAAATTCAAGCAGGCGATATGGCGCTCATCGCTCAAAAGTTGGACTTCCTCGGAGTTAACTTTTACTCACGCAATCTCTATAATGCGCAAGGGCATGTAGAGGAAGTCGCAGGTTCTGAGTATACTGAAATGGGTTGGGAAGTCTGCGCCCCTGCTCTGCGCCGCATGTTAAATAAGATCAACCGTG
This sequence comes from Anaerolineae bacterium, assembly GCA_017303655.1. GTDB lineage: Bacteria > Chloroflexota > Anaerolineae > Anaerolineales > Villigracilaceae > Villigracilis. Next base: position 123,426 of record JAFLCE010000001.1, read on the forward strand.
ATTACAACGTACCGCCCATCTATATCACCGAGAACGGTGCATCATTCCCTGATGAAGTCAGTGCCGATGGCAAGATACATGACCCGCGCAGGCTCGATTATCTGAAAAATCACTTCATCCAAACTCGCCTTGCCATGCAAGACGGCGTGGATGTGCGTGGATATATGGTCTGGTCACTGATGGACAACTTCGAGTGGGGGCATGGCTTTACCAAACGCTTTGGCATTATCCGCGTGGATTATGAAACTCAGAAACGCACCGTCAAAGACTCAGGCGAATGGTACGCAAAAGTTATCGCATCTAATTCGGTTGAAGACTGATATGAATAAAGTTCCCAACTTGCCCTTTGTTCACCTCATGCCCTTTGTGGACATTGAAGAGAAACGAGAAGTTCTACTCGTCACCTCTACGCCTGCATGGAACGCCGTGAAAGATTCTTTGCGCGGGTTGAACATCGCCGCCACCATCGAAGTTATCGAAGCAACAATTGAAAACTGGGACTCACTTCTCACTCGTCACGATTCACCCACCGAAGTCATATACGCTGTTGGCGGCGGACTCACTGCTGACGCCGCCAAATATTTTGCATCCAAACTTAATCTTCCACTCGTCGTTCTCCCAACCGCCCTCTCGGTGGATGCGTTCATTACCGCCGCATCAGGCATCCGCAAAGATGGATGCGTGTACTACATCGAGACAAAAGTACCCGAGCGCCTCATTCTGGACCTGGAAACTGTCGCCAAAGCCCCAGCTTTTATCCGCGCCGCAGGCATCACGGATGTGATGTCGATTGCCACAGGCGCATGGGACTGGAAGTTCGCGCATGAACAGGGAAAGAACCCACAAGGCATGGAGTTCATCCCGTGGGTGTATGACAACGCCCAATCCATTTTGAACAGCGTGTTCGATTGTGCCGAAGCCGCAGGACGCGGCGACTCAGACGGACTCAAAACGCTTTACGACTGCCTCGCCATGGAAGTCCAACTCTGTAACCAGATTGGGCACTCAAGACCTGAAGAGGGGAGCGAACATTATTTCGCCTATGCTGTCGAAAATGAAATGGGGCACGGACTCCCGCACGGCGACCTGGTTGGTCCTGCCATTTTGCTCATTGCCAAACTACAAGGACAAGACACATCTCGTTTAGAAAAAGCCTTGAAGGCATGTAATGTGCCGCTCAACAACATTCCGCAAGAGATGATCGAACGTACATTGAAAATATTGCCAGACTACAGCCGAAAACATAATTTGTCGTTTGGAATTGCTCATACCCTTTAATCTCCAATCACTATTTACCAATCGGAGCGCTCATGACACTACGAATCGCATTTGCAGGCACAGGTTATATCAACAAAGTCCATGCCCAAGCGGCACAGAATATAGGTTTGGAATTGGTCGCTATCGTTAATCATAAAGCGGACTCAATGGTGGAGTTCGGCAAACGTTTTGGCATTGCGCGTCAATATGAAACGGTAGACGCCATGCTCAAAGAAGGTGGCGTGGATGCGTTGGTGGTTTCAACCCCAAATTATTTGCATGCACCACAAACTATCCCCGCTTTGAATGCTGGTGTACATGTGATGGTCGAGAAACCAATGGCGCTGAATGCTGCTGAAGCGCAACAAATGAACGCAGCTTCCGAGAAATCGGGTGCCTTGTTGATGGTGGCGCATTGCTGGCGTTTTGATCCCGATGTGTTATGGCTCAAAGAACAATCATCGAAACTCGGGCGCATCATCCGTACGAAGGGATACGGCGTGCATACCCATTGGGGACCAGGCGGCTGGTTCACACAAAAGCAATTTGCAGGCGGCGGTGCGATGGCGGACATGGGTATCCACGCCCTTGATACAGCGAGATTTTTACTCGGAGACCCTAAGCCGGTCTCTGTCTATGCCAAGATCGGCACCTACTATAAAGATTTCGATGTGGATGATACTGGCGTCATCATCGTCGAATGGGATAACGGCGCGACCTCCTATATCGAATCAGGTTGGTGGCAACCCCATAGTGACGGTCCCGAAGCGGCGACGCAGTTGTATGGAGTTGAAGGGTTTGGGCAGTTGTTTCCGACACGAATTGAACGAAGAAATATGAAAGAAGAAAGAATTGATGTCGTGGAATCTGGTTTTGAGTTTCCACGTAGTGAACACTGTCCGCAAAGTTTGTATGACGACCAGTTGAAATATTTTGTCGAGTGTATACAGAAGAATCAAAAACCAAATCCTGGTGGGCTGGAAGGACTCATGAACATGAAAGTTGTGGATGCCGCGTATGAAAGTTCAAAATCTGGAAAAGTTGTGAGTATCAAATGACAATCGAAACCATTCTACCTATACCTGATATTTTCTCTGCCAAACGCATTCTCTGCATCCAACCGCATTACGATGATAACGATATTGGCGCGGCTGGTATTCTCGCACAACTTGCTCGCAATGGTGCAGAGATCATTTACCTTACCGTAACCAATGACTTGATGGGCGTCGTTGACTCGTCGCTTTCTGATGAAGACGCAGCCGAAACTTTGAAGCGTGATCAATTCGCAGCGGCGGAGATCATCGGCGTGAAAGAGCAATACTGGCTTGGTTATCCCGATGCGGGTGAATACGATTACTTTGCTGTACGCCGCGACCTGCTTAAACATATCCGCATGATCAAACCAGATTTTGTTTTCACCTGTGATCCGTGGCTGACGTATGAAGGTCATCGCGATCATATCCAAACAGGATTGGCGACATCCGAAGCGGTTATGTTTGCTGGGCTGACGAAGATCGCATCAAGCGACCCCGAAGTTGATTCGGCTTACGAAGGGCATGATATCAAAGGGATAGCTTTTTACTTCACCCGCGAACCAAACACCATCGCGGATGTTTCCTCCACATGGGAGGATAAGATCGGTGCGTTACGCTGCTACGAAGCACAGTTCTCGCCCGAAGATATGGAACAGCTCCTTGTCGCAATGGATGCCAAATCACAGCAAGTGGCGCAGGGACAATCCTTCGCACGCGGTGAACCATTGAAAGTTCTGCATACAAGCGCATTACATGTAGGAATTTAGTTCACCCTGGGCGGAAGACAGAGCGCTCGTTGCGAAGTTCGTAGTCGATGGGTGAGTTCACATGCAAATCTACTCTTCATCCCAGACTGGCAGGCGCGGGTTGCCAACTACAACGCGCTCATGAGTGGCGAGTTGTAGAAGTTTATTGAGAGTGCAGAATATTAAATTGATCGGCTACCGTCAAATTAGCAATGCCATGAGGAGTTGAGATGACCGTGACTGAATTTGCCACCAGTACCAAAACCCGCATCATGTACGCGCTCACTAGCCTGGGTGTGGCGACGCCTGCCGAAGCCATCTCCGGCATTATCGCCTTTTACATTGTGGATGTGAAAAACTTGCCTGCCACCTGGTATGCGACCTTCTGGTTTTTTTACACGCTGTATAACGCTATTAACAATCCTGTGCTGGGCTATTTTTCAGACCGCACCCGCACACGTTGGGGCAGGCGTATTCCATACGTTTTGTTCGGTGGCTTACCCTACGCTGTTTCGTTTGCCTTGATCTTCAGTGTGCCGTTTGACGGCAAGGATAACCCGATCGCCCTGCTCACTTATTTTGGAATTGCGATCATTATTTGGGAAGGTTTGTATACTGCGCTCGCCACTGGCTATTACGGATTATTGCCTGAAATGTTTGCCGATAACAAAGAGCGCACCGATGCGGCCGCCAAGATGAATATTTTTCAAACCATCGCATTGGTATTGGGCGCAGCGCTGCCGCCATTGCTCGCCGATATTCTTGGGTGGAGCGGCATGGCAACCGTGTTGGCGGTGATCTCGGTCATTGCGATCTATGTTGGGTATCCTTTCCTATTCGAGCGCAAGGACTTGCAGACCGATACAACTTTCCCATTCCTCAGCTCATTGAAAGCGACCTTCTTCAATAAAAGCTATCTCATGGTCACAGGTTCGCAAACCATGCGTTTCTTTGGGACGGGCGTTCTACAAACGGGCATGCTCTTTTATTTGAAGTACAGCCTGAAAGTGGAGGAAGGGCTCGCCACAGTCATTTTGGGTATTGCCTTCCTGGTGGCGATGTTCTCGTTATACCCCTGGCGCAACTGGGTTGCGAACAAACTTGGCAACCGCAAAACGCTCATGCTGGCAAACGCTTTCATGATTTTGGGTATTGTACCCATGGGTTTTGCGCCGAATATTTACTTCACCTATGCCGCCGCGCTGATCGTGGGCGTTGGCTTAGGCGGACTGGTCTTGATCGGCGATGTCATTCTTTCGGAAGTAATCGACGAAGATGAAGTTAACACAGGGCACCAACGCGCTGGCATGTACTTTGGCATGAGTGGTTTCATTATTACCTTGGGCGGGTTACTGGTCTCTTCGGTGTTCGGTCTCGTCATGCCTGCCTTCGGCTACGACACCCTATTGGATGTTCAACCCGCTTCCGTGGAGTTAGGCTTCCGCGTTTTCCTGACCGTCCCCACATCCATTGGCTTTTTGCTGGCAATATTTTTCCTGTGGTTGTATCCCTTGCACGGGAAAAAACTTGAAGAAATTCAATCAACATTAAAGATCAAGCGCGGGAATTCATAAATGAGTTTTTTTCTCGGAATTGATGTCGGCTCGTCGAAAACACATGCGTTGATCGTGGATGAAATGGGTCAATGTGTAGGGTTTGGCAAGGCGGGTGGCGGCAATCATCAAGGCGTTGGCTATGACGGGACTGAAAAAGTGTTGGAAGCGTCTTTTACCGAAGCATTGAAAATGTCAGGCGTGGAGAAGGCTCATATCGCTGGAGCAGGCTTCGGCGTGGCTGGATACGATTTTCCGTCCGACCGTGAAGAACATTTGAAAGCGATATCCGCTTTAGGGCTGGCATGTCCTGTTGAAGTCGTCAACGATGGTGTGAATGGTTTGTTAGCGGGCGCAACGCGCGGCATTGGCGTGAACGTCACAGCAGGGTCATCCAATAATGCGCGCGGGCGAAATCGGAACGGAAAAGAAGGTCGCATTGTTGGGAATGGCTCGAGTTTTGGCGAGCAAGGTGGCGCGATCGAGATCGTCCAACGTGGTTTGCAGATAGTAAATCATGCGTGGATCAAGCGCATCCCGCCGACCGCATTGACCCAAATTTATATCAACGCCGTAGATGCAAAAAATGAAATGGATTTGATGGAAGGTTTATCGAGCGAGCGCTATCACTTGTTCCCGTTTCTCGCGATGCAAGTGCTGGAGGCTGCACGCGCTGGTGATGAAGCTGCGCAAAAAGTAATTCACTGGGCGGGGGAAGAACTCGGCTGGCTCGCAGTGTCGGTGGCGCGTCAGATCGAAATGGAAAACGATGATGTGGATATTATCCAATCGGGCAGTGTCTTTGATGCAGGCGCGATCATCACAGAGCCCATGCGCGAAGTGGTACTGAAATATTGTCCGCGTGCGAAATTGATTCGGCTCGATGGCCTGCCTGTGGTGGGTGCTGTCATTCTCGGCATGGAGCAAGCTGGCTTCGATGGCTACGCTGTACGCAAAAACATGGTGCGCACGGCGAAGGAACTTGTCAAATGAAAATTGGATATGCACAAACCGTGATCACGCCCGCGCTTAACAAGCCTGTCTATCTCGCGGGCTTCGGTAATAATCGCCGCGCCACAACGGTTCATGATGATTTGTATGCGCGCGTGTTGGCGATTCAAGATGGCGAGAAAACAATCGTGTTCGTTGCATTGGATCTGATCGGGTTCTTTCGCCCTGATGTACAAGATGTGATTCGGCGTGTTCAAAGACCCAAAATTGAAATCCTCATCGCCTCCACCCACACCCATCATGGACCTGACACCATGGGGCTTTGGGGACCCGACCAAAAGACGCGTGGCGTAGATGCAGACTATCTTGCTGATGTCAAAATCAAAATAGCGGATGTGATTCACGCCTCTTTATCTGACCTCAAGCCTGCTTCTATTAAATGGGCTTCTGTCCACGTCCCAGGCTTGTCTGCCAACTTCCGCAACCCTAAGATCATGGATGATGAATTGACTCTGTTGCAGTTTGTAAGTCGAGATAATATCTCGACCTGCGTAACCTTGTTTAACTTTCCATGTCACCCCGAAGTCTTGTGGACGGAGAATCCCAACATCACCTCCGATTATGTCGGTTATTTACGCGACGAAGTTGAAAAACAAACCGGCGCTCCGTGTATTTTCTTTGCAGGCGCATTGGGCGGAATGCTATCCCCTGATGTGAAAGATCATTCATTTGAAGAAGCGGAATTCATGGGGAAGATGTTGGCGAAGGAAGGGTTGAAGGCACTAGCAGTGGTTAGCTCTCAGCAATCAACGTTTAGCTTTGAGAAGAAGGAAGTGAAAGCAAAACTGACGAATATTCTGTACAAGCTGGCATTCGGACGAAAATTGCTGCCTGATGTACGTGACAAAAAAGGCTACATCACATCCGAAGTCAATCTCATTAAGATCGGTGGCTTGTGGCTGGCGACTGTCCCTGGGGAGATGCTGCCCAAGTTGGGCTTGCAGCTCAAAGCGTGGATGAAAGAGGCGGGGGCGGATGTCACAGGAATCATTGGGCTGGCAAATGATGAGCTGGGCTATATCCTGCCCGTCGAAGATTTTAAATATCCATGGAATCCATTCAAGCCAGGAAAACATTACGAAGAGACAAATTCCATTGGCAAGGAAATCGCGCCGAAGGTGATGGATGCGTTGAAGGGGTTGCTGAAATGAAGGCCGCTATGATGATCGCACCGCATGCTGATGATGCCGCGGCGTTTTGCGGCGCCACGCTTGCCAAACTTTCGGCACAAGGCTGGCATGTGATTCTCGTCCGCGTGACGGACGACCAGAAAGATTCGATCGGGTATTCGGTTGAAGAGACGATCAAGATCAATACACAAGAGATGCACGACGCTGCAAAGATATTAGGCATTCAAGAAATTATCGAACTCGGCTTCATGACCGACAGCCTGGCAGACGTGCCGTTGGGAAGTTTGCGTGAACGCTTTGTATATTTGTTTCGCAAACACAAGCCATATGCTGTGTTTACCTTTGACCCGTTTGGGTTGTATGAAGGCAATCAGGATCATACTCGTGTGGCATTGGCAGTGGAAGAAGCGTTTTGGGTTGCATGCTTTGATAAGCATTATCCCGAACATTTCGTGGAGGGGTTTGAACCTTTCTCGGTGTGTGAGCGCTGGTATTTTGCGCGGCAACTGCCGGAGATCAATCACTACGAAGATGTGACCGAAACCATGGACAAGAAGATCATGGCGTTATGCGCTCATCGTGAGATGATGAAGAACACCATCAACCAGACACGTTTGCAATTGAAGACCTACGGCAAACGTATGGCGATGCTCGATGAAGCCATTGACGGTGACATGTCACAACTGTTGGGCATGGTCATGCAAAACGACGGCAAAGCAATGGCAGAGAAAGCGGGCTGGGAGGCAGGCAGGTTTGCGGAGGCTTTTCGCAAATCACGGTTTGGGGATATGGAAGAATTGTTTGAAATGATGGCGGAGGATTTGTAAAGCATGCCAAAGATCGTCATCATCGGCGGCGGATCGTATTCGTGGGGTCCCACTTTTATGCGGGATATTTTGGGCACGCCTGAACTGGTCGGCTCGACCATCGTGTTGCAGGATATTGCCCAAGACCGTGTGGATTTGGTGTATGCGCTCGGCAAAAAGATGCTCGATGACTTCAAGCTCGATTTTCATTTGGAGAAAACACTATCGCTAGATGAAGCCCTGCAAGGTGCGGACTTTGTCATTCTCACTATCACCACAGGCAGACTCGAATCCATGCGGCATGACCTGGAGATTCCCGCCAAATACGGAATTAAACAATCGGTCGGCGACACCACGGGACCAGGCGGGTTATTTCGGGCATTACGGAACATCCCTGTGATCGTAGAGATCGGACGCAAGGTGATGGAAATTTGTCCGCAGGCGTTGTTCTTGAATTACACGAATCCCATGACGGTATTAACTCGTGTCCTTGCGATGCAAGGCGTGAGAGTCGTCGGGCTGTGTCATGAATGGATCGGTGTTCGTGAACATTTAGCACAAGTCTTCGAGACCAAGCCTGAAAATATCACAGCCAAGATCGCAGGTGTAAATCATCTCATCTGGGTCACGGATATGTATGCAGACGGCAAGCGAGTTTTCGATGAATTACCAGCGATCACTGAGCAAGTCTTGAACGGCAAAATCAAAGTGGACGAAGATGATATGTCTGTGTTCGCCGACCATGCAAAGGTAAAATCCACGTTGTTTCAATTATATGGAGCGTTGCCCGCCGCAGGTGACCGTCACATTGCGGAATTTTTTCAGCACTTTATTAATGAGTCCACAAATTGGGGCAGGGACTATGATCTGATCTTGACCAGTATCGCAGACCGTTACACCATGGAAGCCGAAGCAAAAGATTTGATCGAGTCAGCGTTGTGCGGCGAGGTTCCGCTCGAGCCGTTCATGCAGGATGTCTCCAGCGAAGCCGCGAACAAGATCATCCGTGCGGTGACGTGCGGAGAGAAATATGTTGGGATTGTGAATCTACCGAACGTAGGGCAAGTTGCCAACTTGCCCACCGATGCTGTCGTCGAAACCTACGGCGTGATCGATTCACTTGGAGCGAATGCCATTACTTTTGGTGATGTCCCTGCGGGAGTGCAAAACATTTTAGAACATCATGTCCATCAACAGGAGCTGACGGTCACAGCGGCAATGCAAGGCAACCGAGAAATCGCTTTGCAGGTTTTATTGAACGATCCGTTATCGAGCTATCTCACAGTTTCGCAGGCGAAACAATTGTTGGCGGAATTGTTGGAAGCGAACAGGAATTATTTACCGATGTTTTTTAAGAGTTGACGGCAGAGTAAAAGCTTGTAAATCAGAATCAAATTTCAGTTAAGAAAGAAGCGGATTCTTATCCAAAAGGAGAAAACACAATGTCTGAATTAGCTATTTTAGGTGGACCAAAGACTCGCACGGAGGCGTATCCGGCATGGCCCGTGTGGGATCAACGCGATATTGATGCGGTGACGGAAGTCATCAAATCGGGGCGTTGGGGCGGGTATCCGTACCCCGGACCGAAGACGGCGGAGTTGGCAAAGAAGTTTGCCGAGTTGCAGGGCGGCGGCTATGCTGTGCCGATGACGAACGGAACGATCACGATGGAAGTAGCTCTGCGTGCGGCTGGCATCGGCTGGGGTGACGAAGTCATTGTGCCTGCGTATACGTTTCAGGCGACGGCCTCAGCCCCAATGGGAGCGGGCGCGATTCCCGTCATCGTGGATGTTGACCCGAACACCTATTGTCTCGATGCAAAGGCGGCAGAGAAAGCCATTACACCTAAGACGAAGGCGATCATTCCAGTACATCTTGGTTCGAACATGGCAGATATGGACGCCATCATGGCGCTGGCGGAAAAACATAATTTGATCGTGATCGAAGATTGTGCTCATGCTCACGGCGCAAAATGGAACGGTCAGGGCGCAGGGACGATTGGTCACTTCGGCTCGTTTTCTTTGCAATCATCCAAAACGCTCACATCAGGCGAAGGCGGAATTTTGCTATGCAAGTCTGCGGAACATGCTGCGCTGGCGGCTTCGATCATCGACTGTGGACGCCCGCATGCCTTAGGTGGAGGCGGGGAAGATTATGAAACTGGACTTGCGATTCAAGGCGGCAACTTCCGTATCAGCGAGTTGCAGGCAGCGATGGCATTGGTGGGAATCGAACGTTTCCCTGAACAGGCGAAGCAACGCGAAGAGATGGCAGCATACATGGACGAAGCCTTGAGCGAAATCCCTGGTGTGCGTGTGATGAAGCGGGACGAACGACATACGACACGCTCTTTCTATCGTTATATTTTTGCTGTTGACCCTGCACAATTCGGCGTTGAGCATGATGTATTATGCGGCGCGTTGGACTCAGAGGGTATCGATTGCTGGGTTGGCTACGAAGCTATGCACAATTACGAATTGTTCCAGCCGCAGAAGTCAAAACTTGCCGTACCGAATGCTTTCCCACAATATTTCGATTTCAAGAATATGAATCTACCTGAAGCCACCCGCGCCTGTGAGCACGAAGCCGTGTGGTTGGATGAAGCGATCTTCCGAGCGGGACCTAATGGTGTCGACGATGCTGTGGCTGCGATCAAGAAGATACAAAGGAATGCGGAAGAGTTGAACAAAGCAGCAGAGGAATTGAGGAAGAAGCACGGGAAGTAGTGAGTTGCTTCTTGTTGCCCTCTTTTTTATTTAGCCTGAATCAAAAACGGCGGAGAGTTCTCTCCGCCGTTTTTGATTGTTTACGAAACTTATACCCTATACAATTACCCCATCATCATCTTCGGACGATATTGCAGCGCCTCCGCCAAATGCGTGGACTGGATCTCTTCGTTCCCAGCCAAGTCCGCGATAGTGCGTGATAACTTGAGGATGCGGTGATAGGCTCTTGCCGACAAATTGAGTTGACTCATGCACAGCACGATGTCGCCGCCCGCATCAAACTCTGACCTTCAGGTTGGAGTTCGCAAAATTGCCTGCACCTCGCCGATGGCATATCGTTGGGTTTGAATATTCTTTGAGGTTTGCACGCGCTTTTGAATCGATTAGCTTGATTCGCTCAAGCGGTGTCTATTGGGTTTTAATAATTAGATTATTTTACTATTCTGTTTGCCTTCTAATTTGGTACAGCGGCGTATCACTACGCCGCTGTACTATAAGGAGTGGGGTGCGTACGCCAATTACTGTGCTTATTCAGTAACTGGATTGCCCCACCTATGTATCTTCACATAATCTTTATGTTGAAAGTTATCAGCGGTTTATTTTTTCGTTAATGTCTTGTAAAAGAAAACTTTCTTTTTTCTTAACTCAATTTTATTAATTCATAAACACTACCTTAATTTCTCCTTTGTATGATGGGACAGTACTTCAAAACTCAATAAGGAGAAAATATGTTGAAGAGAATTACGTTTCAAGTGGTAGCACTTTTGGTTGCCGCCACCCTCGTTTTAAGCGCCTGTGGCGGATCTTCTGGTTCTACCAGTGATGTAGATTGGAACACTGTAACCTCCGTGGAAGAAGGCGGCGGTATGGATGCTTTGATCGCCGCAGCCAAGGCGGAAGGCGAACTGAATGTCATCACCCTGCCGCGCGACTGGTGCAATTACGGCGAGATGATGGACACCTTCTCTGCCAAGTACGAAATCAAGGTCAACTCGCTCCTGCCTGATGGCGGTTCTGCGGATGAACTTCAGGCGATCATCGACAACAAGGAAACCAAAGGTCCTCAGGCTCCCGATGTGATTGACATTGGTCCCGCTTATGGTCCTCTCGCCAAGGAACAGGGTCTTTTGGCTCCGTACAAAGTCGCAACCTGGGACACCATCGTAGGTACCAAGGACGCGGATGGTTATTACTACGTGGATTACAACGGCGTGATGGTTCTCGAAATCAACTCCGACGTTGTGACCGACATCCCCACCAGCTATGCCGACCTCAACGATGAAAAGTACGAAGGACAGGTAGCTCTCGCTGGTGATCCCCGCGCTTCCAATCAGGCGGCTCAGTCTGTGTATGCGGCTGCGCTTGCCAATGGCGGCGACCTCGATAACATCCAGCCTGGCTTGGAATTCTTCAAGGAATTGAATGAGAAGGGCATCCTGCTCCCGCTCATCGCTGACTCTGGTCCAATTGCCAAGGGCGAAACCCCCATCACCTTCCAGTGGAATTACCTCGCCGCCGCCAACAAGGATAACTTTGCTGGCAACCCCAACATCGAGATCGTGTATCCCTCTGATGTCAACTGGGGCGGCTTCTACCTTCAGGCAATCAGCGCCTACGCTCCGCATCCTGCTGCTGCCCGCCTCTGGGAAGAATTCCTTTACTCGGATGAAGGTCACTTGATCTGGATGGAAGGCTACTGCGCTCCCGCCCGCCTCGCGGACATGAACGAACGCGGTGTGGTTCCTGCCGAACTCCAGGCAAAGCTCCCCGATCCCGCACTTATCGCTTCCTCCGTCGTTCCTTCTGGTGATCAACTGAGCGCTGCTCGCGAACTCATCAAGACTGAGTGGGACTCTGTCGTCGGTCTCGATATCAAGTAATCGAATTTAGGAATCCTTATCACGTGACCCAGTCAATTCGTTGGCTGGGTCACGCCTTCGCATATGACCCAAACACTTATACCCTCCACAGTTCCCGCAAAAAAAAGCATTTGGGAGCGCCTCTCCGAAACGAACTGGATCGGGTTGGTTCCATTTTTTGCTTTTATCTTCTTTTTTCTTTTGCTTCCCTCCACCAACCTGCTTTTCAAGTCTTTTCAAGACATCAACGGGAACTTAACCCTCAGCAATTACGCTGTGATGCAAAACCCCTACGTCATCAAAGCGTATAGTGTGAGTCTTCGGGTGAGTATTATCACCTCGCTGGTGGGCGGCGTATTCGGATTTTTCGTAGCATATGCCATCACGCTTGGCAACACACCTAAATGGATGCGAAACTTCCTGATGACTTTTTCGGGTCTTGCTGCCAACTTTGGCGGGGTACCGCTGGCATTTTCATATATTGCTACTCTCGGGCGGACGGGGTTCGTCACTGCCATTCTAAAATCCATTTGCTACCCCGATGCAACCGGCGCGCAAGTCTGCCCGTTCAATCCCTATGACAACGGCTTTAACTTATACAGCATGGTTGGACTAGTTCTGACGTACACCTACTTCCAATTCCCGCTCATGGTGCTGACTATCACTCCCGCACTTGAAGGCTTGAAAAAGGAATGGCGTGAAGCCTCTGCAAATTTGGGTGCAAGTCCCTGGCAATACTGGCGGGATGTGGCGCTGCCGATCCTCGCACCTTCCATCCTCGGCGCAACCTTGCTTTTGTTTGGCAGTGCCTTCGGAGCCTATGCCACCGCCTACGCCTTGACGGGCGGCAGCATTTATCTCATCACTATTCTCATTGCCCAGCAAATTCGTGGCGACGTGTTGAACAATCCATATGAAGGCTACGCCCTGGCGGTCGGCATGATCGTCATCATGGGCATTACCATTCTGGCATATAACGTTTTACAACGCCGCACATCGAGGTGGTTGAAATCATGAAGAAAACTCGTTTCGATCTTTGGTCTATCTTTTGGGCAATTCTTGCCGTGCTTTATTTTTTTATCCCATTGTACGGTACGCTCGATTTTTCCCTGCGCATGAAAAAAGACGAGATCAGCTTGCTAGCGTATTCCATCGTTTTGTCTGATCCCAGGTTTCTTAGCAGTTTTCAATACTCGATCATCATGGGCATTATCTCTGTCACGATCAGCGTTTTGATCTTCGTGCCAACGGTGTACTGGTTGTACCTCAAAATACCAAAAGCCCGCCCGATTGTAGAGATTATCACCATTCTGCCCTTCGTGATTCCCGTCATCGTTTATGTGTACGGCATCAACACCACCTTTGGACGCCCGCCCTTTCGCATGACCTTCAATGCCTTCACTACTGACATTCTAATGGTGGGTGGCTATATCGTTCTCTCCATGCCGTACATGTACCGTGCCATTGACGTAGGCATGCGTACCATTGACGTCCGCACCCTGACCGAGGCGGCGCAAAGCATGGGCGCGAGTTGGACCAAAATTCTTTTCGACGTGATTTTTCCCAACCTACGCATTGCCATTCTGAGTGGATCGCTCATCAGTTTTGCCACCGTCATTGGCGAATTAATTCTCGGCGACTTCCTGCTCCGTCCGGCGCTGGGACCCTACATGGCTGAAGTCGGACGCGATAAAGCCTTTGAACCTGCTGCGCTTGCCATCATCAGTTATGCACTGACATGGGCAAGCCTGGGCTTGATCCAATATTTCAGCCGTGGCAACTCCACGCAACGCCAATTGACCGGACGCTAATTTACGAGGAACCATGAGCTATCTTGAACTGACTAACATTCACAAAGCCTTCGGCACATCCGTCGCCGTAGAAAACTTCAACCTCAGCGTGGAGCAGGGAGAATTCATCTCCTTTCTTGGACCCAGCGGCTGCGGCAAAACCACCACCCTGCGCATGATCGCAGGTTTTGAAGTCCCAACTTCCGGTTACATCACCATCAACAGCAATGACCTTACGTACCTGCCGCCCAACAAACGCAACGTGGGCATGGTCTTTCAATCCTATGCCTTGTTCCCCAACATGACCGTGGCCGAGAACATCGGCTATGGCTTGAAGATCGCAGGAAAGACTAAAAGCGAGATTGACGCCCGTATAGAGGAAATGCTCGCACTCATTCACCTTGAAGAGTATGGGAAGCGCTACCCGTTTCAGCTCTCTGGCGGACAACAACAACGCATCGCACTCGCTCGAGCCTTGGCATTCCAACCTCAGGTTTTGCTTCTCGACGAACCGCTTTCGGCGCTCGACGCAAAAATACGTGTTGAACTTCGCATGGAGATTCGTCGCATTCAACAGACGTTGGGAATCACCACCATTTATGTCACGCACGATCAGGAAGAAGCACTCTCGCTTTCCGACCGCATCGTGGTGATGAGCCAGGGCAAGATGGAACAAGTGGGAACCCCCAGCGAGATCTATAACTTCCCCGCCACTGAGTTCGTTGCCAAATTCGTTGGGCAGATCAACTTGATCTCTGTCGATGCAAATGAGCCAGAAGAAGGCTTGGTAAAAGTTGGCTCACAAGTTGTGCGTACGACAAAGTATGAAATTTTGGATAACAAACCGTTGCGCCTCGCCGTGCGACCTGAGGAATTGAACCCCGGTCATCTCGAAGGCGCGAACAACCTGAGTGGAAAAGTGGATTCGATCACCTACCTCGGTTCCATCGTCCGTATTCGTGTGGATGTGGAGGGGCATCCGATTTCATTGGATGTCTTCAACGAGCGTAAATTGAAAATGCCTGTAGTGGGGGAGCAATTTGAAGTTAACTTCCCAGTAGATGCCTGCTGGATTTTGTAGGAGCAAAACATGAGCATGTTCTTAGGCTTGGATGTTTTAGGTTCAGATATTCCATCATGGCGCGACAAAGCCCTCTTTACACCAGGACCGCTCAACACCAGCGGACCCACCAAGCAAGCTATGCTGCGAGACCTCGGCTCGCGCGATGATGAATTCATCGAGATCGTCAAGGATATGCGGGCGCGCTTGGTAGGGCTGGGTGATGGGCATGAAGAATATACAACAATTCTGATGCAGGGCAGTGGCACCTTTGGCGTGGAGTCAATTCTCTCCTCAACGATTCCGCAGGATGGCAAGTTGCTCCTTCTTATCAACGGCGCGTACGGCGAGCGCATGTTAAAGATCGCGAACATTTACCGCATCCAAACCGTCGCCTTGAGAACTGCCGAAGATGACGTACCAGACCCAAAGTCGCTGCGAGAGGCGTTGGAGTCTGACCCGGCGATCACGCATGTGGCAGTCGTCCATTGTGAGACGACGACAGGTATCATTAATCCCATTGAAGAATATGGGAAGATCGCTAAAGAGTTCAATAAAATTTATTTTGTGGATGCGATGAGCAGTTTCGGCGCGTATCCGGTTAACTTGCGCGTCTGTAACATTGACTATCTGATTTCGTCTTCGAATAAATGTATTGAAGGCGTGCCCGGTTTTTCGTTTATCCTTGCGAAGATTGAAACGCTCAAAATGACCGAAGGTTTTGCCCGTACCTTGAGCCTTGATCTGTATGCCCAATGGAAAGGTTTGGAGAATGACGGGCAGTTTCGCTTCACTCCGCCCATTCATGCCATCCTTGCATTTCGTCAGGCATTGATCGAATTGGAAAAAGAAGGCGGTGTGAGCGCGCGCGGTGAACGCTACAAACGAAATTATGTTATTACGCTTTCGGCAATGGAAGCAATGGGTTTCAAACCCTATCTGCATGCTGAGAAGCGTGGATATATCATTACCTCTTTCTATTATCCTTCGCACCCGAACTTTGACTTTCGCAAGTTTTACGAGTTGTTGAGCGCCAAGGGATTTTTGATCTACCCCGGCAAACTCAGCCACGCCGATTGCTTCCGCATTGGGCATGTGGGGCGGCTGGGCGCGTCGGATGTAAAAGGGTTGATGTCTGCGGTTCAATCCGTCTTGAAGAAGATGGAAATCAAACTTACGGAGTAATCATGTTTACCTATCAACGTACTTACATCGGCAATGTGCAAGCAGTAATTTTAGATTGGGCAGGCACAACCGTAGACTTTGGCTCGTTTGCGCCCACAGCAGTTTTTATTCGTTTGTTCGCAGAACGCGGCGTGACCATCACTGCTGCCGATGCTCGTTCGGGTATGGGTCTAATGAAGAAAGATCATCTGCGCACAATTCTTGCACGTCCGTTTGTGGCAGCGGCATGGGAAGCCAAACATGGTGCGCCTGCTTCAGAGGCAGATATTGACAGTCTATTTGAATCTTTTGTGCCGATGCAAACTGCGGTCGTGAAAGATTACGCCGAGCCCATTCCTGGCTGTCTCGAAGCGATTGAAGAACTTCGTGAACGCGGAATCAAGATCGGCTCGACGACGGGCTACATCCGCTCGATGATGGACGAGCTCATGCCCGTCGCCGAAGAAAAAGGCTACAAGCCTGATTCCACCGTCTGCCCCGATGAAGTCCCCAACGGTAGACCCTACCCGTGGATGATGTATCAGAACATGATGAACTTAAATGTCTTTCCTGTGGAAGCCGTGGTGAAAGTTGGCGACACCCTTGCTGATATTGAAGAAGGCTTAAACGCAGGTGTGTGGACGGTGGGTCTCTCACAAACGGGTAATCTAATGGGCTTAACCGAAGAAGAGTTCAACAATCTTTCAGACGAAGAGCAGGTGACTGCGCTGGAAAAAGTGGAAGAACAGTTGTACCGCGCCGGGGCGCATTACGTCATCGAAGGCATTTGGGATATTCCCATTGTTCTGGAAGAGATCGAAGACCGCCTTGCAAACGGTGAAAGACCCTAGATGAAATCGTATGAAGTAGTGATAATTGGCGGCGGAGTGCTTGGTGGAGCCGTCGCCTTTTATTTGGCGAAGCGCGGCGTGGAGAATATCCTTCTTCTCGAACGTAACAGCACCGCACAGGGCAACTCCAGTCTCGCTGCGGGTCTGCTCACACGTGGACGTTTCAAGCCAGCCTTGATCCCGATGGTATTGGAAACCTACGAAGCCATTCATGAAGTCGAAACAATTACCCATGGCTCCTTGAATGTGCATCGAACTGGCTGCTTATATGCTGCCGTATCCACTGAACATCAAAAAAATCTGCGTGAACTCGCCTCTATCTCTACGGAAGGCGGTCTCAAAGTGGAATGGCTCGACACCACCACTGCCTCCCATCTCTTGCCATGGATGCGTCTGCCGCGCGACACCAGCATAGTCTTCATGCCCGAAGATGGCTATGTGGATGGCTACACTCTCGCCAGCGGTTACATCAAAGCGGCACAGACGCTCGGTGTTCAAGTTCGTGAAAACACAGAGGTTACTGAAATCATCCGGCGAGGCGAACAGATCATCGGCGTGAAAACTGCAAATGAGAAGATACATGCCAACGTCGTGATCGATGCGGCGGGTGTGTGGGCGGGTTTGCTCGCGCATGAGATCGGCATTGGTCTGCCAATGGCTCCCATTCGCAGTCATTATTGGATCACCGAACCGCATCCGCAATTTTTGCCGGAGCAACCCTTCGTCATTTTGCCGGATGCAAGAGCATACGCTCGCCCTGAATCAAATCGCTTGCTCTTTGGCTTCCGCGAGCGCGAATCCGCTTCGGTGCATCCTTTCGATCTACCCGACTCAATGAATGGCTTCACTTTCAAAAAAGATTCACAAGGCTGGGAAACGCTCATGGAAGGCGCACCCAACATGAGCCTGTATTTTCCACTCATTGAGCAGATTCAAATTTCAAATTATGTGCGCGGCTTGTCCAATTACACCCCCGATGGAAATTTTGTTTTGGGAGAATACCCAGGCTTGAGTGGATTCATCGCTGCCACCGGATGCGCCGGAGCAGGCATTGCAATGTCTGGCGGCATCGCCCGCCTCATCGCGGACTTGGTCACTGGTCAGTCACCCTATGTTGACCCTACGCCGCATCAGATTCAGCGCTTCGGCGCGGTTGACCCCATGAGCTATGAGTTCATTCAATTATGTGCGGATGCTAGGTCGGGCAAAGTAACGGGGTAAGTTTCTTGTAGATGTTTTTTGAGCGTTCTTCTGGCGGCATCTTCAATGCCTGCCAAAGTCGTTCCCCTCGATAGCAATTCCCCAAATGTGACTCGTGGTCGCAAACCGAACAACTCTTTACCGCTCAACGCCTGCCGTAGGATCTGGTACATAAACGCCAGCCGTTGACGGTCGGGGCGCGACTTGCGAAACCAGGTGATGGGATGGTTAAAGATTCGTTCTGAGATTACGCCACTCACTGCAGTAGCCAGCACCTGTGTTTCAGGCGCATTCTTGATGAAGATTTCCAAGCTGCGCGACCAGTGATCAAATTCCGCATCTGGCGCGGGCATAAAAGCAGGGTCTGGCTCAATCCCTCCGCGTGGGAAGATCAGCAATGCTCCGCCGCTCTTCAAATGACGGATCGCATTGCGGATGGTTTGCATCCGTCCGAAAGTATTCTTTACATTCGGTGAAAAGATGGCGCATGAACTTATATGTGGTACGAACTGATAGGGCGGGATCTCACCGATGATGATCTTAAAGTCACGTCTGGGGATACAGGCTGTGATGACCAGGGCATCATATGAAGCGGGATGATTTGACGCGATAATCAGAGGTCCGGTTTTAGGGATCAGTTCAGCACCATTAACATCGAATCCAGTGATGAAATGCTTTAGAAGCCACCTTGCTCCCTGCATGGATCCATGTTGTTCGATCTCACGATCCAAGCCGAGGACAATATCCGCAAAACGCAGGGTTGATTTTTCAAAGAAGAGGCGGATAAGGGACTGGGTCACAGGATGATTCGGCAACCCCATCGCGCGGATGATTTCATTAATAAACGAAGTGTTAAGAGGAAGAAGTCGGTCGTCCATAGCTCGTTACGAAAAAAGAGACAGTCATTTCTGAAGTGACTGTCTCTTTAACTTATACTAGTGAGGTTTTCTCCAACTCCGCATCGAACTGTTTAAGTTCTGTCTGCTCGGTCTGTAGGGCTTGCAACAGCGGAGGAACTTTCGCGGCGACTTGTTTCGCGTCGCGTCCCTTTAGGCTCGCAATGCCGGTGACAACACCGTCCACAGCGTTGTTCGTGCCCGTGAGCTGCGCCTCGAAGCGTGAGAGCAGTGTCGCTACGTTTTTCATCTGTATTTTACGTGTTTGCAGGGATCGCAACGCTTCTTCAAATTCTTTCTTTTCGTTTTCATTTGCAGCGGCGGCAATATTTTTCTGCATGGTCGCAATATCTTCATCGAAACTGCTTGCTGCGAGTTGTTGCACCGAAAAATTGTTTTCCAAAGCGGTCATGTTCAGGCTGAGTTGATAGGCATGCTCCACCAGTTCATCGAGCGTATCTTGCATGGGTAGGACGTTGCGCCGGAAGGCTGGCGAGACGCCCTGCAATGAATTGAAGATCGAAATACGGGCACGGTCAAGCCGGTCGAAGCGACTTTGAAATCGCTGCGCTAACGGTTCGCGTGACTGACGGGTGAACGTCATTTGCAAGCCTGGGTCACGGGCAATGACGGTAACCATGATGAACCAGAAGAGTAATCCCAAAGGCGCAAGCCACCACGCCGAACAGAGACCAGCAGCTGCCGTCAGCGCAAGCATGGATAGGTTAAGTGGATGCAGCAAAGAGGAAAGAAGAGGCGAGCGGTTGGTCATGGCTTAGAAGAAGGTCGCGATCTCATCGTAGATTTTCTGAATGGTTTCCGGCGAGCTGTCATATTGTTTGCCACCGCTCGGCTCTGCGATCTGTTTGAGGATGTCAGAATCGGCGTCCTCGCCAAACGCAATGGTGAACACCTTGATGGCGTTGCCACCCTCCTCTTCCGAGGCTTGGATCTGCCGAATGACCTCATCCAATGCGGCGGTGGAGGCGGTATCTGCACCATCGCTTAATACCACAATCGCGCGGATGTGATTTGGGTCGCCTTCTGTTTGTAAGTCTTGGTAGGCTTTTAGTGTTGCATCGTACAGGCTGGTGTTGTTCTGTTCAAAGATTCCTGAAACACTATCAGTCACTTGCTGGCGTTTGTCGCCAATTTGAGTTAATGGCGTGAGGGTTGTGATCTGGTCGTTGAACAGGTCAATGCGTAGGCGGTCGCGTTCATCCAGCTTGGTGATGAATTGGATCAGACTGGAACGCGCCGAGGTGATCTTGTCACCGCGCATACTGCCGGAGATATCCATCACCACGATCAGGTCAACGGGTTTCTTGGTGGTGCGCCACAAAGACTCAATACCCGTGATGACGGATGCACTCGGTATTTCGAGGATGGTCTGCGGTTGGGAAATATCCACGCCATGTTCGGCATTGAGTGGAGCAGTTAGCGGAATGGATGGATCTGCCGGGCGGAAGCCATATTTCAATGCTTCCAATTGTTGTGGTTTATCCAGCAGGAAGGTTTCAAATAATTCCGCTGCTGCTTTTTGCTCGGGCGTTACCCATGGCGCATTGAGAATTGCATACGGGTTGTTCGTCCAGAAGGTACCTTCTTTGGGATAAATCGCCACCACAGGGACTTGCGCTGATGCGCCGCTAATGCGTTTCGTCTCCTGAGCCACGATCAGGTTTTCATATAAGATCGCCGCGCTCAAGTACGACGGTCCGCGCTCAAACATGCGCTCGGCAAAAAAACCGGTGCTTGTGCCGTAATGAATAATGCTGCTCTCCACGCCGGTCATGAACTCGATCAGTTCAGGGGATTGCAGGTCGGCTTCGGTCAGTCCGCGCTGTTTGCCCAAGCCAGCATACGTCTCTGCGATGATCGACGTGATGCCGCTGTTGCTGTATGCCGGATGCGTATGACCAAATTTGAAGCGTCCCCATTCGGGGTGTCCATAGGCTGACCAGCCTTCTTCTGATGTGGCAAGCGCGGCAATGTCTTCCCAGCCGATGGCTTTATCAGGCCAGCCGAGTGCCTGTGCCATCGGTCGCCACATGGCGATCACCACCGGGCTGAGTACTAGGTCGTTGGGCGTGTCAACCACAAGATCATCCGTATGGGATTTTTTCCATTCGGCGTTGGCGACGGGGATATAAATGGAAGATGCGGGACTCCAGACTGTGGGCTGGAGCGTACCATCAATGATGCCGCGCACCGCCTCGATCGACCCGATGGCTGTTGCCTCCACCACGATCGTTTTCCCATCTGACGTTTGGTTCCGTGCCTCGTTAAATTGCTGAACGAGCGGTTCCAGCCATTCCCGTTTCTCAGAGCCGTACACAATACTGACTGTCACCTGCTCGCCGGGGATGAATTGCTCCACCGCACTGCATGCGCTCAAGATAAGTGACAGAATGGTAAAAATTGACAAGATACGAAGTTTCATTTTTTCTTTTCTCGTTTTTGGAATCCCGAAGTTCTACTTCAGGCATGCGCAAGTAGAACTTGCGCGCTCCACTATATTTATCTACTTACGTTCCTAGACCAAAAATCTCTCAACGTATTGAGTACATTCCCGGCAGGGATCTCCACGTCGGGTAGGTTGGAGAGGTCAGCGCGGAAGCCGTTGGCAGCGTAGCGGTCAAATGGGGAGCCTGTTTGTTCTAGGGGGATGGATGTATCCACCGGGCGGAAACCGTATTTGAGCAGCGCCAGTTGTTGGGCGGGTTCGCTGGACAAATAGTCCATGAATAATTTTGCAGCTTCTGTTTGCTGGGGCGTGACCCAATCAGTGTTGAGAATGCAGAAAGGATGGTCGCTCCACAACAAAGCGGGCGGATAATACACGCGCAGTTCGCCATAACGTCCCACCGCGTTCTCGGCTTGTTCAATGGCAGTCGCTTCATACACAGCGACAATGTCGAAGGTGCTGGGACCATAGACCACCATTTTTTCCATCAGTGGACCGGTGCTGTATTCGAATGTGCCAATCGAGGATTCGGTTTCGAGAAACCATTGCTGGTATTCAGTATTCGAAAGAATGTCTGATGCGCTCAGGTTGGAAGTCTTGCCGTAGTAGCCGTAGGTCATGAGCAGCGTGGTCATGTATCCGCTGTTGGATTTTAGCGGGTCGGTGTGCCCGAATTTGACATAGCCCCACTCAGGATGATTGAGCGCTGCCCAGCCTTGCGGGTCGGTGAGTACGTTGTGTAAATCTTTCCACAGCAACTTGCCAGGTTGTTCGCCCCATAATACATCGGCGCGTTCTTTCCATGCGACAAGCACAAGGGGAGTCGTGACAATGGGACGGCATGAGGTCTGGTCGGCGGGATTCACGATCGGGTTGCCGAATTTTACAGTCGAAGAATCAACCATCGCTGCGATCTGAAGCGAACTGGCGGGGCTGACGATGACCGGCTGGCGAGTCCCATCCAGGACGGCGGCGTTAACTTCCCACGATCCCATTTTTTCCAATTCGATCAGAACCGGGTGACCATCAATGGTTGGGTTGGTTGCTTCAAAATCTGCGATGACTTCCGTCAGCCAGGCTTCCTTCTCGGTAGAATATAAGACTGAAACCACCACCGGTTCTGGTGGTGGAAGAATGAGTTCGCGCGCGGGCGCATATGCCATTGAACGAAAAGAGGGGAGGACCAAAGCGGCAACCAAAACCCCAATGGCTGCCAGTAGATACACAATGAAAAGGAACCAGTTAAGGCGCGGTGTATACATTTTTGTTTCCGCATTAACTATAAACGAGATGGAATTTTATTAAGTTAATGAATTGTTAATTCAAAGAGAGGCTGTGCTTGGGATAAAAAGTAATGAAAGTGCATGAAATTAGACTCATCTAAGTTGCCGGAAGCGGGTTATTGTCAATGCGGAGAGCAGCATCCCTGAAAAGAGGAGATGTTTGATGAACTCGAAGACACCAATACTGCCGACAGTATTATCGAAGATGATTGGTCCGAGATAGGATAGCATGGATATGCTGATGATGCTCACCTTTACCCAGGGTTCACGATCGCTCCAAAAACGCCAGAGAAGGATTAGACCGGTGATGCCCAAGATAAGATTAAGAAACCCAAGCAGACGAAAAAGCGCAGAGAGATATGACAATGCTGCTGTTGCAGTCGCTGGGATTTGATACACAGATGATGAGAATGTTTCGACAAGAATGTTTGGTGAAAGCAATGCAATCAAGCCATAAAGGATCAAGCCTGCGTTTGCCGTTCCGAAGGTGATTAAGAAGAATCGAAGTTTATTCATAGTCTTTTTTCCCAGGCATTAGAGATTGGGATGTAAGATAACCATCGCTTTTTCTTTGCAGAATTTTTCGAGGTTTGCGCGGCTGACACGCCAAGGCAGACTGTCGAACAGACTCATGATGAGGCGGATCATGACCGGGTGACGTTTCAGGCGCAGTTCGATGAAATCGGCGATACGGATCGGGTCAGTGACTGGCTCGGCAGTGGCATCGAATTCATGGTCACGGATCCGAACGCGGACCTTGGGGTTGGCACGGATATTCTTGAACCAGTCTGCATCTAATCCGCGCGCCGAGGCGATGTAGTAATCTCCATTTACTTCCTCATATTGGAGCGGAGTTTGGCGCAGCAAACCAGATTTTCTCCCGATGGTAGTTAAGATCATCACCACGCGAGTGGGACCGATTCCGCGCTTGTAGTTCGCCATCATGCGGGTGTTGAGATTTTTCATGCGGTGATAAATAGTTTGGGCTGGCATTGTTTAATCCACCTGTGCAAGCGCCGTGAGCAGTAAAACCAGTACGCCGCAGATCGCCATTGCGTTGACATACCAGCGGAAGCGGGCAACTGCCTGAACCGCGCCCATGTTCGAACTCATCAACGGACCGACGCGCATGCTGGTGTTGAACCAGAAGCCCATCCCGATCATGCCAACGATCAGCAGGTGCTTGATGAGCATCATCACACTCCAAAAGTTGTCGAATTTTCCGATTCCCAAATAATTTGGATCAACGAACATCAGGTACACGCCAGTGATGGTGAATACCAGTAGAGAAGCATACATCCATATGCGGCTTCGTTTGGAGATTGCACTGAGCGCAGCGGGGGTATCCGCGAGGGCAGGCAGATACATCACGGCAAGCAGGACGAAGTGTCCGATGAAGATCACGGTTGCCAGCGCGTGGAGCCAGTAGGATAGTGCGATAAGAATTGGTGTCATGAATGTTTCCCTCCGAAGGAAATAGGTATCAGAGCGTCAGGTTTTGTATCCCATGCCAGGTATGCAGGGCGATGAATATGACAGAGAAAACAGCATAAGGCGCAGAGTGACCGATCAATGCAATGCCGAGGAACGGGAGGAGTGGAGTGAGGCGCGGAGCAAGTAATCCAATCGTGCTGGCACTCCAATCAGAAGCAGGCATCCAGATTAGGGGAATCCAGGAAGCGAAATAAAGGAGCGTTCCGATAATGTATACCGTTAAGCCTTTTTTGCTGATGTTATTTTGAACACGTAGAGGCAATATCAGTGGAAAGGCAAAGATGATGATTCTTGTGATGTTCTCTGCGGTCAATAACCAGACAGGTGAGTTGGCATCCGAAATAACTTTTTCAAGGGTTATTTCAGGAGCAAGGACAATGTTCCATGCCAGCAATGGAACCATCAACCACAAACAGTTGAGCCAGCGTAATTCGAGTCTCATTGGAGAGAATACCTTATATTGTGTTTCATATCACAATTAACATTGTATACGGACTTCAATCGCTAAGGTTGCTTTTTCCAAAGTTATTTGTAATTTCGCTGGATCATTTTTGTAATACGCGGAATGTGTCCATGGCGCGGTTGATTCGGCGGGACATGCTTTCCTGATCCATTTTCCCGAATTTCGGATCCATTTTGTTGAAAGTAAAAACATCTCCCATTGCATGCAGCATATACATTTGGGTCTGCGAAAAATACCGAAGCCGGTTTGTGTCCAAATAGATTCGCGTCAGGTCCGGTTCGTTGGAGATCACTACATAATGCGCTCGGATAAAAGGAGACCTATTCAGTAGAGGCTGTCAATGCAGATTTGCGACATTATTTGAAACGGCTGGCACGAAAATCACGTTGTTTTTCACGTCGTCTCGATGCCTTACTCAAGAATCTGCACCTCTTCGCTTATTGTTACAACCAACGTCAATTGATGAAGTTGACTTATTCCCAATGCAAATTGCCCTTCATCGATTTCCTTCCTCCTCAATAATGAACACTCCCACTTTACCAACTCATCATTAATTCGGGAATTAGTTAACGTAAATGTTGCACTCCTCCGTTTCTCTCCCGTTCGTACTGCAGAACGCAGTTTTTTATACTACATAGAATCGACTCCAAAAGCTGATTCTTTTATTCAATTAAATCATAATCTTCGGACGATATTGCAGTGCCTCCGCCAGATGTGGGGACTGGATCTCTTCGCTCCCAGTCAAGTCCGCGATGGTGCGCGATAGTTTGAGGATGCGGTGATAGGCTCTTGCCGAAAGATTTAACTGACTCATCGCCGCCCGCATCAAACTCTGACCTTCGGGTTGGAGTTGGCAAAATTGCCTGACTTCCCCGATGCGCATGTCGGCATTGCAGACGATGTCTGTGGAATTGGCGAAGCGGTGATTTTGAATATCTCTAGCGGCTTGCACGCGCTTGCGGATGGTTTCGCTGGTTTCGCCGAGTTTATTGCCGCTAAGTTTTTCGTAATCGACTCTGGGGACTTCGATGTGGATGTCAATGCGGTCGAGCAATGGACCGGAGATTCGCTTTTGGTATTTGGTGACAACAGCAGGTGCGCAGGTGCAGGGTTTGACAGCGTCTCCTGCGTACCCACATGGGCTGGGGTGTACGCAATCAAACATATTTTCCGTGTTTAATTATGAGCAACAAATTGTTTTTTAGAGCATATCTCAAAATTTGACTGATAATACCCAAGCCCTGCGCAGTTCTGACATAAAATTGAGCCATCACGAAGAATTTCTCTTTCGTTCATGATCTCCTCGCCACAGACTTCGCAACTGACACGTATTCCGGGGCGCGAAACGATCCGCTCAATGGCTGTATTCAAGCATACTTCTTGTATGGTAAACAATTCCTCTTCCGGCATGCTCTGATATGCTTGCATCTGCGCGAAGTAATGGCGCGGTTCATCCGTGACGAAGGCGCTGGCTCGCTCGCGGATGTTGATGACATTTGCAACGCGGACGGCTCTGCCCGTTTGTGTGTCCACGAAGGTGGCAGCAGCTTTGCCGTAATCTTCCACACGCAGGGTACGATGACCGACGGTGCAGTTTGTCGCGGCGGAGAGTCCGTCTGCGAAACAGCCGTCGGTTTCGGTGATGACGAGCAATCGCTTCGAGCCTTGATTCGCTTCCAGTTGCAATGAGCCCATTCCCCTGAGTCCGATGCGGACTCCGAGAATCTGACGTGGGCATAGATGGTCATGATCACCGGCGGAGATCTCAAGCAACGTAGACAAGTTGTTCATTTTGTACTCCTATCCAAAGATCGAAACGATACCGAGGATGAACGATCCGGCGACGAGCCACCAATCCATTGCGCCGATGCGCAGTGGGACGTTGCGGCTGAGTTCGGGTTGGAAGGCACGCACCTCTGCTGCGAGGATGATCTGCTCGGCGTGACGAAGCGCGTTTGAAAAGACTGTGACGACCAGCAGTTGCATGCCGCGCCAGCATTCCGCATGAAATCCGCCGCGCATGCGCAGACTGTGCCACGCGTTCATGCCAGATTGACGCAGGTCGGGCAGAAGGTTGGTCGCCACGCCAATGGAAAAACCAAGTCCGCGCATGCCGCTGCGTTCAAGCAAACCTGCTACTTCCACGATGTTGACCGAGCTCGAAAGTCCATCTGCCGCGAGGAGAATGACTGCGGCGCGCAGGGTCATTTGAATACTGCTGAGAATATTGAGAGATGAAAAAGAAAAACCCAGAATGCTTAGATCAGGCACTTGATCTGAGACGCCGAAGAACAGATTGACGAGAAACAAAATCCCGAAGATTACCAGCCACCGCGGACGTGCCAGTCGTTTCACGGCGGCAGGATAAATAAGTAGCAAAATACCCAATGCAAAGAGTGCCGATATTATTCCTTTTGCGAGCGAAGGGACTAGGACCATGACCAATGCCCAAAGGAAAATACTCAAATGCCCAAGGCTCCCGATCCATGGCTTGGGAGTGGATAATTGAATTGCGGCGGGTTGGGCTTGTTTTAACATGGCGACTCTTTGCACATGGACTTATGGGATCGCTATGATCTCCACTACGTTACGCGGATTAAGTTTGCCTTCCTGGTCGGGCAAAACCATGCGGAAGCTGCCATCCTCTTCGCCGAGCGGACCATCCACAGTGGCGTAGGCGACCAGTGTATCTTCCCGGCTGTAGAGCGCGGATTCGTAATTGGCGGTGAAGCCATCTGACGCCACGGCTTTGACAACAGTGAGCGCGCTCGAGTCGATGCCTGCATCTTCGAGCAACGCGGTCAGCTGTACGCCAACATAAGTGACGCCTTTGAAATCCGCCTGTGATTCAGCGAGGGCTTTGAGATCATCGACGGTGTAGGTCTTTTCAACATTGCCATCCGAAACTTTCAATACGGGTGCAGCGGAATCCTGTGTTTGTGAAGCGCAAGCAGTGAGAGCCAGCGCCAGTACAAAAGTGACGATCAAAAAACGTTTCATTGTGTTCTCCTTGGAATTATCCGATGGGTTGGGAAACTTCCCCGCCCAATCGAGTTTTCAATACCTGACCTAATTTCCATGCCAGCCAGCCGCCGATGCCGCCGAAGAGCAAGTGGACTGTGATCAGAACGATCACGATCCACAGCGCGGCTTGATACGGGATGCCGAAGACCCGTGTGCCCATATCGAGCACGTCCAGCCAGATGACCAGCAGGTTGCGTCCGAACAACAACACACCCGTCACGAATGGCTGCACCAGCGTCCACAGGGCTGCACCTGCGCCGGTAAAAATGAATGCAAGGGTGGATGGTTTTCCGTAGGCATCCAAAACCAATTCGGCGATTAAGGCTTCGGCGAAGATGCCCACCATCGGTCCGATGACCGCGCTGCCGATGCTGAACAATTTCAGCACCATCGCAATGATGCCGATAAAAATCGTCGAGCCGCGTTTGGGCACGAATAACCTTCCGATACATGCCACCATCACACCCATGACCGCCAGCCCCATGCCACTCAACGGCAGATCGATGGCGTGAAAGACCGATCCTAGCGAAATTTCCACAAGCCCCCACAGCGCGCCAAAGACAGCCATCGTCACAAGTTCACGAGTTGTAAATTTCATTTTGCTTTCCTCTTGATGTACTTTCAATCAGGCTTGCGAGCCACCAACTGCGCGATGCGCCGCGATCTGTTTCGGCGTTCCGTTGAACGCGAGATTCGCTGAGTTTCTTCGTAGTGGATGATGTTCCAGTCTGCGAAGGAAGTTTTTAATTCATGTGGTTCCAGGTAGTGATGCAGGTTTCCATCCACTTCGCTTGAAAATGAATCATCGCGCAAGAAGGTTTCAAAGAACAGAAGTCCGCCGCGCCTTATGGATTTGCGATATGTGGAAAGGAGCGGGCGCGACAGGTAATAAAAATTCAGGACGACATCGAATCGATTTGACGGTAGCCAGGGATTTGTTAAATCCATCAATGCGAAGGAGATGGGCAACGCCTCTTTCTGAACCTCGGACTGAGCAATCCGTAAAGCGGCATTCGATACGTCCAAAGCGATGACCTGCCATCCCTGACGGGCGAGATGCAGTCCCGTCGGTGTGGAGCCGCAAGCTGCATCGAGGACAAGTCCACTGCGTGGGATGAGGTGTTGATATGAGATGACCAGATTGCGCGGCGAGCGCAGGTTTTGCCAACGTATGTTGTTCGAGTAGCGGTCGTCCCAGATCAAAGCATCAGGGTGTGACATGAGCAAATTCCTCAGCGTGAATTCTGCTTCTCGAAGCGGGAGCAATTTTCCCGTCGAGAATGAGGTGACCTTTTTCCATCAAGATGACCCGTTTCGCATAGTGATGGACGAGTTTGTAATCATGCGTAATGAGCAGGATGGCAGTCCCTTGTTGATTCAAGCGCACAAGGCAATCCATCAGTTGCTGTAGGTGACGCCAATCCTGCCCGAGCGTGGGTTCGTCAAGGATGACGAGCGCGGGGCGGAGCGCGATGCATGCGGCGAGCGCAGTGCGCTGCTGCTGACCGATGGACAACGTGAACGGACGGCGCGCGCGCAAGTGATGCAGGTCGGCGCTAGTGAGCGTATGTTCGTGAATGTCCGCATCGAACCTGCGATAGTTGCGCGGACCAAAAGCAACTTCTTCATCCACTGAGTCGGTGAAGAGCTGGTCCGCCGGGTTCTGAAAGAGCAGCGCAATATCCAAGCCGGGGCGCGGACGGGCTGTACCGTTGACCGTGACATTGCCATGGATGGGTTTGAGCAAACCCGCCGCCGCCAATGCCAGCGTGGATTTGCCCGTGCCGTTATCGCCGACCAGTGCAACGAACTCGCCCGCGTAGATTTTAAGATCTACGTTGTGAATGATGGGATGACCGTCATATCCTGCGGTGAGGTTTTGCAAGTCTAGCAGCGGCTGTTGGTGGTCGGGGTGATGCCCGTTGGAGACGAGCAGGCGCGACCAATCGGTGAGCGTTTCTGCGGTGGGACGGCGTAAGCCGTATTGTTTAAGTGTGGCGTGATTTCGGAGCACATCATCAAAACGTCCCTGCGCGGCGATGCGACCTTCTTCCAGAATGAGCACATGGTCTGCCAGCCTGCGCACTTCGGCGAGACGATGTTCGATCAGTACGATGGTCAAGCCATACTGTCTCTTCAATGTTTCAAGCGCGCTGATGACGTTCTGTGTGCCGGGGACATCCAGCGAGGCAGTGGGTTCATCAAGCACTAATACTTTTGGATTCATGGCGAGCGCGGCGGCGATGGCGAGACGTTGGATCTGCCCGCCGGAGAGGGTGGCAGGTTTGCTGTTTCGCATGTCCTCAAGCCCGACGGCGTTTAAAGCCCACTCGACGCGCGTGTTGACTTCCTCTTCGCTCATGCCGAGGTTGCGCGGACCGAATGCAACTTCATCTTCCACTCGTAAATGGAAAAGATGCGTACGCGGGTTTTGAAAGACGACGCCGACCTTTTGAGAGATGGTGTCTACGGAAGAAGCAAGCGCATCCATCTCTGCGATCTGAACCGAGCCTGTGACCTGAGCAGAGATGGAGTGGGGGATGAGTCCTGTGAGCACATGTGCGAGCGTGGATTTCCCACAGCCTGAACTTCCGGTGATGACGAGACATTCCCCCGCGCGCACGTCGAAGGTGACGTTTTGTAAAACTGAATTCGCTCCGTACGAGACGGTCAGATCGCGGATGTGGATCATAAAGCTATCTCCGTTGAGACGTCCAACACTTCTGCCCAATGCCAACGTGCGAGCGCTTTCTTAATCAATGATGGGCGAATGACCACTACACAGGGAAAATCCTTTGCTTTGTCGATAATCTCCAATCCTGCTACGAGACCGATACCATGATCGAGTTCGAACGGACCGATTTCATCAAGAACGAACAAGTCGCAGGACTCGATCTGTTCCAATACCGAGTTTCCCCATTCCATGGTTTCCGCTACCATCTGCCAATCCTGAGTTTGGATGTCACCATTTTCGTCGCCTTTGCGATAGGCAAGGCGATGCTGTTCACCCGTTTTCAGATCCTTAAGACCGATACCGATCTTTTTATCGTTTAAAAAAATAGCTGGCGAGATCAACCCGCATAGGTTCAATCCGCGGACATGGGCGCGCCTGACCAGGTCCATGCACCAGAGAGTCTTGCCAGACCCGCGTGGACCTGTAACCAACTGCAGTTTGGGTTTATTGTTATTAGGGGAAATAGAACTCGCCAGCAGAGCGCCAGGCGAGTTTTTAGAGAGTTGCACAGCCATTGGCTCCTTTTCAATTTGATCCCGTTTGCATTCAGGATCTCGGGAGGCATCCCTGTTTCCGGGAATACCCTTGTCCCTTTACGGGGACCGTCCGCTTTGCCGTGACTTGCGTGGTAGGCAAAATGGATCGGAGTGGTTTTTTATGAGACGATATTCCGTCTGTTTTTATGATAACGGTAGATGTGTTTTTCTACATCATCATTCCGGGGTATTTTGGCTCTCACCCAAGTGGATGAGAAGATTTATTTGAGCATATCCTTCTTGACCTTTTCCATTTCGTCGAGGATGTCCAGCTCCGCTTTCAACTCGCCGGAGAGCGATGTGAAATAGGATTTTACGTTCTTGACGAACTTGCCGATCTCTCGCGCCGAACGCGCCAGGCGTTCCGGTCCGAGGATGATGGCTGCCAGTAAGACGATGACGATCAGTTCGTTGCCGCCGATCCCAAAAATATCCATGTCAACCTCTGCCGACGATCGCGGCTAAAACAATGCTGATAAGGTACAACCCCATCAGCGGCGCCATGACCAAGCCCATGTTGACCGGGTCCACTGTCGGGGTGACAGATGCGGCGACGATCGCCATTATCACGATGGCATAGCGCCATCCGCTCGCGAGTTGTTTCGCCGTGACGAATTTCAACTTCGCCAAGAACATGATGATCATTGGCATTTCAAAGCAGACGCCGATCCAGAACATGAGGCTGGTTACGAATTCGAAATAGTTTTCCGGGCGTACCTGCGTGGTGATGCCCATGAAGCCGGTCAGGAAGGGGATGGCGGTGGGCAGCATCACGAACCAGGTGAATGTGACTCCGCCCGCGAAGAGCAAGGTGGCGAATGGAACCATGACGAGCAGCCAGCCGCGCTCGTTGCGTTTCAACCCCGGCAGGATGAATGCCGTGATCTGATACACGATGACCGGCATCGCAAGCACAAACCCGCCGAGCAGGGAGACCTTCATGAAGATGGCGATATTCTCGGTCAGTTCGATGGAGACGAGCTTTGACATCCCGCCGATGGGCGTAGCAAGGTAGCCAATGACCTGCTCGGAGAATACGAAACTAATGCCGGTGGCGATCATCAATGCCAGGAACGCCTTGAAGACCCGAATCCGCAGTTCGTTGAGGTGATTGAGCAGAGGCGCGGAACCTTCCAGTTGAACGCTGGCTTTTTTATGGGCACGCCCAAAGGCGCGAAATACATCGCGCCATTTACGTTTGTCCTTCTTTTCAGCGGTCACATTTGCGGTCACGGAAAACGCCTATCCTTTTTTCTCGCTGGCGTCGGAGGGTTCTTCATCGCCCTTCAGCCCATTGCGGAAGTTGTTCATGCCCTTGCCCAGTTCGCCTGCGATCTTGCTGATGCGTCCCACGCCGAACAAGAGGATGAGGATAACGAGGATGATGATCAATTCTGTGGTTCCAAGATGAAACATGTTATTTCTCCTTATATATCTTTCGAAAGACGGAAAGTTTGTGGGGTGGTCATATCTACTTTGAGCTCGCGCAGAACCGGTTCGTTCTCGCGCATTTCGACCACATGACTGGCAATCCCAACATCGACGTTGAGCTTTTTCAAGCTGCTGATCTGGTTTACGTGGAATTCCAGGCTGTTTTGTTCTTCACTGAGGACGTACTCGCGATAGCCTGCCTTGTCGAACACTTGCTTCACGGCGGGAATGTCATCACCAAAGACCTTGGCGGTCTTGAGGAAGTAATCGCGCTGGGAAAAATGGATGCGCGCAGGCAGGCGCTGTCCGCCGTTTTGCTTGTAAAGCTGACCGGTATGTTTGTTCTCCAATGAGCAATAATGTACGCCGAGTTTCAACTTCTTTTCAAGTGCGAATTCGAGCAAGTCCAGGCAGACTGATTCACTGCCCGCAATGGGAAGTCCACCTGCGTACCAGTAGTCGTACAACACACGGAACGGTCGCGCCTTGACCTTGTAACCCTTCTCGCGATAAACCTCGACGTTGTTGAGCGGGAAGCAGAACTCCAGCAGGTTGATTCCGAAGATACCCAACTCTTCGAGACGAAGGAGAACATCTTTCATCTCTTCCAGCGTGTTCGGCAGGACGGGCATCTCGACCATCACGTTCGGGATGTACTCGCGTGCAAGGGCGATGCGGTCGTAGGTGTGCATTTGTCCCTTGGTGAGATCGTGCATACGGATGCTGAAACGGATTTCCTTCAAGCCGGACTTTTTTAATTCCTCCAGCGTGGCGCGGTCAATATGATCGCCGCTGGTGTACAGACGCGTATGCGAAGCGGGATACAGTTCGCGCGCGTGCTCGAAGAAGCGATAGGTCTCTTCCTTGTGCAGGAGCGGCTCGCCGCCGGTCAACGCGATGTGCCCAAGAGCAGATTTCGATGTGCGGGCGTCGTCGAGTTCGGCGACCACGTCACGGGTGTGTTCGCGGAAATATTCGTAATTTTCCTGGTTGGGGTTGAAGCAAAAAAAACAATCGCGATGGCATTTCAGCGAAATGAAAAATGTCGAACTGTTCGTGCCGGTCTGACAGGCGACACACGAAGGCGAGATGCGGTTGGTGTAAATGCTCTTGTCGCCGTTGCGGACGGTCGCGCTCTTCTTTCGCAGCGCTTCGGTCTTTTCCGCCACAAGCGCGGTCGTATCTTCGCTCTCGACCTCGAGCCCCATCGCTTTTACCTGATCCATGAAATCCTGATAGATCTGCACGTAGATATTCGCGTACTCGCGCAGTGCCAGGTTTTTGATCTCAGGCAGGTTGGATCTTGTCACATCTACGATCATGAGCGGGATTCTCGTAAAACTTTCTTCGGCATCATCGAGCCGAATGGATGTGCGCGGCGATACTCACACAGCGGACATACCTTCACGCCGTCACGCGCTGCCATTAATGACTTGCAGCGTTCACACCGGACCAGTGAACCTGATTCCACGACCTGAGCTTCTTTCGCGCCGAAAACTTCTTCGAAGGTCGGCACATGGTTCAACGTGATCGCGTCCGCCTGGCAGACATGCTCGCAAAGATTACAGCCGATGCAGTTCTGCGCCGAGAATGTCAGGCGGTAGGTCATCGCTTCGTCGTTCTTTTCGAAGCGCAGCGCCTCGGTGGGGCAGGCTCGTCCACATGTGCCGCAGGCAGTGCAGGCTTGTGAGATGGTGAGCGTGGCGAAGTTAAATTCATTCAAGCTGGCACTCGAAGCTAATTCAGGTAAGTGTGAAACCGCAGAAAGTAATCTCAATCTGTCGCGGCCCGGCTGGCGTTTGGATGCGGTCACACCGTTCTCCATTGCGCGCGCTAACGCCACTTGACCCTGCTTCGCCATCATGCGGAACAGGTCGCGGCGCGAAAGCGGCGGATTCTTCGCGCCCCATAGCGGACGTTCCACAGGTGTTTCGATCTCGTCTACGCAGGTGATGGAGATGTCTTTTTCACTTGCCGATAAAAAGCGCGTCGCTTTTTCGGTTTGCAGATGAAGCTGCGAGTGAAGCGAATGCCACTTACAGTCAGAGCAACTGTCAGCGCGGAGGGTGAGGCGTTTTATTCCTAATGCAGAGAGTGCCAGCAAAGCGCCAGTCCCCAAGCCCGCGAGGCATCCGTGAATTTGAATCCCGATGGATTCTGAACCGACGCCGCTTTCGGGGTGGGGGTGAAGTCCGCAGAGAAGTTCAACGGTTTGATCTTCGATGTACGTAGCAGAGGTCAACAGATCAGCGACATCGTCATCCGCGTGAAATGCGCCGACTGGACAGACAGGCAAACACGCGAGGCAGGATTCGCATTTTTCCGAGTCAAGTGACGGCGGATTGCCGATGACGATGGCTTGAACGGGACAGATCTCAAAACACGCCGCGCAATCCGAGTGCTGGTCCTGCGCGTGCAGGCAGCGTTTCGGATCCAAAGTGATCTGGGAACGGTCGATGGAAGCGAACCGTTCGGCGGCGTTCAATAAACTCACAGCGTGACCTCTTTTGGCATTTTGATCTCAAGCGTTTCGGCAATGGCGAGCAATGCGCCGTGCGTGAGATGCGCGATACCGCGGTAGAAATCGGTGGCGGCATGCTGCTTGACGAGCTTTGCCCAAACCGGTCCCCAGCGCAGAAGATGCTCGGAGAGAAATTCGCGCTGGGCTTGCAGGATGTCGTTCAATTTGTTTTCGTCATTCAGTTCGATGGCTTGTAATGCCAGTGAAGCCAGATGCGCGATGAACAGCATTTCGAGTCCGATATGGTCATCGGGTTCCTTGTTGATGCGTTCCGCCTGCAAACCGAAACGCGCGTACCATTCGCGGACTTGCAGGGTCTGTTCCTGGAATATCAATTTTTTCTCGCTAAAGTAAACCGACTCCCACATGGGTGCGAGAACCTTGTTCAACCCAATGAACAAATGCAGGTTGTCATCTTGTAAAGCTTTGAATTGCGGCACTTCCAACCCACCGCGGTTTTCATTTGCCCAGCGTTGCAGCAATTCGATCCCGTGCTGCATTTCCACCTGTTCAGCGCCGAAGGGAGCTTCGCTAAAAATATCTTCACGGATCAACGTTTCAAGCCAGGTCTTATCCAGATCGGCGTAAAGGAGCTTTCCCAGCAAACCGAACAATAGCGACTCCCCGAAGATGGTGGAACTCAGATCATTTATAGTGTTTGCCTGCATTTGATTTCTCCTCATCGGGTGATGGTTTCTTTCTAGATAAGAATAAACTGCGAAGGGCGATAACGGATAGGGTTGCAAGTGAGAGAATATAGGTGATGAATGTAATAATCTGTAAAACTCCAATTCCTGCCTTTGCCAGCCATGATTGGATCTTCACGGCGAGCGTCGGCTCGATGGTTTCGGAAACTGGCGATTTCTCCAAAGCGGGATGTAATGCCATAACGATAGATGGTTCCAGCGGGATGGGACTTGCATTTTCCGTCAGCGAGAGCATCTCTCCGCCTCGCACTGTGACTTGGGGCTGGTCGGCGAGACCCGAAACTTGTGCCTCACCTTGATGGATGTACAGCCAGCCCATCCCTGCGGCGGGATATTCCAAAGCGAAACTTCCACTTGTAATTTCGATATCCAGATTCGGCAGATGGATGGTCAGCGGTTCAGAGCCATTGTTGCTCTTGCCCCATAGCCAGCCGGATGACAGATCGAATTCCAGTTCGTCTACTGTGGTGAGCGTTTCAGCTGGCAAAACGACTTGTCCATCATTCCACGCGATGAATTGCGTCTCAGGGCGGGGTACGAGTTGAAAATTCAAAGCCGAGTCTGTATCAGATATACCTTTTGGCAGGGCGTAAAATCCTGGCGCAGACGCGGTGATGAAATCGGCTTCAGGCAGATTTGGAATTAGAAACTCGCTCGAGGAAGGATCAGACGCTTGGAAGATGTCTCGGTTACCAATATTGATCCATGCGAATGGCAGGAAATTTCCATCTTCCGATGCGATGGAGCCAGTCAACGGTTTCGCGGCAGTGGGGGAAATCACTACTTGCGTATTTGGCGATGTGAATAGATCGATTTCCTGTGAAGGAGCGAAAAGATCTTGTTCCGCCAGTGCAAAGACATCTGCTGTGAGTACATATTGCCCGACAGGAATATCTTCGAATGTAAATGAATTTTGAGGAGTAGGCGTGATCTGGTAAACGGGACCTGCCGGTAATTGAATTGCCCAAAGGTTCGTTGAATTCCCTGCAGAGAGGCTGCCATTGATACGACCCTTCATAGCTTGCGCTTTCAAAGTGACCGGTGTCTCTTCTGCATTGGGAGCCAGTTTCACAGTTACGGCTTCCGGGCTGACGTACAGTATTCCGTTAACAATCTGAGGTGGGATTGTCAGGCCGTAAGTTGTGGGTGACTGTGATAACTCTTCCAGCTCCAACTGCGCCAATCCATCTGCGCTGGTGGTTATGTTGCTGAATCGTTCACGCCATTGATACAGAATGGTGGTGGCTTCAACGGAAAGACCGTTCAGTGGTTCATTCGTTTCAGCGTCGACGATCTGAATGGGAAGGGCAGCGCTTCCGCTGGCATCGACACGCGCCCAGCGCGAATCGATTGCGAATCGCCCATCGGGAGTACTGGCTGTGACGACAAAATTAACTGTCCCAGTTGGGATGCCCGCTTGTGCCAACGAGTCGTCGTGGCATTGTGTGCATTGCCGGGTGGCAGGTTTGGATGAATACGAAGGCGGTGAATTGGGATTGATGGCAACGTTGAACGTGAAATCGCCATTCGTGGTTGGGTTGGTTTCAAGCGAAGCGGTTATCTGCTCACCTGAGACGATATCAAGGCGGACATTGATCTCAGTGATGTTCTCTTTGTCTTTCGCGAACACCCTGCCGCTGATGATCTCAGGCGCAAGAGAATTACCCGTTGCATAGAATGTCTCGCCGTTCCCCGGTGATGCAAGCACAATGGCAACATCACTCTGATTGACGGGCACGCCGGAGACATCATAGGTAGCGTTGTAGTGGATTGGCGTCTGCTCAGCCAAAGAGGAACGAGGGAATGCCGTACACCACGAAAGCCCAATGCCGCCCGCATGACAGGCTTCACAGCTCAAGTCAATGACGCGCGCCGGTTCGTTCTGTCCGCGGCGGTGGTGACATTGACGGCAATCCGAAGGGACATCGGGGACTGCCTCGTCGGGATAAGCCGTCAGGTCTTCCAAATTCCACAGACGCAGAGTGTTGTCCCCGCCGCCAGATGCGAGTGTTTTTCCATCCGGCGAGTATGCCACGGCGTAGACAAAGTCTGTATGTCCTTGCAGGATCTTTATTTGGCTGCCATCGCTAACATTCCACAGCCGTACTGTTTGGTCCACTGAACCAGATGCGATGGTCTGACCATCCGGCGAGAATGCGATGCCCAAGATGCTGGATTTGTGACCTTCCAACACTCGCATCAAACTGCCATCAGAGATATTCCAAAAACGGATAGTTCTGTCGAACCCGCAAGAGGCGAGGATTTGTCCATCGGGCGAGAAGGCGAGACAGCGCGGCCAATCTTTGTGACCTGTGAGGGTATAAAGCAATTCTCCGTTCGAGACCTTCCACACGCGGACGGTGTTGTCTGAAAGCGCACCGGCGATCATTGTTCCATCCGGTGAAAGCGCAACTACTCGGACGCCAGTCAGATTGTTCAAGACCAGCTTCAACTCATCACTGCCGGTTTGCCAAATGCGGATGGTGTCATTGTCCGCTGCAGCGGCGATGAGCGAACCGTCACGAGAGGTGGCGATGCTTCGCACCCAGCCATTTGGCGCATCCAGCGTTTTTAGCGATCTGGGGTTTGTGATGTTCCAGAATTTTACGGTGTTGTCGAACAGACCTGCCACAAGTTGGTTGTTCTGCGGCAGAAAGAGCAGGCTGCGCGCCCAGACGTCGGTTTGAATAAATTCAGGTTCAGATAATTGCTGAGTATCAAAAAGATAAATGCCGGAGGTACCGCCGACCGCAAGATGATCTCCATCTGGCGAGAACGCGAGGGCGTGCGCTCGTTCGTATCCGCTGGGAGAAAGTTCAAAGACCCGTACCAGTTCCCCAGTCCGGGCGGATGCGCGATTGAACGTCACCATAATCATTACAGCGAACAATGTCGGTATAAAGAGGATATTGATTCGCAGTTTCATTTACCTCCAACAAATCGGGGGTGAGCCAGTGCCCACCCCCGATAATTGAACTGCTTATGCCGGGTTAGATTCCGATGCGGTAGTGCGTGGCATAGAAGATGAAACGTCCCAGCACTTCGCCGACCAGCACGAGTGCGAAGGCGCCATAGGCAAGCGTGGCAAGTGTTTTCTCTTTGTCAGCGACGGAGGCATTGCGATAGAGATACGTCGCCATTACACCCGCTCCGACGAACAGAAGGAGCAGGCGGAAGAAGAACACAACACCGTAGGAGCCGACCATCATGTTCAGAGATTGCAGCGCCGCACCGCCCTGTGAGGCGAGGTACGCGAGGTAGATCGGCAGGATGATGAACTCGATGCCGAGCAGGACGGTGGCACTGATGGCGAGTCCTTGCAGGGCGGTATTGACGACGATCGCCTCTTCTTTTTTGAGTCCAGCATGCCCGGCGACCAGTCCGGCTGCCATGCCGAGTGCGCCGATCAACAGACTACCGGCAATGAACGTCAGCGGTGTGGCGAGTGTGTTCCAGGCAGGCTGGGTGGCGATCATGTAGACCATGCCCATGGCATAGATGTAAATCGCGGCGATCACAGCGGTGATCCAGCCAATGACCACACGGAGGCTTTCGCCGCCGACTTTACGCCATTGCAGGAAGGTGTAGATCGCGGCAAAGACCACGAACGTCACAGCGAGGACCACTTCACGGCTCAGCCATGAGGAGTCGATGTTCGGCACAGCGCGGACGATGTGTAGTGGGCTGCCAAGGTGGAAGAGGGAGGCGAGCAGCGCCAGTGCCATGATGGGAACCACCAGGAAGAGCGGCAGCTTCGTCAGACGGTCTGCAAGTTCACCACCGACTTTCGCGGCGATGAATGTGCGCACGATCATCAGGACGATCATCAAACCGGCTGCGGTCTGTCCGAGGATTGTGAAGGCTAGCAAAGCCCATTCTCGAGTATCCATTTTAGAGTTCCTCCAGGTTCATCAAGTGACCATTTCCAGTGCCGGACGACTTGGTGACCTTGTTTGGTGTGTAGACCACGGCGGGTCTGGTGATGCTGGAGTCTGGCAGTGGAGCGGGGTCTGCAAACGTACCGTGCTTTGCCTGAAGTTCTTCCAGTTCACCAAAGTCCATGGCGCGGTAGGGGCACGATTCCACGCAAGCGGGGCGTTCGCCCTTGTCCACGAGGTCATGGCACATATCGCATTTGGTCATCACGTTCAGTTCTTCATTGAACTGCGGCGCGCCGTACGGGCAAGCCCATGAGCAGTAGCGGCAGCCAATGCACATGTCGGCGTTGATCAACACGATGCCGTCATCGCGCTTGGAGATCGCGCTGGTCGGGCAGACGTCCATGCAGATCGGTTTTTCACAGTGCATACAAGCGGACGAAACGGAGTAGGCGTACACATTACTGGGGATCATTTGCCCATTCTGGTTGATCCACTCGCCACCTTCGTATTGGAAGACACGGCGCCAACGGACACCGATGGGAAGGCTGCTCTTGTCCTTGCAGGCGATCTGACAGGCTTTGCAGCCGGAACATTTATTCAAATCTACGTAAAAAGCAAGTTGTTTAGCCATGGTTCATTCTCCTTATAACTTCTCGACCTGAACCAGGTTGGTGTGTGCCGTGAATCCCTTAGCCATCGGGGTGGGGCGATAGTTTGTCAGCGTGTTGCCGCAGCCGCGAATGTCTACGCCATCGGCGTTGGGTGTGAAGTGAGCACCCTGGGGCATGTTGGTCGTACCGGGGCGGACACGATTGGTTACATACGCCGGGATATGAACGGTACCGCGGTCGTTATAGACCTTGACCATATCACCATTCTTGATGCCGCGTTCTTCCGCGTCCAGTGCATTGATCCATAGGCATTGCGGATGCGCCTCGCGCAGGATGTCGACGTTTTCGAAGGTCGAATGTGAACGTGCAATAAAGTGCGTGGTCATCATCTGCAGCGGATATTTTTCGCGCAGCGGGTCACTCACACCTTCCCATTCGGGGATGTAGGACGGGATCGGAGGAATTTCCTCATTCTTCAAGTTTGCCAGCACGGGGGAGTAAATCTCGATCTTGCCCGTGGCTGTGCCGAGAGGATTCGCCACAGGATCCGCCCGGAACGCTTCGAACGCTACGAACGGTTTGCCACCCGGAAGCTTGAAGAAACCTTTTTCCTTGAATTCTTCGAGGGACGGGAAGTCCGGGACGCTCGCTTGAGCACCAGCCACCATATCCCGCAACCAATCGTCACGGGTAATGTGACCATCGCGGAATTCTTCGCCGAACCCAAGCCGGTCAGCGAGCTGCTCGGCGATCCAGACATCGTCCTTGGCTTCGAACATCGGCTCGATGACTTTGTGATTGAAGAGCGCCCAGGCGTGATTGCCCTTGATGCCATGACCTTCACCGGTGATGATGTTATCAACTTCGAAACCGGTCGTACCGGGCAGGATAATGTCCGAGTACAAGGTGCTGGGGGTGTTACCTACTTCGACGGTGACGATCATTTCCAGTTTTGAGTCATCCTCAAGCATTTTGCGGGTGTAGTTGACATCTGCGTGCTGGTTGATGATGCAGTTGCCGCCATGATTCCACATGAACTTCATGTTGGATTTCAAGCGGAGGTCTTTGTTCGCCTGCTCGGTGGTTGTGTCGCCAGCGTTGGCGCTCCAGCCGGTGCTCGCGCCGCGGATGTAATCCTTCTCAACCGTCATCTCAGTGCCGCGTGTGACGAAATCGGGCCACATGAAGCACGGGATGGAGACCTGTACAGGGTTGGGAGGAACCGGGATGCCGCCCATTGGGCAGTATCCACCGCCGGGGAGTTGTCCCGTATTGCCGCCTTTGATGCCGAAGTTGCCGGTCATGGCAGCGAGGATGGGAACTGCGCGGACGAATTGTTCGCCGTAGGCGCGTCTCTGCGGACCCCAGCACTGAATGATCGCACAGGGTTTTACGGACGCGATCTCACGTGCCAGATTCGCGATGCGTTCTGCGGAAATGCCGGTGATGGCTGCAGCCCATTCGGGAGTCTTCTCAACTTTGTCGTAACCCTTGCCCATCAGGTATGCCATGTAGGACGAATTGCGTGGCGCGCCTTCGGGCAGGGTGCTCTCGTCGAAACCGGTGGTGTGGGTCGCCATGAATTCCTTATCGTACAGGTTTTCTTTGACCATCACATACGCCATGGCGGCGATCAGAGCCACATCGGTTCCCGGATTGATTGGAACCCATTCACCCTGAGTTGCAGCAACAGTATCTGTCAGGATGGGATCAACGACGATGAACTTTGTGCCGTTTTGCGCGGCTCTCATATACCAATACCCGCCGTTATCGCCGCCGGAGCGGGTGACGAGCGAGTTATCGCCGAGCAACAAAACAAGCTTGGAATTGACCACATCATCAGCGGAGTTTCCAGCGTAACCGCCGGTGATGTACGGCATGGCAACGCCGTAAGCGGCTTCGCTATAGGTTCCGTAATAGCCGACATACCCGCCGAACATGCTCAACATTCTTTGAATGATCGAAGAGCCGTCAGGACCAGTCCAGGTGACGCCCCATGCATAATTGAAATAGAACGCTTCGTTTCCGTACGTTTCCTTAATGCGCTTCATTTCATTGGCGATGGTATCCAACGCTTCTTCCCAAGTGATGCGCTCGAATTTGCCTTCACCGCGTTTGCCGACTCTCTTCATCGGGTATTTCAAGCGGTCAGGAGCATACACGCGCCTGATCTGGGAGCGTCCACGCACGCAAGGGATGGCGCGTGGGACTTCAGGAGTTTCATCCTCAATAGGTGTAGGATCAGGGACAATGCGCAGGAGTGTGCCGTCTTTCACCTTGGTAGCCAGAATACAACGACCGCCGCAGTTGTGATAGCACCCTACTGTGAGAGTTTGTTCCTCACCTGCCGCAGCAGCACCTTCGATCGCCTTAAGACCGTAATCGACGCCGCCTGCAAGAGCTGCGGTCCCGCCGATCGCGGCGCTCCACTTAAGGAAACTGCGCCGAGTCATCACGGTGTCATTGAGTGCCTTGGTGAGGAAATTATTTTGGGTCATGCTTTCCTCCATTAATGGTTGGAAGTTCGATATGGTTTGGAAAAGTGATATGCCAAATGGCATGGGACATGAAGCAGATTCGGTTCTCTTTGCAATAAGCACTCTCCTGATGGGGATTATGGCGACAAACGCCTAGTTTGAGTCATTTTTCACCATCAGAATATCATTCCAGTGCGCTGGTATCATCCCACCTTGGAGCACTCTTGAGTCACCCTTAAGGGTGATTAAACAAGCACTAGTCTTCGGCTTCTTGTCCAGTTATCAGGGGCAAACCCCAGGAATTATTTTCAAAATGGCAGCGGGCACAATCCACGTCGAGTTGAATATCGTGAGAATGCAGAGGTTCGGTGAAAATCGATCCATTGGCTTCAACTTCCTGCCAGAGCACCCAATATCCATCTTCAGGCGATGGTCCCACCTGTAACTGGCTGGCGTCATGGCAGGCTTCACAGGTCACATGGGCATGTTCAGGACCGTGGACGGTTCCTGTGGTTTCCGCCACAGCCGTGGCCACCGAATGACAATTCGTGCCACCACAAAACGATGACCCGCTGTTGGGGTGTCCTCCCGTTGGCGTGGCGGGAAGTTCGAAGAAAACGGTTGGAATATCAGTGTGGCAGCCGGAGTCCATACAGGAGACTTCGACCTTGTGAGGGTCATGGCAATCAGTACAAGTGAATGACATGTGGACATGCCTGGTGGATACGTCTGCATGACATTGGTTGCAAATAGTATTCGACCCGGTGACCGCTTCATACTGACCCGTTTGCTGATTGCGCCATGAAACCTCTTCCAACACGATGCCATTCTTTGTGCGGTGGCAATCGTCGCAATTGACCAAGTTGGCACCCTGCGCATGGATGCTGTTCTCCCAGATCGATGTGAGTTCCTTCTGACGTGCTAGCACCAGAGGCGATATCGTTGCTGTCGGTTGAATAGTGTCGGTTGGAATCACCGTTGCAGTGGTGCTGAGGGCGTGACTCTGACAGGATGCGAGGAAGAGCGCAATAAAACAAATTTTCAACGATATTTTCATGATGTATATTAATTGTCGCGCGGCGATACCAATCCATGTTTCAAGGCATAGGTGGCAGCTTGCGTGCGGTTTTCGAGTTGAAGCTTTTCCAAAATGTTCTTGATATGGCTTTTGACGGTATTGACGGAAATGGTCAGCTTGTCGGCGATCTCCTGATTGCTGGCTCCGCTGGCGACCAGACGCAGCACGAGTAGT
Organism: Anaerolineae bacterium; assembly: GCA_017303655.1. Taxonomy (GTDB): domain Bacteria; phylum Chloroflexota; class Anaerolineae; order Anaerolineales; family Villigracilaceae; genus Villigracilis. Next base: position 167,390 of record JAFLCE010000001.1, read on the forward strand.
TCCCGTTCGGTCAGGGATTGTTCACCTTTATCTTCATCTGCCATGCGGTTCGCAACACTCTTGAGCAGTTTTGATGCCATCGCGCGTGTCATGGCCGTCTCGCCGTTGGTCACGCCACGCAGCAGATCGAACAGTTCATTTGCATCGAGGCTTTTTAGCAAATATCCCGCTACGCCGATCTGGGCGGCTTCATATAAGTGCCCATCCCGTTCTGAAGAGGTCAGCATCACTACTGCGATATGCGGGAAGCGGCGATGGATCTCCTTCGCGGCTTGGAGTCCATCCAACTGCGGCATATATATATCCATCAATATGACGTCGGGGTTTAACTTCTCTGCCATCTGAATGGACTCCTCTCCCGTTTCTGCCTCACCGATCACTTCAACAAGGTCTTCGCGGGTCTTCATCAAGCCGATTAACCCTTGGCGGAATAGTTTATGGTCGTCTGCAATTAAAACTTTGATAGTCATTCTGTCACCATTCGATTTTTATAATCCCACACGGATGTGTGTGGCATAAAACAGGAAACGTCCGATGATCTCGCCTACGAGGATCAACAAACAGGATAGATATACAGGCATCATCAAATTCTGAGGGGGAGATTTCAGTCTGTACATTCTTATTACGGCGTATATAAGAGAAGTGGATGCATAGATAAGGAAGATCAGCCGCAGTAGGAAGAGCGGCAGGTAAATGTCAATGAGCAGACTCAGGCTGGTGCGGGCAATCAAGTCTCCCTGAGTAAGGAGGTGTATCTGAACATAAATGATAGTAAGGCTCAAGGCAACGAGTACAACCGTTAGCGCGGTCAACCCGCCGTAGGAATAGCGTATCACTTGGGCGAGCAGATCTACATCATCCGCTTTTTGGATCTCAGCAAATTTCAGATCCAGCACCATTAAGGTGGAAATTGCCATGCCGCCCAGCATCAATGCAGTCGTGTAGAACGAAAAGATGACCGTGGTCGAGTTCCACGCCACCTGGGTGGGGATGAGGTAAATGCGTGCCATGCAGTAGATTAGGATGAAACCGAATATGATCGCCATCCAACCGAGTATGGAGATCAACCTGCGGCGATGTGTTTGGAAATAGGTCAAGTATAAAACGCTAATGGTTGCTATGAAGAACAAAACCGAGAAAACGATCTCGCGGCTCAACCACGATGATTTGAAATTTAAAACCGCCAGAAAAGAATGGAACGGTTTGCTCAAATGGAAATGCGCGCCGCCCATGGCGACCACTGCTGTGATGGCTATTACCAATATTGGATTGCTAATGATGTGGTCGATTTCCTGTGCGCTGAATTTAGACCCAGCCAGATAGCGGATTAGCCATAGAATGGCAAATGCGCCAACTGCCAATTGCATCAGGATTGTGTAAACAGGTAAAGCCCATTCGCGGACGTTCATGCCAGCTCTCTCATTTCAAAACATAAGGTTCTCAATGGAGCACCACGCTTTGCTTTTGTAATCTCTCCGGTTGGAGGCAGGGTAGCAAGCACTCGATCCTCGTTCCATTTCCATTGCCAGACTTTATGAATAATTCACCGCCCACGCTTTCAGCCCGTTCTTGCATCGTCTGCAAGCCGAAATTGCGCTTCGAGCCTGCTGCCTGGAATCCGACACCATCATCCATTATCAGCATATGTATACGATTGCCATCCCCATGATTTTCCTTCTTTATTGCCACCTTTACCTCTAAAGCCTGGGCATGCTTTCGGATATTCGTCAACGCCTCCTGTAAAATGCAGGTGAGTTGAACCTCTGCGATGGACGAGAGATTCAATTCTCCCTCCACCTGAAATACGAAATTTGTCTTAATCCCCATTTGAATGCCGAACTCGGTCAGGTATTCCTGCACCGCTGCTTCCAAACCCTTCTCCTGTGCAAGCGTGGTGCGCAGACTCAAAATGTTCTCGCGCACATCCGCATGCGCGGTCTGGATCGCCTGCCGCATTTGCGTCAATTCGGCTTGGAGTTTATCTACCTTGCCTTGATTGAGCAGCGAGCCGAGCGTTTGGGTTTGCAAGTTCAAATATCCCAGCACCTGCGCCAACCCGTCGTGCATTTCACGAGCAATACGCCCGCGTTCCTGTACAATGGAGAACGATTGAAGCTGGGAGGTCATCAACCCGTGCTGAATGGCGATCGCCACCTGGTCTGCCATACTTTCCAGCCAGATCATATCAGTCTCAGAAAAGGGGTCATCTTTGAAACGCGCGATCCACAACGCGCCAATATTTGTATTTTCCAATTTAAGCGGAACTACGACTGCGGCCCTAGCAAGTTCGTTCGTGAAGAAACAAATGCCATCGAACATTTCAACGGTTTCACTGCCCAGCGAACGATAGGAACTGGAGCTTCGCATCACATCCTGGATGAGGAGATTGGCGACGGGTACCGGGACATTTGCCACCAGATGAATGCTGCTGCCATTCGAATAGCACTTTAATTCGAGGCTTGAATTTTCCTGGCTTTGGATCGCCACACCGACAAAGTTGGTTCGCAGCAAATGTTGAACGATCTCCACAATATAGACGAGAATGTCATCCACGTGTTCGAGTTCGGCAATGCGGCGGCTGATATTAACCAGCGCATTCGTCCAGTTTTCAGTTGTCTGTCTCGCAAGGATCTGGGCTTCGAACGCTTCTCTTTGGGCGTGGTCGCGGTCCTCTTGCAGTTCGCGCATCTGCCGTTTGCGAATGGCTTCGAAGACATCCAATGCTTTCACAACAAAATAGGTGACGATCACCGCGGAGAGCAAGCGCCAGATCTCGATCGGGATACCGGTTGTGTTGAGGACGCTTTGATAGTCCAGCCAGGCTGTCAGACCATATTGTTCGCTGACTTCAATGCTTTCCCCGCTGAAAGCGTTATGGATTACACGGTCATAGTTGTAATAGGAAGCCGGTCCATAAGGTGCGGCTGGTACGATCAACCCCATCACCACTGCTTCAAAGAGGAAAGCCAACCCTGCTCCAAGCATCAAATTGGAAACATCATAAAGACCCAGTTTTCGCTGCGCATACCATTGACGCAGGAACCCGATCCCAGCGAGAAAACTGCCCGGCATGTAGAGCAGATAACGGGTCCAGATTTCGATCGGGATTGCGATTGGGGAAGGAGTTATGAACGTAGTCACCGCATATGTGATGACGAACGCGATCGGGACGATCAATATCCCGGGGATGAAAATGCTCCAAGCGGGGAGTGGGTTCAAGTTATTGAGCATTCCCCAACCAAATCGCAATAGTAGCAACCCGGTCAGGAGGTGGACGATGATGCGCACGATGCTCAGACCACTTGCGATCTCATCGAGTGTGCCACTGGTCAGGAACATATCGAGCCAACCGGCAGCGCCTCCAACAAAGCCAAAAGAAGCCAGCCACGGCAACTCCTTTTTTAAAGGAAAATCTCCTTCCCTTCTCAACTGCAAATACGCGGCAAGCCCCAGACCTTCAAATGCCAAGCCATAAAAGAAATGGAGAAGAATCATAGTTCTTGCTTTTGATTAGGCAAGTCCTTGCTTTGTTGAATTTTCCTCAAAATTGTAGCGTTTTTTACCCTGAATAACAATTGACCAAAATCCTTATTCGGGTAATTTTTGTCATATGTTCTTTTTAAATGCCAATTCGCCCAAGTGGAAGAAGTCGTATTTCGGATTGCGAATGAAAATGGCTTATTTACTCTATCATCAACTTCGGACGATATTGCAGCGCCTCTGCCAGGTGCGGGGACTGGATCTCTTCACTCCCTGCCAAATCCGCGATGGTGCGAGATAATTTGAGGATGCGATGATAGGCACGCGCCGACAAATTGAGTTGACTCATTGCCGCCCGCATCAAACTCTGACCTTCGGGTTGAAGCTGACAAAATTGCCTTACTTCGCCAATACGCATATCTGCGTTGCAAACAATGTCGGTGGAATGGGCGAAGCGGCGGTTTTGAATATCTCTAGCACTTTGCACGCGCCTGCGGATGATCTCGCTTGACTCACCAAGCTTATTTCCGCTAAGTTTTTCGTAATCGACTCTGGGGACTTCGATGTGGATGTCAATGCGGTCGAGCAATGGACCGGAGATGCATTTTTGGTATTTGGTGACGACAGCAGGGGCGCAGGTGCAGGGCTTTTGAGAATCTCCATGAAAGCCACATGGGCAGAAATGTACACAATAGACTATAAATCGGGAAGGACTGAATTTATACCCGTATACCAGATATGTACCCCGCCGGACGGATCAGGTTGCGGTTGCAAATCTTGGTATCCGCAATCGATAATCATAACTTGTAATCTGTTTTGCCTTGCAACAACCGTACCAACAACTGGGAAATTTCACCTTTATAATTGCCTCTATGCCGTTTTCGATCCTGTTAACGAAACTATATCCGCCGCTGCCAGCAGAGGGATTTGTTCATCGACACAGCTTGATGGATCGTGTTCAAGCGGGCATAAACGGCAGGGTAACCATCATCTCCGCTCCGCCTGGGTTTGGAAAAACGGCGCTGCTTTCGGCGTGGATTTCGAATAAGCAAAATAAAAAAGTGGCTTGGTATTCATTGGACGAAGACGATAATGAACCAGGTCGCTTTTTTACTTATATCGCGGCTGCATTCGAGCTTATCGAATCTGTTCCATTGCTTAAGTCTTTACTCGAAGCGGCAGTTTCCGCTCCCCGTGAGTTGATCGTCGCCCTCATCAACGACCTCTCTGAATTTTCAAGCAAAGGTGTTGTTTTGGTGTTTGATGATTATCATCACATCACACACCAGCCCATCCATGACGCGCTCGCCTATTTGATCGACAATCTTCCCAACAACATCCATCTTGTTTTCATCAGCCGCGCGGACCCGCCGCTGCCGCTCGGGCGCTGGCGCGTGCGCGGACAGTTGACAGAGATCCGCGCCGACGACTTGCGTTTCACTGAAGAAGAAGCGGCGCAATTCCTGAATCAAACAATGGGGCTTTCGCTGAGTGCTGAAGATATCCGCACATTGGAAGCGCGCACCGAAGGCTGGGTGGCGGGACTGCAACTCGCCGCGCTCACCCTGCAAAAATCCACAAATCCAAGTGAGATTATTTCCGCTTTTGCGGGCAGCAACCGCTACGTGGCAGACTATCTTACCGATGAAGTGCTTTCGCGCCAGCCCGAGTCCCTGCGCGATTTTCTGTTGAAGACTTCCATCTTGGAACGCTTCAACGCCTCATTGTGCAATCATGTTCTACAAAGTGAACAATCGGAATCTCTGCTTGCGGAATTGGAACGCGCTAACCTGTTCATCATTCCGCTCGACTCTGAATCAAATTGGTATCGTTATCACCATCTCTTTGCAGATCTGCTCAAACGTCGTGCTTCAACGGAAACCGCAGACCTGCACCATCGCGCTGCGGAATGGTTCGAGAAAAACAATTTCACACTCGATGCCACTCGTCACTGGATCGCGGCGGATGAGCCTGAACGTGTGGCTTCGTTGGTGGAGCATTCCATTGCTCATACCTGGGGGCAGGCGGAACTCACGGGTCTGATGCGCCGCATTGAGTCCCTGCCCGAACCTATCCTTGCAAAATACCCTGCTCTCAGCGCTTTTCTTGGTTGGACGTGGCTATGGCTTGGTTATGGCAGTGAACGTATTCTTCCATTGCTTGACCGTGCTGAAGAACAAGTGGGGATCGAATCGGACTCCGCGCTGGGACGCTTCAACGTCATCCGCAGCTTTATCGTCCGCATTCGGGATAACGACGCCTCAGACTCCGTTCGGCTTGCCAGCCTTGCCTTGAGTCAACTCTCCGCTGACGATTCGCTCTGGCGCGGTTTCGCCAACATGAGCCTCGCCATTTCCCTGCATTCATCGGGTGATCTGATCGAAGGCGAGAACGCATACAAAGAGACCATTCGTTTATGTGAGCAAGGTGGAGATCCGGTTACTGCCTTAATGGCTGCCTGTGCGATGACCCAACTGATCTTTGATCGAGGCGACCTGCAACGCGCATTATCGTTCAGCCAGCAAATGGCAAATGGATTACGTAAAAAAACCAGCACAAGCCTTGTTCGCGGCTGGGTACATATCAACAAGGCAAGGGCGCATTACCTGGTCAACGACCTGAAAAATGCCTGGCTAGAAACCAACCAGACTTTGGACTTGGAAACTCAAACCGGCGGCATGCCGGATGTCGGTTTACGCCTGTATGTATTGTTGACCAAACTCGAGCTGCTTAACGGGAACGAATCCGCTGCCCGTAAAGCTGCCGATGACCTGGTAGCTCTTGCTGACCGCGGCGGGGTGACCAACGCCATCGATTGGGCGCATGCTGTCCGTGCCGAGTTGATGTTCAGGCTCAAAGATTGGACTGCCTTCGATTCCTACGCGCGGATGTATCGTCCACCCCAGCAGCAGTTATTTTTCCCATATCGCTTGCAGACGTTGTTGCAAGTCCGCTATTTGGCGCGGCAAAAGGCTTGGGATGAGAGTCGCCGTCTGGTGGAGGAGCAGGTTCGGTTGGCGTGTGAGGCGGGGTACCTCGAATACGAGATGGATCTGCACATCGTCCACGCGTTGATGGAGCAGGAGGCAGGCAAGTCGTCCGTTGCCTTCAAAACACTTGAACGAGCGTTGGAGATCGGCAAGGCGAACGGCTATGTGCGCGTCTTTCTCGATGAAGGCGAAGAGATGAAAAATCTTCTCGCGCAGATTCAGAAAACACGCAAGGATGATTTTGTAGCAAATTTGCTTTCTGCGTTTGGCAAGTTTGTGCATATTGACCAATCCGCATTGATCGAGCCTCTCACAGATCGTGAGATCGACGTGTTGAAGTTGATTGCCGAAGGAATGTCGAACCCTGAAATTGCGGAGAAACTTGTTCTTTCGGTTGGCACGGTCAAGACGCATGTCAAGCATATCTATGGAAAGTTGAATGTGGATGACCGCGTGAAGGCGGCAAGCAAAGCGCGCGAGTTGAGTATTATCTGACCACCCAGACCAACACCTGAAGCGCCACACTTGCGGCTGTGCTGATGACTGAAAGCGCTGTACGCGTTTTGACTTGCGCGGCGATGGAAACAAGAATACACAAACCCGCAGCGATCCATAATCCGACCAGCGGCGCTGCTGAAGCAGGCAGACCGAAGCCAAGCAGGGTGACATCGATGGTAGTGACAATTCGATAGAACCAGAAGATGGTGGCAACATTGAGAATGGCGGTACAGGAAGGGAGAATCTCCGCCAATGAACGCATTGACTTGAGGTTTACAATAAACACCAACAATTGAATTACAAAGCTCAAAATGAAAAGCGCAATACTCGCTGCCAGCAAAGGATTTTCTGCTTGCAAGATTTCGCGGTTCACCCAATAGGCAAATCGGGTCGGAAGAATATCGCTGTCGACGGTGACAAAGTCCAGCCTTGATAAGTTTTGCAGGCAGGCAGTATCAGGTTCGCGTGTGGGGGATTGAATAAAACTCACCGCCAGTTGGTTGGCACAGTTGCTCTGGTCTTGTACAGCATGACCGAAATGGGGAAGTTGATAGAAGTAACTGTTCGAGAGATTGTCCGTGGTGGCTTGAGTGAACTCGGGCGACGTGACGGGATCATAATCGCCTGCCAATACCAATGAAGGGATGTCACTCACCACGGCTTGATTGTCACTTACATTTGCTACGCCTGCGCCCCACATCTCACAAATGACAGGCTCGGAGATGGATGGCATGAAATTTGCCAGGGCAGGATACTGGCTGGCAAACTCTTTTTGCTTTTCAGAGTCATTGAACGGAAATTCCTCCCGACATTCTGCCGAGTAATACATGCCTTGCGCACGCGAGAATATATTCTTGAAGCCTTCCTGTGCCACGGGTTCGATCACATCTGTGTTGCCGCGATAGAGTTCTTCGATGATGAATGGCAGGAATCGAATAGTGTTGCGCTGGTAAAGCGCGTTGAAAATTCCAAGAACCATGTCGTCGCCAGTCAGTTGGAGCGTAACAACTTCATCAGTAATGGGGTGGCTGACATCCACGGCAATTGGTTCATTGTTCATGCGTTCGATGACCGTATAGAAATGTGATTCTAAGTTCGGATAAGCTGTCCCGCACCCCACGTCAGCGGAGCAGTTGGCAAAAAGTGTTTCGAGCGCCTGCGCCAGGGTTGGGACACGTTGTTCGTAGGCGTTGACTTCGGGCACATAGACCGAATCCAAAACCACGCTGCGAATCCCTTCAGGGTAAAGGCGCATGGTCGTCAACACCAGCCGCGCCGAATATGAAGCGCCGACGAGATTCCACTGTTCATAGCCAAGCAACTGGCGCAGGTCTTCCAGGTCTGCGGCGCTTTCGGCGCTGTTGTAAGCGCTCAAGTCAATCCCTTGTACAAGCAGACGGTCACGACACATACGTGCCGCGTCCACTTCGCGGGCGATCTCGATTTCACGAGAATCCACCGTGCTGAAATTTGCAAACATCGCCATCTGCACTTCAGGACATTCCAACGCAGGCTCGGCATATTTGTTGCCACGCTGTTCCACGAAGATGAAATCGCGTTCCTGTAAATACCCTGAGTTGACATATGCCGCCAGTGCGTCGAGCGAACTCCCGCCAGGTCCGCCACTGGAGACGAAGACCACAGGGTCAGGTTGTGGATTGGGATTTTGGCTCTTCAGGATAGCGAACGGCATTCGGATCATTCGTCCAGTGGGCTTACTTCGGTTTTCTGGAACTTGATACACGCCGCAAACGACGGTCGCGCCATCAGGGATGGGCATGGGACAATCAACGGAATCAAATGTCGGTATGGATTGAGCGTGGACGGGAATGATACTTACAAAGATGGCGATTAGTAGGAAGATCAAATCTAGGGGTTTCATATTCGCTCCTTCGGGCGGGATCAACTTCATGTCAAAGAAAGGAGGCGGGCTCTTATAAAGTCCGCCTCCTGTTGATTTACTTATCGCCCAGTGATGTTAGATCCCCTGCGCCGCTGATGGTCTTGGTCAGTTGGGGTGAGCCGAAGTACTGCACGTTGCCGCTGCCACTGATGATGGCATCCAGATTCTCCAACACCCAGAGATTGATATCGCCGCTGCCATTGACAGTGACCTGCGCATTGGAGGTTTTGAATTCATCCGCAAACACATCGCCCGAACCAGAGACTTTGATTTCATGCGAGTCGGCTGTGCCGACCAGGCGCACTTCGCCCGAGTTGTTCAATTCACTGAAGACGGTTTGGGCTGTGAGATTTTCCACTGTGACATTGCCCGAGCCGCTGATGCGGGACGAGAAAGAGTTGGTATCGAGATCCATGAATATCACATCGCCCGAGCCGCTGACATTCACATTCAACGACTGTGCTTCAAAATTCTCCACACGAATCTCCGCCGAACCAGAGAGGTCGAGTGCGCTTAATTCAGGGAGTGTGACGCGGTAGATCAACGTTTCTCGTTGAAGTATGGTCGTGGCAGGTTCGGTGCGGATGGTCAAAACACCTTGTTCAACTTCCACGCTCAGCAAAGGAAGGATGTTGTCATCGGTCTCGATGGTTAGTCTGAACTCATTGCCCTGTTCGATGTACAACACACCCGATGTGCCGAGTCGAATTTGGTCGAAGCCCTGCACGTCAAAGGTTTGGGTGACCATTTTCCCTGAACCCGTCACAAGCGGGGGCGTCACACCACAAGCAGAAAGAACGAACACAAACACGATTAAAGCAAAAGTTATTTTTTTCATGTTTTTTTTCTCCTTGCCGTCCAGTGTAGGGCAGGCGGTTTCTTTTTCCATCTCCCGAAGGAGGTATTTCAGCGGGGAGAACCTGTATCCACAAATACCTCCATTGGGAGATGAAGGGAACTGCCTTGGTGAATAAGATGGGGATATGAACACTAACCAACGCCCGACTATCTATAAGATCCGCCTGCGCGGCAAACTGGACCTGGAGCAGGCTGCGTGGTTCCCAGAGTTGACACACGCTGAAGACGATGACGGCAATACGCTGCTGGTTGGCGAGTTGCCCGATCAAGCCGCGCTGATGGGAGTGCTGTTCCGCGCTCACAATCTCAATTTGACGATTTTGTGTGTGAAGCTGAAGTTCCCCAACGAGCATGTTGAAAGAAATAAAGATGAGCAGGTTGTCTGATTTCCTTCCCGTCTTGATCGAACAATTCGATTCGCGGGGACTGCGTCGAATCGCAAACCTGCTACTTGCCATTCCTTGGGTGGTGATGGCAATCGTTGCAGCACTGTACTTCATGTTATGGCGCACAGACCCGCAGATTCGTTTCATCCACATGATCTGGGTTCTGGGTTTCTGGATGGTTGGAACCATTGCGATGTTTGCCTTCATCGCCCCTGTGCGATTGAAACTTGGCATGCCGTTTCAAAGATTGATCCTCTCTGCAATTGCCGTCGCGCTCGCAATCTATTTCACCTCCTTGTCTCGATTTACAAACATTTTTCCGAAACAGACAGATTTGATGTTGCCTGCATTGGTTGGTTTGTTGAACATAACAATATGCTGGCTCGTGGTTCTTCGTTTTCGAAACAAAGTGATTGAAACTCAAATTCATTGAAAGGAAAACCCATGGAAATACTTAAATTCATTAATATCGGACTTCGTTTTTTGCTCGAACTTTGTATCCTCGCCATCTTCGGATACTGGGGCTTCCAAACAGGTAGCAACACCTTCACGAAAATCCTGCTGGGCTTGGGCGCTCCCCTCCTGTTCGCCGTGGTGTGGGGAACCTTTCTCGCGCCAAAGTCTCCCATGCGTTTGCATGAACCCTGGTTATTCCTGCTCGAACTCGTTGTATTCGGTCTTACATGTTGGGCGTTATACAGCACAGGTAAAGTCGATCTGACCGTCGCTTTTGGCGGTATCTACATTCTCAACAAAATTTTGATGATCATCTGGAGGCAGTAATGAACAAAAGAAATTTGCTCGCGTTTTTCGGTTTTCTCTATGTCACAGTATGGGTGATCGGACTATTGATCCCCACAGGGACGCTCTCCCCATCCATGTCCAATGCGGAACTTCAGCAAGTCCTTCTTGCCAATCAACTGGCACGCTTGATACAGGTCTATCTCATTGACGCTGTTGCAGGCATTGCAATTCTCCTGTTTGCGGTTGCGGTATCCAGCCTGTTTCTATCCGCAGAGGAAAAGACTCTTGCTCGCGTGCTCTTGAGCGCAGGCGTGGTAGCAGGCACGATTTCACTGGTGCAAACAGGCGTTCAGCTAACTCTCGTGAACTCAGACCTGCTCGCTTCGGCAGAAACTCCCTTCCGCACCTTGCTGGTGCTGGTCAATCAGATAGACACCTTCAAGCTGATGGCGCTGGCGCTGCTGAGTATTTCCACATCCATGCTTGGCTTGCGCACCCGCCTCATCCCAGCATGGATCAACTGGCTCGGAATTCTCCTCACCATCGCCCTCATCCTCGGTGGACTCAGTTTCGCCTTCGCCAACTCCCTGCTCACCACTGTCTTGTTTGCTTCTCTGCCCATGTTGCTCGTGTGGGTCGGTGCCGTCAGTGTTGTGATGATGAGGATATCTAGAAGTCTTTAGGAGAAAAACATTACCTATTTATCACCCCATCATAATCTTGGGACGATATTGTAGCGCCTCCGCCAGATGTGGGGACTGGATCTCTTCGCTCCCAACCAAATCCGCGATGGTGCGCGATAATTTCAAAATGCGATGATAGGCACGTGCTGACAAATTGAGCTGACTCATTGCCGCCCGCATCAAGCTCTGACCTTCGGGTTGGAGTTGGCAAAATTGTCTGACTTCCCCGATGCGCATATCTGCGTTGCAGATGATATCAGTGGAGTTGGCGAAGCGTTGATTTTGTATATCTCTGGCGGTTTGCACACGCTTGCGGATGGTCTCGCTGGTTTCGCCGAGTTTATTGCCGCTCAGTTTTTCGTAATCGACTCTGGGTACCTCGATGCGGATATCAATACGGTCGAGCAATGGACCGGAGATGCGTTTTTGGTATTTAGTCACTACGGCAGGGGCACAGGTACAGGCTTTTTGAGAGTCTCCAAAATGTCCACATGGGCAGGGGTGTACACAATCATATATTTTTTAGCCAGATTAAATGGACCAAATTGCCCTCTGGGTCAGCAATATCCAAATAGCCAGATTTGGATTCGGGTTTGATGGAGACATCTTTCAAGCTGATTCCTTTGGCTTGCAGATTCGCTACCGCGGCTTCAAAGTTGGTAACACGGACAGCGATATGCACTTGAGCATCTGCACTGACTTTGGGAACTTCGATTCGTCCCGCCCCGGAGCCTGATACAAAAAACGAGCTGTTGCCTTCCTTGTTCTTTAGATCAAAGGTCTGCTCATACCAAGCGCTGAGAGTCGCAGGTTCAGATTTGTGCGCATACAATCCAATGTGCTCCACACCACTAAAGAGTGACACACCACGCGCTGACTGAACCCAGCCTACACACTGTACAGTCTTTGCAGTAATGCCATCATAATCTTTATCCTTAACCGCTTGATTGGAGATGAGCTTGCTGCCAAGCCCAACGGCAGCGGCTCCAGCTTTAATCCATTCATGGATGCTGGATTCCGTCGCGTCCACGCCGCCGGTGGGCAACAAGCGATGCCAGGGACAGGGCGCCATCACCGCGCTGATAAAGCTTGGTCCGCCCGCTGATTCACCGGGGAATATCTTGCAAATCTCAGCCCCCAATTCTTCGGCTGTTGTGATTTCATTCTCGGTGGAGCAACCAGGTAAATACAAAATCTTGCGGCGATTACACAAGCGTGAAATCTCCGGGTTGAAACTTGGTCCAACAATGAAGTTAGCACCTGAAGCGATGAACAATGCCGCAGTAGGGGCATCGAGAATCGAGCCGATACCTAGAATCACAGATGGATCTGCCTTGGCAAAATATTTAACCAACTCGGTAAAAACGGGATACGCCATTTCACCGCGATTGGTGAATTCAATTACTCGTGCTCCACCGCGGACACAGGCATTGACAAGTTCGATCGCAGTCCCCACTTCGCCGTTATAAAACAGCGGCAAGATGCCGATGTCAAGCAGGGTATTCGTAACATCTAAACGCATAAAACGAGCCATAGGAAATCCTTTTCGATCGTAGGGGCGCAGCATTGCTGCGCCCCTACGTGTGGTTACCTTGAAACGCGACCCGAAGCATCGCCACCCATTAAGGTCTCGACTTCAGCAACGTTAATCGCATTGAAGTCGCCAATGATGCTGTGCTTTAAACACGCGGCTGCCGCGGCAAAGTTCAACGCCTTCTGCGGATCTATTGGATATTTGCGCAAGCCATAGATCAAACCACCCATGAAAGAGTCGCCGCCACCCACACGATCAATGATCGGTAGGATGTCATAAGTGGGAGCAACATAAAAACCTGCCCTTCGACTTTGCTCGCCTAGCGGCTCGCTCCGCTCAGGGCGAACCCACAAAACACCAGACCAAGTATTGTGACTCGCCGAGAGCGAGCCGCGCAAAGTAATAGAGATCGTCTTGAGTGATGGAAAGCGCTCGGCTAGTTTTTCGCAAACGTAGCGATAATGGTCAGCGTCCACCTTACCTGAGGTCACGTCACTTTCTGGAGCGTGGATACCAAAGACTTTTTCTGCATCTTCTTCGTTGCCAAGTGCAACGTCACACATACTTACCAAATCGCTCATCACTTCACTGGCTGATTTTCCCCACTTCCAAAGTTTGGCACGGTAATTTAAATCTGTTGAAACGGTCACACCCATTTCACGAGCAACGAGTATGGCTTCGCGGCAAACTTCAGCCGCGCCTTGTGAAACAGCGGGCGTGATGCCTGTCCAATGGAACCAGTCGGCATCAGCGAAGATACTTTTCCAGTCCATGGTGCCAGGCTGAATGGTAGCGAAGCTTGAACCGGCACGGTCATAGATCACTTTACTCGCGCGCTGGGCGGCTCCGGCTTCCAGAAAATAAATCCCGAGGCGTTCACCACCGCGCGCAACATGATTCGTTCCAACGCCAAGTCCACGCAGGCTGGATACCGCAGCATCACCCAATTCATTCTTGGGTAGACGAGTGACGAAATCCACTGCTTCGCCATAGTTGGCGAGTGAGACAGCTACATTCGCTTCGCCACCGCCATAAGTAGCTTCAAATGTACGCGCCTGTGTAAAACGCTGAAAGCCAGGTGGGGCAAGGCGCAGCATGATCTCCCCAAAGGTAACAATTTTCATTTATTCCTCATTTACTTAAGATTGATCCAAACATTCTTCAAACGCGTATAAGCCAATATTGCTTCCGGTCCGCCCTCGCGACCGAGACCACTTTGTTTGACGCCGCCAAACGGAACTTCAAAACCAAAAGCGGCGGAACCGTTGATCGTGACATGACCAACATCCAGCTTGGCAGCGACCGAATGAGCAATGGTGATATCGCTCGTCCAAATCTCAGAAGAAAGTCCGAACATGTTGTCGTTGGCGAGCGCGAGCGCTTCATCAAGACTATCCACGGGGATGATCGTAATGACGGGTCCAAAGATTTCCTCGCGGACGATGCGCATACGATTGTTGCAGTCAGCAAAAACAGTCGGCGCGACGAAGTAGCCTTTATCGCCGACACCTTCCGGACGTCCTCCGCCCGCGATCAGCCGCGCGCCTTCTTCGATGCCGATACGAATATAGTTCATGACATTGTCGTAATGTTTTTTCGATACCAGCGGACCGAGTTGAACGCCAGGTTCAGTGAATGGACCAACCCGCAAGCCACGCACACGCTCGATAACTTTTTCAATGAAGGGTTCATAGAGATCACGGCGCACATACCAACGTGAACGCTGACCGCACGATTGCCCAGCATTCCAAGCCATCGCACCCGCCGCGCCGCCCGCAGGGCCATCCAGCTCCGATGCATCCTTAACAAAGACCAGTGAAGCCGCCTTGCCACCAAGTTCCATCGAGACCACCGGCGTAATATTGCGCGCCGCAGATTGAAGCACCTTGCGCCCCGTCACCACCGAACCCGTGAAGACAATGCCGCGCACCCGCGGGTCTTCAGTCAACACTGGACCCAACACCGAACCAGACCCGGGAATTACGTTGAGTACTCCAGCTGGAATTCCTTCTTCTTGAAACAGACGCGTCAGGGCAAGCGTGACGAGCGAAATTTCTTCCGCTGGTTTAACCACGCAAGTATTGCCTGCCGCCAAAGCCGGTGCGACACTGCGACAAAAAATATCCAATGGATAATTCCACGGCGCGATGTGGACCGTCACCCCCAGCGGTTCACGCAGGACGTAATCAAGTTGCCCCCGTCCGAGATCAATGGTCAGCCCTGACAACTTATCTGCCAACCCGCCAAAATATTCGAGATAGCGGGCAGCATCTTCCAACTCGCCGGCGGCTTGATGCGGCGGTTTTCCATGTTCTTGACTAAAGAGCACAGCAAGTTTCGCTGCATTCCGCCGAACGGATGCAGCTACCGCAAAAAGAAAACGACCTCTGCGAGTCGGGCTCCAAGTTGACCATTCGCCAGAGAGCGCTCTTTCAGCCGCATCCAAAGCCAGGTTTGCATCTTCTGGTGTGCCCCAACATACTTCTGCAAAGGCTTCTTCGGTGGCAGGGTTAATCACTGGAACTCGCGTGCCATCGGAACCATCACGCCAGACTCCGTCAATAAAAAGTTGATAGGGATTGTTCATTGAATAATTTCTCCAGTGGAATTAGCGTGTAAGCCAACCACCATCAACTGGCACAATGGCGCCGTTCAAGTAATCCGAAGCGGCAGAGGCAAGGAAAACAACTGTCCCCATCAGGTCAGCGGGTTCACCCCAACGCCCAGCAGGGATACGGTCAAGAATGGATGAAGCGCGTTCAGCGTCAGCGCGTAAGGGAGCGGTGTTATCCGTTGCCATGTAGCCGGGAGCAATCGCATTGACATTGAGTCCGCTGGCGGCGAGTTCGTTTGCCATCAGACGCGTGATACCCGCCACACCACTTTTCGAGGCTGTATAAGATGGCACACGAATGCCGCCTTGAAACGAAAGCATCGAGGCAATGTTGATGATTTTGCCTTTACCTTGTTTAACCATTACGTGTCCCGCAGCTTGCGAGAGCAGAAAGACTGCCTTCAAGTTAATCTGCATCACATCATCCCAATCTTTTTCGCTGAATTCCAGTACCGATGCGCGACGAATAATGCCGGCATTGTTGATGAGAATATCCAAACTACCCAGACCAGTCACCACCTGTTCGATCACTTTGGTCATATCTTCGGCATGTGCTTCAAGCAAATTTGCGCTGAGCGGCAGGAAGCGTCGTCCGAGCGCTTGCACACGGGCAGCAGTTTCATCGAGGGGCAGAACATCTAACCCAGCCACGTCCGCTCCGGCTTCAGCGAGAGCAATTGCCATTGCTTGACCCAGTCCACGCCCTGCGCCGGTGACGAGGGCAACTTTGTTGTCAAGTTTGAATAAATCTAAAATCATGAGGTGTCCTTTAGTGTCCTAATTCTTTCAACATGGAAACGGTCTTGTTCACCCAGCCTACTGCGGGATCATCAACTGTGGCTTGGACGCGTTGGTTGCCCGCCAGGAACCACAGGTAATAAGTGGTGTATCCGGGGGCGCTAACCACGGTGTGGTATCCGCGCGGCAGCATGTGAATGCTGTTGTCACGAATAGTGAAGTTTTCATCTTCACCTTCTTCGTTGTAGTAATGACAGATGCCAAAACCTTCGCCGGGACTCACTTTGAAATAATACATTTCCTCATGGTATGCCTCACGCGGCAAATCATCCACCTGATGTTTGTGAGGCGGATAGGTGCTCCAGTTGCCACTGGGGGTGAACGTCTCACCAACGATTAGACGGCGAGCGGGTAATTCAGGCTGGGAAGCCAGCGTGAGAATTTGATGGAAGTTGCGCTTGAAGTTTGCCGCGCCCCAAACGCCGTTCACCACTTGTGTGGGGTTGATTACATAGGGCTGGATAGTTGTCTCGTCACTGGGAGCACTCGGTAAAGCGATTTCTGCTGCACCTTCTGCTTGAATGCTGTACTCGGCGCCCGCAGGGATATACACAGAATGTGGTTTGCCGCTAAAAACATTAGGACGCCCACCGACTTTTTCAAAGCGCTGACCGTTAATTTCAAAGGTGGCTTTACCGCCTAGAATCACCGCGAGGATTTCACGTCCGCCGCTATTGGCGTTGTGTTTTTCGCCAGCAGTCAACTTGAGTAAATTGAAATCAAGGAGTTTACAGGGATTGATAGGCAGGGTGTTGAGTCCCGGATTCGATGTAAGCAGTGAATGATATTTCATGTGATGCTCCTAAAGATTGAGTGTAGGTTTCGCAAGACGCATAAGTGCTTCGACAAAATAATAGTCGCCGTAGATCAAGCCGTGATCCATCAAGTTGTGAGGCTTGGAACGTGTGCCGTGTAACAGCAAGCTGGCTTCGCCAGTATCGCGGCTGGTATAGTTTTTCCAAAGCGATTCCAGGATGCTGATGGCACGGTTTTGCCAGATGCTCGCCAGGTTGGGATCATTTTCGGTGGACGCCAAAGAAAGCAAGCCGGATGCCAATACAGATGCCGCTGAACTATCACGTACATCGTTGGGGATGAGCGGACTGTCATAATCCCAAAATGGGATCAGGTCAGCGGGCAGGCGGGGCCAGAGATAAACCATCAGGCGGCGGCTGGCATTTAAAAAGATCGGATCACCGGTAGCACGATAACAATCCGCAAAGCCATAGACGCCCCAAGCCTGTCCACGACTCCAGCAGGAAGTACCACTCATGCCTTGATGCGTATCCTGCTTGATGAAGGCGCCCGTTTCAAGATCAAAGTCACAAACGTGGGAAGTGCTGCCATCCGGTCGCAGATGATGTGTCAGCGTGGTGCGGGCATGGGCGGTGGCGATCTCAGCGTAGTGCGCATCGCCGGTCTCTTTGGATGCCCAGAAAAGCAAATCAAGATTCATCATGGTGTCCATGATTGTGCGTCCACGCAATTCAGGCGTGGCATCGAGCGCGCCCCAGGCTTGGATAAATTGTCCACGTGGATTAAAGCGGCGGCTTAGAATCGAAGCGGCTTGTAAGGCAGGCGACTTAAGACTCTCGTCGCCGGTCAGATTGGAGCCGAGGATGAATCCCAATTCGAAGAGAAATCCAAGATCATGATCGGCTTGATCGTTGAGTTGCGGCAACAAACGTTTGCCCCAATCGCAGGCGGAGGCGGCAAGCGTTTCGTCACCAGTGGCTGCATAGGCAAGCCAGAGCAACCCAACCCAATGCCCGCCGACCCACCAGCCGTGTTGATCGGGCTTGGTCTGAATCCACTTGCCGTCTTCGGTGCGTTCGGGAAAAGATGTGAGCGTGGCGAGGTTATCGCGCGTTTTGGTGATGCAGAATTCGAGGGCGTCGTCGATCCAGGAGGGAGGCGTGATGTGAGGGGTCATAGGGTTTCTTTCCAGGCGGCTTCCATGAGTAGGAAGAAGGCTTGCCCTTCGGGGGCTGTGCCTGCGTGATCGAATGTAGGCGCTGCGCAAACGCCTTGTACGTAACCGGTGTCATCCACTTTTTTGTGGACCGCTTCACGCATTTTGTCACCATATTCTTTGTACGTTGGTGGCAGCCAGCCGCCAACTATGCCGCGAAAGATCGAGTAAGCGAGCATTTGAGACAAATTAGTTTCCGCGAAGGATTGAGGTTGATCAACCACATTATGGAACAGTCCATCGGCGCGTTGATGAGCCAGACAGCCATCGATCACTTCTCGAACATGGTGTTCAAGGCCTTGCCGTTCTCTTAACCGTGATTCCGGCAAAGCGCGTATGACTCGGGTAAGCCCTGCCGCAACCCAGCCGTTGCCCACCCCCCAATGTGCCGGGTGGGTGATCGTCTGACGATCTTCGTTCCAAATCTGCGCGTACAAGTTAGCAGCTGAATTCCAAAGACGTCTTTTGATGCCATGGATTTGCCGGATGGCTTCATCCACCTGGCCCATGGCCGCCAAAAATGGTGGTGCCATATACATCGAATCCACCCAAACTTCTTTGACATCCGTCACATGAAACAGGGTTCCATCGACTGCGCGCGGCGCGGTCTTCATTAAGTAATTGAGCATTGCATCCACTGCGGTGTGCAACGCTGGATCTTTCGTGATACGTGCCGCGATCAACACAGCTTCTCCATTCGCAGCCGGATCAGTAACGCCTTCCTTATCATGCATTAGTGCCAGTCTGCCATCAGAGCCTTGTCGTTGTACTGCATCACGTGCCAGCATGATGGCAATATCGGTTTCGTCCAGTTCCAGGAATGCTTGTGCTGCCACACCCTGCTCCCATGAGTATCGTTGCATGGCAAGCAATACCTGGCTGACTTGTTTTAGCTTTTGCATGGAGCCCACCGTTTTGGTTTGTGAGGACGCTAACAGTTGCGCCACCACATCCGGTTGGTAATTCAGTTCATCCATCACGTAGGCAATTCGCGCCGCAACTTCAGGCGAGACCACGGTCTTCTGGTTGAGGTAACGGCTCACCGTGGCAACCGAGACGTTTGCCTGCGCTGCAACTTCGCGAATGGTGACGGATGTTTGTTTTTTAGTCATAATATTTTCCAGCCAGTTCAAACTGTGCCATAAACACAAATTTCATCCGCTGGTGCCCTCGCCCTTGGAAGGCGAGGGCATTACTAAGGAGAAGAACACCATGAAGAATTCTTCATGGTCAATAGATTAAGCCACCGGAATAACCTAAACTATTCACCATGAAAAACACCAGGCATGCGTCATCTTCAGTCTCAAAGATAGTTATTCTTTGACGGCGCCCATCGAGATCCCGCTGACAATATAGCGTGAGAAGAAAACATACAAAAGAATGATCGGTACGACGGTGATTGCAAGTCCCAGATAGATAGCGCCATATTCGGTGCGGTACACATCTCCGCGCAGGGTTTGAATCAACATGGGCAGGGTGTATTTTTCGAGGGAAGAGATCATGATAAAAGGCGTGAAAAAATTATTCCACGACCCGACAAAGGCGAAGATACCCATGGTGGCTGCGCCAGGTGCGGCAATGGGCAGCATGATGGTATGAAAGATGCTTAATTCACTAGCACCATCGATCCGACCTGCATCGATCAAGTCCCAGACCACCATGGATTCAAGGTATTGCCTGCCAAAGAAAACGGAACCAGCGCTGGCAATGCCCGGAATAATGAGCGCAGCGTAATTATCAGTCAGCCCCAGCTTTGACATGTACTGATAGAAACCAAAAATGGAAAGCTGCATGGGGATCATGACCAGTATGACGATAAAGTTGGAAAATAATTTTTTGCCCGGAAAGTCGTAGACAACAATGCCATACGCAGTCAGCAACCCAAAGTAAACCGAGACGAACGTTGAAGCAACGGCGAGAAATACGCTGTTCATAAAGCCGCGCGGCAAATCCAAGCCTCGACCGCCCAGGAAGCTGTAGTTTTCCAGCATGTGAGTGCTGGGCAATAAACTGATGCCTTGCTGGATCTCGGTGGTGGAGCGAGTGGCATTCACGATCAAAAGCCAGATCGGAACAATGACAATGAGTAACAAGATAAACAACAGAATGTATGCAAAAAAGCGCAACACATAGGTTCCTAATTTATAGTTATTGATCATGCCTGCGTCCTCTCTGCGTTCTTTTTGAAAAATGATTTTTTGGCTGACTTGGGATCATCCAAATCTTTATCGCGCAATAAGTAGAAGATACCCAAGGCACAAACGGTGGTCATGATGAAGACCAAGACACCTACCGAGGCAGCCGCCCCAATATGTCCCTTACTGCTGTTGAATTTCAAAAACATCAGGATGATATTGGTTTGGATCGAACTTTCCGGGGCGCCTCTGCCATCCGTTAATAGAAAGGGGATATCAAACATCTGCATACCACCTGTCAGTGCTGTTACGAAGATAAAGACCAAAATGGGCTTCAAGAGCGGCAGGGTGATGCGCGTGAACATTTGCCAGGCAGTTGCGCCATCGACCATGGCGGCTTCATATAGATGGATGGGGATGGAGGTCATCCCAGCCATTACCACGATCATGGTTTGTCCGAACCAGGTCCACCAGTTGATGAAGATCACCATGCCACGTGTAAACGCGATCGAATCAAAAAATCGCGCGGCTTCGCTTAAGTAGCCAGCCCGCACAAGGATCTGATTCGCAGGTCCATAGTAGGCGAATAACGCACCAAACAAAGCTGTCACAGCGGCGGGCATCATCAGGTTTGGCAAATAAAAGACCGCCCGCCAAACTCCGGCTGCGCGGATGTTGAGGCGTGCATTGGTAAACATTGCAGCTAACAACAATGCGAAGCCGATCTGCGGAATAAAATTCAGGCTCCAGATCAGCCAGGTATTCCCGATGGCTTTCATAAAAACGGCATCAGCAAATAAGCGCTTGAAGTTGGCAAGCCCGACAAAATTACTGCTCTTTGACATCAGAGTGGCATCTGTGAAGCTTAATCCGATCGTGTTGAGCACCGGGTATAAGCCAAAAATGAGAAAGCCAAGGATAAAAGGGGTGATAAACAAGTATCCGGTGTATTTTCTATTGAGCTTCATAATGTCTCCGTCAAATGATAAGAGCATTGATTGATCGGTATCTGTATGAGGATGGGGCAGTGTATTCCTGGAATACACTGCCCCACAAAACTTTCTAAAACCTGATTACTTTACAGGGGGTTCGGGAAGAATCAGGTCGGGGTTTTCATTCCCAACCGCAGTCAAGAAGGCAGCCCACATTTCGGCTTCCGTCATCGTGCCGCCCAGATAAGCGTTTAGCGGATCACCGAGCGCGCGCTGAATGGCATCATCTGTGCCTTGGATCAAGCGACCGCTAACGAATGGAGCAGCTTCCGCAAAGGCACCCCACGGATTCTGTCCACCCATGAAATCAGCCAGCGGGCCCTCATCGAAGAAGCTGTTGAGGTTTTTGACCACTTTTTGGCTGGAGCTGAAATCACCAGGATTGAACACCAGCGAATCAGGTACCTCAGGATTAATCTCCTTCAGTTTCGCATTGGTGTAATAGCCCTGGGCTAACTTGGTCAGGAATTCCTCATTAAGAGTGGTGAACTTGACGAATTCTTTTGCCAATTCAGCCTGTTCGCTGCCTTCGAGGGCGCCAATCCAAGTGCCGCCCCATTGATAAGCCATGGGACCTTTGACCATAGCCCAGTCGCCGCTGGTATCACTCGTGCCATCTTTCGATTTGGCGTTGGACATCAAAACATAGGGAAGACCCCATGTGGGGAGGAAGTAGCTGAAGACTTTCTTGGGAGTGCCATCGGCATCCTTCAAGGTGTCGTTCATACCGGCAAACCAACCTTCAGACCACTGACCGGCTCCAGATTCGTAACCGTTGTCGCGCATTAATTTTGCGAACTGAACGTATTCAACCACCTTGGGGTCAATGACCAAAGCGCCATCCACAACCCAGGGTTGTTCGCGGGTGGTAAAGAACGGACTGGAAAGTTCGCCAGCAGTTCCGACCATATAATAGTCACCGGTACCGCAGTTTTTGATCGTTTCAGCAACTTCAACGAATTTGACCATATCATCAACCATGGTCTGAATTTCAGCGGGATCGTCTGTGCCAAGGCATTCTTTGGCAAGGCTGCGGCGATAGAAGAAGGCGCCAGGGGTGGACTCAAACGTATAGGCTTTTGTCTGACCGTTGTACGTGCCAACATCAATACCAGACTGGTAGCTTTCGAGATCCTTGGTGAGCGGCAAAAGGTCGCTCTGGTCAGCCAGAAGACCATCGGCTTCGACCCACTCGCGCACAAAAGCGGCTTCGAGGGCTACGACGTCGGGTGCATCCGCGGTGCCGGCGGCAGCTCGAACCTTGGTCTGGAACTCGCCACCGTTCATTGGGATCATGGTGAATTCGATCTTGACTTTGGGATGGACCTCCTGGAAGGCGGTTGCCAAAACGAGGGTGTCATTGGTGAATGACCAAACCTTCAGGGTGCCTTCCAATTCAGCTGCGGGGGCGTCGGCAGCAGGGGCGTCGGGGGCGTCGGCATCAGGTGCAGCCGGGGCTTCGGTTTCAGCAGCAGGGGCGGAACCGCAGGCTGCAAGCAACATGCTCAATGCCACTAAAACTGACAGAATGACGGATAAACGTTTCATCTTCTTCATACTCCTTGTTGTGATATATTTTGGAGTTGGAATCCCACTTATCCTTGCGATGGGAGTGGATTTCCTCTCGACGGTGGCCGGTATCCCAAAAGGGTATCGGTCACCCACTTTTCAGACGAGCGTGTAGTATTTGGTTTTATTTATTTGCTACGGGTACCTCCTAAAAAATTCGGACGATTTTTCGAAAAGAGGAAATTGATCAGTGGTTGAATTACTTCATGCAGTATAGCCCTGCGCTTTTCTGCATCCAATTGGGAGCGAAGGACAATACGAGCACAAAAATGGGACAGAATGAATCTCATCGCCCGCCTTTCATAAAAATAAAACGCGCCCAATCGGGCGCGTTTTGACTTTCCAAACATAACTCTTGCTATTAAATTTTTCCGGTTTGGTTATTCCATGCTGAACTGCTGATCCGAAATCCATGCCAATACTTTTTCGCTCGAGAGTGCTTGTCCGCTTGCCCAGGCAGTTAAATCAGATTTTGCCCGCGCCTCAGTCAAAGTATCCTTGATGAAATCGGGATGATCCCAGTTAAACAACCTGCCCGCAAAATCTGCCATCATGCTATCTGTTGCACCGAATAATATCGCGGCTTGTTGGGGTCGCTGTAGATCATTTACTACAATTGCCAGGCGCAACAATGACCAGGCAAAGCCCCAACGATCGTTCACACTTCCAAACAGGCGCAAACTTTCAACGAGATATTCAATCGCCTGCTGCTTCTGTCCGTTTTCAGATGCCAGCCTCCCCAAATTTTGAAGCGCCAAAGCACAGCCTTCCAGTTCACCAATCTCTCTGAACAATCGCAAACTTTCTGAATACAAAGTCACAGCTTGGTTCAAATCACGGCGCCAGATCGCCAGACGTCCGAGGCGGTCGATCGCGTGCGCCTTCCCGCGTTTGTGATTGAGCATATCAAATAAATCACGCGCTTCAGTGAAGAACTGCAAGGCGCGGTCGGTCTCGCCGGTTTGCAGGCTGACATCGCCGAGGTTAATCAAGACCCAGGCGCTGTGCCAATTGTCGCCCAACGCGCGGAACAACTGCAAGCTCGCTTCGAAAACCGGCACCGCCTGTTCCTGCTGATCTGAAAGATTCAAAGTCTGACCCAAATGATTCAGTGCCCAGGCTTCGCCCATTTGATCGTCCAACTCACGAAACAGGCGCAAACTTTCTTGCAGGTAAATACTGGCAGCGGGTTGATCGCCTTGAACCGAGATCAATAAGCCAGCGCCATTGAGCACCTGCGCGCGAATGTCGAGAGGCAGTGATGGCATTGCATCAGAGCGTTGCAGAATATCCGTCAGCCACGCCCGCCCTTCACTCAAGTAGCCACGCGATAGCCAATACTCCCATAGCACAGCTGCCATTCGCAAAGCCATTTCAATATCGGAGGAGCAGCTCCAGGTCAGGGCTGAGCGGATGTTGTCATAATCCGCATCCAAACGTTTTAAAGCAAAATCCTGTTCTGACCCGCGCAGCTTCGGCTCGAGCGAGTCAACCAAATGGAGAAAGTAAGCGGCGTGCTGTTGACGCATCATTTCCAGTTCGTTGCGCGTGATCAAACATTCGGACGCATACTCACGCAAGATTTCCAACATGGAAAAACGCGGCTCGCCATCGAGTTCTTCTATTTGACGTAACAGACTTTGATCCACGAGGGCGACAGCGGAATCCAACGCCGAGATCTCCGGGATGGATCGAGAACGCGTCTGACTCCCTTTGAGCTTGCTGCACACTTCTTCGATCGCATCCAAGCTGCAACCACCGACAAAAATTCCGAGACGTCTGAACAAAGTTTGCTCGCGCTCGTTAAGCAGGTTGTAACTCCAATCAATGGTTTGGCGAATGGTTTGTTGACGCGCGGGCAGATCTTGAACACCGCCGGTTAATAATCCCAAGGCGCTGCCCAACGCACCACTCAAACGCGCAAGGATGGCTTGCGGAGAAAGCACCTTGCATCGCGACGCCGCCAGAATGAGCGCGAGAGGCAAGCCATCCAACCGGGTACAAATTTCCGCGACACTTTGAGCGTTCTCACTGGTAAGCACGAAGTCAGACTTAACCGCCTGGGCATGTTGAACAAAGAGTTGCACAGCCGGTGAGTGTGAAAGTGTGGTTAGATCGGTAGTTGGGTTTATTTCCGGCACACCCAGAGGCGCCACAACAAATTCATGTTCACCGCTCAAACGCAGCACTGCCCGACTGGTAACCAGCACTTTGACAGAAGTTGTAAACATCAAAAGATCAGCGATGGCTTTGGTAGCCGGTAACGCTTGCTCGAAATTATCCAGAATCAGCAAGATCGCTTTTTCATTTAAGTAGGTCACCAGCAATTCATCATCGTGCTGATCGCCCATGGGTTTAAGTCCCAGGGCTTGAACGATGGTCGAGAGCACCAAAGCCGGGTCACGTGCCGGTGCCAAGGAGACAAAGGTAACACCATCGGCAAATTTATCTTTGAGCTCGGCAGCCACTTGCAATGCCAGGCGTGTCTTGCCGATGCCACCAGGACCGGTCAACGTCATTAAACGAATTCCGGGTTGTTGCAGGGTAGAACTTACCGACTCAACTTCACGCTCACGACCGATCAAAGGCGTCAGTGGAACTGGCTGTCCTTTACCAGTTTTTGGCAGGGTTTTAACAACGCCTGCGCTGTCTTTATGCAAAAGTTCATCCGGTTCAACCAACAAGTGTGGCTGCGCCAGATGAACAAAATGTTCATAATCTGCTGGGGAGATTTTGAGATGCAACGCCAGCAGTTCGAGCATGGGCTTGGTCGGACTGCGCAGGTCGCCTTCAATTTTATTGATCATGGACTTAGAGCATGCCACCCGTTGTGCCAGGTTATCCTGAGTTAAACCAAGCGCTTTGCGCTGCTGTTTCACCCATTGCCCAAAGGTGCGTGGGGCTTCGTTGGAATGCGCCTGTCCTGTCATAATCCCCCTATTCTACTTCAATTCAATTTACAACCTTATTGCCTACGCTTTCCTTATATACATCAGCAAGCATAAATGCCGCCGTTGATATCGAGTGTGGCGCCAGAGATAAAACCATCGTATTCTGAAGCCAAATACACCACCGCACGCGCCACATCATCCGCGTTACCCGCGCGCCCGAGAGGAATTCCCGCGATCGTCGCCTGGGCAGATGCCTCGGTCGTATGTGTGTTATGAAATGAAGTACCCAAAATCAACCCGGGCGCTACTGCATTCACACGCACACCGCGTGGACCTAATTCGGTTGCGAGAGAACGCGTCCAAGTTAAGATCGCGCCTTTGGCAGTGGAATAAACCAGCGACCCGGCATGTCCACCTTTATGCCCAGCCAGGGACGCCATATTCACAATACTGCTATGAGGGTTACGACATAAGAGTGGCACAGCTGCCTGAGTCACCCACAGGCAGGAGGTGAGGTTTACATCCAATACCTCGCGCCAAAACTCCTCATCCACCATTTCCAAAGTTTTACGGGCAATCAAGGAACCGGCATTATTGATCAATACATCCAAGCCGCCGAGTTGTTCATCCACTTCCTGTATCAAATGCTCCGCTTCAGCTTGTTGCGTGAGATCTGCCCGTATGGCACAGGCACTTAATGCATTCGATCGGGCTTTCGCCACAAGCGCCTGAGCCGATTCAGCACTGGAGTGATAATGCACCGCCACATGTGCCCCGGCTTCGATCATCCGCTGACTGATGGCAAGCCCGATGCCTTGAGCACCCGCCGTCACTAAAACTTTTTTGCCAGCTAATTTGTGCATGCATTACTCCTGTAGCAAACTTACTCTTCGCCAGCATGTGTCAGGGTTTCGTAAAAAATATTCCAGTCATTCATCCCGGCTTGTCTTACACGAGTCGTGATCAACGTATATGTATTCGGTAACTCGATGCCCATGCGGTTATGGTAGTGGTTATACCCAACTTCCCATGTGTCATACAGATCGGAAGTAGTGAAGTTGTTGACACAGGTCCCTTGCATATTGCCGGTTAATAGTTGAGTAGCCATCAGTTCCATGGCAGCAACAAATCGGTCGGAGTGTTGACCGTACACATCCACGCCCTGATTCCAGGCAACCTCCGCCGCATGCAAAGCAGACGCCAGCCCAAACTGCGTATGATGACCGTTATCCCGACAAGTTTCCTGGGTTAAGCCATCCACCCACAGCGTAGGGTTGTTCCAGAATTTATTGATATCGCCTCCGTCACCGGCGATGGCTGGCACACCTCCATCTGACTTAAGATAGAAGTAGGCAGGGAAGCGCGCTTCCATCCGTTGCAGACCCAAATTGAATTCCGCTTCGTCATCATTGAAAACAGCAATGCTCAGCATGGCATCGATCTGGGTGAGATCAACATTCCCATTCCAGGTACTCGGCGTATTTAATACCGGGTAAAACTTTTCCCTAAACATCGTTTGGACTTTCGCCATATCGGCAGGATCCCAGCCCGAATAGCCCCGCATAATTTCGGCAGCCGGACCCAAAAGGGAACCGATCCAGCCACCCTGTAACTGGTTCTGACCATCTGCTGTTGGATACCCTTCAAATGTTGTTCCCCAAACATTCAAGATGCCGATCGCATTTTTAGCGTACTTCACATCGCCGGTGTAGTACCAGGCAAGCGCGTTGGCGTATGCGCGGCGTCCGTCAAGTTTCTGAGCGCTTTCAGTCATGGGGGCAGTTGTCGTGTTTTTATTGCGAATCGCATATGTCTTCATTTCATTGAATGCCCGTGCCCATGGATTTTGTCCCGCCGCGATCTGGGCTTTGACAAAATCCAGATCCGCCTGACTATTGAGCGCACCAGGATGAACAAATGGACTTCCAGGTACTCTGGCGCGAAAAGGAACTCGGGTGGGAATCGGCGTGCTGGTTGAAGTAGCTGTGGGGAACGGACTACTTACAGGTGATGGGCTTGATGAAACATTGCTGCCTGCTGAATCAGAAGTGGTTGCAGCACCGCCGCAACCACTTGCAACTACAAACACCAACAAAATTAAAAATGCCGCAATACGTTTGTTGTGTGAGATCATAATAAGCAAGCCTGCGCTTCAAACATTATCGTTCGAGGTATCGAAAATCCTGAGCAGCAAAAAAACGACCGGTAG
This sequence comes from Anaerolineae bacterium, assembly GCA_017303655.1. GTDB lineage: Bacteria > Chloroflexota > Anaerolineae > Anaerolineales > Villigracilaceae > Villigracilis. Next base: position 195,646 of record JAFLCE010000001.1, read on the forward strand.
GTCCGTTGTCATCCAACAATGCCGGGACCAGCGCACCTGGCAACGCATCTTCCACCGGGTACATGGCGTTTTTACCGCCCAAGTCTGTTTGCAGCCAACCGGGGTCGAGAAAGTTGACGAGCACATTTTCGCCTTTAAACTCAGCCGCCAGGTCACGTGAATATTTATCAACCGCCGCCTTGGAGACACTATACACCGCCAGATTGGGTTGGTCGGCAATACCTGAAGTGAGATTGATAATGCGACCATAGCCTCTTTTGCGCATGCCGGGCGCAAACGCCTGACATAACGCCATCACCGCCCAGACATTGATCTGAAACACGCGGTCCCACTCCGCCTGCCCGATGGTCAAGATCGACTCACTTTTGGCTTGGACTGCGGCATTGTTATACAAAATATCTACTGGACCGGGCGCTGCCATTGCCTGTTCAATCGTTTGGGCAACCCCAGCAGATGTGGATAGCTCACCCGTGGCAATATGAGTTTGGACGTTGTAGGCTTTCAGTTTGGCGAGGGTCTCTTCAAGATTTTTTGCATCCCGCCCATGGACGATGACATTACAACCGCGCTCAGCCAGTCCCCACGCAATTTGCTGACCAACGCCACGGCTGGAGCCAGTGACAAGCGCCCATTTGTTTTCCAAGCGTTTCATGTTTTCATTTTCCTTTTCAATTTGAAATATGGATCGATCTGATATTAGGGAAGCTTGTTTCCAGCCGCCAGATAAATCGCGTACCATTCTTCGCGGGTCAGCTTGACATTCGATGCCTTGCAGACATCTTTGACGCGCGCCGGGTTGGTGGTCCCAACAATGGGTTGCATGTGAGCCGGATGCCGCAACAGCCAGGCGATTGCGATCGCGGTGTTGGTCACACCCCAAGCGGAGGCAATCTCATTGATCTTCTGATTAAGCTCTGGGAATTTATCGTTATTTAGGAAGGCGCCTTCAAAGAAACCATACTGAAACGGTGACCAGGGTTGGATCGTGATCTCTTTCAGGCGACAATAATCCAGAATACTGCCATCGCGGTCGATCGAAGGATCGATTTTCATGTTGACATTGATACCCGCATCGATCATGCCGGTATTGGTAATGCTCAACTGAAGCTGATTTATGATGAGCGGCTGCTTTACGAATTTACTCAGCAGCTCGATCTGCATCGGTTTTTGATTGCTGACGCCAAAATACCGGACCTTGCCACTGTCCTCTAAAATCGTAAAAGCTTCAGCCACTTCTTCCGGCTCGACCAAGGCATCCGGGCGGTGCAGTAAAAGGACATCGAGATAGTCCGTCTGCAACCGCTTCAAGATGCCATCCACCGCTTCCAGAATATAACCCTTTGAAAAATCGAAGGAACCTTGTCGAATGCCGCACTTGCTTTGCAGGATCATTTTTTCCCGCACGCTTGCGGTCATATTCAAGGCTTCGGCAAACTTTGCTTCTGATTGTCCACCGCCATAAATATCGGCATGGTCGAAAAAGTTAATACCTTCATCCAATGCTGTCTGGATAAGCGTGGCAATCTCTGGCTTCGTCAGATCCGCGATACGCATACAGCCCAGTGATATTTCCGAGGCGTCGAGGTCGCACTTGGCGATTTTCACTTTATTCATAAAAAATACTCCTTAATAAATTCACAACAGCTCAAAATCGAGATAGGCGTAATTCATACCGCCATTTGAGACGGTGTGCAAAGTCAGCACCTGAAGCCCTTGCTCGAGTTGTATCCTGGCAATGCCATTTAGCTTATTCCAGTGATGCCATTGCCGCCACTCAAGTGGGTCATCAGTTCGATAGGTTGTTTGAATTTGAATAGCTCCCGTAACATCGCGGTCATTCACGGAAAGCGCGATCTCACCGCCCCGGTTGGATGTATAAAAAAGATTGACCGTATACAAGCCGGTTTGTTTGACTTCCACCGTGTATTTGATCCATTCGCCGGGCAATGTCCAGCCCACGTACAACATGCCCAACTCAGGTTCGACAAAATTATAGGGATGGTTGTCATACTCACCATCCTTGGTGTAAGTAATATCCACCGCCTCATTTTTCCGAAACTCATGAAGGTAACTGCCATCTGCAGGATTCAACTCGCCACTGCCATGATTCATCGCATCGGAGTCGTGATAGGCAATCCCTTCTCCTCCAAAATCATAGTACGCACACATAATACGCCCCGGGATGACTTGGGGTCCGCCGGGATACACTGAGTCTTTAAATGGTTTCCCTCGATATTCCATATTCACCTGCCTTTTCCCCATAGTATAGCGAATCAACTACATCCACCCAGCCAAACACGTGGGACAATGCGAGCACAAAAACAGGACAGAAGACCTGGAACTATTAATAACCGGAATACATTTCTTGTGAGTGAAGAAGCAAAAAACTTCGGTCGGTACTGCAACGCCTCCGCCAGATGCGGGGACTGTATCCCTTCACTCCCAGCCGGAACCTGCCTGAAGTAATGGATTGACTGGAATAGTATAAAGCAGGCAGGTTCTGGGAGTAGACAATCTGTCGGTAGACAGCAAAAAAGTGGATTTATTGTTTATAGGGGTGTTTTCGTTTTCGACTTTTTGTTCTCTATTTGGTGGGTATAGTCTAGGCGGGGCGAAACTAATACCCGTATACAATCACCCCAACATAATCTTCGGACGGTATTGCAGTGCCTCCGCCAAATGCACGGATTGGATATCTTCACTCCCTGCCAGATCTGCGATGGTGCGAGATAACTTGAGGATGCGGTGATAGGCTCTCGCCGATAAGTTGAGTTGACTCATTGCCGCCCGCATCAAACTCTGACCTTCGGGCTGGAGTTGGCAAAATTGCCTGACCTCCCCGATGCGCATGTCGGCGTTGCATATGATGTCTGTGGAATTGGCGAAGCGTTGATTTTGAATATCCCTCGCAGTTTGCACGCGCTTGCGGATGGTTTCGCTGGTTTCGCCGAGTTTATTGCCACTGAGTTTTTCGTAGTCAACTCTAGGAACTTCGATATGAATGTCAATGCGGTCGAGCAGTGGACCGGAGATGCGTTTTTGATATTTAGTCACTACGGCAGGGGCACAGGTGCAGGCTTTTTGAGAGTCTCCAAAATGTCCACATGGACAGGGGTGTACACAATTGACTTTTTCTTACTCTAATATACAGAGTAGAAATGCCTATCTTCGCTTTGTGTATTGATCCCAACCGCTTAGTACATGTGCTTGTAATTCCTTTTTGGTCATCTTTAATTCTTCATCTAACCTGTTGAATAAGAAGGCATTTTGAATTGCGGTAGCCAACAAGGATGCCAAAACCTCAAAGACAGAAATATCCTGTTCAGTAAAGGCGGCTTCCACAGTAGATTGGATGTTAAGAGCACCAATGGTTTCCTGTCTGCTGATCAAGGGTAGTGCCATTTCGGCACGGGTGCCGGGCAAGAGTGGATTTGCCAACCGCTTATCTTCTAACTCAATATTTTGCTGAACGATGCGTGGTTCGCCGGTGGCAACACATTGTCCCACCATTGAGTCTCTGCCTATTTTAATTTTATATGTTTGACTCAAAAGCTGCTTTCCGACCTCGCCTGTGGCGGCTCGTAAAATTGCATATTCTCCTGGCGCTGAATTTAAGCGTTGAACCTGGTCAACAAGAAATAGACCCACATAGTAAAGATGAAAACGTTCTTGAACTAGGTCTACAATTTTCTGAGTGAGTTCACGCGGATCAAGAATGCCGTTTGTCGCACGTGCGAGTTGAACCGCTGTATCAAGCTGATACGACAATTTTTCCCGGAGCAATTGCTCGTGTTTTTGAATGGTAATATCTCGCCCTAACCCAAAAATGCCAATGACCTCACCGGTTTCGCTTCGAATGGGCAATTTGCTTTCAGAGAGCCAGACAATTCTGCCAGTGGTTGTGCTGGGAACCATCCACTGTCTGTGAATGACTGGTTTCCCAGTCTCCATGATCTGTTGTTCTTCTTCGTAGAATCTTTTTACATCTTCCTGTTTCCCAGGAAAAAGATCGAAATCCGTTTTTCCAACTGCATCCATGGGGTTTTCAAGCCCCAATAATAATTGGGCTTGTGCTTTATTTGTAGCTACAAAACGCGATTGCCTGTCTTTGATAAAGATATAGTCAGGAGATTCTTCCATCAATTCGTGCAGTAAAACTTTTTCTACATCGATACGGTGGGGCATTTTCACTCCTAATAGGTGGGCTTATGAATGGTTGTAATTTTCCCAGCCCATATACGTAGTGAAAGCTTCATCGAGGGCGTTCGCGACACTTCCCATGCTCATGGCAACATGGTGTTCAAAGCCGCTTTTGCATAGGTACGCCAATAGTTTTTGCAATCCCGGTGTGTAAACTACTGCGCGATTACCGAATGTATCCAAGGGATCATTTGTAAGATCGCCCTGACCAGTGTAGGCGCGGATGATGCCATGAACATCATCGGTGCTGACGCGGGCATAAGTCATCGGACCGGCAACCGCGCGACCTGCCATTGCCCCGTATGTGTTTTCTTCGCCAAGGGTGGTGCCCAGAATCGGGGCGGTTTTGATTTCGATATCGGGAATAAAAGATTTAGCCCAGTTGCCACAGTGGAATAGAACACAGCGATCAGGATCGTCTGCGTAATTGTTATTCCAATCCACCAACGCGCCGGGAGAATCGGATGCCAGTTGCAAAGCGTACATCGAAACCACGCCCGTAATATCGGTTTCACAGGCAGAAGGCATAAGCTGATTGCTCATCATGCTCATCAATGTACAAGCATTAATACCGTAATTCTTTTGCAAAGAAGTCCAGCATTGAAGCGCGGTTGCCTGGATATCATTGGCTTGCATCCAGTCTGAAATGACTACGCCCAGTTTTGCCATGCGGACAATGGCGGGGGAGGGGACTGTGTCATGTTTTGCATATGCATGGATCTCATCCAGTTTGGCTTTCACCTGCGGAGCATCGTCACTTAATCGATTCGAATTACCAAGAATTTCAGAAAGGTCAACGGTTGTAACTGTGATGCCAGTAGCTTGTAGGATTTTTTCACTGTAACGGACAGTGTTGAACGCACCGGGGCGGGCACCAATGGCACCCAGGCGGGTAGTACGTAACCCTTTGACCACATGACAAACACTGACAAATTTTTCAAGGTCTTTTTTGAACGAGTCTGATAAAGGCTTGCTGGTGTGTAAACTCGTCAACGTAAAGTTGAAACCATACTGGCGCAGGTTATTGCAAACCGAAACCTTGCCGCAAAAAGCATCGCGCCGCCGCTCAACATTGAATGCTTCCAGATCATCGGGATAGGCTTGCACTAAAATTGGGACGTTCAGCCCGGAAAGCTTGATGGTATCTGCCACGCCTTTTTCATCGCCGAAATTGGGCAAGATAACGACAATACCAACAATACGTTCGCGATTAGCTTTGAATAGTTCAGCACAAGCCTTGGCGTGTGCATATGTTTCCACTGAACCAAGCTTGGTATCTTGCTCATCAAGCATCACCTCATCGATATTTTTTTCTTTGAACAAAGCAAGAATATCTTTGCGCGCCTCACTCACAAGGTGGTCAGGAAAAAAATCGCGATTGCCGAAAATGACTCCCAAAGTAGTTTTCATCATATCTCCTTAATTCGTTGAGAAAATTTAATTTGTTATAACTTGAAGCCCCAGGCTCCAGCCACAAGGATGACGTTGGCGAAGGGCGTAAATTCAGCGGTGCGAATGATTGCTTTGGTCGAACCAGACAAACCTTTAAAGTCCAGATGTGGGAGAGTTTCAATAGGCGTATCGCCTAATAATTTCCGAATTCCATCGTAGATGTGCGGGCTCTTCGTCAAAATATCTTCAGAGACATACGCTTTTTCCACGAACATTTCAATCAGAACCACTTCAAGCGTTTCAAGAAAGCCAGGGACGCCGGGTTTAAGTGACAGGTCGATGCGTTGAACCGAATCGGGGATCGGAAGCCCGGCATCGGCGACGGTCAACATATCGGAGTGTTCGAGATGGGCAATCACGGTGGATATCGATGCGTTGATAATTCCAATCTTTTTCATTGCGCTTCATTCCTAGCCGGAAACTGCTTCCGTTATATACATTGCCGATCGCTGTGTCTGATCGATCAACGGACGTATAATGGTGGGGACACCTAGCCCGGCATGAACCTGGTCGCGAACCTGTTCCATGTGGCAGGTGCCCCCATTGGAGGTGGTGGACGGTCGTGAAACCGCCCGCCACCTCTTCTGTTGTTACAACTTTATAGTAACAACAATGATGTTAATACTTAGGGACAACTCGTCTTACCGTTGGGGGCAAAGCCCGTGTATTGGCAGGCATTTTCAGGGGTCAATAGAACCATATCGAGTGATTGCTTCTCGGGTTGGCCTGTTTCGCCGGTGCGGATGTAAAGGTCAGCTTGAATGACAGCTTGAGTCGCCAAATCCGCTACGGGTTGTAAAGCGCCCGCATCAATATTGCCAGCCATAATCGATTCATTGACATCATCGGAACCATCGAAACCAACCACAATCACATCGGAACGTCCAGCGGCATCCAAAGCAGCTTGCGCGCCGAGAGCCATTGTGTCATTACCGCAGATCACGCCCTTGATATTGGGATTCGCCTGAAGTAGGCTTTCCATCACATCGAAGGCTTCGGTCTGGCTCCAGTTGGCAGTCTGCTGAGCAACCATCGTCATGCCGGGGATCGCATCCAGAACATCGTGATAGCCCTGTGAGCGGACGTGTGCATTGGTGTCGGTGTCCTTACCGGTCAACTCGATGTATTCGCCTTCTTCGCCCATCAGTCGGGCAAATTCTTCAGCAAGAACAGTTGCGCCCTGATAGTTGTTTGAAACGATCTGGGAAACCGCTACGCCTTCCTGGGTAATTTCACGATCAATAAGGAAGGTGGGAACACCTGAATCTTTTGCTTTCTGAATGGCGGCAATACTGGCATCTGCACCAGCGTTATCGAGAATGATGGCGACAGCGCCTTGAGCAACGCAGCTATCAATCAATTCGCTTTGCTTATTGGCATCATCATCATGCACCAGTTTCAGAGTTGTGTAGCCGAGTTCCTCTGCCTTTGCGGCAGCGATTTCCTGCTGGGTGCCGAAGAATGGATTTTCCACGGGCGGCACGATCACGCACATCAAACCACCTGCGACTGGTTCGGCAGGTTCAGAAGATGTGGTTGTACAAGGATCGGTCTTGCCGTTGGGAGCAAAGCCCGTGTACTGACAAGCGTTTTCAGGGGTCAGCAGAACCATGTCGATGGATTGCTTCTCGGGTTTGCCAGTGGAACCAGTACGGATGTAAAGGTCAGCTTGGATAACTGCCTGGGTGGCTAATTCAGCAACGGGTTGTAAAGCACCGGCGTCAATCTCGCCCTTCAGCATGGATTCGTTGACATCATCGGAGCCGTCAAAGCCGACTACGACCACATCAGCGCGACCGGCAGCATTCAAAGCGGCTTGCGCGCCAAGAGCCATCGTATCGTTGCCAGCGATCACACCTTTGACGTTCGGATTCGCCTGGAGAAGGCTTTCCATCACATCAAAAGCTTCGGTCTGGCTCCAATTGGCAGTCTGCTGGGCAACCATCTTCATATTCGGCATGGCATCCAGAACCTGGTGATAACCATCGGAACGGACATGGGCATTGGTATCCGTATCCTTGCCAGTTAGTTCGATGTATTCGCCTTCTTCGCCCATCAGCCGGGCGAATTCTTCAGCAAGCAAGGTTGCGCCCTGGAAGTTGTTTGAAACGATCTGAGAGACAGCTACACCTTCTTGGGTGATTTCGCGGTCGATCAGGAAGGTCGGAATTCCGGCATCCTTTGCTTTTTGGATGGCGGCAATACTGGCATCTGCACCGGCATTATCGAGGATGATGGCAACTGCTTTCTGTGCAATGCAGCTATCGATCAATTCACTTTGCTTGTTGGCATCATCATCATGCACAAGCTTTAGAGCTGTGTAGCCAAGTTCTTCTGCCTTGGCAGCAGCGATTTCCTGTTGGGTGCCGAAGAATGGATTTTCCACAGGTGGCACGATGACGCACATCAAGCCGCCTGTAGTCTGCGCCTCTTCAGTAGCCGCAGGTTGACAGGCACTGAGCATCAAGCCTAGTATGGCAAGCAAACTCAGGAAGGTAATGAACTTTTTACTAGACATTTTCTTCTCCTTGGTTATTAGGGTGTCACTAAAAATATGAAACACTAGGATCACACGAACAAATTGGACGACGAACGCATAGCTCCTTTCTGAGGTTCTCCTCAAATATTTTGCTGTAATTACTTGATCGCTTGTTGTTTCTGAAGCGCGATTTTTTCCTGCATCCGCGCTTGTACCTGGTCGATAATTACAGCAAATACAATAACCGCACCTTTAATGACCTGTTGCCAGAAAGATGAGACCCCTAACATAACCAACCCATCTCCCAACACGCCGATCACGAATGCGCCAATCAACGTTCCGCCGATACTGCCGCGTCCACCTGCTAACGACGTGCCGCCAAGTACTACTGCCGCAATGGCATTCAACTCAAAGCTATCGCCGGTGGCGGGGTGTGCGGCAACCAATTGCGATGCAATGATCAAGCCAACCATGGCTGAACAAAAACCGCTAATGCTATATACAATGATCTTTGTGCGGGCAAGACGCACGCCTGAAAGTTCTGCTGCACGCTCATTGCCACCGATGGAGTACACATGACGCCCAAAGGGTAGGCGAGTGGTCACAATGTAGGCTACCAGTGCAAATATTCCCATTATCCAAATGGAATAGTTGATTCCCAGAAAACTCCCGGCTCCCAGAATTTCAAAGCCGGTGTTACCAAGCTCGGGCTTGCCGACGATGTTTGCAAAGGTATAGCCATTGTTACGCAGACCTGCAAAGCCGCGAGCCACGTACAACATACCAAGCGTGGCAATGAAGGGTGCCACGTTGAAGCGTGTAATAATGAACCCGCTGATGGCTCCCATCAGGGTTCCCAATGCCAGTGAAATAACAACGATCAGCCAGGTATGGGGATAAGCAATGATCCCAAACTGTGGAAGGATGATCCCCTCGTTGATCAATCCTCCGGCGATCATGGCAGTCAACCCGACGATCGAGCCGACAGAAAGGTCGATTCCGCCGGTCAGAATGATGAAGGTCATGCCGATTGCTAATAAGGCATTTATCGCCACATGTTTGGACATGATCACAATGTTTTCAGGGCTCAAGAATTGTGGAGCGAGCGAAGTGAAGACAATGAGCACTAGAATTAGTGCGATGAAAGCCCGTCCACGTAATAGGAATTGCTGTATATCAGTGATGGTTAAACTTCGAGAGGGATTAACGTTGGCTGAATTCATATTATTTACCTGTTCCTTGAGGTTTATTACCAGACAGTGGTCCATGCCCGATGGCAGAGGCGGCGACCAGTTTCCCTTCTGTTGCTTCAGCGTGGGTAAACTCGCCCGTAATGGCACCTTTCGACATCACCAAAATCCGATCAGACATCGCTAGAATTTCCTTCAATTCCGAAGAGACAAAGACCACACCATAGCCTTGCCCAGCAAGGCGGTTCATGATTTCAAAAATTTCTGATTTTGCACCAACATCAATTCCGCGGGTGGGTTCGTCAAGCAACAAGACCTTTGGGCGAGTAAGCAAGCCCTTCGCCACAACAACTTTTTGCTGGTTTCCACCACTTAATGAAGTAATGGGCTGTTGAGAATCTGCCACTCGAATGGATAACTCCTTGATCTGAGTTGTCGTGGATTCTTTCTCTTGTTTATGTGAAAGAAAGACTCCCTTGAGGTAATTTTTCAGGCTGGCGAGCAGCATGTTATCCATGACAGAGAGCGTTTGTACCAATCCAAACTTTTGGCGGTCTTCCGGAACTAATACAAATCCAGATTGAATACGCTCTGAGATCGTCGTTGTCACAACTCGTTCCCCATTAAGCCAGATTTTCCCATTGGTCTGCGGCTTTGCCCCAGCCAGACAATCTACAAGGTCAGAACGCCCGGCACCCATCAAGCCGTAGAACCCGAGAATTTCACCTGCTTTTAATTCAAAAGTTACGTGGTCAAGGATGTATCCACCGCCAGGTCGAAGTAAAGTGAGATCCTCTACTTTGAGCAATACATTGCCCAATTGACGTTCTTTACGAGTGAACAACGCAGCCGGGTTGCGCCCCACCATGTTTTCTATTAACCAGGCAACATTTACTTTTGATGCTTCAGTTTCGGCAACTTTTTTTCCATCACGCAATACAGTGATGAAATCACCGATCTGAAGCAGTTCTTCAAGCTTGTGAGAGATATAAATGATGGCAACGCCGCGTGACTTAAGCTCGCGAATGACACGGAACAAAACTTCCACTTCCGAAGCGCTTAATGCAGAGGTTGGTTCGTCCATGATTAAGATGCGCACATCTTGAGCCAGGGCTTTTGCAATTTCAACGATCTGTTGCTGTCCGATACGCAGATCACCAACTAAGGCGTCTGGATCGATCTTCTGCTCAAGGCGGTTGATCAACTCGATGGTTTGTTGCTTTTCCTGTTTTTGGGCGATCAGACCGTTGCTGCGAATTTCACGAGCCAAATAGATGTTATCCATCACGCTCAAGTTGGCACACAGATTCAATTCCTGATAAATGATGCCAATGCCAAGCCGGGTCGCATCCAACGGGGATTTGAGGTGGATCTCCCGCCCATCAAGCTGGATCTTCCCGTGAGTGGGGCGTTCAACTCCAGCCAGGATTTTCATCAAGGTGGATTTTCCTGCGCCGTTCTCACCGATCAAAACATTGACCTTGCCCTTATATACATTGAATGACACATCATCCAATGCCACAGTTCCAGGAAATATCTTGGTGATGTTTTGGGCGGACAGGATGATGCCATTGTCTTCAGTGCTCAATGTCGAGTTGGAAGCAGAGTCAAGAACAGGGGTCATGACAGGCATGGATTAATCTCCCAACTCGATCTCAACTGGTACGATTTTGATCTCTTTTAGGTCGATCTGTATTAAATTAAATGTTCGAATATTGAAAGCACCTTTGAAAGTAACAGTTTTACCCATCAAGGTATTTGTATCCACACCACCAAGTACCTCAGATAAAACTCGTTTGTTTATTTCAGAGGAAACTTTGCCATATTCTGTTTGTTCTTTGAAATCACCGAAACTGATGAAGCCCACTGCATCACGCACCGAAGTTTCATCACTGGGGATGCGCGTGCCTACATAGATCAATACCTTAATAAGACCGTCATATCCATCCAGGGTAACTTCAATCGTTCCCAAACTTGTATCCGTGTTGACAGAGACGATCTTGCCGCTGCCTTTTACCATGTAAACGTGTGCTTCGCCTACAGTGATCAAACCATATTCGTTAGTGATATTGATTAAGTCTTCCTTGGAAGTGGCTCCGTTTGAATCTACTTGTATTTCAGACAGAACCTTAGAAAGGTCAATCGCATTTTCATCAAAGGCTGGCATCAGTTTTGCGTCCCAAATCCCATCCACATAGGCAATAGGATCAAAGACTTCACTTTGAGCGGCTTTTTCAACATCCTCGATCTTGACAACCGTGAAGCCATAGCGTCCCACCAATAGCAGGAATAACAGAGCGGATATTGCAACGATGATCTTGATCGTTTTTTGTTTCATGCCTTCATCCTTGTTTGGGTTGATATAAAACCTGTTGAACAGCTGAGCGCCAGCCTGCAAACAGTTCCTCTGCCCGACCTGCTTCCATGGAGGCAGTATATTTAACAAAACCGAAGGGAAGTTTTTCAAGGTCTTCCAGTGAATTGTGGACCTGCATACCAAGGCACCCGTTAAAGACAGCCCCTAATGCAGATAATTCAGGTGTTTGTGCAGCTCGTACCTTGAGTTGATTCAAGTCTGCTACAAACTGCATCAGGAAGGCATTGCGAACTGCGCCTCCATCGGCATGAACTGTGCTGAGTTTGACACCAGCATCTTCTCCCATTGCCTTGAGCACGTCTGTCACAATGTATCCAATGGACTCTAATGCTGCTCGAACAATATGGGCACGGGTCGTGGAGGGAGACATTCCTAAAATGGCAGCTCGCACATCTGCGCGCCAATAGGGGGCGCTTAGCCCTACAAAGGCAGGAATAAAATAAACGCCATCACTACCGGATACCGAGCGTGCTAGCGTTTCTGTTTCATTTGGATTTTCAATTAACTGTAGCTGGTCACGCATCCAGGAGATTGTTGCTCCGGTGAAATTGATGATGCCTTCAAATGCGTAGGTGGGTTGTCCCTGCAATACCCAACCGAGAGCCGTCACCGTTCCCTGTGCTGATAATCGTTTCTCGTGTCCGATATTCAACAGAATTGAAGACCCAGTGCCAAAGGTCACCTTTGCACCGCCAGGTGTGAAACAGCGTTGGGCAAATAAGGCGGCTTGAGAATCTCCCATCACACCACAGATTGGAATGCGCCGGTCAAGGCTGCCGTTCAGGTCTGTATCGCCATACCAGGCTGTACTCTCGCGGACGTCTGGTAATACACCAAACTCTAACCCGAAAACTTTACATAGATCCTCGCTCCAGCCCAGCTTTTCAATATCATAAAACAAAGTGCGTGAGGCATTGGTATGGTCGGTTGCATAGACTTTGCCGCCCGTTAGGCGATAGATCAAATAGGTATCGATTGTGCCAAATAATGCCGAACCGTCTTTCAATTTGGTTCGTAGATCGGCTCTTGCATCCAACAGCCAGCGTAATTTGCTTGCTGGAAAATACGTATCGATTTTTAATCCGGTCAAAGTATGGACGGCTTCATCATTACTTGCAGATATTAATTGCTTACAAATATCATCCCCACGCCGACATTGCCACACAATTGCATTGTGTAAAGGTCGCCCGGTCTCACGATCAAAAATGACAAAGGTCTCGCGTTGGTTGGTAATACTAAGCGCAACTATATTGTTCCATTGTTCGAGGTGTCTTTGTAATAATGAAGAAGCGGTGTTCAATGTGTTTTTGAAAATTTCTTCAGCATCATGCTCCACCCAGCCCGCACTGGGGTAGATCTGACGATGCAAAAGCCATTCCTGATCCATTAGACGTCCATCAGGAGTAAAGAGCATGGCTTTTGTAGAAGAAGTGCTCTGATCGATCACAAGAAAAAGGTTCTCAGAGTTCACAGGTTAATTTCCTTTTTCAAGAAGATCGAACGCAGTTTTCGAGATTCCATCGGCTGAAATGCCGTAATGGTTGAATATTTCGGTTTGGCTGCCTGTGATCGTATGCTCATCAGGAATGCCCACAATATGCAACGGGCGAAAGATTCTCGCCTGCATCAAAAAAGATGCCACCCGACTCCCTAAACCACCATTGACACTATGTTCTTCAACTGTAATCACCACCTTGGAGCGCTCCGCAGCCTGACGCACTGCCTCTTCATCAAATGGGCGGAGGCTGTGCAAACTTAGGACGCAACTTGTAATTCCTTTTTGCTCCAATATTTGACCGGCAAGATGAGAGTGAGTAACGGTTTCTCCAATGGCGATCAACGCAATATCATATTTTTCACGTTCCTGAGTTAATTGGATGGCTTTGCCGATCTCAAAATTTACATCAGCGGTATGAATGTTTGGCATAACTTTTTTGCCAAACCGAATGTAAATGGGGCGGGGGTGATGTATGGCTGCCCGGATCACCTCGGATGTTTCGAAATTATCCGCTGGAGCCACGATGTCAATGTTGTTAATGGCTTGTAATACGGCAAAGTCATGCAAGGAATGATGAGTGGTACCTAGCGACCCATAGCTGACGCCAGCGCTAATTCCGATCACTTTCACAGGGTGATCGGAATATGCGACATCGTTTTTGATCTGTTCCAAGGCGCGTGCTGTCAGAAAACACGCCGGGGAAACTACAAAAACTTTCTTGCCTACCGAAGCTAGCCCTGCTGAAACGCCCACTAAATTTTGTTCGGCAATACCGATCTCCACGATCTGTTCAGGAAATTTATCGGCAAAAGGCGTCACACGCCCTGACCCGCGCGAATCGCTTGTAACAACCAAAACTTCACGGTCAAGAGTAGCCAGTTCTATTAAAGTGCTGGCAAATATATCGAGATTGGTTTTTCCATTTGTTAGATTAGAGTTGCCCATTGGGTTCCTCCAATTTTTTCTCTGCTTCTTCCAATTCCAGTAAGGCAGCAGCATATTCTTCTTCAGTAGGTACCCGATGATGCCATTGAATTTGGTTTTCCATGAAACTGATCCCATTTCCTTTGGTGGTATGTGCCAAGACTAGATTGGGTTTTCCTGTTTCAAATGGAAATTTTTCAAATAAGGCAGTTAATTCTTCTATGTTGTTGCCATTTACATGACGAACCGCAAACCCAAACGCAGAAAATTTTCCCTCAAGGGGCTCCATGCTCATGACTTTTTCTGTAGGTCCACTGATCTGAAGGGTGTTTCGGTCTACAATGGCGATCAGGTTATCCAGTCTGTAGTGAGCCGCGCTAGTTGACGCTTCCCAGATAGAGCCTTCTGTCAACTCACCATCGCCCATGATGGTAAAGACCCGGTCGGAGCGTCCATCTCGTTTGGCTGCTAAAGCCATACCTACTGCCACGGAAAGTCCATGACCAAGTGCGCCTGTATTTTGTTCGATACCGAAGACACTGCGGGTAGGATGACCAATAAAATCAGACTTATATTTTTCGACAGTATTCAGGAGATCATAGGAAAAGAATCCCTTATCTGCTAATACAGCATATAAGGCTTCAACTGAATGACCCTTGCTATGAATATAGTGATCACGATCACTGATATTGAAATTCTGAGGGGTGATGTTCATAACGTGATTATAAAGAACGTTAAGAATATCAACACAGGATAAGCTGCCGCCAGTGTGCCCGGCATTTGCCCTATAGATCATTTCCAATAGGGTCTTGCGGTACAAAATAGATTTGCGCCTTAATCCTAGGATTTTTTGTTTATCGAGTGGGTGGGTAGAAGTGGTTGTCATAAATTTGAATAATTATTCACTTATGTAATATAATTCATTTAGCAGTATAATACCGAGTGCTGATGAATAAATCAATAGATTATGAATAACTATTCAATACAGTACAATCATTCATGGAGAAAGAAAACCTATGCCAAGAATTGATGAACTACGTTTAATTGCGCGTGTGGCACGCATGTATTATGAATGGGAAAAAAGCCAGTCTGAAATCGCAAAACAGCTTGGCTTATCTCAGGCGACAGTCTCGAGATTATTAAGCCGCTCAAAAGAAGAGGGGATTATTCGAATTTCGATCAATCTCCCCGGTGGTGTCTATACCGAGTTGGAGGAAACTCTTGTCAAAAAATTCGGTTTGCGGGATGTCATTGTTGTGGATAGTCTGGAAGATAATGAAAAGTTGATTCAGCGTGACCTCGGCGCTGCCACCGCTTACTTTTTGGAATCAGCGATTCGCCCTAACGAAGTGATTGGGATTTCTTCCTGGAGCGCTACCCTGCTCGCGATGGTGGATGCCCTTCATCCTGCACCACGTAAACCGGGCGTAAAAGTTGTTCAAATATTAGGTGGAATTGGAAATCCATCTGCAGAAGCCCACGCCATTCGACTAACATCACGCATCGCACAACTGGTTAGTGGAGAAGCTGTGTATTTGCCGGTATCTGGTGTGCTTGCCACGGAAGCCGCGCGTGATATTTTAGCGGCTGACGAAGTAGCACAGCAGGCAATCCGATTGTTTGACCAGGTTACAACCGCATTAGTCGGGATTGGTTCCATTGAACCTTCTCCCTTACTCGCACAAAGCGGTAATATTTTTGCCCCCCAAGAGATGAAACTGTTACGAAAAGCAAATGCAGTAGGAGATATCTTATTGCGATTTTTTGATCAAAATGGGGATTTAGTGGACACCGGGTTGGAAAAGCGAGTCATTTCCATGAGCTTGGATCAGTTACGCAAAGTAAGCCGGGCTATTGGGGTAGCTGGTGGCTCACGAAAATATGCTGCCATATTGGGCGCATTGCGTGGACATTGGATAAACATCCTCGTTACAGATCATTTCACTGCAACGCGCTTGGCAAACGAATAATCTTCTTATCCTACCCCATCATGATCTTAGGACGATATTGCAACGCCTCTGCCAAATGCGGTGACTGGATCTCTTCACTCCCCGCCAAGTCTGCAATTGTTCGCGATAATTTCAGGATGCGATGATAGGCTCGTGCTGATAAATTGAGCTGACTCATCGCCGCTCGCATCAAGCTCTGACCTTCGGGCTGGAGCTGGCAAAATTGCCTTACCTCGCCGATGCGCATATCTGCGTTGCAGACGATGTCTGTGGAGTTGGCAAAGCGTTGATTTTGTATATCTCTGGCAGTTTGCACGCGCTTGCGGATTGCCTCGCTTGACTCACCAAGCTTATTTCCGCTGAGTTTTTCGTAATCGACTCTGGGGACTTCGATATGGATGTCGATGCGGTCGAGGATGGGACCAGAGATTCGTTTTTGGTATTTGGTGACAACGGCAGGGGCGCAGGTGCAGGCTTTTTGTGCGTCTCCAAAATGTCCGCATGGGCAGGGATTCATTGCAGCAATCAATTGAAAGTTTGCCGAAAAAGTTAATGAACCTTTGGCGCGGCTGATGGTGACGACTTTGTCTTCCATGGGCTGGCGCATCACTTCGAGGACTCTTGTCCCAAATTCTGGAAATTCGTCGAGGAAGAGGACACCACGATGGGCGAGGGAGATTTCGCCGGGTTTGGGGATGTTACCGCCACCCACGAGACCCGCATGGGAAATGGTATGGTGGGGCGAACGAAACGGACGATGCTTGATGAGCGGAGTCCCTGCCGGGAGTTGGTCTGCGACGGAGTAGATGCGAGTGACATCCAATGATTCTTCGATGGACATTTCAGGCAGAATGCCGGGCATGGCGCGTGCTAATAACGTTTTGCCTGCTCCGGGTGAACCAACGAGTAACATGTTATGCCCAAAAAACCATCGCATTTCACCTTGAATTTAGCCCAGAAATAGTAGAACAGGCTAGATATGAACGGCTAACATTATATAGCCTTGAGAATCTTATACATGCAGATAGGGCCCTTGGACGGATAAAAAATCCAAGAAAGGTTAGTAACTAACAAACTTCTTGTTAGGTTATTTCAATTTAGTTTTGGCGATGTAATCTCAAGGGAACATAATATTTGATGCCAACAAGGCTGGTGTTACCTCAATATAGTGGTCGAAGAGCTTATTTATTGTTGCTTACAGATACATTCTTCAGTGACTCCCGCATCGGAAATATTCATACACCTTCCGACAATGTCTTACCCACCTCTTGAGCCACACCTTTTGTACGATTTTTTGTCCACATACTTGTGATAGATTTTCACACCTGTAATAGGGAATGTTCTTATATAACATAACTGTAAGAACGAAACTTTCTATTTCAAGGAGAAACTTATGAACCTTACAGGTATAACGAACCAAACAACTGTCACTTCGGTGGCAATGCGAAGCGGAACGCTGGTCATTCTGTTTGCACTTGTCCATGTTGTCAGCGATGCAGTTACAAATATGCTCTCGCCGCTCCTGCCAACGTTGCAAAAACAATTTTCCCTATCAGAGACTGTCCTGGCTTTGCTGGTCGCCGCGCTCTCGTTCAGCGCCCTTGTCACCCAGCCATTATTTGGCGCACTCGCAGACCGGGTGGGGCATCGACGCATCGCCGCATTGGGTGTGATCTTCAACGCCATCCTATTCAGCCTGATCGGTATTGTTCCAAATGTCTATGTTCTTTTTGGGCTGATCCTGGTCGGCGGGTTGGGTTCAGCAGCATTGCATCCGGCAATGGCAAGCATGGCTCGCACGGCTGGCGGCTCAAAGCCAGAACTTGCTGTGGGTTTATTCAGTGCGGGAGGTACTCTCGGTATTGCTGTTGGACCGATCATCATTATGACCGTGCTGGCAAATTACGGTTTATCCGTTACGCCCTGGTTGATGATCCCTGGAATTCTCTTTGGGATCTTGATGTTCATCTCCTCACCGGTCGAGGAAAGGAATACCGTGAGCACTTCCAGGAAATTCATTGATCTCAGCCTAATTGCCGGACCCGTGGGCTTGCTTGCCCTCACAGGTATTCTCTCCAATGTGGCATTTGTGACCTTTACAAGTGCCATGCCATTATGGTTGGTTCACTCGCACGGAGTTTCATACGACTCAACGTTGATCGGTTGGACATTGTCCGCATTCTCCCTGGCGGCGGCGTTGGGCGGTGTTGCGGGTGGAATGATCAGCTCCCGGCTGGGTGCGAAGCGTTTGATCGTTATTTCAAGTTTGTTGGCGCTTCTTCCACTCAATGCCATCTTCTTCCTTATCCCTGGATCAGTATCCTATTTTGTGATGGTCATCCTTGCTGGCGCGTTGGTCAACGCAGGTATGCCGTTGTTGATAGTGAGCGCACAAGACTTTTCTCCCAAGAATGCAGCGACAGCATCCGGTATGTTGATGGGTTTTTCTGCCGGGGTTGCCGGGCTGATCTATGTAGGCATCGGTCGGCTGCAGGAGGGGATGGGTTTGGTTCCTGCCATGAGCATCGGTTATCTCGCATTGATTGCGGCAGGTGTGTCGGCGGTTATCGCCTTCAAGTCACGCCAGCCTGTTGAAATTGACTTCACCCCCGGTAAAATTTTGAATTGTGTCTGCTCTCCCTGCATCAACCAGAACATAGAAGCATATCCATTTCGGACGTATGTTCCGTAAAGTAAATGCCCATCTCTTTTGTGAGATGGGCATTTACTTTATTCAAAACTCTTTTTTCTCCACCACAACCCTTGTCCCTCCTGGCATTTCAACCGTAACATCCCCCGGGTCATATGGAACTGCTGGCATGCTCCAGCGAAAGATCCACTTGGAGTCTTCAGGGCTGGCATTGACACATCCCCTTGAGGAAGGCTCGCCATAATTGTTGTGCCAATAGGTGGAATGAATGGCAACGCCCGTTCCGACGAACAGGCTTACCCATCCAACTGCCGGCAGACTCCATCCAGCCGATGCACTTCCTCCGCTCAGAGGTAATGAGATCGCCTTACGCCAGGTGGGGAATTCTCCAACTGGCGTTCCCCAGGCATCCGTGGGGTTCCCCCAGGCGTCATAAAGAGCGCCGCTGGAGATGCGGGCAAAATACACTTCATTGCTACCCTCGAAGCACGATAGGGTTTGGTAATCAATATTGACCACGATTCTTTTTTCTTCTGCTTCCGGGTTGATGGGAGAGATTTCATCCGCGGTCAGCGGACGAAACGCTTCAGACGGACCCCAGAACAGGTCGCCAGATCCGAAACGTTCATTTAGCCGATACCAGACTCTTCCATCCGCCTGAGTGCGGAGCTGATCCGCCCAGACCACCTGACTATAGACAAACCGCGCTGGCAAACCGATGGATTCGCGGTATTGGAGCCACGGTGCGCGTGATGGCGGGTTATCGAGAATCAAGTCCACATAAGGAACGGAGACTTCGACCCACATGCCTTCTCCTAGACTTGTGGCTGGCAGGGCGTTCACGGGCGTATTCGGGAGGTTACGAACTGGTTGCAGGTTTCCTCCCCACACATTGCCATAGGGAGTCTCGACCCAGCGTTGATTGATCCTGCCGGGCATGGTTCCAACCACCTCCCGAATCCAGGGGATAACCTGATCTTCATACAGGGCACCAACGATCTGGCTGTTTGCATCAGGACGGGCATACACATCCACCTTGCCGACAGTGATACGTCCCAATAATTCCAACTGTTGCAACTCGGGAAACCCCTGCCAGGCAAATGGTCGAAAGGCAAATACGCCAACCCCCAGCGCAGAGATTTTTAGAAAATCACGGCGAGTGAGTCGTGGTCTTGTCATGGGCAGAGGGGTCGTGCTGCTGAACCAGAGGGTTGTTATGATTATGCATATTGCCCATCATGAAGAAATGCGCCAGCGGGCAAAGCAATGCCAGACCCACATAGACGACTGTATTGACGGGGATTTTCAGGAGCAGGACGGCAGCCAAGCCCAAAATGGGAAGCAGGCAGCAAAGCAGCATGATCCAGATGTGACGTTTATTCATTTAGACCTTCCTTTACCCGTTCCGTTTTATAGGCGGAAGGGAAACCATGAGATTGCCGTTTTTTATTTCTGTAATAAATTCATCCAGAGGACGCGGCGGCGGACCACTGACCACGTTGCCAACAAGATCAAAATGACCATCATGGCAGGGACTGATGTAATGCCCTTTGTCAGGATGCCAGGTGACACGGCAGCCGAGGTGGGTGCAAATGTCAGAGAATACCCTTACTTCACTTTCACTCTTACGCAGAACGAACAAGCCATAATTGGTCGCTGTCCGTTCCCATCCGTTGACCTTGGTGCGGGTAAATTCAAACCGGGTTGGAATGCCAATCGGATATTTTTCAAGCGAACCAAGATCGATGATGGAATCGTCTTCCGTTTTTTCAAGCGATGGCGAGAGAAGATAGAAAATGGAAGGAAGACCGATCCCAACGCCGATGAGAGTTCCGACGAACCCGGCAACCGATTTGATGAAGTCGCGCCGGCTGATATATGTTTTGCGCGCCATTTTTTCTCCTGTTATTTCAACTCCCATTCAAAGATGCGGGTGGGGGCATCCACGTTGGTGATCGTGAGGGTGAGCTTCCCCGCTCCCTCCAGGATGGATTTGCCATCCTGCGTTGCGGGGAAGATCAATTTTCCTTCCACATGATGCCCGCCGCGCGGCGCGTCCCAGAGGGTGGATTTCACGGTGACACCTGTATCAGTCGAGAGCGTTGCAGTTGCGGCAAGGTCCATGCTCAAGTCAATCGAATGGGTGGTTAAGACTATATTGAATTCAAGGGCATCAGCAGTTTGGTTAAGATCGAGCGGAGTGACTTCAAAGATAATCGCTCCCTGGTCGTCCATGCGAGTGGCAGAGTCAAATTCGGGGGAGGCTGATTCCGTCGAAACAGGATCAGATGGCGGCTGGGTTGGAAGCGGGGATGAAGTCGCACTAGCGCAAGCTGTGATGATTAGGGGCAGAATCAGAAGGATGGGGATCACGAGTCGTTTCATTATGTCTCCAAAAGAACTGGTTGTAATTTTTGTCGTTCACGATTAAGTACGAAGAGCATGACCCCAATTCCAATCAAGTTCATAACGAGTCCGGCCAACATGAAGGGACGCTGGTAACGCGTGAGAAAACTGGCAGCTGCGCTCAACCCAAGGATGGGCAGGACATCTGTAACATGGTGAATGCAACAAGCCACCATCGTAGTGGCAGATGTGCCTCCACTCGCGCCGATCAGTGAGCCGGCATGTGCTGTGGATGTAACTGGAATGAACAGGCGGAAGCGCAGGATGGAATAGAGCGCGGCTTGAACACCAAATCCAAGGATGATAGGGATGACATACCATCGGTCACGGATGAATTGAGATGAGGCGTAGTCCCAGCCCTGTGCCCAGGTGAGGATGCCGATGTAGAACGAAGCGATAAAGGTTGAGCCAAGTAGGAATGCCGCTACAGGAATGAGGTTTCGTTTCACCGTTAATTAATCTCCTTTGGCATCATCATAGTCCCATCAATGGCAGGTGTCTTGCGCAATGTGGCTGAAACAGGCATAGGCAAAAGTGCCTATACCCATCTTCAATGATTCTTCATGACTTCTTTACATTCATCTGTTAGGATGTGCCATCGAAAAGGAGTTCTTATGTGTGGCAGGCAAATTGGAAATCTGTTGTTTCCTCTCGTTGTGAGTGGTGTACTGACCAAAGGATTGGTTCACCCCAGTCCCTTCAATCCTGTTCAGGTCAAGCCGTTGCTGTTTCAGACGCCACCTGTCCATACTGTAAAAAGCAGGTGATGTCCTCCTATGCCTGGTGTCGGCAGTGTGGGATGGGTTTGAAGCCCATATATGCTCGTATTGCGGAAGTCTTATGAAGGTTGGGGAGCGGTTTTGTTCGTCATGTGGCGCGCTGGATTTAAGTAACTAATGTAGGGCGAAGCCGCCCCACGTTTACAAGGATGACCCATGAAAATCCCTACGCCCTTTTTTGTAAAACATGAAACGGTTCGTGACGTCATCGTCGCACTGGCATGGGCGTTTTTTGTGGGCATGCCTTTGTTTACCCTGCACATGCTGGTTTTGGATTATGAACACTATGTACATGGCATGAGCCTTCAGTTTTCGTTTGGGATGTCACTCCAAAACATGATCCCATATCATCCCATCAGTATTGGACTTTGGCTGATCGCTGTTTTTAGTACCACCTATTCCCTGCGACGCTCATTTAGAAAACAACGCGAGATTTTTATGATGAGAGGACAAATCAAAAGATCCCTGATCGAAGCTCATGCAGATGCCCTGACCGGCATCCTCAATCGCCGGGGATTCGACCATCACCTAGATACGAGACTGGCATATACAAAAAAGGAAAATCGTCCGTTAACGATCATGATGGTTGATGTGGATAATTTCAAAGCCTTGAATGATCAACACGGACACGTTGTTGGGGATAATGTTCTTCGGGCGATTGCAAAACACCTGTCCCAGTTGGTTCGTTCTCAGGATCTTGTGGCAAGATATGGCGGGGATGAATTTGTAATCATATGCCCGGGTCTGTCAAAAGAGGATGCAAAGGGTATGGCGAATCGCATTCGAAAATCGTTATCCGCCAGGGAGATTGCATTAAGTATCGGTGTCGCGACCTATCCGACCGATGCACAAAACAAAACGGATCTACTAGTGTGTGCGGATAAACAAATGTACGACGAAAAGAACAACCATCATCATAATATAGTCGAGTGAACACCTGAATAACATGAGGTGTCAACAATCATCAAATGGAGACAAGAACCAATGAACAGTTTCAACATGCAAAGATATTATCCAGCCGGGCAGGAGTTTGAAATCGATCCTGTGTGTGAAATGAAAGTCGATCCAAAGAACCCACCCTTTCAAGTTATTTACAAGGGGAGGACCTATTACTTTTGTTCCGAGGTCTGCAAGCATCTGTTTGAACGTGTCCCCGATCAATATATTCGAACAGAAGAAGATAAAGTTTGAAATCAAAGTTGTGAGTAATTTGGACAAACAATGACGTATTAGGCAATAATGCGTATGTTCAATTCCCCGGTGGATACTGTATAAGTGCGGACGATATCCGATCCAACCAGAAGGAGTTGAACCATATGAACAAGTTAATGATGTGGAAGATTGTGCCGCTACTGATCATCGCCGCTGTAGTGTTGAGCGCATGCGGCGCGCAGGCAGGACCGGAAATGACCGAACCACCTGCCCAGACCCAACCGGAAGTGCAGCCGAATCAGCCCGCTGCAGGACTGGAAGGAACAGTTTGGGTGGCAGACGAGGAGGGCAACAGCATTACCGTGGTCGATGCGGCGACGAATCAAGTCCTGACCACGCTTGTCGGCGTCGAGGGTGCCCACAACCTGCAGGTGGCTCCGGATGGCAAAACCGTTTGGGTTGTCAGCGGACACGACTCGCTGGCAATCATGATCGATGCCGTCACGTTTGAGGTTCATGGCGTCGTACCGACCGGGATGATGCCCGCACACATCGTGCTAACACCCGATGGTAAAAAAGCATATGCCACAAACGGCGAGGATAATACAGTGACTGTGATTGACGTGGAAGCGATGTCCACGATTGACACGATCCCGGTCGGCGAGTATCCGCACGGTTTGCGTGTCAGCCCGGATGGAAGTTGGGTCTATGTCGCCAACGCCAAATCCACCACATTAAGTGTTATTGATGTTGCGCAGGATGTGAAGGTGGCAGACATCGAAGTTGGAGAACATCCGGTGCAGGTGGGTTTTTCGCCGGATGGAACACTGAGTTACTTTTCCCTCAACGGTGAAAACGCACTCGGTAAGCTGGATCTTGCCACGCAGGAACTGCTTGGCAAGGTGGCGGTGGGTGTGGGTCCCATTCAAGTCTTTGTTACACCGAACAATCAATATGTTCTGGTCGCCAATCAAGGAACCGAGGAAAAACCCAGTACCACCGTTTCGATGGTCGATGTCGCCACTTTCGAGGTGGTCGCAACTTTGGAAACAGGACTGGGCGCACACGGAGTCGTGATTGACCCCTCGAGCCGATACGCCTACATATCGAACATCTATGAAGACACAGTGTCGGTGATCGATCTTGAGAGTCGGCGTGTCATTGCCACCATTCCAACCGGTGACTCGCCCAATGGGATTAGCTTCTCGCCACTTCCCGCACCGGCGAATGTCCCTGCGGAAATTCGACTGGAAATCCCGGAGGGTGGCATGAATATGCCCATGCCGTGAGGATCTGAAGTGTGCGGCCCAAGAATTCCCCTGTCGGTGTAATTGCGACAGGGGAATTCTTATAGGCGATTCTGCCTATCAACAAATACGCCACGCGGCTCTCCAATCCAAATGGGAACCTGCCTACAATGGAGAATATCCAATAAAAGAGGCGTTCCATGACCACACTTTCCTTCCTAATTGTTGACTTGTCCTGCGATAAGGCTTTGCAGACGGTGAAGAAAAAATTATCGCAAGCCGGTTTGCGGGCTTTGCAAACTTTTGACCTGCACACTGCGAGACATATCCAGCAGGATTGCCCCTGCCCAAATCACGGCACAGCAGATTGTGACTGCCAGATGGTCGTTCTGTTGGTCTACGGGGAGACTGCTGAACCTGCCACCTTGATCCTGCATGGAAGTGACGGACAAACGCGCTTCTCCATTGCGGATGACCCCTCCCAACGGGCAGACAGAAAACTGGTTGCCTCCATCAAAGAGGCATTGGATATCAAAGCGGCAGTATCTGTCTGACTTTCACATAGGCATTATTGCCTATGCAGCCCTCCGCCAAATTGCGCTGGATGGATCAAGGGGAAATTCATATATTTAAGCGCTATTCCAACTTTGCGAAGGAACCATAATGAAGAAGATTTTATTTTTTACAATCACGAGTCTGGTATTGATCTTATCGGCTTGCGCGCCCTCCACAGCACCTAATGGAAATTCCGAAATGATGGATGGGACGCCCACCCCAGGCAGCATGATGATGGACAACCCTGAGGCGGCTCATATGATGGAGCCAATCACCGCGCCAAACGTCCAGCCTGCCACCGAAACGGAAGGCGGACAGCCCCTGGATTACCGGTTGGAAGAAGGGGTCAAGGTCTTTGAGTTGACCACGAAGGCTGTCCAATGGGAAATCCTGGATGGTGTGACCGTTACTGCCTTCACATACAACGGAACCGTACCCGGACCCATGATCCGCGTGACCGAGGGGGATCAGGTCCGCATTATTGTCAAGAATGAATTGCCCGATCCAACCACGATCCACTGGCACGGTGTCGAAGTTCCCAACGCAATGGACGGCGTACCGGGTGTCACCCAGGACCCGATCCAGCCGGGCGAAACGTTTACTTATGAATTCACCGCCAAGCCGGCAGGGACATTCATGTATCACTCCCATTATGAAGGAGATGTGCAGGTGGGCGCCGGTCTATATGCGCCATTCATTATTGATCCGAAGGAACCTGTAGCCAATCCACCCGCTGTGGATAAGACCCTGATGATCTCGGAATGGCGTATGACGGATGGGATGACCTATGCTGCCATGCCCATGAGTGGGATGGAACCCAATTACTTCACGATCAACGGCAAATCCTTCCCTGCCACCGAAACCATCACCGTCAAGAAAGGCGATCTGGTGCGGCTGCGCTTCATTGCCATTGGTCAGTTCATACACCCCATGCATCTGCATGGGGTACCCTTCAAGATCGTTGCCACGGATGGACATCCCGTCCCCGAGGCGGCGCAGTTGACCAAGGACACGGTCAGCGTTGCTCCGGGTGAACGCTACGACATCGAGTTCGTCGCCACAGAGACCGGGCAATGGATGCTGCACTGTCACATCCTGCACCACACCACCAACGACAATGTTGAGCCGGGCGGCTTGATGTTGATGATCAACGTCGTTGACTAAACCAAAATCAAGGAGAGAGTTAAAAATGCGCAAGTTGTTCTTTATCAGTATTTTCGTTTTGGCGTCGGTTCTGCTGGCAGCATGTGGAGGCGGGGCTGCTCCCGCTGCAGATGGCACAACAGAAGAGAAACCAGTGAATATCCAGGTGGAAACCAGCCCCAGCCCCGCCATGATGGGCGATGTCGAACTGGTTTTCACCATCACCGATGCAAATGGCAGCCCCATCGAAGGCGCGACTGTGGATGTCTCCGTGGATCACACTGACATGACCGGCATGGGCATGAGCGGCGTCGCCACCGATCAGGGAGGCGGGAAATATTCCATAAAAGCAGGTTTTAGCATGAGCGGAAACTGGAAGCTGACGGTCTATGTCCGCAAGGATGGGCTTGACTTCCAGGAAGACATCGATATTAAGATCCAGTAACCAGTCTAAATGACACGGATGCAAACTCTGGCATCCGTGTCATTCATCAGGAAACCTTATGTCATCCAAGACACAGCGACAGCAACAACACGAAAAGAAGCGTAGGCAAAAACTGAGATCGAATTTGATCTGGGTTGGGGTCGGGGCAATTGTCCTGACACTCATCGGATTCATTTTCTGGCAGGGCGTTCGCCCTCCAATGGGCGAGGCGATTCCGATTATGACCAGCGCGCCTCATCTTGCACCTGAAACGAATCCCGGGGAATACAACTCCGACCCACCGACATCAGGTTTGCATTATGCAACCGAATTGGATGCAGGCTTTTATGACGAGAATATTTACCCATTTCCCGCCGCTTATCTGGTTCACAATCTGGAACATGGCTATGTAATCTTTTGGTACAACTGCAACCTGCTCGATGAATCTGACTGCACGGAGTTGAAATCGCAGATCCGCTCAGTCATGGATGAATTCAACAGTATAAAGATGATTGCCTACCCGTGGGACTCGTTGGATGCGCCAGTGGTTATGACCTCCTGGGGACGGATGTTGCGCTTCGAGTCCTTCGATGTGGAGCAAGCTCGATCCTTTTATCGTGCAAACCTCAACAAGGCGCCTGAACCGGACGCTCCATAAAGGAAAAGACATGTCCACCCTGAGTACGAACACCCGCTTTCACCGAAGTCGATCCATCTTCCAATGGCTGGGAGATCACTGGTTTGGCACTTTTCTGGTCATATATGGCTTGTGGGTGTTCGTTCCATTTCTTGCGCCGGTTTTCATGAATCTGGGATGGATAGGCGCGGGAAAAGCGACCTATTTTTTCTATTCCTTCTTTTGTCATCAACTCCCCGAACGTTCCTTCTTTTTCTTCGGGGATAAGACCATGTACTCCCTGGCGGAGATCCAAGCCGTCTGGCAGGATACAGCCAACCCCATGATCCTGCGTCAGTTCATCGGCAATGAAACGATGGGTTGGAAGATCGCCTGGTCGGACCGCATGATCTCGTTCTATACCAGCGTCTGGTTTTTCGCAGCGCTCTGGTATCCATTCCGTCGCAGGATCAAAACCCTAAGCTGGCTGGGATTTGTATTGCTCCTGCTGCCCCTTATAATAGATGGAAGCACGCACATGCTCAGCGATCTGGCGGGCATCGGGCAGGGCTTTCGTGACGATAACCAATGGCTGGCTGTAATGACGAATCATGCCCTGTCTGCAGATTTTTATGCAGGCGATGCGCTGGGATCGTTCAATTCGCTGATGCGTTTTCTCTCCGGACTGCTGGCGGGTCTGGGCATCGTTTGGCTTGCCTTCCCTTATATGGTGCAGACCCAAGCTTTGAATCAGGAACTGGAAAAATACGACTATGGCAAAATCATCGAACAAATCAAAAACAAAAATCCGCATTCTTCTGGCTGACGATCATCACATCGTACGGGCCGGAGTGTGCCAGCTTCTTGAAAGCGCGAGCGATCTTCAGGTCATTGCCGAAGCGGGGGATGGCGAAGAAGCCCAAGAACTTATCCAGAAGCACAAACCCGATGTCGCCGTCCTGGATATCCAAATGCCCAAGGCTACAGGTATAGAAGTCACCCGTTGGGTTCGTGCAAATATGCCGGAAGTGGGTGTTTTAATACTCACTGCATACGATGACGATCCTTATGTGATGGCTGTGCTGCAGGCAGGCGCAAATGGATATGTGCTCAAGACCGCACAAGCCGATGACCTCATTCAAGCTGTGCGTGATGTCAATGAAGGCAAATCTGCACTGGACCCATCGATTACACAAAAATTAATGTCCAGCATTTTCAAGGGACCCGAGAAAAAATTGATCGAACCGCTGACAGACCGCGAATTGGATGTGCTGCGGCTGGCGGCAAAAGGCTTCACCAATAAAGCCATTGGTGTGCAGCTCAGCATCAGCGACCGTACCGTGCAGGGACATCTGGCACACATCTTTGCCAAACTCCAATCGAACAGCCGTACCGAAGCCGTGATGCGGGCGGTCTCGCTTGGGCTGATCTCACAGAGCACGGGAAACGTTTCAGACGAATGAAATATTTCCTGCCCGGCTGGCGCGGACTCACGCAGCTCTTTGCGTTCACCATCCTGCCACTCACCTTGTTGTTATTGTTGATCGCTTTCGGCGGTGTCAATATGCATCAACAGGATATGCGCGCATTGGTGGGGGAACGCGATGAACGCGCGGTCCAATCTTCCGCTGCCGCCTTGCAATCTGAACTGCATCATCGCATGGCGACCATTACCAGCATGGCAGTCCTCTCTTCCAGTGACCTGACCTTTGATGAGATCCTTGCCACGACCAATGACCTCGCCGAAGACTTTGATGGGGGCATTGCCTTTATCGATTCAAATGGAAGTTTGATCGCCAATAATGACAACGATGAGTTTTGGCGATGGGTGTCTCAAAATAGACAAAGCCTCTCTCTCGCTTCTTCATCGGACCTCAAGCCTGTTTTCTCCTCCCCGATCTCTGACCCTGGCTCGGGGCGTTCGCTTGTGATCATTTCTGTTCATGTCCCTGCCCGTGATGTGGTCGTAGCTGGCGCCTTTTCACCGGAAACGTTGGCGCTTGAAACCCTTTCTCCCACCTATCCAGAGGGAAGTCATGTCACCATTTTTCTGCTCGATGGTTCACGCCAGCCCTTGTATGTAAGTGGCATGTTAGCTGAGGATAGTCTTGACCCCGATCATCCCGGTGTGGCAGAGGCATTGGCGGGGGAGAGCGGCGTGCTTTATGTAAACAAGGGTAATACCGAACATGTGGTTGCCTACAGCCCCATTGAACTGACCGGCTGGGCATTGGTTACCGAGGAAGAGTGGGAAATGGTGGTGAGCCCTTCGTTGCAACTCACTCAAATGGCGCCGCTTGTACTCGTCCCTGCATTTGTGCTTGCCCTGCTTGCACTTTGGTTCGGTGCCAGACAGATCGTTCAGCCCTTGCAGAAACTGGAGTCCAAGGCTGCGGCGCTGGCTTGGGGAGATTTTGAAGCCATTCAGGAATCGGTGGGGGGGATCTCCGAAGTGCAGCATTTGCAAATGGAACTGATCGAGATGTCCCGCAAGGTACAGTCTGCGCAGGAGGGCTTGCATGATTACATCGGCGCGATCACATCTGCGCAGGAAGAGGAGCGCATGCGTCTGGCGCGCGAGCTGCATGATGACACCATTCAGGCTGTCATTGCATTAAAACAACGCGTTCAGCTGGCACAGAAAACGGTCAAGGACCCAACCAGCAAGCAGTCGCTCAAAGAGTTGGAAACGTTATCCGAACAGACCGTCGAGAATCTGCGTCGGCTCACGCGTGCCCTGCGTCCCATCTATCTTGAGGATCTGGGGTTGGTCACCGCGCTGGAAATGCTGGCGCGTGAGATCAGCCAAGGTAATAATTTAATAGTGAATTTCAGTAAAACAGGGCAGGAACGACGTCTTTCACACGATGCAGAATTATCGTTATATCGTATTGCGCAGGAAGCGCTCAACAATGTGGTCAAACATTCCAACGCAGACAAGGCTGAATTGATGATCGCTTTTAGTTCTTCAACGATCCAGATGGAAATAAGCGATAACGGTAAAGGGTTTGTAGCTTCGAAAAGCCCAACCGAGTTCGCACCCAATGGTCACTTTGGACTGCTCGGCATCCATGAACGTGCAGACTTGATCGGGGCAAAGCTGGAGATTGAATCCGCTTTGGGGCGGGGGACCAAAATAAAAGTCCGGTTGTGAGGCGCCCGGAGTTAGTTGTGTATCCTAAATGCCTCACGAAGTAGTAAGTGAAATGTTCGAGTCAACTTTTCAGCGGCATGGGTACTGCATTTTAATTAAGCAGAAATAAAGAGAAAAGGAGAAATGTTATGTCACAAAATCAACCTGATCACGGATCGCCGCCCAGTATGCCGCGCTGGGTGAAAGTATTCGGGCTTGTCCTCATCCTCTTGATCGTCGCTGTTGTCGTTATACACCTCACTGGGAATGATTTTGGCAGTCTTCATCGCGCACCTTAGATTCGGATTGCCGCTATAACCATGAAACCTTTACTGAGGAAGTTTGTGCGCACTGCCCATATCATTTTCACGGTTGGCTGGCTCGGAGCGGTAGCTGCTTTTCT
The DNA here is from genome assembly GCA_017303655.1 of Anaerolineae bacterium. Classification (GTDB taxonomy): domain Bacteria; phylum Chloroflexota; class Anaerolineae; order Anaerolineales; family Villigracilaceae; genus Villigracilis. Next base: position 226,223 of record JAFLCE010000001.1, read on the forward strand.
GGCACTCGCCATCGTTGGCCTGACCAGTCAAGATATGCAAATGGTGCGAGCTGATTACCTTGCAATGGAAGTGATCACGCGATATGTCATTGTTCCATTGAGTCTCATTCCATTGCTGGTGACCGGACCTCTTCTCTCGCTGGGTACGCCCTGGGGTTTATTCCGTCACTATTGGATCATCGTAAAACTCGTGATCAATATCCTTTCCACGCTCATCTTATTCGTACACTTGCAGTCTATTAGTTATTTATCGCGTGTCGCAGCAGAAGGAACATTATCCAATGCCGACCGTGGAGCGCAGATTCAATTGGTGGTCGCTGCTGGGGCTGGTTTGTTGGCATTGCTGGTAGCAACAGGTCTGGCGGTATACAAGCCGCGCGGCATCACTCCCTATGGATGGCGCAAGCAACATGAGGAACGCACAGCCTCGTCTGATACAAATACTGCAACTTAAGTAACTGTTATATCGTTTGGGAAGCGACGAACGTCATAAGCCATTTTGCCTATCTCGAATCCCGTCATCCTGCGCTCATGGGAGGACGGGATTTTGCTTATGATGAGCACATCTTAATGAAGGCAGGTTGCTCATGACCGAAACAAGTATTCCCATCTCCACTCAAAACGAAAGATTCAAAATATTCATCCATGCGCTGCTCTTTGTGCTGGGTTTCTCACTGGTGTTCATCATTGGCTGGGGCGGCTCGGTAACTGTGGTGGGACAGTTTTTTGGCACGTATAAACGCTTCATCGCACAGATCGGCGGCGTGATCGTCATCCTGTTTGGTTTGGCAACGTTGGATGTGATTCGGCTGCCGTGGTTCTACTACGATACCCGCGCCGAATATACGGGTCAACGCGGGACGTATGGCGGGTCTGCCCTCATGGGCATTTTCTTCGCCGCCGGTTGGAGCCCCTGCATTGGCGCAACCCTGGGCGCGATCCTGACGATGGGACTGAGCCAGCAGACTTCCGGGCAGGCGATGTGGCTGGCTTCGGGATATTCATTGGGTTTGGGCATTCCATTTCTCGTCATGGCATTGGGGCTCGAACGCGCCTCCGGTTGGATCAAGCGGATGAGACCGTATCAAAAATATTTCCGGCTCGCCAGTGGCATCTTCATCATCACCATCGGCGTGTTGTTGTTGACGAATACCATGAGCCTGATTGCGATCTGGGCATTCAGGAATGGCTACTTTATCGAATCGTTCACGACTTATGCGGCTGCACCCTCCTACATCACTGCTATCATCGCCGGGTTATTGTCTTTTATTTCTCCCTGTGTCCTGCCGCTTGTACCTGCGTATCTTGGCTACCTGAGCGGACATACTTTGCAAAAGGCATGATCCATGAAAAAAATTGCGCTCCTGATCCTGTTAGTTATCCTTTTGGCTGGCTGTCAATCTCAACCTGTGGCTGGAAGAACAATTTCAGTTGCTGACGGTTCGTACCAAGACGTCACTGCCAAAGAATTGGACTCCATGTTGAAGAGCAAAGATTTCCTGTTCATCAATGTCCACATACCCTTTGCAGGGAATATTGCTGGAACAGACTTGTCCATTGCTTATGACCAGATCGAACAAAATCTTTCGCAACTGCCCGCTGACAAATCAACGAAAATCGTCCTGTATTGCCGCAGCGGACGTATGAGCGCCATTGCTGCAGAAGAATTGGTTTCGCTGGGCTATGCCAATATTTGGAATCTCGATGGCGGCATGGATGCCTGGGTGCAATCTGGCTACAAATTAGAAAAATGAAGATAGGCAGAATTGCCTATTATCCCCCCGTAATATGGCGCTTGTCGGGGCTGTCTCTTAATGTGACAATCAAATCAACAAAAGGAGCTTATTTATGAGTACAACTGTTCATGACCCCGTCTGCCATATGGACATCGATCCGAACACCGCTGCTGGCAAGTCCGAATACAACGGGCAGACCTATTACTTCTGCTCACTGGGCTGCAAGAAAGCCTTTGATGAGAACCCCGAAAAATACCTGCAAGCCCATCAACACTAGAAAATTCTCCTCCTTAAAAATGAGCCGCCCAACCGGGCGGCTCATTACTTCTGAATAAAAAAATCTTCAAGCACTCTTTGTTGTGCCTTTACACATTCTTTACGCTCACCTGCTATTCTAGGGTTATCAAAAATAATTATTCAAAAATCGATCTGAAAGGAATTCAAGATGAAAAAAGTTAACTGGTACATTGTAGGGAGCATCGGTGTTTTGGCACTCCTGATATTAGTTGGCGGAACCATGATGTCCGGCTGGGGAAATGGTGGCTGGGGTTTTCATGGCTATGGGATGATGGGTAGTGGAGGCATGATGGGCAATTGGGGATACTCACCCCTTGGCTGGTTCGGGATGGCAGGCGGCATGCTCCTGATGTGGGTGCTGCCGCTCGGTGTGCTCGCCCTGATTGTATATGGGATCGTTTCTCTGGCACGTAACGCTGTAGGTCCATCACCCGCGATCCCATGCCCCACTTGTGGGAAGGGTCTGCAAGCCGATTGGCAAAATTGCCCGTACTGCGGCACAACGTTGAAATAACATCACCCTCACATTCCCAAAATAGCCTGTCGAAAGATAGGCTATTTTGCTTATATGGAACTAGGCTGAAACCCGCTCGCCGCCCTCGTGATACGGACGTACACTATTGTTATCTTTTAGAAGGCAGGCAACTATGACTCAACGTGATCCAGTTTGTGGAATGGACATCGCTCCCGAAAGCGCAGCCGCAGAACGAAAGCACATGGGGCAGACGTTTTACTTTTGTTCTCAATCCTGCGTGGAACAATTTGACCGTGAGCCGCACAGCTATGTCATGACCTCTACGACGACCGGATTCAACCCGGAACGTTCACTCGCTCGTATTGAACTTCCTGTATCAGATCTGCCACTTGTGCGGCCCGCACTTGAACTTGAGAAGACTTTGAACGCTCTGGAGGGTGTGGACCAGGTGACCGTTAATGCCGGTGCAGGTTTATTGCGGCTCGATTACGATCCGCTCAAGGTCAATATTGCCAGGATGGCAGCCGCTGTCCGTGCTTCCGGATATACAGTGGAAGGCGTACAAACCCGCCTCGGAATTGAAAATTTACGCTGTGCTTCCTGCGTGAAATTCATTGAAGATGAATTGAAGTCGACGCCAGGAGTCTTAACTGCCTCGGTGAATATCGCCACTCAGGAGGCCACAGTGGACTATCTGCCGCAAAGCACGACCCTGGCAGATTTGAAGCATGCCATTGAAACATGGGGGTATAAACCTCGCCCTGCAGCGAGTGAGTCTCCGGTTGATAAACAGGAGGAAGCCCACGCGCTGGAATACAGCAAGTTGATGAGAAAGTTTTGGTTCGCGGCTGTGATCTCGGTTGTTGTGATGATCACGGCGTATTACCAGGTTGTACCCATTCTTCGGGATCTGAACATGGACTCGTTGCGATGGCTGTGGGGTATGACCGCGTTATTTACCCTGCCAGTCATGTTCTGGTCGGGTAGCGACTTTTTCACCGGCGCTTGGGCAGCCTTTAAACATCGTTCGGCGAACATGAATACCTTGATCGCATTAGGCACGGGAGCGGCATGGTTGTATTCGACCTTTGCGATCCTGTTCCCATCAGTTTTTCCCGAAGGGACTTCCGAGCCCTTCTTTGATGTGGTCGCGGTGGTCATTGCCCTTGTCGTTTTGGGGCAGGCGCTTGAACTGCGTGCCAAGGGACAATCCAGTTCGGCGATCAAAAAACTGCTTGGCTTGCAAGCCAAGACAGCGCGTGTCATCCGTAATGGCAAAGAGATCGATTTGCCGGTTGAAGAAGTATTAGTCGGTGACGTGATTCAAGTCCGCCCTGGTGAGAAGGTCCCGGTGGATGGTGTCATCGTCGAAGGTAGTTCCGCCGTGGACGAATCCATGCTGACGGGTGAATCACTGCCCGCCTCCAAGAAGATGGGTGATGAAGTCATAGGCGCAACGATCAACAAAACGGGTGCATTCAAGTTCCGCACAACGAAGGTCGGCAAGGACACCGCACTGGCGCAGATCGTCAAGATGGTTCAGGATGCACAGAATTCCAAAGCGCCAATTGCACGGCTGGCAGACACCGTCTCGGGTTACTTTGTCCCAATTGTCATGATCCTGGCTGTCTGGACGTTCGTCCTTTGGTTCGTGATCGGTCCACAACCCCAACTTGTGTATGCACTTGTTACCAGTGTCACGGTGCTCATTATCGCCTGCCCATGTGCGCTGGGACTCGCCACACCCATGAGCCTGATGGTTGGCATTGGCAAGGGGGCTGAAAACGGAATCCTTATCCGTTCAGGTGAGGCATTGCAAACCGCGCGAAATATCCAAATCGTGGTGCTGGACAAGACCGGTACGATCACCAAAGGCAAACCCGAGCTAACGGATGTTGTGCTTGGTGACCATGTGGTAGTGGATGAAGATGAATTATTGAGATTGAGCTCATCTGTTGAAAAAGTCAGTGAACACCCATTGGCACAGGCAATCCTTGAAGGTGCCCAGACGCGCAAATTGGAGCTGTCCGAGGTGAAGGATTTTGAAGCCATTCCCGGTCACGGTGTTTCAGCAAGTGTAGATAACAAACGGATCTTGATCGGTAATCTCAAATTGATGAATCGCGAGAACATTGCACTCGGTTCGCTTGAAGAACGATCAAAATCATTTGCGGATGATGGCAAGACCCCGATGTTCATTGCCGTGGATGGCAATGCCGCAGGCATCATCGCCGTGGCGGATACCGTCAAGGAGGATTCCTCCGAAGCCATCAAGGCTCTACAAAGTATGGGCATCGAAGTAGTGATGATCACAGGCGACAACCGCCGTACTGCCGAAGCAATCGCCCGCAAGGTTGGGATCACGCGCGTACTTGCAGAAGTTCTGCCGGAAGACAAGGCAAACAATGTTCACCTGCTTCAAGCCGACTCTACTGGAAAGAGCAGTGCTGGAAACAAAAAGGTCGCGATGGTTGGCGACGGCATCAACGATGCTCCCGCCCTGGCACAGGCGGATGTTGGTCTTGCCATCGGCACAGGCACGGATGTTGCCATTGAAGCTTCTGACATCACGCTTATAAAAGGCAGTCTCAAAGGGGTGGTCACTGCTATTGAAATCAGTCGTGCTACGATGACCAACATCTATCAAAACCTTTTCGGCGCGTTCATCTACAATACACTCGGTGTCCCCATTGCAATGGGACTGCTCTTCCCCTTCTTCGGCATCCTGCTTAGCCCGATGATCGCCGGCGCTGCGATGGCATTCTCGTCCGTCACCGTCGTTGGCAATGCCAACCGTTTGCGCGGGTTCAAACCGAAATTCAGTGCAAAGTGAGATGATATGAAAATTCAACTTCTTTATTTCGATGATTGCCCATCCTGGGAGACTGGTTTGAGAAATCTTCAAATCGCGTTACAGGAGGAAAACCTTTCGGCTTCTATTGAAATGGTTAATGTGGTGGATGATGACGACGCGACTCGTTTGAAGTTTCTAGGTTCACCACACTTCCGAGTAGACGGTGAAGACTTATGGCATGAAGAACGCGAAATATATTCATTAAGTTGCCGCATCTATCCAACGCCAGAGGGCATAAAAGGCTTTCCAACCGTATCCATGCTGAGGGCGCAACTCAGAAATTTTGAGCAGGTGTGAAATGTCCCGCTATATCCCCACCCTGAGTTTTCACTGGTTTACCCCTATCTATGATCCCCTGCTCAAATGGATCATGCGTGAAGAGACATTCAAACAGGGGCTGCTCCGGCAGGTGGGCATTGTACCAGCCATGCAGGTGCTTGACCTTGGTTGCGGGACAGGTACGTTGACACTCATGCTCAAGCGCGCCCATCCAGATGCAGTCATCACAGGACTGGACGGCGACTCGCAAGTGCTAGATATCGCCCGCCAAAAATCGCGTGGCATGAATATCCAATGGGATGAAGGGCTCGCTTCCGCCCTCCCTTATCCTGATTCTACTGTTGACAGGGTGGTCACCAGCCTCGTTATCCATCACCTCTCCACCGAGGAAAAGCGCCGCGCGTTCAACGAGATGTACCGCGTTCTCAAACCGCAAGGTCAACTGCACGTCCTGGATTTTGGCGCACCACATTCAGCGTTTACCCGCCTAATAGCGAAATATATGCGTCGTCTTGAGGAAACTGCTGACAACTTCGACGGGTTGATCCCGCTCTTTATCAAGGAAGCAGGCTTCGGTGGAGTTGAAGAAGCGAAGCATTTTGTCACCATATTCGGTCCGCTGTCGTCATGGCGGGCAGTAAAAGGAGTTTGATATGTCTGAGTTACAAATATTTGTGATCCTGATGGGGGTCGTGTTTACCGTTTTGATCGCATGGTATTTCTGGTTCGCGCCCAAGGCACAGACGCGCCTGGCGGTCAGTGCGACTGGTATGCAGGAGGCTGCCATCCTTGTGAAAGGTGGCTATAGTCCTGATGTGATTGTTGTGCAGAAGGGACGACCCGTGCGGCTGATATTCACGCGGCAGGAGAGTTCTGCCTGCTCTGAACAAGTTCTGTTTCCCGATTTTAACCAGAACGCATTGTTACCCGAAGGTGAACCCGTGATATTGGAATTCACCCCTGAGAACGCGGGCGAATATGGATTTCAATGCCAGATGGGCATGCTGCGCGGCAAATTAATCGTGGAATAAGAAGGAGCGATCCAATGAAAGCATCAAGGATCCATTTTTCCAATATCTCCTTTATCGGAGCATTCGTGATCGGCGTGATATTATTCGCTGTGTTTATGAAAAGTCTTTTCGGTACTGCTTCCAGCGCAATGGTCCTGTCAGGGATGGCAGGTGTGGCTATTGCTGTCACCGCATTCCGAATCAGGCAGGCACTGCCTAGCCATAAAAAGGAAAAATGACCATGCAGCCGCAAGCCAATTCCTCATCTCAGCCGGAAATAAAAACAGTTTGCGGAGGTGGCATCCAGGATGTTTCAAAATTCCCAGATGCTGAATACAGGGGCGAAAAAGTTTATTTCTGTACACGGGCGTGTCTAAAGGCGTTTCTGTCCAGCCCGGATGCATTTATGGCTGGCGAAGTGGAACACCCTCTCGATGATGATGAATAAATGAAAACACCCGACTGAGAATTGAAAACCTCCCTAATAAGGAGGTTTTTGATTCTTAGCCCACCATCCATCCATGCCAGGTCTGTCATAAAAACCATGTGATATTCCTCATAAGTCATTCAGCCTGTCATAAGTTGCGCCATTCCGCGCTCTTTATATCAAGTTGAACACGATAAGATTTGGCAACTTAGTTTCACATCAGGAGGCAGGTTTCGTATGAAGAAAACATGGTTCCATTACACGGTGATGATATTCACCATTACCATTTTGCTGGCAGTCCCCCTTCAGGCAGCCCTGGCAGATGGGGCTGGGGAGGGGCTCGAAAAAGAAGCCAACGGCTATCACATCCGGTTGATTTTTGTGGAGTCTCCCAAATTGGGCGAGAACGAATTCCATGTACAGATCACCGATGCGATGGGGATGCCGGTAACGAATGCGGAAGTGGGAGTGATCGCCATGCCGGAGGAGGTCGAGTCGGATCACGAAGAAGACACCAGTGCTGATGCACATGGTTCCGACAGCATGAGCGAAATGGACATGCCCACAGAAGAAGCTGTACCAACCGATGACATGAACAGCATGTCAGGTATGGATATGGGGAATGATCCTGAAGCAGATGAACCTTCTACGCATGGTGAAGCGCAAGACTCGCATGAGGATGAACCAACCCAGATCGTCCTGGAGGCTGGACACGAGTCTGGAGAATATTCAGGACATATCTCGTTCAACCGGACCGGGGAGTGGGTCTTCAATGTTCATTTCACCGTGGATGGGCAACTGACAGAAGTCGAATTCCCTGTGACCGTTGCAGGGTTGGATGCCAAATATGGTATTTTGGCTGGTTTCGTCGGTATCAATGCTTCGGTTATGTCCGTTGCCGCCATCCTGAAGCGCAAGAAAAATTCAATACAGGCTTAAGAGGTTATACCCATGACAACATCTCTTCCAACCCCACCCCCCTCCATGCTGAATGGCGGAAACCTGCTCAATAACAAATGGATCGACCGTTTCCTGCGCAGCCGCTGGTATCCCGGCATCATCCAATGGCCCACCTTGCTGATCTTCATGGTCATCATGTTCGAGCTTATTCTGGGACCTGAATCGGCGCATGACAACTTCGGCACCGCGCTGACCTGGGTGTTGTGGTGGCCGCTCATCCCGATCATCTTCCTGTTTCTTGGACGTTTCTGGTGCGCCATCTGTCCGTTTGCCAAGATCAATGATCTTGTACAAAATTTTGTCGGCAACAATCGCCCCGCTCCACGCTTCCTGAAAAAATATGGCATCTGGATCATCGATGCGCTCTTTATCTTCATCACCTGGAGTGATCATGTCTTTGGCGTGGTGGAAAACCCGCTTGGCTCCGGTGTGCTGATGTTGACCCTTACCACAGGTGTGATCGTCTCTGGTGCTTTTTACGAACGCCGCACTTTCTGCCGCTATGTGTGTTTTCTTGGTGGTCTTTCAGGTAACTATGCCCGCAACGGCATGTTGAGCCTGCGCGGAACTCCGGAAATTTGTGCCACCTGCACCATTGCTGCCTGCTACAAGGGCACAGACCAGTCCATGCCCTGCCCATTGTTTGAGTTCCCCAAGACCATGACCTCCAGTGCCAACTGTGTGCTCTGCGCGGAATGTATCAAAGGCTGCCCTAATAACTCCATTCAATTGACCGTGCGCCCGCCTACCAAGGAACTTTGGTTCATCCGCAAGCCAAAACTTGAAGAAGCCTTCCTTTCAGCGGTCATCATGGGCATCGTATTTGTCCAGAATGTGACCATGCTCGAAATCTGGGAATCCATGTTGAAGTGGTTGGAGAACGTGACCGGCACGACCAGCTATGCCGTCACCTTCAGCATTACTTTCGCGACTGCCATCATCATCCCGGTGGCGTTGCTCGGACTGACCTCCTGGATCGCAAGCAAATTCAACAAAGCCACGCTCGTCGAAAACTTTGCCCGCTTTGGCTACGCCATCATCGCACTGGATATGGCAGGGCACATCGCGCATAACCTGTTCCACCTGTTGGCGGAAGGTAAGTCCATTCTGTACACCGGCATGGCATTGTTTGGGATGGAAGTCCACGGCGCGTCGCCTGCCATTCTCAGCATGCAGGAGATTCAGTGGCTTCAATTTGGCTTGATCGCGCTTGGCTTCCTAGGCTCCCTTTACACAGCCTATCGTATTTCCCAATCGAATCATTCCGGCGAAAAGGTCTGGGGAACATTTGCACCCTTTGCGGTGTTGATGGTTGTCCTGACCATCATGAACGTCGTTCTCTTCACCCTGCCAATGGCAATGAGAATGTAATCAAATTTATATCTTTTCTAGGAGAAAACTCATGGATCAAAATTGTCATGTCGAGCCCATTCAAAAAACTGTCTTGGATAGCGTACTAAAAAATGCAGACACAACACTGCTGGCAGTTTCCGGGATGGGCTGCCCGAATTGCGCCGCCCGTGTAAGAAATGGACTTGTCTCCCTGGAGGGTGTTCACCATGCCGAGATCTATCTGGACACAGGCTTGGCGGAAGTGTATTTTGACCGCGGCAAGGTCACTCCAGAAATGCTGATCAATGCCGTTGCCGGTGCCGGCAATGATGGGCGGCATCATTATGAAGCAGTGGTTGCGGGTCAATCATTTCACATAGAATCTACGTGATGTTTGTCATAAGCTAGATGGCGTATAGAGTTACCGCCATCCTGCGCTGGAAACAACTTAATGGTCAGACTACTATTGGGTCATCCGAAAACGGAGGACCCAATATGTTTTCAAAGACCAGAAAGTTCCTTTTCCTTCTCGTTATTTTGGCGTTGACCGCCACTGCGGTTTCTGCCTGCTCCACTTCCAACTCTGATGATGTGCATCTTGCCATGCTGCCGCTTGACCAAATGCCTATGGATGTTCAGTCTGCACCAGTGGCTGTGCAGGAAGCCTACCAATTCAATACCGCTAATCCCAACATCATGCAGGATATTCCCTGCTATTGCGGATGCGGCGACATCGGTCACACTTCCAATTACGATTGCTATGTTTCGGATGTGGATGCAAATGGCAGCATCACCTTCGACAATCATGCCCTCGGTTGTTCCATCTGTGTGGACATCACCCAGGATGTGATGCGTATGTTGAACGATGGCAAAAGCCCCCAAGATGCCAGGGCATACGTAGACGCGACCTACTCCAAATACGGATCGTCCAACATCCCCTAACCTCATGCGCTTTCGTATCTCTCTTCTCCTTCTTGTGATGGCTGGACTGGTAGTGGCATTCGCGCCCCTGCCAGTTCCAACCATTGCGCCTCAAGAACGGACCTTTGAGATCGATGCGCACCAATTTGCCTATTCTCCCTCTGAGCTTTATGTCAACCCTGGCGATACCATAACCATCCAACTGGTCAGTACGGATGTCGTACATGGACTTTACGTGGATGGCTACGATATTTCCGTGGAAGCCGACCCCGGACAAAGCGCCACATTGACTTTCGTTGCCAATAAACCCGGCTCCTTCCGCTTTCGATGCAATGTCACCTGCGGAGCCATGCATCCCTTCATGATCGGCAAGTTGACCGTGGGCAATAATTCCTGGTTATATCGCTCGATTGGTTTGTCAATCCTTGCCGCTATCGGCTTCTTTCCTCTTTCTTCCTTTAGTGACAGAAAGACGAAAGAAGAAAGAATCAAATGAACCGCATCGAACTTACCCGTATCCCCTTTATAAAGAACGTTCTCAAAAGCCGTTATCCGCAATTGGCAGTCTTTATCGTAATGCTGATCGGTTACATCTTTGCCATTCTTGCAGGACTCATCGGGACTCCCGTCGGGAGTCATAACTTTAGCATCGTCTTCGTGTGGATTGCGTGGTGGGCAATCCTGATCCTTGTTGCGGTTCCCTTCTTCGGGCGGGGATGGTGCGCGGTCTGCCCGATCCCGCTTCCAGGCGAATGGTTACAACGTGGCGCAGTCTTGAGTCCTCCCGACAAAAGACCGAAATGGCTAAATCTCCGCGTGCCAAAGATGTTCCGCAATATCTGGCTGCAGAATATTTCATTTCTTCTGCTGGCTCTCTTCAGCAGTGTGCTGCTTACAACCCCGAATATCACCGGTATCGTCCTAGCCGCCATGCTCTTTGCCGCCATTGGACTTAGCACAGTCTTTGAACGCCGCGCCTTTTGTCGTTATCTCTGTCCGGTTGGCGGATTTATCGGTCTGTATTCCCAAACCGCCCCCATCGAATTGCGCATCAAAGATAAACAGGTCTGTGTCACTTGTGAAGGAAAGCCTTGTTACAACGGCTCACCAGTAGGCTACGGTTGTCCGTGGGATGTCTTCCCTGGTGGCTTGACGAAAAACACCTATTGCGGCTTGTGCATGGAATGTATCCGCACCTGCCCGCACGATAATATCGCTGTCAACCTGCGCCACTTCTCTGCTGACCTTGCCAAACCTTCCACACGCATGGACGAAGCTTTCAAGGCGTTCATTATGCTGGGTTCGGCGATTATCTATGCAGGTGTTCTGCTGGGTCCGTGGGGCGCTTTCAAGGATGCAGCCTACAACGTCGGCTCAAGTTCCTGGTTCATCTATGCCACTGTATTTCTTACGATCATCTTCGTTGTTCTACCTGGTTTGTTCACGCTTGGTATTCTAAACACGAAGAATATTATTCCGCTCAAACAACGTTTTGCATCGCTCTCCACGGCTCTCATTCCATTGGGTTTGATGTTCTGGGTGGCATTCAGCCTGTCCTTCGTTCTCACCAACGCCTCCTACATTCTCGCCGCCCTCTCCGATCCGCTGGGTCTTGGCTGGAATCTTTTTGGCACAGCCAATGCAACATGGCAGCCAATGCTCACCTCTATTCTTGCCCCCGCACAAACATTGGCGCTGGTCGGCGGCTTGATCTGGTCTGCCCGTACCGCGCAAAAAGCCGCCGGGGAAGTGAAAGTTTCGCCCATCCCGGTGATCGTATATTGTTTACTCGCTACAAGTCTCATGCTCTGGTTGTTACTATGAAACGCGCTGAACTTATCTCCCGTTTTCTGATCGCCACAGGAATTCTCCTCGCAGTTAGTGCGCCATTATTCCTTTGGGCACGCACGCCCTTGATCCATGCACGCATGGCGGAAGATGGCGGCTGGAATCCAGATGTCATTCAGGCGGAAGTTGGCAAACCGCTTCATCTAAAGATCACTTCGGATGACGTTGTACATGGCTTTGCAGTCGGTCAAATGGAGATGCAAAGTGTGGACGTCCTCCCTGGCAAAGTTACCGATATCACATTGAACTTCGACAAGCCTGGGATTTATACCTTTTTCTGCACGCGCTGGTGCGGACTCAACCACTGGCGGATGCGCGGCACGATAGAAGTCAGCGGCTCACCCTCGAACCCCGAGCCTGCCACTGTTCCTCTTTACGTTTCCCTCGACCTTGACCTTGACGCTCCGCACGACTCGCCTATTGCCCCAAATGGAAAGCCTTCGGCGACCAGTGGTCAATTACTGGAAACCAATCTACCAATTGACCAGTCTGCCGAATACTATCGTTCTCATTCACCCTATCAGGTATTCAGTGATTTATCCGCCACATCCCTGACCGAATCCCAACGCTGGGATATGGTCGCCTATCTTTGGCAATCCAACACTACATCTGAGTCCCTCGCCAATGGGAAAGAACTTTATGCCCAGAATTGCGCCGCCTGTCATGGGGAAAACGGCGCAGGAGATGGTGTCTTTGCTGACGACCTCGCGATAGTAGGCGAGTCTTCCATGCAAACAATGGAAGGCGCAATGGACATGGTCATGCAAAGCCCTGTGGATTTCACTGATCCACAACGAATTCTTGGCGCCAGCCCTGCATTATTGCAAGGGAAAATCCTGCGCGGCGGCATGGGAACGGGAATGCCTATGTGGGGTTCGATCTTCACCGAAGATCAAATTTGGGACCTGATCGCGTACATCTATTCGTTCCAGTTTGAATATCAATATTAAGGAGGCTCTATGAGCAAAAAACATAAGAGACAGAAACAAAAGCAAAAGTTTCCGTGGATTTTTCTGGTGCTGGGCGGAGTGTTCGTTGCCCTTGCTGTATTCCTGTTTGCACGCCAAGGTGGTGATGGCGGCGGTACGCCATCCATTGCGGTAGATCAGCAAAAAATTGATTATGGCGATGTAAAGTTTGGCGTCAATAAAACCTTTTCGATCAAAGTCACCAACACCGGTGATGGTACGCTGCGTTTCCAGGAAGACCCGTACATCGAAGTACTGGAGGGATGCTGACCTCCCGAATTGACCATCGGTTCGATGGTACTCAAACCTGGCGAAAGCACAATCGTTGAGTCCAGTGTCTTTATGATGCATGAAGGCATGGACGGTCCGCATAACTTCGCAGTTCACTTGAAAACAAACGATCCCAACAACCCAGATATGATTGTGAACGTACTGTCCAATTGGATACCTTAAACAAGGATTTTCACCATTTTCCAGAAGCCGCACAGATAATAATTTTACCTATGCGGCTTCTGGAATTATTACATCCTTAGTTTGAGTCTATACTGCAATGTCTTGCAAGATGTCCTGATTGGATTTTTTTACTTCCTGCCAAGTCTGCAATCGTGCGGGATAATTTCCGGATACGATGATAGACAAATCCTGAAAAATTAAGTCGACTCACGCACTGCACCTTTTCTGTTGTTGCTATTTCTTTTTTGCGATGATGCCGATCCATTCCGTTCCATCTTCAAAAGGTGTCCCGCATAAGTCGTTCCAGACGCTGTCAACCATAAATCCTTCGTTTTCCAATTCAGTAGTCACACTCTCCCGAGTGAAATCCTGGAACCACATGCGATAAACGGAAAGTTTGCCGTTGGTCTCGACCACAATAGCTTGATCCAGAAAAATGGATTGATCAGGGTAATCAAAACCTTCTTCAAGCACCAGATGTGCCCCTGGCTTCCAAAAACCATTCTCTGCCACGTACCAATTGTTGACACAGCCGTGGAGTTTCCGATGCTCACGAGTAGTGACATCTAATATGAAGAAACCGCCAGGCTTGAGCGCTTTATGAATATTGTGGAGCAGTTGGCGGCGCTCATCCGGGGAGAGCGGACAAAAATCACCATAGATCAACACGGCAGCATCATACTGTTCCAAATCCGCCAATTGCAAATAGTTCTGATAGCGATATTCAATATCCACATTCTGCTTACGGGCATCCTGAATTGCATATTCAATCGAGCGACGTGAATAATCTACTCCAGTGACTTTCAATCCATGCTGTGCAAGTCGGATAGCATATAAGCCTGGACCACAGCCCAGATCCAAAACCGCAGATCCCGCATCCAAACCTAATGTTTCCACGAGCCAGTTTACTGAACGGTCTATGGTTTCCGGACGGCGGCTGGCAAGATCATTCTTTGGATTTAGATGAGCAGCAAGCATTTGCCCGGATATATGTGGATCATCCCAAAAGAGTAGTTCACCCGGCGTAAAGGGTTCAGGTGGTGTCTGAAACCAATTTATCATTTTCAGATTTAATCCGGTTTGATCAAAAACGGAGCCTGGTTTCATTTTCATTATCCTATACCTAATTTTCAAGTGCCTATTCGTTTTTCTTTCAGTTGTCGCTTGAATACGATACTCAACAATATTCCATTAATGATCAACACCAACCAATCGATGGAAATGACTGCAACCTCAAAACGGTCCTGTCGATCCAGCCCATAGTTGTATGAAATGAGAGTAAACGCAATCACGGTCAGAAGGAAACTGATGACAAATACCCAGCGGACGGCGGAATCAAGACGGTTCTTGTTGACGAACACAGGCGCCATGAACAGGAAAGAGAGGCTCATCAGCAGATAGCCTAATTCCTCCAGAACGATGAAGACCCCGTGCGCGTTGTATTGGGTCAACATGGTGATCCCTTCCGTTTCCCCGCTCATCAGGCTGATTGGGACGACCGAGAACTGCACAAAATAGTCGCCCACCAAGACCATTGTTGCCAGGAGCGCGAAGGACAGCCCGATCTGGCTGAAGATCTTCCTTTGACTGGAAGCGTACACATGAATGGAAACCATGAGAACCAGATAGGATAGAGTTAGGATGATCGCAAGCGACATCCAGAGATAGTCCTTCGGAAATTGTGACAAGGTGTTCAAGTACGGATACTCGATGCAGAGATCGCCGCAGTTGGCGCCGGAAATGGGAATGGCGGTGATCGCAAAGCCGAATGTGACCACCGTCATGATCACAGTGAAGATCGCCGTATAGAAACCTACAGATAGCGAAATTGTTTTTTCAGAGTTATTGTCGGAAACATTTGCAGTTGTCATCTTTCCTCTTTTCTATTTTTATACTCACTGTCCTCGAGCGCGGATATATTCGCTGACATCCACGTTAAAAGCTGTTTCTTCCAGCATGAAGAAAGCCCAAGGGTTGCCTTGATCCAGCCAGGTAGCGGAGCCGACCGCACTGATCTTCATTTCCGGCAACGTGTTCCCAGGTTCATTGCGCGTGATCCACAGGATCTTGGATTTACCTTCACCAGCTTCGCGATAGCGCATGGCTTCCATCGTATCGATCAGACCGGTTTGTGGATTGAAGCGTACGACAAAATTCTCGACTTGATCTTCGAACGGTACGAACAACAAGGCGGTGTTCTCGTCAACCGCCTCCCAGCGGACCCGGGAATCGGTCAGCCAGATCGAGGGGAACCAGCCCGCCTCTGCCCAAACTGCCAGATTCGCGCCCTGGTTGGTGTTGGGGTCATCATAGAACGTACCCATCGGACTCTCAAAGAAACTCTCGCCGTCCAGATAGCCTTCGTTTACCTTCAGGAAAGGCAATCCCAAAAAGGTCGCCTCGATATAGTGACGATAATCCTTTCCAGCATTATGGACAAAGACGAAGCGCGCCGGAAGCCAGACGCCAAATGGACGAATCCGTCCGCGCCCGATGAACACGGCGGTCTCGATCACAGGAATCTTGTCACCATACACAGTGCGATAAAATCGCTCAACGGGTGCAGGTAAACCGCTTGGAAGTGGTATCGTTTTCGTGTCCGTTTTTTGAAGCGCGGGCATGCCAAAAGACTTGGGCTGAATACTCAATCCGATCCAGCCGATGATGATAAGGGCTGCGAAGATCGCAGCAAGAATAGATGGGATTTTCATTTTTCTCTTTATGATCAGGATGGCTAATTGTCACCCTTGGAAGTTCCCAAACGAAATAAACGAAGGGTGAGCATGACCATCCACGCCAGGAGCAGCAGTCCTCCCGGCATGGCAAACGCCATTGCCATGTCCTTGACAGTTGGCGCAAAGGTGACCAACACGACATAGATCAGCATCAAGGCATTGCCGAGGATGCCGATATAGGCATTCGCCTTGCTGAACACGTTTCCCTGCAACATGACAAAGGAAAAGACCAACGCGGAAAGGGTCGGCAGGAGGAAGCTAAAGAACACACCCAGGCTGCCGTGTTCGCCACGGACCAGCATGGCTTCGCCAGCAGCAGCAAGCAGCGTCTTTTGCGTTTCGTCTGCAAGGGCATACTTCCGGCTTAACTCCAACATCGGGAGGGCGGTGTTGTTGGATACGAAGATAGCGGTACCAAGTAGAAAGATGATGAGCGCAAGCAAGGCATATAGCTTGTTTGTCTTGCGAAGAGCGGCATATAACGCGAAATAGACCGGGATCGAGATTAACTGATTGACCGTATTCAACAGGTCAAGGTTGTACAAGCCCAGCCAGGCGTTTTGATGAAATTGAGCGAAACGTTCCACTGCTGTTTGCGGGAGTTCAGTCAGGTTCCCTCCTGTTGCAGAACCGATGAAGATATCCAGCACGACTGCAACCAACGACAGGATGGCGGCAATTCCGCCAACGATATAAATACTTTTCCATTGACTTTCATTTGATTTCAGATCGGACATTTTCAAACTTCCTTCCATATCAGGTTTCATTTCATCAAACGAATGACGATCACGATCAGGATCGCCAGGGATGCGCTCAGATAGATCCAACGGATATACATGCGGCGATTTGCCAACTCTGAGTCCAATAACTTAATGGTTGAAAATAGGACCACTCCATCCATAAATAGGAAAGGAAGTGCATATACCCACTCCATCCAGCCCAATACAAAGGGTAGGATACTGATGACAATCACCAGAAAGAATAAGGTGGCGCTGATCCTGATCGCGTTTTCGCGACCCATCAACACGGGCAGGGAGCGTGAACCGGCTTTCCGATCTCCATCCACATCCATTGCATCAGCGGCGATCTCTTCACCTAGATTGATGAGCAATGCCAACATGCCGAAAAACCAGACTGCAACTTCAAACGGTTTGCCGACAGCGATCCCGCCAAAAATGAAGGTCATTCCCACTGAAAAGCTGACCATTAAGTTCCCGGGCAACCCCGTCTTTTTGAAGCGCCAGTTGTATAGAAATCCCACTGCCCATGTCAGTATGACCACCAGCAAAGCCCAAACGCTGAGTAAAGCGCCTGCAAGAATACCAAGTGCTGTGACAACACAGGATAAAAATACGACCTCACGTTTTGTGACTACCCCAGAGGGGAGCGGTCTTTCCGGCGCGTTGATCCTGTCGCTTTCGAGATCAAAGTAATCATTGAGGATCAGGGAGGTTGCCGAGATCAGAAAAACGCTTAGAAAACCCAGAACCAATTCCCAAATGGGTGGTACTTTGCCCAATGCCAACAGTTCCCCCAGAATGACACACACGCCTGCTGCGAAGGGTAGTTCGAATCGAAAAAGACGAAAGAGTCCTGATAGCTTTGTCCTGAACATGTTCCTGTTTTTTTTCTTTCAACTAATGAGCCAGCAGTGGCTTTAACTCCACTGCCCATTTGCGAATGGCGTCCCAATCGCGATGGTCGCCTTCCTTCCAAACACTGAACAGGACGCTCAAGCGGAATTTCAGGCGGTCACTGAAGGCTGGAATTTTGCTGATATCCAATCCACCCGCGAAGAGTCCTGTGCTGACCGGCTTGACCTGTGCCCGCACAGGATCGAGCCATGTATCGACATGGCTGCGATATTGCCCGCCGTTTTTCATGGTCAGCGTCATGCAAACTAAGAACGCCGCAAACGGTTTGCGTTTCAACTCGGCTTGATGTGCGCGTATAAACTGCATGGCTTCGGGCAACCATGCCCCACCATTGATCGCGCTTCCCGCGACCACTGCATCATATGGGGACAAGTCTTTGACATCGTGCATCGGTAACACATCCACCTTTGCACCGTTTTCAGCGAGAGTCCTGCCGATGGCTTCCGCCACTCCCACTGTCCAGCCGGTGTTGCTGGCGTATGTTACAAGGAAATTTGGTTTCATCTTTTTTCACTTTCGTTTTCTGG
Organism: Anaerolineae bacterium; assembly: GCA_017303655.1. Lineage (GTDB taxonomy): Bacteria > Chloroflexota > Anaerolineae > Anaerolineales > Villigracilaceae > Villigracilis. Next base: position 244,700 of record JAFLCE010000001.1, read on the forward strand.
TCTCATGTTGACATACAACAATACACTTGCGATCAGACCGAGCACTGTCAATGTGCCCCAGAGGGGGAGTTCACTGGTCTGCGTGATCCCTGCATTTACAACGAGGACCGAGTTTACGGCAAGGACAAATGTATAGAGAGGACCCTTCACGCTGAGAATTCCTGCAATGACATAGCCCCACCGCTGGCGTTTCATCAACCAGAGCGCGCCGAGAATCAGCCAGGGAATCAGCAGGGTCAGGTCGAGGGCAAAGACCACATTGGTGGGATGTCCACTCATCGTTACGATGGCGGGGACGTTGCCAGTGGCGATAAAGCTGATGGACTGGATCAGGTACACCAGTCCAAGCCCTGAGGCGACAAACAGGAAATAACCTCCGACCCACTTGACGGGCGTATCCTTCCTGAACTGTTGGCTGATCTTGTTTACATCGAGATTTGCCAACCCGAAGATCAAGGCGAAGATCGAGAGCGCAAGCAGGGCAGCATACAGCAGAAAAAATACATTGAACGCTGCACCGAAGAGATAGAAGGCATAGTTGTAGAGCATGTAATCCAGCATGCCCATCCAAATCAATTGCCCTTTGGATGAACCCTTTGCCGAATACACCAGCGCTGTGACCAATATTGGGATTGCAAGAAAGAGCGTTACAGCGTCATTGCCAAGCCAGGTCGTTTTGACAAAGGGGTTATCGCGGTACAAATCCGGCCGCAACAAACCGCCAATGGAGGTGAATGCTGCAAGGATTGCAATGAACACCGAGAGAATATATGCTGTTTTTAATTTCATACGCGGAATATCCTTGTTGTCTGAAAAATAAAAAGTGCATCCAGAAGCGAATTGCCGGATGCACTTAATTTAATTGAACCGTAATACCATTTTTAACATGGAATAATATGTGTACGGGAATTGCGCCACCCAATGCAACGGTTGCTGGATGGAGGATCGGGGCAAGCAAATCACACAACGAAAGAGACTTGTATTTCATGTTGAAAGCGAATTTTAGATTGTCTGACAGGTGGGGTAAGGGATGAATGTAATTTGTTTTTACGCTTACTATCACCCCCAAAAAAACCTACAAAATCTCATGTGAATAAAAAAAACAATATCATCTTTATCGGATAACTCATATTAGGTCCTGTTTGATTCTTAGTACATCGTTTTTAAATCCAATCTTAGATATATAACAAACTGGCCTTCAGCAATGCTCTCAAGCCGAAGGCCAGTATTAGCCCTCACGTATCTACTGAATTATGAATATTCGTACATCCAGAGTCTGGTCTCCATCTCCAGATCACGACCTGCCAGCGCCTTCCAAGCCAGCGATAGTTCCAAGTCAAACAAATGACCTCCATTCAAGACGGACAGTTCGTGGACACTCATATTCCTGGGGAGAAGTAACAAAGGATGATGTTCTGCAAATTGAGATAAGCGGTTTTGTTTGCCACTCTTAATTCGGCGTATCTCTGCAGGCGAGAGTGGCGAAAAGACAACCCGTATGCTGCCGTCACCAGAAGTGCAGACCAGGGCTTGCGGCTCTTCAAATATTTCGAGAACCTGCAATTTCAAATCATAGCCGAATAGCTTTGAAGCAGTCTTATTAAGCCAACCCAATGGATCAGGAACCTGGACAGTCTGTGCCAGGTGTTCACGCTTGATCTTCAAATCCTGGACAGCCCAAAGCACGACCTGTTCCCTCAACCCGTCAATTGCCTTCCTCTGACGTTCATTGCCCATGCTGATCAATGCCCCAAAGAAGATCACGGCAGATGCCACAACTATTGCAAGAAGTATTTCCATTTTCTATTTTCCTTTTCGTTGTTTGTTGTTAATAGAGTCGTCTTTCGTTTGAGACATCATGCTGAACGTTTCGCCCAGTTTTTTCAATGCCTTAGGACGGGGATCCACCAGACTGGCAGAAGCGATCACCATTAATAATCCCAGCAAGCCAATAATTTGCCAAAGCGGCAGGGAGGACTGAGTAGTTTCAGGTAGTTCTTCTGGAATTGGTGTGGCGAATACCAAAGTCGGTGTCGACGGGATTTGGGTTGACATAGGCGTCACTGAAGGGATTAAGGTGCTGGTTGCTGTGGGAGACGGAGTCAGGGTAGCCGTTGAGGTCGCCATCTCCGGGATCACGATCCTGCCGGCATCCTGCCCGCATAATCCATTCACATCACAAGCCACTGCCAGAACTAGGTATTCTCCCGCTGGAGCCAGTGTCCCATCCGTAAAGCGCCGATCCCATTTCACGCTATAGGAATTCCTGCCGGGATCAAATTCCAACACCACTTCCTTCCAACGCTTTTGCGGATCCTTGATCGTCGCCTGGATGGTCGTAATGGGGAAGTGATTGGTGAATACCTTCAGCGTTCCGGTCTCCCAGATCCACCACCGTTCGGTGATGGAAACAGCAGGCGGAGCATTATCCACGGTCAATGAAATGGTAGCTATATCATTATCATTGCCGGCACGATCCATTCCGCGCATTTGGATGGTGTAATCTCCGTTGGGTACTTCACCGGAATGCCAAATGAAATACCAGCCACCTGCATAAAGCGAAACAGGCTGCCAGGTGATGCCACCATCGACGGAAAGCTCACCTCCCTCCGGACCAGAGGTCACATCTTCCAAACTTCCGGACAACGGCACATCGCCCTGAACTACATTGCTACTGGTGTGTGATGTAATTTGCACAACCGGATCAGCGGTATCCACACGGATTCTTCTGGATACGGTAACCTCATTGCCAGCCACATCCCTGGCATGGATCAATGCCAGATGTTCTCCATCCGCAAAGTGGATCGGAAAGGAGACCCAAGTCGTTCCACCATCAAGGCTTCCATTCAAGGTGGAGAGACCGGAAATCGCATCGGTGGCAGCCGCAGACAGGTCGACCTCTGAGACATACCAGCCATTTCTGCCATCCACAGGCGGGAGACTGACTGCAAGAACAGGTGGAGTACCATCCCGCTGCCAGGTAGAAGTACCACTGGCAGTCCGTCCACTGGTTGAGGTGACGGTGTAATCCGCAGTCCCTGTGCCTTCTGGCAGAGGCAAGTCGCAGGAACTTCCACAAGTAAATGGAACTCCATTCAAATCACCGGTGATGGTCACATCGAACCCTTGTGGGTCACTGGCTGTGAGTTCCAGAGTCTCATTTCCCCTACACCAACCCGCATCGCCCCATAGATCACAAACCACCACACCCACGATCTGCGGCGGCAAGGGTGTTGGCGTAGGCGAGGGCGTATTTGTGAACGTCGCCGTCGGGGTAAAGGTCATGGTCGGCGTCAGACTGGGGGTGAAGGTCGCTGTCGGAGTGCGCGTGATCGTGGGTGTAAAAGTTGGCGTTCGGGATGGGGTGGGAGTCGCCGTGTCAGGCGGTCCACTGTATTCCACATCAATGGAACGGAAATCCACATATCCGCCTGATGCGGACAGAGACCACGACCGACAACCCGCAGGAACCGCGAGGATCATGCTGACAAACCCCGGCAGGGTGGTCGATCCATTGTACAAATTCCAGGACATGCTTGCAGAACAGGCACGCAGAGTGGCAGTTCCCACACTCCCATCCCGGGTGAAGCCCACCATTGCTTCAAAATAGGAAGCATTCCGATCAAAGGACCCACTGGCAGTTCCACCATTGCCAAGTCGTGTGACCCATTCAGAACAACTGACGCCACACGATGCCCCGCCTTCCTCAGGCGGCAACGAAGTGCCATCACGATGAGTGAGGTACACATATTGAGCCGACCCGCTCCAGTCGATATAGCCTGAACTATGCGCCTGATCATAGGTTCGCCCTTCCTGCAATGCGTAAGCCGCCAGAGGCGCTGCCTGGGTGGACATTGTTGTCTGCAAGAGAAGCACCATGATGAGGGATAAGACCAAGCCTATTTGTAATCGTCGCATGTAAACAAACTCCTAGTATTCCTGGAAATCCCGGATGCCGAGATGGAACAGGAAGAACAACAAAACCACCAATGCCAGAAGCACCAGGCAAATGACCATGAAGACCTTGAGTGGGATCACAAGTCCCAGCAGATAGCCGGCAAAGATGCCGACACCCAGACCAGCAAGGAAGCGCATCATTTATTGCTCCACTTCAGTCTTTGTGACCATCTTCAATCGAAATGGATCAAGATCACACCACCAGCGGATTTCTCCAGTCATGGTTTGGTATTCCCACAGCAAGCCCAGCGCAGGCAGGGACAACAGCCAGGTCTTCAGCGCCGACCGGAAGCGCTCCTGCATGTCTGCATCTCCAGAACCGGGTTCAAACGTTCCAAGGGAACCCTTCATTTCGCTGCTATGATCCATCAGCCAATTCAGGAACAGTCGTAGACGCTGGTCTTCCAACATGAACGCCTGTGTTGTAATATCCAAAACCATCTGTTCGATCAAAACATCCATCTCACTCATCGATCCCATCCATTACTTCTGCGGGACAAACGCCAGGCAGAATACAAAACACCAATACAGGTCAAGGCACAGGCAAGCGGTCCACCACATGCCACCAACAGAAAACGCAAAGTCACCGCAGTCATCAGAAACCCAACCGCCTTTCATCCTCCGCCGGCGCAGGTTGGCGGATCTGGGTGTTGTGCTGTTCCTCGATGCGCACTGCCAGGAATTCATCCAGAAGTTTGGACAGAGCAACTGGCAACATATCCGCCAACACAGTAGATGCCTTCTCCTGCCAGCCATCGGCAGGCAGATAATCCTTGGGATGGGCAGCGATCACCTCTTCAATCAAAGATCGAACTCTTGCTGAATCTGCTCGTGGTAAGGGCTTGATCTGCGTCAGGGTCGGCGGCTGCCATCTCCCACCAATACGGGCCCGCAACCAGCACTGCAACGAAGGCAGGTCAAGAGTCATATTCCCGTAACGCACCGTGGAACTCAGCGTGGCGCGGATCAGGTCGGCGTCCTCCGGATCGGGTGAGAAGAACATTTGGGTGGAAGTATTGGCAAGCATCGCCTGCACGACTGGTTCCATGCCTTCCACCTTGCGCATCATCGAAAGCGACTGCGCCAACACGAACATGCGCGCACCGAACTTCGCGCCTTCCGCCAACATGGACTCCAGTCGCATGCCCGAACCAATCTCCTGTGCTTCATCGACGATGAAATAAAACGGCACGGGTTTCTCCAAGGTCGCCTTGCGATATGCAGCCTCAAAGACGTTGTAGAGGACCGAGGCAGTTAACCTTGCCCCTTCACGTCCCATTTCACCGGAAGGCAGACGCAATACGATCCAGGCGCGTTCGTCGATCCATTGATTGAGGTCCACGAAACTTTCCTGGTGCATGGCGGAGAACAGCCACGGCGAGAGTTCCAACGCCATGACCTTCGAGAGTACCGGGCTGATTACCTCCGTGATCCAACTCTGACTCTTTTTATCCTCCTCCCCGATTTGACCCAATAAGGCATCGAGAGCCAATGCGCCCATGCGTTCACCGGGAGGTAGCAGCGCCATTGCCGTATGCCGCCATCTCTTATTGAAGGCCATGAAAACGATATGCAAGAGTCCCAGTCCGGCTTGTGGATGATGCTGGTTCCAGACATGTGCGAGACGAAACAATCCAAGCAGCGCTGCCTGCATACGTGGACCCCAGTAGTCATCCCAAATACGCCGACCGACCTGTACGATGGCATTACCTGCCCAGGTGAAATCGGGAACGGCAAGCAGGTTCAAAGGAATGACCTGCGGTTGATCCGGAGTGATGACACGTAATCTCTTTATCGCCTTTTGCTTTTGCTCTTCTGGCAACTGAGCAATGGCATCGAGAAAGGCATCCGCCAACGATACATGCGGATCGACCAGAAATATTCCGGGCGCATCATCGCCACGTGCGATCAGTTGTTCCAGCATGGAATACACAAAGGAAGATTTACCCGAACGACTACCACCAGTAGCCAGACCATGCCCATCCGGATCGACCCCGACCTGTTCGCCTGTGGCGACACTCTGCCCAATCTTGAAGCCTGCTTCAAGCAAAGGCTGAGAAGGCGGCGGCGCCGGCACTTCCTGCCAGACGGCGCGGTCCAACAAACCCGATCCTTCGCCAAGCTGCAACGGAGCGATCAGCCCTGCGAGTTCACCAGTTGGCAAGGGGAATGTATGTTTGTGAATGGCAGTCCAGAAATTTTCCATTGGTTGCCAGATACTCTCACCCGCGAGTAGCGGAAGATTGATCAGCTCCGATATGGAAAATGCAACCTTCAATAACGGTTGTTGTATGCGTAGTTCCACAACTTCCTTGGGAATGGAGCGCCACGATAGCCAGTCCCGAATACCAAGTGCTGAGGCAAGGCAGATCGTGATGCCGGCGATCACAAACATGGAGACCCCAAACGGATTGAACCAACCTGCAAATAAGATCCCGCCGCTGATGCCTGCCATGATCATCCCGAAGAACAGCCCAGCCCGAAGGAAATCCAACTGCAAGCCCCAGGAATTGGGTGTGTCATTTCCCACACCGCCTTCCGTGCCATACGAGTAGGAAGACAGGCTGCGCAGCTTTTCCTGGAGTTGATCTTCATTGCCGAGGAGCCATAACCTCAGGCTTGCTTCCTTTCCCTCGCGAGCTGCGCTGATCAGCCGGCTGCCGATGGCAAGCAAAGGATCGCTATCTTTGGCAGAGGCGATCATGGAGGGCAAACGGTTCGAAGTGTGCAGGGCAAATCCATCTGTTTGAACCTTTACCATTCCCAAACTGCGCCATCTGGAATGTTGTCCGGTCATGGCAGACCAGGAATTCACAACTCCTTCTGCCATATGCGGAGGCAGATACAACCTGACACGCAATCCTTTGGGAGAGGCGATCCATTCCATGATCGTGGGAAACGGCAGTTGCGCGATCCAGCCCATGACCTGCGCACGCAGATCCTCCAAGGCGTGCGGCGCAAAGAGTAGCTCCCATCCCTGCCACTCCCCTTTGCACAAGGGACAGTGATCTGGAGCGGTGGCGTGTTCATAGCCGCAATTTATACAGATCATCACTGAACTCCCAATGCCCCAAGCTGTTTCCAGAACTGGATCCATGTCGGCGGGATGGAAACCAAGACCGGAAACAAAGCACCGCGTCCAGCAGATGGCGCCGCCAGAAAGACTCGTGGCGGCAGGCGCGAGGTGGTCTCGGCATTTTTTCTGGCTTCGCTTTCCGGCACGCCCAGCGAACGATAAAAGGCAAAAGCTTCATCGGGTCCAAGCCGACCGATGAATGCGGTGGAAGCCAGACTTAATGAGGTTGGATTTTTCATCAGGTCGGCAGGCAGGTGGGTGATGAGAGTCACACCTACACCGCGCTTGCGTGCGCGCCTGCCAAGTTCATCCAGCAGATCTGTGAACGGACCACTGCGCAACAAGCGCCAGCCTTCATCGATGAAGATGTCCATCGGCTGTTTGCCGACCGTGACAGCATGATACAAAAACCAGGCCAGCACCGCATGCACGATGGCGCGGTTCTCTTCACGCAAGGAAGACAGATCGAAGTTCCACCACTGACCCGCAGGGAAATGCGGAGATAGCAGCGCTTTGGGTCTGTCGAAGAAACCTTCAAAGAGTCCGCCGCGCATGAAAGGACGTAATAACGCCAAAGGCATGGCGGCTTCGGGAACATTGATCGTTCCCAGGGTTTCCACGAATTCCGCGATGGTCATGGCACCCGGTCGGCGATCCCATCTGCGTTTCACCGCTTCATGTAGAGCAGCCTGTACGCCGGGAGAAAGTACGGACTCACCAGCGAGGGAGGCGATCAGGAAACGGACAGCCAGCAATAGCTCCGCCGGATTTTCGCCTTGCAAGGGATGAATTAGACAAGTCTCTTTATCATCTGGAATACCAGCCGGCACGACCTTGCCACCCACGGCTTCACAGAGTTTGTTGTTCTCCCCTTCGGGGTCGATGGAGATAACCGTGCGTCCCTGAAGCAAGCGTTGCAACATGATCCAGCGCAAGAGACTGGTCTTGCCTGCACCGGGTTCACCGAGGATCAGTGTTGTGGCGTGCGGCGGCGGTGGAACAGCGGGATCAAGCCCTTTGGTGAAGGAGAAGTGGATGTCGCGTCCATCCCGGGCATGCGTACCGATCCAAACCGAATCCTCGACCGGCATGACCTGCCTGGAAGGGACAGGCATCAAGGGCAGAGTCTCTTCCAGAAACAAGGTCGGCTCATCCAATCCGGGAAACAACTTTCCTCCGGGTTGGAAATGATGCAGGGCACGTTCGGCGATGTAGAAGAGACGCTGGGCTGTGAGACCACGAGCACGGAGGTTGGACTCAATGACTCTGCGTGCGGCTTCCGCTTCTTCGAAACGATTGCGCTCGACAAAGAGTGCGCTCATCAGGGCGATCTTGAAGGCCGGCTTGCCAAAGGTCAATTCCGACTCCGCCGCATCCATCGCATGATCGGCGGAGCGTTCCGCAATGGAAGGACGACGACCGGTCTTCTCCGCCAATGCCATCATGAAACCTTCGAAGAGCGTGCGGCGCGCGCGTAAGGAGCCGCGCAGAACATCCGGTGGTTCACGGTGCATGGATAAGGAATACATCACTGGCAGATTGGGATAGAAGACACCCGCTGATAAACGTGACCAGGGGCGATCGGTCATGCCGGGTACACCCGTGCCACGGGCGGAAAGCGGCAATAGATATCCACCTGGAAAGAGCAGATGATCTTCCAGCACTTCCACAGCTTCGGAAGCTATGGAGGCAACGAATTGATCTTGAGGTTCAGGCATGAGCGGCATGATACAAAAAGACACGGACGGGTGCTCCGTCCGTGTCGCTAAGGATGTTGCTCCATTTATTGCGGAGTTCCGGACCTGCGCTCCCATGCCTGGATTTCCTTTTGGATGATCTCAATCGGGAAGTCAGCTCCATGTGCCGGGTAGACCTGTCTGGCGCCCATCCCGATCAGCCGCTTCCAACTTTGCACCACCAGATCCATATCCTGTGCTAGGACCGGCAGCCCCGGTGTCGAACGCAAGTACCAGGCATTCATGGCCAGATCACCCACAAAGACCTCGCCTGATTCAAGCAGAACACTGATCGAACCGGGCGAATGACCTGGCGTGTGAACCACCTGTCCTGGGACGCCATAGCCCAACTTCATCAGGGAGGATAGGGTGGTGGTGATGGAATAATCAACCGCACGGGGAAATAGACGAGGTTTGTATAAAACCTGTCCCATGCCAGCCAACATGCGACCCCATAGAGTGACACCAGGCGACAGATCCGGTTCACCGCTTTCAACCCAGGCACACTCCGCCTCGTGCATGGCGATCTCCGCCTCCGTGAGGGTTTGAATTTGATGCAAACAGCCAATATGATCGGCATGTCCGTGGGTCAACAGGATGAGTTCGATCTCCCGCAGCGAAATGCCAAGGCGATCCATGCCGCGCATAAACTCCTTCACATGCCCCGGTGCGCCGGCATCGATCAGGATGGTGGTTCTCCCGCGCAACAGATAACAGTTGTCGATCCCGACTGGAATACAATGAAACTCAAAGGAAGGACGCCGCATCACTGCTCCCCTGTCTGTACCGGGTCGAACCTGCGATAAGCATACATCATGCCAACGCTGGAGATCAGAAGGAAGGCGGAGGCGCTGCCATAGATTCCAAATGGCTTGAATGCGAGTATGCCTGCAACAAGTGCCAGAGTCAGACCGGCAATTCGTAGCACATGAAAATGATCTAGGGTGTAATGACTCTTCGAAGCCAATGCAATCGCGGTTGCTGATGCACCCGCCAGTTCGAGTCCAGCCACCAGCAGCCATTGCATCGGCGCGATGCCCAGCGGGATCAGGGCGGCAAACACGATGAAGTTGATGATCCGCAACGGTACACTCCATTGAAAAAAGATGCGTGTTCCGTTGACGGATGCCAGGATGTAATACAGCCCCATTGCCAGCGACGCCTGGGAAGTCGCCATCAGAAATAGTAGAGTGGCAGAACCGGTGTCTGTGATGCCCAACACAGTCAAAAGAAGTTGCGGCGCGAAGAGCCCGGTCAGACCGGACCCCACGATCACCATGCCAAAGACCAGCATGGTCAGAGCGGCGATATCCATTTGCCTATTCTCCTTCCGGCACATCGGCGGCGATGTATTCCATGAAGTCACTGTAGGCAGACTGCACGCCGGCGCAGGAGATGATGTCCTCGCCGCCCATCAGTTCGCTGAAGCGCTGTACGTTGTCTTCGATCCACGGACCCTTCCAGCCGCAGCCGCATTCCTCGTTATAGTGAACCGTGATGCGGTCACCGGTCAGGATGCCTCCCCAATAGGTCTGGGCGAGCAGATCAAAATAGCCTGCACGTCCGGTCTGCACCCCGGTGCGCGGTAAAGGCGTACCGTCCGGGTCTAATACCATCGGGATGTTCCAGGGGAAGACGTGATAAACACCCTTGGAACAGGCGATGTTATAGGTGTTGAGTTCGGTCATGCCATAGGACATGAAGACCTGATCGACACCGTAGAATTTTTTGAGGATGTCCTTCCAATCCGCAATCGTCTGGCGTCCTTTGAAACCACCACCCGTCAACAGAACCGAGTCGGATGCAAAGACCCGCTCCTGTCCGGCTGCCAAACCCTCCATTGCGACATCCAGGAGATCCGTGGCGGATGCCATCAGGAAGACCCGCTGACCACGATACTCGCGCACCATCTTGTCGAAGAAGGCTTTGGTGAGACCTGCCTTGCGCGCCTTGAGGGTGACAATCTCGCCTTTGGTCTTGAAGATGGCTTTGATCGTATCCATCGCCGTCAGATCGCCGTGTTCCTGGGCATGTTTCATGCGCATGGCCAGCGACATGAAATCCGCCGACATGGGTGCGTTGAACAGGCTGTGATATTCCGCCTCATCCCCTGCCAGCGCCGGACCGAAATGTGTGATCAGGCGCATGGACGCCTGCCTTCCGGTACGATACGCGGGCCAGAAGACAGGCAGATGCAGATCGCGGATGCCCGGCATGAAGGCTTCCAGGAAGGTGTATGTGCCTTCGACCCAGGCTTTCTTCTCCGTTTGACTGCGCGGGAAGAAACTCAACTTGCCGCTCGTGCCCGTGGAGTGAAAGACGAACATGCCGGCTTCATCCAGACGCGTCAGCCATTCATCGATGGTGTTCACGCCGCGCATGTCGAGCGAGGACAGGTCATGCGCGGTCAACTTGTTCAGCCAGCGTGTCAATTCGGTGAACAACTTGCGTTCGATGAAGGCAAAGGGATAGTTCTTGTAGACCTGATGGGTGAAGAGGATGGTTGCAAGAGTCTCAAAGTCCGTGATGATCTTCACGCCCTGCTTTTCTGCCAGAGCATCCAGGGCGGGAATGTGCTCCTGCAATTGTTGAAAGCGGGTTTGCGCCCAATGCAATTGCAAAGAGTCCAATTCACTTTTTGAAAGCGAGAACAAGGTCTGGACCGGCAGGCGCGTCCAGGATTCGGGTGTGCCCGAAAGAATGGGGTCAGTCATGAAATAAATCTCCTAAAGAATATGGTGTTTGAGGATCTGCCAGGCTTTGCGCAGATAGAAGCCAGGCAGTTCCCATTGAGATGGATAGGACTCATCCAGGATCCAGCGGCAGGCACGCCGCATGATCTCGTAGGAATTGAAAGGACCGCCGATGGAATAGTCCACGGTGTGTCCGATGGAAATGAAACGACAAACGCCGCGTGCCACCAGGAGGTCGCGTAAGGGTTGCTTGAGGGTTTCGGGGTAGATGCCAACAGTTTGCGTGGAAGGATGAATGCGATCTACGAGTTGCAATGGATCATCGAATGGGATGACCACCACAACTTTGTGCATGGGGAAGAAGTCGGGCAGTTCACCGGTCAGACTTACCACTACAGCGCCTTCGTTCCTATCCCCGCCGACGACATAATAGAAATCGTCCTGGGCGCGGGTAGCGTTGATCTCATCGCGCAGGTCAGCTGGGAAATTCTTCGGCATGGCACTCAAGGATGGGTCTTGGTGCTGCATGTGATCATATAAACGTCGCGCATATTCCATCGCCTGACCAAGGGACGCCTGCACAAAATGGAAACGCGACGAACCGCAGGACTCCATGTTGAATGAACCCGCATCTTTGGCGGTACGTTTTGCAACTTGTTCAATCTCCGCACTGGATTGGAAGGCTTCACGTCCCAAAATGGAAATGCTGAACTTTGGACCCAAGGCAATGACATCAATACCTGAGGCTTGCAGGTTGCCATGATTCAAGGTTGAGTTGATACCACCCAGTGCACCGCCCCAGGAGATGATCTTTTCCAGATATCGTGGTTGGATCAGCTCGTGCTCGAAGTCCTGCATGTCCTTTGACCAGTACACCACCGAGAAATGTTTGGTGACCGGATGGTTCGGATCGACATCCATCATCGCGCCGATGATGGCAGAAGCAGTGAGTGGATCGTTGGGCGTGACCTTGATAATGTTGTCCGACTTGATCAAGGCGGCGCGGGCGATGCTCAGGGCAGCCACGACCGGGACGTTGCCGGAGATGAAATGCAGAGTGCGCGCTCCATAGGCTCGTCGTCTTGCGATCTTGTCCGCATACGACATCTCGACCCAGCCGTCCAGATACTTTGAACCGATCTCATTCTCGACCATCGTGCGCAAAGCCAGCTTCGAGAACACAACCGGGATCAGGTCATAACTGCCGCGCACGATGGACTCCGGCAAGGCGCTGAACGGAACACTGAAACGACAAGCCTGTTCCATGCGGGCATGGTTGCGAGACATGGCTTTCCCGGCTTCGGCAAGAAAATCGATGATCTCGCCGACACGGACATGGGCAAAATCGTGCTGGAGTTGAGTGGGGTCGGAAAGCACGATCTGATTGAGCAGAAGGCGCGGATCGGGATATTGAAACTGCACCTTTCTGTCCCGACTTTGATACAGCAGATCATTCGCAGTGATTTCCTGCCCGCGAATGATGAAGGGGATTTGGATGGGATAATCTGATGACATGCGCGGAATGATACAAAAAGACACAGATGGGTGGTCCGTTCGTGTCGACAGAAAAACGCCATAATTGATTAATAATCCGCCCTTGACATTCCAGTAACTGGAAGGTGTATATTAAACAGGAGTAATTCCATGAAGATACAAGAGTTTTCTCAACAAACAGGTTTGCCTGCCAAAACTATCCGCTACTACGAGTCGATTGGTATGTTGCGCCCTCCGCAGCGACTGCCAAATGGATATCGCCAATACAACGAACAGGATCTAGAGCGCGCTCGTTTTGTGGCTGGAGCGCGATCACTGGAACTTTCGCTGGACGAAATTTTGGAATTGCTTGCTATGCAAGACCATAGAGAAGCGCCTTGCCGAACCATGCTTAATCAAATCAAGCACAAGGCAGATCAAATTGCCGAGCGAATTGTGCTTTTACAGCAAATGGAACAAGATTTACGGAAACTTTATAAACTCGGCTTGACATTCCCAACCGATGATGTTGATGGGAAAAATTGCATCTGTCATTTGGTAAAAGAACGAAAAACAAATTGAATTCACAAGGATATAAATATGAAAAATCATTTTGACATGTTGATTTTAGGCTCTGGCTCCACCGCCTTTGCTGCCGCCATCCGCGCCGCGGAATTGGGCAAGACCGCCGCCATGACCGAAATGCGCACGCTCGGGGGGACGTGCGTCAATCGCGGCTGTCTGCCGAGCAAGAATCTCATCGAAGCGGCGCGCATCGTTTGGGAGGCGGCGCACCCGCGCTACCCTGGGCTGACGTCCGTCAAAATGGAGGTGAACTTCGCCAAACTCATTACTCAGAAACAGGAGGTTGTCGAAGTCTATCGTGGCAAAAAATATCAATCCATTCTGACGGACGAAGACAACATCAAAGTCTTCGACGGTAAAGCCGAACTGGTGGACGCACACACCGTTCGCGTGGGAGAAGCCACATTAAGCGGCGACCAGATTCTCGTCGCGACGGGGACGCGCCCCGTCATCCCGCCCATCGAAGGACTCGACAGTGTCCCCTATCTGACCTCTGACCTTTTGACTACGGGCGAAGCGTTGGAACTGACAGAATTACCCGAGTCCGTGCTCATTGTGGGCGCGGGCTACATCGCGCTCGAACTGGGGCAGATGTTCCACCGCTTCGGGACGAAGGTCACGATTTTGGAGCGCAGTCAGGTTATCCTGCCGCATTACGAACCCGAAGTCTCGGACGCACTGACGTTCATCTTGCGCAACGAAGGTGTGAAGGTCGTCACCGAGGCGCAGGTTACAAGCGTCGCGCAAAAATCGAATGGAGAAATCGAAGCGATTGCAAACGTGGGCGGCAGAACGCAAACCTTTACCGCGCAAAAACTGGTGATTGCCACCGGCAGGGAGCCGAACACAGACGGTATCGGTTTGGAAAAGGTCGGCGTGCAATTGAACGAGCGCGGCTATATCAAAGTCGACGATGAATTACAAACGAACATTCCCCACATTTGGGCGGCGGGCGATGTGATTGGAACTCAAACCGACAGTCAGCCCGCCACGCCCGTCGGCGCGCATGACGGCGTGATTGTCGCCAAAAATGCACTGGCGGGCGCGCATCAGAAAGTTGATCACCGCGTCATCCCGCGCGTGATCTTCACCGACCCACAGGTGGCAGTCGTCGGACAGACAGATAAGGAAGTAGTCGGTTCAGGCGTCCGCTGTTGGTGCGGCACCATTCCGCTGGAATACGTCCCGCGCGCGGGCGCGACTCATCAGACCGACGGCATTGCTAAAATCGTGATTGACCGCGACACACAAGAAGTGAAAGGCGTTTCGTTGGTAATGCCCAATGCGGGCGAAGTCATCCATGAGGCGGCGATGGCGATGCGCTTCCATGCCAAACTCGAAGATTACATTGACATGATCCACGTCTACCCCACGATGGCGGAAGCGTTGAAGATCGCGGCGATTTCGTATTTCAAAGACCCTGCCAAGTTATCGTGCTGTGCCGAGTAAATTAAGTCTGTGTTTTGAAAGGAGCCTAAAATGTCAAGTTGCTGTTCTCTCCCCGTGGATGAAAACGGACAATTGATCGAAATTCCTGAAATCAAGCCGACAGCCATGCGCGCAGAAAACATCTGCCCCGAATGCGGGCAGACCGGAAAACGTGTGGACGAGGCGACGCTGAAATCCATGCTGTCTTCCTCCCTGCGAAATATCCAGAAAAACCAGTACTTCTTCTGCCGTACCCACTCCTGCTCCGTTGTGTATTTTTCAGGCGATGGGGAGCAGACATTTACTGCCGACCAAGTTCGAGAGCGGGTTTATCAAAAAGAACCAGACACCGAAGATGTTTTTGTCTGCTATTGTTTTCGGCACACGGTAGGGGAAGTCCAAACGGCTTCTCCCGAAGAACGGTTTGCCATTCTGGATGATATCAACGCGGGCATCAAAGCAGGACAGTGCGCCTGCGACTGGCGAAATCCGCAAGGCTCATGTTGTTTGGGTAATGTTCGCGAAGTAATCAAGCAAGCAGAAAAGATAGTTGTTGCAACAGTTTAGACGTAAAAGGAGTTAATCATGTTCTGGCAAAAAATTCGCAGTGGAGTGATGTTCGTCATATCCTTCATCACTTGCCCATGTCATCTACCTCTCACCATGCCTCTCGCACTGGTTCTGTTGGCTGGCACGCCTCTGGCAGTATGGATAACGCAACACAGCGGATGGGTATATGGGATTATGGCAGGAGTATTTCTTCTAAGCTTGGCTTTGGGTTTTGTATGGATGCGATCGCCAAATGAAAATGCTGGTGAAGTTTGTGAGCCGCGCTCAAACGTTTCTATTTCTTCTGTGCCTATAGCAAAGAATAAATAAGAATTATGAAACGCCTCTTAATCCCATTTCTATCAATCTTTCTTGTTGCATGTGGTTCAACCGAGGCAGCATTGCCGGGGGTTGAACCATCATCCACAACGGCTACGCCTTCCATCCCAACCGTATCCGCGACCATAACCCCAACATCCCTGCCAACGGCGCAGGCAACCTTATCCATTGCTCCGCTTGATTCATTTGGGGGTAATGAAATTTCTTTGGAAGGGGTCACAAGCTTCGATAAAATGCCTGGGAATCGAGCAATCAATCAACTCGCCCCAGATTTTACAGCGCGGCTGTTGGGAGGCAGTACGTTTGTCCTTTCAAAGGAATTGGGAAAATACTTGTTGGTTTTGCCAACCTCATTTGGCTGTGGAGAGTGTACCTACAGTCTGTATTTGCTTGGCGAAGAGGCAAAGTCTCAAGATCCAGAAATCATGAATATCCTGGTGTTGGATATCTATACACCAGACTTGCCAGAATACTGGCAAAGTTATGCGGACTCAATCAACCAGCCGAATTATCGCTGGGCAGTGCTGGATACTCCCACATTCCTCGAAGATTACGACATTTACGGGTTGGGGACGTTTTTAGTGATTGACCCCGATGGAAAATTAGTCTTCCACAGTGATGCCCCGCCTCCGCCAGAAGTTATCCGCCATCTATTTACGCTGGCTTCAAATGAGGAACAGAAATGAACACAAAATCATCACAAAAACGCATCAGGAAAAAAAAAGGAACTTCAACCCTGATCCGATGGGGTCTGCCTTTACTATTGATTGTTGGGGCGGTAGCGATTTTTGCCTTGTTCCAATCACCGCGCCAGGCCGTCTCCAACTCGCCTCAATTCGGAGGTGAAGTCGGCGATAACGCCCCTGATTTTCGCGTGCCGACGCTGGATGGGAAGACTTTCGTTCTCAGCGAAAATCAGGGCAAACCCACCATTATCCTGTTTATGGCATATTGGTGCAGCAACTGCGTTCCAGAAGCGCGGGCATTAGCGAAATTGAAAAATGAATATGGTGATCAGATCAACATCATTGCTCTCGATATTGACGCATCGAGCACGGCAGAAGGTCTGGAGCAATTCAAGCAAGCCGCAGACAATGGAATGTATGTTTGGGCATTCGACCCCGCTTTTGAGGTAGCTTCATCCTATCAAGTGAACGCTCTGGATACTACACTAATCCTGGATGCGAAAGGTGTCATCTTCTATCGGGATCAGGTTCCTTCCACTTATGGCACCCTTAAGGGCGAGCTGGAAAAACTTCTGCAATGAGCATTAAACAATCAAAGAAGGAGAATAAAATGAAAAATCATCAAATTGAACAACTGACGGAAGTGCTGGATGCCAGTTTCCGCGAAAACAGCAACCCGCAGGGTTACGCACTATTTCACCAACTGATTTTGCTTCTCGCGGAGGGACGTGCTGTATCCCCAGCGCGTATAGCTGAAGCGCTGAGACGTTCACCCGAAGAGGTCGAAACCATCCTGCGCCAAATGCCAAGCATTGAGATTGATGAAGATGGAAATGTCGTTGGCGCGGGCTTGACGCTTCGCCCAACGCCTCATCATTTCACAATAGATGACCGAACGATGTTTACCTGGTGCGCGTTGGATGCGTTGATGTTTCCAGGGCTACTTGGGCAGTCAGTTCAAGTCGAGTCTCCTTGTGTTACCACAGGCATTCCAGTGAGAATGACGGTTACGCTAGGCGGTGTGGGGCACGTCGAGCCGCCCGAAGCCGTTGTTTCTTTGGTGGCTCCAGGCGCTTCAGCGGATATCCGACGTTCATTTTGCGACTACGTAAACTTCTTCAGTTCGAGTGAAACGGCGTGCGCATGGTTAAGCGAACATCCAGGCGCAACGACTCTGCCCGTGAAAGAGGCATATCAACTTGGTCGGCGGCTGGCGGAATCCATCTTTGAAATCAAGGAGTCTGACCACTAAAATGGAAACTTTGAATTTTGCCTTTGCTTTTTCGGCAGGCGCATTAGCTACTTTCAACCCCTGCGCTTGGGCGATGTTGCCCACTTTCGTATCCTTCTATCTTGGTTCACGCGAAGCCGAGTACGAACAACGGAGTTTTGCGGCTCGTGCCGCCGAAGGCTTGACACTTGGCTTGCTGGTTACAGGCGGCTTTTTGTTGGTTTTTAGCATAGCGTCTGTGATCTTGTCAATCGGGTTAAGATTTATTGTGCGCTATCTACCCTTTGGGTCATTGATCACAGGTATTGCGTTGATTATTCTCGGTTTCTGGCTTCTTGCAGGCAAGCCTTTTCCGTTCTCCATAGCCCTGCCTCAAATCAATGCGACTCGCGCGCGTAATCCAAAATCCGCCTTCATGTTTGGGGTTGGTTATGCACTTGCATCATTAAGTTGTACCTTGCCCGTATTCATGTCCATTGTGGGCGCAAGCCTGACAGTCTCTGGCGCTCTTTCGGGCGCGATCATGTTTGGGGGGTATGCGTTCGGCATGGCAGCTGTCCTAATGAGCGTTGCAGTTGGCACAGCATTACTAAAAGGTGCTATTACTCAGTGGTATCGCAGATTCCTTCCACATATATATCGCATCAGCGCAGTCATGCTTATCGTGGCTGGCGTGTATCTTGTTTGGAGAAGCCTGTATGTTCCTCTTATTTTGAGTAGACTGAATTAGTTTCAGTCATCACCACTTTAATTCACGTGTTCAAATGTCAATTCGTTCAATTTTTCACCCAGTACTCTCACCGCCATCCGCGAGTTCCAAAACGCCCGTTACGGTGTTTTGCACAAGGATATTGATCTCATAAATGGCTTCTTCAAATTAATCAAATTTGGAAGCTTATTTGTATACCAGATTTGGATTTAGTACCCAGCGGGTCAAGCCTTCAATTGCATATTGATCCAGATACCGAATCCGCAACCCAAAACCGGCACATAATCCCATGAGTCCTTCCCACCAGGCGATGCCTTCATCGCCTGGTAAAACAAATTCCAACACCGTGCGCCGTACAAAAGGGAGGGGATACTCCTGGACTGCCAAGGTCAGTCCCTGATGCAATATATCCAAGCCTTCCACCTCAGGTCGCTTCCATTGGCTTGCCTGTTTCTGGAACTCCAACCTCGGTTCAGGATCCGGCCAGAACAATTGTAGAAGGCGCAGTGTCCAGCCCGGTTGCATCGAGGAAAGGATCGCCTGGTATGCCTCCTGCGGTCGCACATCGGGACGATCCGGGTCGGCATACACTTCAGCAAATAATCGCTTGGTATCATCTTCACCCATCAAAGCCGAGTGTTTGCCGACCTGAATAAAGCCCTTTGCCAATACAAAGGTTCTCGTCGAACCAATGGTCTGCTCTGCCATTAAAGGCCGCCTTTGAATATCGATTCGGGAATGTTCAAATCCGTGGCACGAAAGCCAGGACGCATGGGGCGGTTGCCTGTTGGCATCAACCCTTTACCGGATTCATACTTGAACAACGGCGAAAACGACGGACGTGCGGCGGTGCGTTCCACAATGGTGGAGACCTCCACGATCTCGCGCACGATCTGTCCATGTTGTGGATTGCGCTCAATATATACCGCCGCCGTGATGGCTTCTGCGAAGGACTGCGCAATTTGGATCTCCGACATGCGCGCCGCATCGGGATGCGCCTGCACCACCTGCAAAAAGCGCGGCCAGACATGCTCAGCGCTGGTGGCATGGATGGTGAAAGCAGAATGTCCATGTCCGGTCGCTGCGGCGCGGATCAACTCCCAGGCTTCGGCACCGCGCGCTTCGCCGATCACCACTCCGTGCGGACGCGAACGCAATGCCGAACGGATCAGGTCGTACATGGTGACCGGTGGTGGACCACCACGAATTTCAGGGCGGGTTACGGTGTAGATGATATTGCCTGTATCCGCCTTGCCGTCACCGTTCCAACCATTGAGGATGATCTCATTACTATCTTCCACGATAAACAAACGGATCGCACCACGCGGGTAATAGTCCAACATCTCTTGAAGAATGCGCTGTCCGACAAAGGTCTTGCCTGAACCGGTCGTGCCGGCGATAACGAGCGTCCCGCCATGCACCATCACACTCAACAAATAATTCGCGGCTTCCGGCGTGAGAATGCCATTGCCACGCGGGAAATCTTTTGGATCGAATTTGGGACGCGGCACAGGGGGGAGTCTGTTCTGACATAACAATGCCAGACTTCCCTGTGTCAGATCGGAGGCGGTTCGGTAATTGGAGACACGCAAGGTGATCGTGTCGCCATAGGGTGAAGCAGGAGGCATAACGTAATTGATACGCACGCCTTTCCTCCGCACGGTTCCATCCACAAGCGGAACCATGACTTGCAACATCGCATCGGCAATCGGGTAATCGGGTGTTGGCGCACGTTGTCCGGCACGGTCGATCATGACTCGCAATGCATCACCAATGCCATCCGGTGCGGGACCCGCATGTTCCCAGCCATTGGAGGTCGTGTACACATAGATATGCCCCAGGTTGATGGCGATGTCTTCAATATCCGGACGGGCAATGAGTTCTAAAAGCGGACCCATTCCGGAGAGTTCACCGATCAGGCGCAGGATGTATTCCCTGGGTAGGGAAACGCCCGCATCCACGGCACGGACACTCACTTCCTCGAAGACCTGCCGAGCCAGGGCTTCGATCTCCGTGGAGGTCATGCTTTTCTGCAGGGACTCACTCGCCTTCTTTGCACGTCCTTCCTCAGCCAGGATGTTCCACCAGCGCTCCATCTCGTCCGAGGAACGCATCTCCGAGACAGGCTTCATTGTTTTGCCGGCAATATCGAACATGGCTTAACTCTTCCCGAACCAACCGCGTTTTTTAGGAGCGTTTGGTAATATACCAATACGGGACGCGCCTTCCCGAACTGCAGGCACAAAGTGGGAGGCAAAGCCAAGCAAAGAATCAGCGAACGGTCCGAGTTCCTCCAACTTCTCCTTCTTGTAGCGCCAGATCAGGATGTCCTCCCGTCGATCCGAGTTCACAGCTTGGGCTGCCAGACGTGGGTCCACGATGGGAATGATGCCATTCGGGATCAAGGCAAGTTCGATCTTGTCCTCACTCAAGGCTTGTTGCAACATCTTATGCGCCGCCTTGAAGCCATCCCCAACCACCTGGTTGTAGCAAAGCTTGACACGGCTGCCGACGAATTCATGCGCGCTGCCCTTGCCGACCACACTTGCCAGGGAGTTGATCATCCTCGCAATCCAGCGGCGGGTTTCCGCCAGGTCCGGGATCTCCGGCTTGATGACAATGGCAATCCCTTCTGCGGCTTTCAAGGCAGCACGATGCACGACATGGGCAGGGTTGATGCCGACATCCATAATGACCACACCACCAGCGGCAACCCCGGCTTCATACAGACCTTGAATAACTTCAGCTACCTTGGCTTCCTGTTGCAGGACTTCATCGCCCAAGTCATCCGTAATAAGACCGGGCAGGACTCGCAAGGTTGGTAAATTTTCCAATGGAGTGAAGGCATTCAGATACGCCGCACCCGATGCCACATCACTCATCACGCCTTTGTTGGCTTTGGCGATCTCACGTCGCAACAAACCGATCATGGTGGTGTTTACCCGTTCCATACGCATGTGATATTGCAACGCGCCTGCATTACCATCGGCATCCACGAGGTATGTGGTGATACCTGATAGGGCAAGTGCCACCGCAAGATTAACTGCCACCGTGGTTTTGCCCGTGCCACCTTTAGGTGACGTGATCGCGATCTTCCTCACTGCCATGCCGGACTGGATGCGCGCGGACATATCACTGCCCAGCACCGCACGGCGATATTGGTCATCCGCCGCCATGTTGCCGGCATCCGCACGGCGCATCTCTTCATATAACTTGTTGATATCTACATCCGAGGGCGGGTATGCAATCGATGGAACACCGACACCATTTGCCCAGGATGCCATGCCGTCACCGACGCCGGCGATCACGAAGATCAGCTTGCCGCGCTCGGCGGCTTTGACCAGACTCTCCGGAGAGACCGATGACTCTGGGGAAACTACAACCAAGGCACGGAAATCGAACAGGTCAATATGTTGCGGCGTGAAGGCCGCGATCTGGGCGATCACCGAATGCCCTTGTTCTGCCAGTTGCATATTCAAGCGGGATGTCACAGTCCCTGCGCCAAGTAAAAGTACTTGCATTACTGCCCTCCTCCCAGGACTTCCTCGCGATCCGATTTGAACAAGTCCTCAAAGTCCCAATAGGTGAAGCCGGCAGAGGGTATTTCATCCCCACGCGCCATGAGCGAGACCACCAAACGATCTCCCTGCTGCAAGGCGAGTGATAACACCTCGCGGCTTTCGTTCGGGACCAACAGAATCAGCATCTTCTGTGAATCTTCGATCGTAAAGGAGGAACCACTTTCATCAGCGGAGTCCGTCTGTGCCGGCAGCCCCTGCACGGCGATCACGCGCACACCCATCGGGAACAGGTCCTTGGCAAGCGGCGGGAAGGAACGGTTGTTGGCATCCGCCTGTTCGAGTTCCAGCGGCGAGGGTTGGGCAGTCGGCTCGATCTCATATCCGGGATCGATGACCAGTTCCGGCATGGGAGTGGGTGTACTCATCTGCTGTGGTCGGGTGCTGATCACCACTGTCACGCCGATCAGGTCTCCGGGTAAAAATGCCTCTGCATCCGGGGATACCAAATTCATCGCATCCAATGGCAAGGGGAATAAACTATGACCGGGGAATTGTGAAAGCACTGCCGAGAGTCTTGTACCTTCTGCAGCCTGTGCCAAAATCGCTGACCGAAAGATGGGTTGTCCACTAAAGATGGGTTGTGCCACCACACCGCCGACCACACCGGTCACTTCCTCACCGGGGATATACAGGTTGGCATTGTCATCCTGAAAAACGGTCTTGACCGCCAGATCATTTGCCGTGATGACATCGCCAATATTCAAATCACGTGTCGCCGATAATACAGAAATCGTGGGCGGTTTCTGCGCCGCACCCAGGGCATTCAAGGCGATGAACGCCACCAGGAAAATTCCAACCGACACACCCAGCACTACCAGGTTCACACCGGTCGAGGCAATACGTTTCAACATGTTTCTTCTTTTCTCCATTCGTTGGTTTTTTCAAATGCCTGCCGCAGGGCAGGGGTTTCTTCAATCATCTCTTCGAGTCGTTCCAATGTTTGATGTACCAATCCATACAAAGTCAGCATGATGAAATCCGTTTTGAGGTGACTGGACTTGAAGATCTGCTGATGGATCTCTGCCACGGATCGAACGATCTGCATGACATCCGCTCCTGCCAGCGCCTCCGCCGACACACGCGGCATGTCCGGAAAACATTCCTGGATCTGATCCGCCACGGTTTGTGCGATTGCAATTTGAACGGGCTTAATCGCTGGTGCCACTTCAATTTGAGAGGGAGGATTCAGCAGGTCTGCAACGGAAGCCTGCGGGTCTTTGCGCAATTTTTCAATCGCACGCGGCAGGCGGGTGAGACCGGCTTGGATGGCTTCCAATAATCGCGTCTGTGCCTGTGGGGTAAGAGCTGCTACGGCTTCCACATTGCGTAGGGAGATATGTTCCCGCAGTTCAGCGGGCAGGACTTCCAACATGCGTTGCCGTCGTTCCCGTTTGGATTGGTAGGTCTCGCTCATGGGCGTGACTATACAGTTTGGGAAGATGGGGTGGGTTGGATGTGTCGCTTGCTGTATGTGGGTGATGTGTTGGTGTTAATATGAAATTCCTTATTCACACTTTTTATAAAAAGTGATGTTATGGTAAACTGTATTCACACCACCCAACACAGGATAGATTATGAAATCAGGAGATTTTCGCAGCACCAAAGCCGGCAAAGCCATTCGCACCAGAAATGGTTATTGGGCATTCATCCCCGCGCCGCTTCCACCCGATCTGGATTGGTCTCCTGTCCTGCTTAATGCCCTCTCTGATGCAGAACGGGAACTCGCCAAATTGACCACGGTCGCCGGCAGCTTTCCATTCCCACGCCTTCTCATTCAACCCTTTATCCGCCGCGAGGCTGTTCTGTCCTCCCGGATCGAGGGTACGCGCGCCTCCCTGACAGACCTGTACAACTACGAGTCTGCCCAGATGTCATTTCTGGAACCGGACGACGATGTACGCGAAGTGCATAACTATGTATTGGCGCTGGATTATGGACTGGAACGCCTAAAAAAACTGCCGGTCAGCCAGCGCTTGATTCGTGAGTTACACGCCAAACTGATGGATGGGGTACGGGGCGGACAATTCACTCCGGGCGAATTCCGCAAGACCCAGAACTGGATCGGGGCAGCGGGCAGCACCATTGAAACCGCCACCTATGTCCCGCCACCAGTGGATGATATGAAAATTGCTCTTGGGGCAATGGAGGCTTTTATTCATGCCGACACGGAATTGCCGGCGCTGGTGCGCGCCGGTTTGATCCATTACCAATTTGAGGCGATCCATCCCTTTCTGGATGGCAACGGGCGCGTGGGTCGGTTGTTGATCATTCTGTTGTTGCGCGAGTGGGGTGTGCTGTCCCAGCCCCTGCTGAACTTGAGCGCATACTTCGAACATTACCGTCAGGAATATTACGATCATCTCCTTGCCGTCTCCCAACAGGGAAAGTGGGAGGAATGGCTGCGTTTCTTCCTGCGGGGTATTTCGACACAGGCACAGGACAGCATCTTCCGTATGACACGTCTGCAAGGAATTCGTACCCGCTATGAAGAACTGGTGCAGGCGGACAACAATCCACAACGCATGTCTGCCGTGATCGATTTCCTTTTCTCACGCCCCATCCTGACCCTGCGCCAATTGGAGACAGCCCTGGATATTCCGTACATGGCGGCAAAGCGTTATGTCGATAAATTAGTTGCGGCAGGTGTTCTCAAGGAAACCACCGGGTACGCGCGCAACCGGGTCTTCATGGCGTATGAGGTCTTTCAAGCGTTGGAAAACTCTGAATAAATTGCCTGAACTTTCATGCAGTCCGACATCAAGGAACAAAAGTCGGGATACTGTCATTCACAAGAACTGTCCGGGCATCCCATTCCAATGCTTTCAACGGCTGATACAAATTTCCCTCTTGATACCTGAAACTTCCATCCACGTGTAACACCAACAGACGGTAATTGGATAATTGGAACGAAGTCACCTGTTCTGCAACCACAAGCCACCCTGCCCGCAAGTTGCCCGACTTGACCAACAGTCTGCCTTGTGAGTCGAGGATGCCCAGTCGCAGGTTCGTCAGCTGAAACGCCCTGACATCCTCCGCCATTGGCTGCCATTCCACATTCAGATCAACTTCATTGACGAACAAACTGCCCTGTGAGTCTGTTATGGCAATGCGGTTATCGTTCAACTGGAAAGCTGCCACCCCGCTGGCGAGTCTTTGCCATGCGGATTCCAATCCATCCTGCCGGACGAACAGGTCGCCATTGCCGTCCACATACCCGATGCGGGTATCCGAGATGGAGAAGGCGTGCACATTTTCCGTCTGAAGGGTCCAGGCTCCATTCAGGGCGCCCTCCAGCACGTAAAAATTTCCATCGGTCTTGCGGATGCCAATACGCTGGTCTGTGATTTGCACCTCTTGTACCTCGCTGGCGATCCAATTCCAATTCAAGATAGAGTCTTCCGTATCGGTGTAGCGCCCTTCGCGGGCAAACAGATACCCTTGTGTATCCAGAACAACGATCCGTTCCCCCCATAAACGGAGCTGCCTAATCTCAGGCACATCCCGAACCTGAATGGTCAACTCGCCCTGCTGGAGAATCAGTTGCCCCGAGTTTTCCACCACCGCCAAACGGTGATAAGCAGGATCAGGATTGACACACAGGGCTTGATCGATCCACATGCACCCAAGCCAGGGTGCTTCATCCCGGCCCCAGGGGTTTACGAAGTTGGTGTATCCGCGCTTTTCGCGTCCCACCTCGAAATGCAAATGCGAATTAATGGTCTGGTCGTAGATCGTGCCGACCTGCGTGCCTGATAAAACCTCCAGGTTCTCGACCAGCAGATCCTTGTTGGTGACAATATGCATGTAGGTGGTGTACCACGGCTCTCCGCCGACACACCCACCCGACGCGTCCCACTCGCCCCCCAGGCAATGTTTCAGGACGATCATGCTGTTCAATCCATCCGGTCGCCATTCCATGACCCTGCCGTCTGCGGCGGCATACACGGGAGTTCCTGCTGGCGCTTTGATATCCGTGCCTTCGTGCCCATTCGCGCCGATGTTGCCATCCGTGGAATAACAAGCCACCATGTCGAAGTTGTGCGGGTCGGCTTGCGCCTTGTCCTGTTCCTCCGGAATGGATGGATCGCGCCAATACACCCATGAATCGACATTGAGCAGGTACCCAAACATGGGCGGGCATTGTTGCCCCTCGTTCAAGCCCAGGTACTTCCAGGTCCACGGGTTGTTGGGATACTGGGATATTCGCGCAAGCCCGACATGGGCTGGCAGCGGCCATGCCAGAAAGACGGGTCGGTCCCCAATTTCCGGCTGCGGGGTAAACGTCGGGGTGGCGACTTCCGGCGTGGAACTCGGAATGCCCACTGTGGTAATTCCATCGGTTATTTCAATCACCGGGGTTTCAGTGCTGCCTGTAGTGCAGGATTGTAGAAGTAATCCAATGACAGTGATCAGGAAAATCTTTTTTTTCATTTTTCTCCCATCCAAATCCAGTGGTAGTGTGGATATAGCGCCGGGGCACATGAAAAAATTATACCCATGTCAGGCGATTGCAACTTTTTCAATTGAGTTCGCCCGTAGGGAATAGGGGCGTTTTTACAGGTTGGCAGGAGGGCGTTCTGCCGCCTACGTGCTTTGACAATTTCCCCCGCATCCATATAATCCCCACTGTTCCTACTTTCCACAATTCATCCCTCTCTTCAAGAAGCCTGGCAAACCGCCGGGCTTCTGCCGTTGTATCCCAAACCCATATCCACAATCAATAAAGGAGCCCAATCAAAACAAAAACAGATCCATCGCAAACAAAACCATCCCCACATCAAGGCTTGTTCGGAAACCAAGGCAGCACATCGGAAATGGGAACAGCTCTTTTGCACCAAACGCAGAGAGGCGTTTCCAGAACAAGCTCTATATCCAAGCCGACCCACCCATGAGTGCGTCGGTCTCCAACTCAACCTAGGAGGTAATCCAAACCCAATTCAAGAACCGCATATCTAAAGGCACGCCAAACGGGCGCCCGACATGGACTTTCCATGCCAGGCGCCCGTTTTTGTTTTCCGCCACGCAAGCCAGCGAGGACTCGCCGGGGTGCAAGGCCCGGCAGATAAAAAGAGAAACCGCCCAGGTGCAACTGGACGGTTTCGGTACAACATCATGTACAAGCCCGATCATATCACAACTGTAAAAACCGTCAAGATTTCCGCGGGGAAATCCCTCAAAGCCTGTGAGCGCATCATCTTCGCAGACGGTAAGCCCATCAAATTCGCCGACATTGCCCAGCGACAGGGAGAGCACCACCTGTATCAAGCCGACATTACACTGCTGGACGAGCAGGTCGTGCTGGAGACCAGCGCCCCCTCTTGGGCGCGCGTGGAGGTGGAATGAGCCGTCTCACGGGACTCGCCGGATGCGTGATCATGCCCTCTCCCTGGGACTATTTAATCCATTCCAAGAAGGAGACGGACCATGAGAACCTTCGCACTACTTCTCATCCTGGTCGCCATCGCCGCATCCCAGCCGCATCACTGGTTGTCGGTTGGCATGGCTGCCATCGCCCAGTGTCTGGTCCATTGATCAAACGAAAAGGAGGTCGCAGAAAACCACAATCAAGACATCCTATCCATCGCC
>JAFLCE010000010.1 GCA_017303655.1 Anaerolineae bacterium
TGGCGGATGGAATGAGAGTCGCCGTGGGTGTAAAGGTGGGCGTGAATGTTGGCGTATTGGAAGGGATTAGTGTGGGTGTTAACGTAGCTGTAGATGTGGGCGTATTGGTGCTTGGCTGGAAGGGTGTGAGGGTAATAGTGGCTGTGCTCGTGGTTGTGGGAGTTGGTGTTGTGCTGGGTGTGAGCGTGATGGAAGGTGTAAGGATGAGCGGTGTTCCACTCACTGTGGCTGTGAGCGGGGTGCCGGTGATGCTGGCTGTAAGAGTGGGTGTGGGAGTGCCTTCGCGTGGGTTGGGGGCGAAGGAAAGGCAAATGAATCCGGCGCAATAGCAGGGAATCGAAGCGATGATGATTGCAAGAAGCCGCATGCGGCGGCGTGTTTGGGGTGTGTCGGCGTCCAGCATAGTGGTTCGATTATAATCCATGAGATTGGGTAACTTTCAATGATTCCTCTTCATCTTCGTATTACTGGTTTTCTTTCGTATCATGATCCCGTTGAGTTGGATTTTGAAGCGGTGGATCTTGCCTGTATCTCGGGTCATAACGGGGCGGGCAAGTCTTCGCTGCTGGATGCGTTCACCTGGTCGTTGTTTGGGGAGGCGCGTGGCAAAGGTACGGATGTCATCAATCTCAGTCAGGATGTGAAAGCGGCGGAAGTTGCATTGACATTCGCGTATGAAGGCAATATTTATCGTGTGCAAAGGACATTGCCGAGGAATAAGAGTACGGTGTTGGAGTTTCAGGTATTAGACAATGGGGGGAGTGCAGAAGGCGGAAGGCAGAAGGCGGAAGAGGGTCGCTGGCGCCCGTTGACGGAGAAGACTACTCGCGACACGCAGGCTCGCATTGAACAGACATTGCGTCTCGATTATGAAACCTTTACCAATGCGTCTTTCTTTTTGCAGGGCAAGGCAGATCAGTTCACGCAGAAGAAATCCAGCGAGCGGAAGGCAGTGCTGGGTTCGATCTTAGGTTTGGAAATTTGGGATACTTATAAAGAGCGCACAGCAGATCGCCGCAAAGAATTGGAATCTGAAGTTGCCGAGATCGACGGGCGTGTGGCGGAGATCGATGCGGAGTTGGGGGAAGAGGACGAGAGAAGGCGTCGGCTGGGGGAACTGGAAGGGTCGCTGAAGCAGTTATCGGCGGCGAGAGAGGCGCAGGAGTCGGCGTTAGAGAATATCCGCCGGAATACTGCGCTACTCAATGAACAGAGGAAAACAGTCGCGGCAGTTCAGTCACAGTTGAAACGTTCGCAAGATGCGTTGACCTCGATCGAAGCGAGAATTGCCGTTAAAGAAAATGAACGCTCAGAGTATTTGGATTTGGTGGAACGCGCAAAAGAGATCGAGTCCGCGTATAAGGCGTGGCAGAAGACGCGCAAAGAGTTGGAAGAGTTGGATAAGACCGCGGTTGAATTCCGTGAGCATGATGAGAAGCGTCAGCCATTGCTGCGTGAGATCGAAGTGGAGAAGGCGAAGTTGGAGCAGGAGGGGGAGGAGCTTGAAAGACAGTTGACAGTTGTCAGTGGACAGTTGGCAGCAGTAGGCGAGTTTGAAGAGCAGTTGAGTTCGGCTCAGTCTGCTTTGAAAGAAGCGGAAGCGAAGATACAGGAAAGAGCTGAGCTGGAATCTCAGCGTAATGAAGCGCGTGAGCGGCAGGCGGCGTTGAAGGTAGAGAATGAGTCGCTGCGGCGCGAGATGGATGAATTGAAGACTCGCATTGAGGCATTGAAAGTTGCCGACGGCGCGGAATGTCCGTTATGCGGGCAGGAATTGAGTGAGAGTCATCGCAAGTCAACACTCAAGGAGTTGGAACAAACTGGTAAAGATAAAGGCGATGCTTTCCGCTCAAACAAGAAAGAAACCGAAGACCTTGATGCAAGCATTACGAATTACGCATCACGCATTGCGCAATTGGCAAATGCTGATAACGAACGCGTACGCTTCTCAAACTCCATTTCACAGTTGACTTTGCAATTGGATTCGGTTCAGACGCAAAGCAAGGAATGGGAAAAGACGGGCGCGAAACGTTTGAAAGAAATTAATAAGTTGTTGGAAAGCAGCAAGTTTGCCAACGAGGCGCAGAAGGCGCTTGCAAAATTAGATAAGGAACTTGCCAAGCTAGGCTACGACGTTTCTGCGCACGAAGCCAAACGCAAAGAGGAAATCGAACAGCGCGGTGTGGAAGAAGAGTCGCGCAAGTTAGAATCGGCGCGGGAGTTGAGCAAGCGTATTGGGAAAGAGATCGAAGAACTGGAAGAAGAAAGAGGAAAGAAGAAAGAAGAGTTTTCTGAGCATGAAAAGGCGTTTGCCGAGGCAGAGAAAGTTTTAGCAGAATCTGAAGCGGGTGCGCCAAGTTTGCAAAGTGCCGAAAGTAAACTTTTTGAATTGCGTGAAGATGAAAATCGCGTGCGTGACGAAGCTGGGGCGGCACGTCAGCGTGTGGATGTGTTGGCTACGTTACGAACTCGCCGCGCAGACTTTGACCATCAGCGCGAGGCGCTTAACCAGAATATTGTCCGCCATAAATCGCTGGAGCGCGCCTTTGGCAAAGATGGTGTGCCAGCTTTGCTCATCGAACAAGCCTTGCCGCAAATTCAACAGAAAGCCAACGACATCCTTGAACGCCTCAGCGATGGCGGCATGACGATCCAATTCGTCACACAGGCAGAGTATCGCGATAAAAAACGTGATGACCTGAAAGAAACCCTCGATATTCACATCAGCGATTCTTCGGGTATGCGCGATTATGAAATGTATTCTGGCGGCGAAGCCTTCCGTGTCAACTTTGCGATACGGCTCGCGCTCTCTGAAATTCTCGCCCAGCGCAAAGGTGCGCGCTTGCAGACACTTATCATCGACGAAGGCTTTGGTTCGCAGGATGCCCTTGGTCGTCAGCGTTTGGTCGAAGCCATCAACGCGGTCAAAAATGATTTCGCGAAAATCTTTATCATCACCCATCTTGACGAACTCAAAGATGCCTTCCCGAATCGTATTGAAATTGAAAAAACCGAACGCGGTTCAACAGTACAAATTGTATAAATAATCAGTTGAAGGTCAAAAGTCGAAAATACGACGCGCGACCTTCAACCTTCAACTTTCAACTTTTGACATGAACTATCTCATCATCTCCACCCTGCTTTTCATTCCCGCCCTCATCATCATCTATTGGGTTCACCACCAATATCATCTTGATATCGTCGTCACGCATGCGCCGCCACCCATATCCGCGCCATTGGTGTCGGTGTGTATCCCGGCTCGCAACGAAGAGAACAACATTCGGCGTTGTGTTGAGGCGGTTCTTGGTCAGGATTATCCAAACCTCGAAGTCATCGTTTTGGATGATCGCTCCACCGATGCGACTCTGACTCAATTGAAAGAGATCGCCACCCGTGACTCTCGTCTCATCCCGATCAGCGGCTCAGATCTACCCGAAGGCTGGGCAGGCAAACCCCATGCCTTGTACCAAGCCTCAGCCATCGCCCGCGGACAGTGGCTATGCTTTGTCGATGCGGATACCTTCCTCGCACCGAACGCGCTTTCATCCGTGTATGCCAAAGCGATTGAAACGCAAGCCGATCTTTTCACCATTATGACCAAACAAATTCTAGGCTCATTCTGGGAGCGGACTGTGATGCCACTGGTGATGACTGCGCTCTCAGTGGGATTCTCTCCGCGCAAGGTCAATGATCCATCGCGCCGTGATGCAGTGGCAAATGGACAGTTCATCTTCATCAAGCGCAGCATCTATGATCTGATTGGCGGGCATGAAAAAATTAAAGATCAGATCGTTGAAGATAAGGCTTTATCTGAAAATGTAAAATGGAACGGTCATCGCCTTGTAGTGGCAGATGGCATGCAGGCCGTCAGCACGCGCATGTATACGTCACTGGAAACCATGTGGGAAGGCTGGACGAAGAATATTTATCTCGGCTTGCGTGACCATCTATCTTTATTGCTGCTCGGCGCTTTCGGGGCGACGCTGGCATTGATCGCGGCATTATTTTTGCCAGTTTGGCCCCTGCTTGGGTTGATCTGGTATCTCAATGGCGGCGGTTGGATGGGGGGAGCTGTGATCGTTGAAGCCTTGTTCGTGTGGGGATATTTGATTTATATCCGTTCCATCGTGGCAAAAAAGATGGAGATTTCACGCTGGTACTCGCTCACGACTCCTTTGGGGGCGGGAGTGTTTGCGGCGATGATGTTGACTTCAGCGTGGAAGGTTGTCTCTGGGCAAGGCGTGACCTGGCGCGGAAGAAAATACCACCCAAATTAGTGACATTTGTCCTCTTGATGAAATAGGGTCAAGTTTGTTATATTATGTAATCTATAGTTAAATATAACAAAATATAACAAATGACTTCAAACTCCTTAGACCGTGAAAATCAAATTTTAGAATACCTACAAAGCCACGGAAGTGCTTCCATTCTGCAACTGGCTGAGATGTTTGGCGTGTCTAACATGACCATTCATCGTGACTTACACAAATTGGCAGAGGCGGGAAAAATTATTAAGAAGCATGGCGGTGCAACCTTGCCCAAATCTGGCAACAGAACCCAGGAAGAAGCGTCTAGTTGTGCGATGTGCGGCAAGAGCGTCTCTCAACGGACGGTCTTCATTGTCAAATTGGATAATGGGGAAGAGTTGCGGGCTTGCTGTGCCCATTGTGGTTTGATGTTGCAAAGCCGTTCAGAAAATGCCTGGCAGTCTATGACGACGGATTATTTATACGGTCACATGATCAGTGCCGGGCAGGCTTTTTATTTGGTAGGCAGTACCATCAGTATTTGCTGTGTTCCAAGCATTCTGGCATTTGGCTCAAAATCAGATGCAGAGAATTTTCAAAAAGGGTTTGGTGGTCAATTACTTGGCATGAGTGAAACCATTGACCATATGCGTGGAATGATGCACATGCATTCGGGCATGTGATTCAGAAAATCATCAAATTGTGAGGAATAGAGAATGAAAAAGATATTTGCTTTTGTTTTGGCAGGCGCACTTTTGTTGAGCGCTTGTGGCGGTGGGATGTCTGGTGGGGAGCACGAAGATGGTGAAGGTGTGGAAGCGCATGATTACTGGGCTCGTGCCGCAATGGCAGGCGGGAACAGTGCTGCATATATGCTGCTTCACAACCACGGTGCCGAAGCCGATGCACTCATCAGTGCCAGTTCGGATGTGGCAGAAGCGGTGGAACTTCACCTGAGCAAGATGAACGCCGACGGCACCATGGAAATGATCCAACAGGAAAAGATTGACCTGCCTGCTGACGGTGAAGTGGAATTGAAGCCTGGCAGCTTCCATGTTATGTTGATCGGTCTCAAACAAGATCTTGTGCTGGGCAGCGAAATAACCATCACCCTTACTTTTGAACACGCGGGTGAAGTCACGCTCACGGTTCCGGTAAAAGATGCCGCGGATATGGGCGGCTCAGGCATGGAAGGCATGCCGTAGGATGTAGGAACACGCGCATCGCCATGCGCATTCTCCCTGTTCCCCGCCCGCAAGGCGGGGAACTTGATTTTTAGCCAGAGTTTATTCCAAAGGAGATTCCTTATGAAGAATACTTTGTTGACACTCTACATTATTTTTCTCGTGATCGCTGCTGGATTTGGTGTAGGAGCCGCTACGGAAGCGGGAGTGTTGATCCCGGCTTCTGTTCCCTTTGCTTTGATCTTGATCGCACTTTTGTATTTTTTGAAGCCGAAGGCAGAACTACTGGGTTGGGCTGCGCTCACCGTAGGACTTTTGGCAGGGACTTATTTGGTCACCGGAGAGGTGATCGAGTATGTGATCTTTGTTGTCTACTTGATATTAACCATGTTGGGTATTTTTAAGTCTCCATATTTTCTGGCGTTTGCATGGTTATTCCACCCGTTGTGGGATTTCCTGCCACGCGAGTTGCCAAACCATATGCATGACTTGCCCTTGGCTTGTGCTTTCTTCGATACTCCCATCGGTTTATATTTGTTGTGGGGTTCGTGGAAGAAGCGCTGGGTGCCGTTTGGTGATGACCATTCAAATAAAGCAGCATTGATGCGCAGTGGGAAAGCCATCTTTATTGGTATTTTAATAATGGCTGTCAGTTCTGCCATTGTGGCAGCCGTGGGTTCAGGGTATTTGAACTGGGTGGCTTTGGCATCCTCTATCATTATCATCATCGGGTTTCGCTTCATGGGCGAGACCGCTGAATTAATCGCGTGGGCGGTACTCACCGGCTGGCTGGGAATGACCTATGCTCACACCGGTGGCATGGGCGATGCCTTGTTCTTCTTTGCCTATGTGGTTATCTCTGCATTGGGAGTTTTTAAATCGCCTTATTTTCTTGGCATTGCCTGGCTGGTGTTTATTCCATATAGCTTCCTGCCTCATCACGTGCATCACATGTCACCCGATTTCGCGTTGGCTACCGTCTTTTATTGTTTGCCCGCTGGCTTGTATTTGCTATGGGGTGCCTGGATAAAACGCTGGCAACCATTTGATAATAAAGCTGTTGCCGCAGTGAGTTAACAAAACATGAAGTCTCAACCATTTCAGTCTGCCAACCCGGCGGATGAAAGCGGAGAAAAGAACGCCTCCCTCTTGTTTTGGGTTGGTGTTGCTCTTCTGGTGGTTGTTGCCTTCCTTTTTATGTTTTTTACCTATAACAGCGGGAAGAAACCTCTACCCTCTGAATACTCTGCCCAAGACCTTCATAATGGGCAGTCAGTTTTGCTGAGTGACTATCGTGGTTCTGCAATCGTGTTAATGAGCTGGGCAACCTGGTGCATGGATTGCGAAGAGGAACTTACTGCCTTAGAGAATCTTTGGATCTCTGAACGGGAGCGCGGTTTGGTGGTCATCGCTGTGAACTTGGATTCGTTGAATGCGAGCGAGCGCATCGAAGAGATGGTCAATGGATATGATTTGACTTATCCCGTTTGGCGCGACCCGGAGAATGTTTTCTTTTCAACATTCAATGCGCCGGGGATTCCGACTACGGTGTTGTTGAATAAACAGGGGACTGTGTTGCGGGCTTGGGTGGGTCCTGTTGATTTTGAGTCTGCCGATGTCAAATCTGAGATCGAGGCTGCGCTGGGACAATAGTTAAAACGTATTTACTCTGTTGCTTACCCCGTCGGATATTCGGCGGGGTTTTTGTTTGGATGAATGGCAAAGGCTGGCAGTGCTGAGGCAACTGTCCCGTAGTGGAGAGGCGTTGTGTCATGAAGTGGGATGACAATCCTCCTGTCTGGTTCGGGGTGTAACTAAAGTCACAGGAGATTTTGTCATATTTGGCTATAGTAGGGTCAGGTAAATTTAATGCGAGGTTAATCCATGTCTAAACTTCCTATCATTGCTATTGGGATCGCAGTGCTGGCGCTTGGGTATTTTGCGCTAGTGTCGGATGCCGCTGCTTACGGCGGGAGCGCGCCAGAGACGTGCGCGAACTGCCATGCAATGGACTCGCAGTATGAGAACTGGGCACATGGGGGTCATGCCAAGGTGGCAAAGTGTACGGATTGTCATTTGCCGCACGATAATTTCGTTTCGTATTATATGGAAAAAGGACGTCAGGGCGCGAAGGATACCTATGCCTTTGTGACAGGGGATATCCCGGTGGCGATCCGTGCTGAAGAGAAAACTAAGCAGATCGTGCAGGAGAATTGCATCCATTGCCATGAAGATACTGTGGAAGCTATGCTGGCGGGCGCGCAGCCCTTCGATCGCTATTGCTGGGAGTGCCATAGAGATGTTGCGCACGGGCAGCGCGGCATAACTGGTGCTCCGTATCAAGACTCTGTACTTTACCCGACTAAATGAGGAGAATGCTCATGAAAAACTATACAACCTTAATTCTTGCCGGATTGGTGATTGTGCTCGCCGCAGTGTTGATTGGCGTCATGGTCTATATTCAGAATCAGCCTGCGGAGGTTCGCGCGATTCAGCCGTTGGTCGAGATCGCGGAAATGGAACCCGATTCTGCCAGATGGGGCATTAATTACCCCAACCAGTATCATTCGTTATTGAAGACTGAAACCAATAACATCGATACGACTTATGCCGGTTCTTCTCAGTTCTCATGGCTCGAACGTGATCCGCGCCAGGTGATCTTGTTTGGCGGGTATCCGTTTAGCAAGGATTACAACGATGACCGCGGTCACGCCAATGCGTTGAATGATGTTCGCGAGACAAAACGTTTGAACCTGAACGATGAAGACCCCAAACACACGCCTGCCACCTGCTATTCCTGCAAATCATCCGACAACCCTGGCTTGTGGGCAGAACTTGGCATGGAAGCTTATGACGCGATGTCTTTCAATGAGATGACACCGAACATCAATAATTCCATTGGCTGCTCCAACTGCCACGAAGCTGGGACGATGCGACTGATCGCCACCAACCCGGCGTTGATCGAAGCCCTCGAACGCCAGGGCAAGGATTGGGAAACTTATTCCCGCCAGGAAATGCGCTCGTTGGTTTGTGCTAACTGCCACGTTGAATATTATTTCAAAGGCGATGGCAAGTATCTAACCTTCCCATGGGATAACGGCACCAAGGTCGAAGAGATCATTTCCTACTACGAAGAAGTTGGCTTCAAAGATTGGGCGTATCCTGAAACCGAAAGCCCCATGCTTAAGGCGCAACACCCTGAATATGAATTCTTTACGGCGGGCAGCACTCACTATGAAGCCGGTGTTTCCTGTGCCGATTGCCACATGCCTTACGTCCGTGATGGGGCAACCAAGTACTCTTCGCATGATGTTCACAGTCCGTTGTTGAACCCCGAAGAAGCTTGCGGACAATGCCATACCAATACAGATTATGTTGTGGAGCGCGTTGCCATCATTCAACAGCAGGTGGCTGAGACGAAGATCACCGCTGAAGATGCCATTATCGATGCGATGACCGCCATCAAGGCGGCGGTTGCGGCTGGCAATGCTGACCCGGCTCTGCTGGATGAAGCCAAGAAGCTACATCGTGAAGCTCAATTCATGTGGGATTTCATCTCTGCTGAAAACTCGACCGGTTTCCACAACCCGGAGTACGCGCTGGAAGTACTCTCCAAGTCCATTGATACGGCGCGACGGGCGCAGATGCTTGCCGCACAGTCGGTAGGTGATATGTCTCTACTTGAGACGGGCACATACTACGAGAACAAGTAACATCAAATACACTTACGCCCCGCCAAACTGGCGGGGCGTTTTTATTTTGGGAACATTTCAGGGCAAATGTTCGTTCTATGAACAAGGAGTTTCACATGAAGAAAATTTTATTGCTCGTTCTTTCGCTTTTACTGGCAGCCTGTTCCACTACATCTGAGTATGACCAGAACCTCCAGAAATGGCAGGATGCAGATATTTCCCATTATCAATTCGACCTGTTCATCGGCTGCTTCTGTCCATTTCGGGATGTGATGCCGTTGACCATTGAAGTGCAGAATGGAGAAGTGGTTTCCATTACACAACAGGATGGAACTGCTGTCGCAGAGAACGACCCATCCTATACCTATTTCGTCGAGGTCGCTACGGTGGAACGCCTTTTTGAAAAATTAAGTTCCAGCCTAAACGGCGGCGCGGATGAAGTGCTTGTTACGTACGATGATACGTATGGTTTCCCATCCACTATCTCCATAGACCAGATCAAAGAGGCTATAGACGACGAAATCGCTTATCAAGTGGATAATTTTGAAGTCCTGCCATAAAACAAAAAGCGGCGAATTCGCCGCTTTTTGTTTTTAAGTGGGTTGTATCCATTGCTCAAAGATTTTCCGGTCCAAGATCTGGATGCGCCGATCTTCCATTTTGATCGCGCCGCTTCGTTCCAATTCTTTGAGCGACCTTGCCACCACCTCACGTACGGTTCCCAACCGCGCCGCCAGTTGTTCCTGCGTCCAGTTGCTTGATTTATCCTGTAACAGTTCGGTGTCGATCAGGCGTGCGAGGCGATGGGTGACTTGGTAGAACGCCATTTCACTGACCATGCGCACCATGCCGCGCAGCATCGTCCCAAAATTGACAAGTACCTTTTGCGCAAAGGCAGGATGTTTCATAACCAATTCATGCAGCTTGTGCTTATCGATCACCCAGACCTGGCAGAGTTCCAAGGCTTCCACATTGACCGGGCTAGTGCCTTCATCGAAAGCGGGCACTTCGGCAAAGGTATCGCCTTCCTGAAGCACGCGGACGATATACTGGCGTCCCTGTGGTGAGAGGCGGAATATTTTTGCGCTACCCTGCTCCATGATGAACAAACCGTCGCAGGCGTCATCTTCCCACAACAGAACATCTCCGCGCTGGTATTCGCGGAGTTGGGTTTGTTCTGCTACGTCCTTAAGTAGAGCATCATTAAGATCATTGAAATACTGATTCCCCCGAACTGCCCCCATTCTTTGTTTTAGAGTCGTGTCAACAAGTTTCATTTAGGATTGTAGATCACCAAGCAGAACTTGGTCTGGTCCCCGGTCGATCTCCCAGGGATAGGTGATGAAGGCATCGGTGGTGGCGGCGTAATAATCAGGGCGGACGCTGCCAAACAGATTACGATATGGATTGAAATGCAGCACACAAGTCTCAGGGAAGCCGCCTGCCGCCGAAACGCGATTCTTAACCGCAGTGATGGTACGACCGGATCCCCAAACATCATCCACGATCAAGGTTGGGCGTCCACGTAATTTATCTTCGGCGGGGAATTGAATGAACTCGGGCCATGCCATGAATGCAGATGATTTTTCACTTTGCATTTGCGCTGGGAAGTCCACCGCCGCAGTGAGGATGTGGGTGATATCCATCGCGTCTGCCAGCATCCCACCGGGGATGATACCGCCGCGGGTGATCAACACCATGGCTGTGAATTCACGTTTGAACTGTGGGATCAAATGGTCAATAAGTTTGTCCACTTCTTCCCAGGATATGGCTTCTTGTCGGCGGGGTTCAGGTTTCATGGGTTTATTTTATCAAAAGAATAGAAAGACCCTAAAGGTTTTAGAAAAACCTTTAGGGTCTGCTTAACTGTCAGGAGGCAAGAACCGCCGCGAGCGGAGCCGGAGCCGCAACCTGCGACGGGACTCTTCCCTCCGCTGTGGCTTTTTCCACATCGCGTGCCCAAATGTAGAGGCAGGTGTGATACGCCGTGGTGGTGTACGAACTGAACACGCTGGCGACCATCACAAACGAGAAGAAGATCACTGCACCGATCACAATGCCAATGATGGTTATTGTGAGCTCGCCACTAGAAGCGAATGCCAGCCCACCACCAACCGCAAGCGCGATCAAGAAGCCGACCAGCCCGAATAAAGAGCCGATCAACCCCGCTACAAAGCGCACACCGACCGTGCTGATACCGATCAGCAGCAGATTTTCTTTTGTGATCTTCCAAATGCGCTGCATGCCATCTTTGAGATTGAGGTCGTCAATGATCATCGCAGGTAGGACGAGTGCCGCAGCTTCTGTCCACAGGGTTTCGAGTAGACCGGTGGCTTGGCGGGCAATGCTTGAAGCCATGCCACCGCGACGGTTACGACGTGATGCATTGCGCAGCATGGAAACAGCCGTAGATGCCGCTGCCAGGGTCAGGATGTCGAAAAAGTCACGCTTGACGATTGCCCAAGCATGGTCCATGCGACCATCTCCTTTGGTGATGTAGCCATAGATCAAGTAGGCCGTCATGCCGGAGAAGACGTAGGTCACAGTGAATTGAATGAACATTAAGATGCCGCCCATCACAGCCAGCACGATATTCACAAATTCGCTGCCGCTAAAAAGGAAGGCTGCGATCGCCATCGGAATGATGCCAATGAAGGAGATGATGCCGCCGACCACCAGGGCATAGACCGAAGGCTTGAGCAGGTCTTTATCTTTGAATGCCATGCTCCATGCCTGCTTTAAGAACGACCAACCACGTGAAAAACTTTGCATTTGACACTCTCCTCGGGAAACTTTTAACGAATGATCGCAAACCAGCCAAAACGAAGGTTTGCGCCTGCAAACAAGCCAAGTATAATCGTGCAATTCCATTTTTAGGATATGTTATGAAAATAAAATTTGTCTTCGCCCTGCTGGCGGCTGCGTTAAGCCTTGCTGCTTGTTCGGCTGCCGCCACCCCGGTTCCCACCCCTACACCTGATCCATTCATCTTGCAGGGACAAGCGGTCTTCAATGCCCGCTGTGCCACCTGTCATGCCCTCGTCCCAGATACGATTATCATTGGACCATCCTTGAACGGCATTGCCACCCGCGCAGAAACCCGCGTCGCCGGACAGGATGCTGAGGAATATATAACGCTCTCCATCTTAAGACCCGGTGATTACGTGGTGGAAGGCTTTAATAATGTGATGATCACCAACCTCGCGAAAGAAGTCACCAGTGAAGATATGAATGCACTGGTCGCATTTTTGATGACGTTGAAATAACCTGCTTATAGAATAGCAGGATAAAACTGAATACAGAGGAGAGTGTATGAAAGTTTGGATCAAACGTATCTTTTTAGGGTTGGGCATTTTGTTGCTCGTTGGCGTTGCCCTTGCCGCATTTGTGCCTCTTGCCCCTGCCGTGGAATTGCCCGAAGAACAGTGGGGAGCAGGCTCCAGCAGTGTTGAACCCGCCTGGAGCGGATTGCAGCGTGACTTCCCTGCCACAAACGAGACAGTGGATAATCCATCCACGCCTGAAAAAGTGGAACTGGGTCGCCTCCTTTTCTTTGACCCGGTCCTGTCTCAAAACGACGACATGTCCTGCGCCTCATGCCATCACCCTGACTTGGGCTTTACCGATGGCAGACCTCAAGCCTTTGGTGCAGACCAGAAGCCATTAACTCGCAATGCCATGAGCTTATGGAATGTGACCTACAACACCAACTTCTTCTGGGATGGTCGCGCTGCCACGCTTGAGGAGCAGATGGAAACACCCATCACCAACCCGGATGAAATGGGCGCTTCTCCTGAACAGATCGTTGCCGAGTTGAAAGCCATTCCCGAATATGTAGATCTGTTCGAGAAAGCCTTTGGCAGTGCCGATGCGGTTACGTTTGAAAATGTCCAACATGCGATCGCTGCTTTTGAACGCACGTTGGTGAGCAATAACTCACCCTTTGATCGTTATGCCACTGGCGAAGTAAGCGCCCTGACACCTTCCCAGCGCCGTGGACTGGGTCTCTTCCGTTCGGCGGCGACCCGCTGTTTTGAATGTCACGCCGCACCAACTTTCAGCGACGACTCATTCTCTGTCACTGGCGTTCCTGACCTTGCCGGTCAAGAGCATGATGCAGGACGCAAAGCCATTGAAGACACCAGTTTGGATGGCGCGTTCAAAGCACCGACCTTGCGCAATATTGCCCTCACTGCGCCTTACATGCATAATGGAGCCTTTAATACACTTGAAGAAGTGGTGGATTTTTACGCCAAAGGCGGCGGACGCGATGACGGTGTTGCCGACGTGGATATGCACGTCCTCGGCTTTGAATTGACCGAGCAGGAAAAAGCGGATTTGGTCGCTTTCATGTATGCGTTGACCGATGAAAGTAACCTGCCTGAGATTCCCACGTCTGTGCCTTCAGGCTTGGATGTGGTGAAAAAGCTTGAACCTGTGCAGGCGCGTCAAATTGTTAGCGAGATCAATGCTGCTGAAACTGAATCAAGTGCCACGTCTACGCATGAGCCGGTGACTTTGAGAGTCGAGCCCGGTCAGACCATTCAGGAAGTTGTCGATCAGGCATTGCCCGGCGACACCATCGAAGTCCCATATGGAATCTATGAAGAACATGTCATCATTGATGTGAGCGATGTCAAGTTCTTTGGTATCCCGAACGATGCGGGTGAGTGGCCAATCATCGAAGGCAACGGCACCGGGTCGGATGGTGTGATCGCCTCCGGCAATAACTTTGAGATGGCGTACTTCCAGGTGAAGAACTTTACGAGCAATGGTGTGCTGGTGGAAGGTT
Organism: Anaerolineae bacterium; assembly: GCA_017303655.1. GTDB lineage: Bacteria > Chloroflexota > Anaerolineae > Anaerolineales > Villigracilaceae > Villigracilis. The sequence continues at coordinate 13,916 of JAFLCE010000010.1, forward strand.
CAACTGGCGTATACCTGCATGACATGTACATTGAGAATACGGGTGTGTATGGCGTCTACCCCGTGCGTTGTACTGATGTGTTGATTGAACGCATTGAAGGTACGCTGATGAACGATGCGGCGATCTATGCAGGTAAATCGAAGGATGTTGTTATCCGCGATACATTGACCTATGGAAATGTGATCGGCATCGAGTTGGAGAATACGGTCAACGGTGAAGTGTATAACAATGTTGCACACGACAACACCATCGGTATTTTTATTGACCTGTTGCCGCAGTTGCCTTCCAAAGTATCGATGTACACCAAGGTATATGACAACGTTTCAGAGAATAACAATGGCGCGAACTTTGGCAAGCCCGGCACGGCGGTCTCGCTCATCCCGCCGGGGACAGGGATGTTGATCCTTGCCGCAGATCACGTGGAAGTGTATGGCAATACTTTCAAGGGCAATAAAACCGTTGGCTTGGCGATCTTCAACCTCACCATTGGTTTCTCGCCCGAAGAGATTGATGTTGATCCCAACCCCGACCATAACTTTGCCCATGATAACATCTATGAGAACAATGGCTATGATGCTGATCCGTTCGTGAAGAATATGCTTGGTAGTGGCTTCGATATTGTGTGGGATACGACCGGTGTCGACAATCGCTTCGATGAACCGAACGCGAAGACATCATTCCCGCCTGCATTGCCCAAGAGCAACTGGCCCCAGCCGTTGTATAACTTATACTGGCGCGTGTTGAATTTTGCTGTGGGGTTGATCTCGTAATTGATAAAAACTTGGCTGAGGGCTTAGCCCTCAGCCAAGTTTTTATAATATATTGATGGGGTCTATCTCAAGTCGCCAGTCGTTGAATCTCATATCTTTCAAAACAGTTGCCGGGTCAGGTCCACGTAAGACGACTTGCCAACGGTACTCGCCATTTTCTTTGGCAAAGAAACAGGGGACGGGACCAATTAATTCCGTTTGACGGAAACCGCCCGCCTCAAGCTTTAACTTTAGCTTGTCTGCCATCTTTTTAGCTTCTTCTTCCGCCTTGGCATTGTCTGCGTTCTTATATTCAAGCCGTGCCAATTTCGCAAAGGGTGGGTAGCCTAATAATTTTCGATATTCCAATTCACGTGCATAAAATCCATCGACATCATGCCCGGCGGCAAATTGCAGCGCGTAATGTTCTGGGGTAAAGGTCTGCATAATGACCTTTCCGCCGCGTGAGGAACGCCCAGCTCGCCCTGCCACTTGTGTGAGCGTTTGAAACACTCTTTCGTTGGCGAACGGGTCGGGCAAATTCAAGCCCACATCCGCTAAAACTATTCCCACCAAAGTCACCAGCGGCAAGTCTAAGCCTTTGGCGAGCATCTGCGTGCCGACCAAAATATCGGCTTGATGATTCGCAAAATGAGTCAGGATGATCTCATGTGCATCTTTTTGGCGGGTTGTGTCCCAGTCCCAGCGCAAGGTCCGTGCTTGTGGAAACATAGACTTGATTTCCGCTTCTACTCTTTCACTGCCCAAGCCATATTCACGGATTTGCGTACTCGCACAGGTCGGGCAGGTCTTAGGCATCTGACGTGTGTATCCGCAACGATGGCAAAGCAATCCATTAACCTTTGACATTTGACCCTTCGGCAAGCTCAGGACGCCGCCTTCGACATGCAATGTCAACGGCGTTTCGCAATTCGGGCATTTTAGGGTTGTGCCGCAATCACGGCAGAAGATATAGGTGGCGGTTCCACGGCGGTTGAGATAAACAATTGCCTGTTCTTTGCGTTCGAGCACTTCTGCCAAAGACTCTGCCAATGCTTTTGAAAAAATTCCGCGATTTCCGTTCTTCAACTCCTCACGCATGTCCACCACTTGGACGGGTGGCAGATTTGAATCGGTAACGCGGTTTGGTAATTCTAGTTTTTGAGTATGGTCATGTTCGGCGGTATAACGTTGCTCCACCGTCGGTGTGGCGGAGCCAAGCACACACACCGCTCCACACAGACGGGCATATTCTTCTGCGGCAGTCACCGCGTTGTAATACGGCGGCTCGCTTTGATAATAGGAACTGTCATGGCATTCGTCCACGACGATGAGACCGATCTTGGGCAAGGGGGCGAACAAGGCCGAGCGCGCACCAATGATGACATTCAACTTCCCATCGCGGGCGCGACGCCAGGTGTCATAGCGTTCACCTTCAGAAAGCTTTGAGTGAACCAAGCCCACCTGCCCCGGAAAACGCGAAACAAATCGTCGGACAGCCTGTGGAGTAAGTGCAATTTCAGGGACAAGGATCAGCGCTTGTTTACCGCTCTTTATTACTTCTTCGGCGGCGCGTAAATAAATTTCCGTTTTGCCGGAGCCGGTAACACCATAGAGCAGAAAGGATGAAGGATGAAGGATGAAAGATGAAAGAATTGATTGCAAAGCCGAACTCTGCTCGGGCGTCAACGATAACTCGTTACTTGTTACTTGTTTCTCGATTCTCTCCAACGGGTCGCGGAAGATTTCATTTTCAAACAGGCGGATCAAGCCGCGTTCATCCAGTTCTTGCAGGTCAGAAATATTACAACCGGTTTGAGCATAAACCCATGAAAGGTTGATCGGCTCAGGTTGTTGAATGAGAAAACGCAGAGCCGCTTCGCGCCGGGTTTGAGTTGCCTTCGTGGAGCCGAGCGAGTTCATCTCTGCCTGAGCCGCTTCGGGCGTGACGGCAAGCTGGGCAACACGGATATTCTTTGGGCGTACGCGTGGCGGCGGCAGGACATTCTTCGAGGTCAGCACGCCTTTTTTGACAAGCATGTTGGCGGTCTTGCGCCAGTCCACTTTGGCGAAGTGGGAGTCGATCTGACGTCCGCGCAAGGGTCCGCGTTCTTGGAGAAGGTTGATAAGGCGGGTTGTGACTTTGGAAGATGGATCGGCGTAATCCGTGACCCTTGCGCCGCCCGCCAGGGCAGGTGTGCATAATGTGTAAAGGACATCTGCCTGTTGACTCAACCCGGTGGGGATCATCATGCCAATGATGGCGGAGAGGGGATTCAGGGTAGAGTCCGCTAACCGCATGGCAAGAGCAAGCTGGGGCGGCGTCAGAAGCGGTGCAGGGTCGAGCAGGTCGAGGATCGGTTTGAGATTCGGTATGGAGGAAGAGTCGGTCAACTCGACGATAATGCCCTGCACGGTTTGATTCCCAAATGGAGCCGTGACAAGACACCCCGCCCGGAGGTGAAGGGCGAGTTCGGCGGGAACGGTGTAATCGAAGACGCCGGAGATTGCAGGAACATTGACAGCAAGGCGAACAAACATGGCTGCATTATAATGTCTGAAACGGAGGTAACTATGAGTATGTTCATTCTTGTGGCTGGGGTTGTGCTGATCTTGATCGGGTTGGGGCTTTTGGCATTAGTTTTTATAAAAGCCAATCAGGTTAACCTGACAGAAAAAACAGATACGAAACCGGAGTGGATGCAGGCCATGCCACCGGAAGAAACCGTAAAAGCCACGCTGGCAGAGGGCGAAGGAGTAACGCTCTATAACCACGATGAAGGTGAGAAACTCGCTGCTCCGTTCGCGGAACAGATCGAGGACATTCTGCGTGCCAAGGCGGAAAATGATCCGTACTTAAAATCGTTCGATATTGATTTTGGGACGGCTGCCGATGGCGGGCTGGAGATCTGGGTGAATGGCACCAAGTATGATGGAGTCGCTAGTCTGCCCGATGAAAAATTAAAGGAAACGCTGCTTCAAGCAGTGAAGGATTGGAATAGTAGGAAGTAGAGTGGGTAGAGTAATTTGTGAATAGTGAATAGTTGATAGTAAGACGCGCTAGAGGAAACTCTGGCGCGTTATTGTTTAAGGATTACTGCTGCACCATAGCCGACCACAGAAGAATAATCATTGGTGACGTCGCCCGAAGTGGCATATTTAAGGAGTTGAACTTTGTTTGCGCCCAGTGCTCCTGATGCCGATTCGACTGCGGCGACAGCGGCATACCCGCAAGCAAAGCCTTTGCCGCTATGTTCTGCTTCGAAAATAGTTTCAGGCTTAAAGGATTCGAAGCGGTTTAGCATTTCATGGTCGAGGATTTTTGCCGTGGCTTGGTCATAAAAATGTGAAAGGTCGGTGGATGCCACCAGAATGGCATTTTTGTTTTGAAGAACAGTCGCCAATGCTTCGCCGAGTTGTTTTGCTATGTCTTCTTCCTGGGCGCTGAGCATGATCGGCAGAAGTTTGAATGGATGCGTAAAGACGCGTTGTAAAAATGGCAACTCGATCTCTATCGCATGTTCAGGGTCGTTGGCGATGGGCATGATGGGAATTTGAAGGTGTGATTGAAGTTCAGCCAGCGCGGCGGAGTCGATTTCGATATGACCAAGTGGTGTGGCGTAGGCTTGATGTTTGGAAGTCAGAAGGGGATGAGGATTGTAGTTGTGAAAAGGGGATAGGATGACGACCAGGTCGGGTTGCAGTCCACGCAGGGTGGCGAAGGCATGAGCTGCCACTGCGCCCGAGTAGCGATGCCCGGCATGTGGGGCAATGACTCCCAGCACCTGCCCGGTCAACTCTGGCAGGCGGACGTCTGAAAGATAGTCATCAACGCTGGAGGCAAGAGCCTTTGCATTCCTCGGGTACCAAGTCCCTGCGATTGGGGAAGGGCGAAGATCAAGCGTAGTCATATTTTTATTGTAGCACTGTGGAATAAAAAAATCCCCGCGAAGACTCGCGGGGATCAGCTTGCAAAGGGGTATTACGGAATGTAGTAGGACGAAATTGCGTTATTGATGATGTCCAGAGTTTCCTGATCGGCAGTGTCGAGCCACCAAGCGGTGAAGAGCATGAAGGTGGCGTTATCGTCACCACGGGTTTCAAGGAAAGAAACGCCGGAATACCCGCCGCTCTTGGAAACCCATTCGAGGCGTTCAGAACCATCAGACTGGATCTGGTCGCTGGTAATACGAATGTCACCCACCTGACCAGTCGCGCTGTAGAAGGTGTTGATCAGATCCAGCGCAAACTTGCCCTTCTGGCTTTTCACGAAGGGGGTGCCGTCATTGTAGACAATGTTTTCGATAAACCCAGAAACCTCATCCGGCGAAGTGAAGCGATCTACATAATAATTCTCGCCAGTGGAGTGTTCATAGAACCAGTCGCCGGGCAGGTCGAAAGCGGCAAGATTGTTCTCATCCACAAAAGTGACAAGAGCGTCATCGGTGGTGGTCTGTTCCTGATTGCCGGTATCCTGCGGTTGTTGTTGTTCCTGCTGAACAGGTGGGTTGGTTGGGGCAGGGGGAATGGTGGGATAAGGGGTAGGCTCACCAGAGCCACCGCACGCCAGACTCACGATCAATAACAAGGCGGCGAAACCAAAAAGCATTCGATACGATTTCATAATGTAATTCTCCTGTATATTTTCAAATTCTGGCTAAGAATACACTATGGTACTCTTCTTCAAAAGAGTACCATAGTCCCATTGTACACAAGGTCATACCACCCGCCAAGAGAAATATGAAATTACACCTGCAAATGAAATGCAGGTGTAATTGTTTGAAGGCACAGCTATTTATTTGTCAGTCTTGCGAGCCCGTTTGACCTTTGCAGGTGGAACCGGTTCTTTGACTATAACTTCCACTTCTGGTTCTGGGAGAGGAAGTACTTGCGGCTCAACCTCAACGATGGCGGGTGCGGCCGCGAAAGGCTGAGTGGTGCGGACGGTGTTTAGCCGGGCGAAGTACTGCTTGACCGCAACGTCGTTGTAAAAGACTAAGCTGAGAATACCCACAACCGCTGAAAAGATATTTAGCATAAAAAAGGTGAGGATCTGAAATACTGCCAGCGATGTGGAAGGCTGCACAGGTTGCGGCTGGGTGCTTAGCAATTTGGCGGCATAGATAATTTCAAAAACGCCAAGGATGGTCGGAAGAATCGCAATCGGCAGGCAGACCACACCAATAATAGTGCCCAAGGCAGTGGCAGATGCCACATACCCCCAAAAGAGATTGATGATGCCGCTTAGCAGGGTCATCACCGCAATTGCCGTGACCAAGCCAGGTTTAGTTTCTACATTCGTATTCATGGTTTACTCCTTAAATTAAGTTCAATAGACTTAACGATTGAATACGATATTAGTTGCAAGCTATCAAGGTTGTTGAAAGGTCAGCACTATACCGCCAGAATACACGCTTCCATTCGGGTCTGTGCAGTCAGGCGGAGTGATATCCGCGACATAGGCTCCACCCGTGACGACGCGAACGTTATAGATTGTATTTGCCTGCATAAGAAAGTCTGCGTAGCCCAGTCCCAATTCAGGTTTAAAACCCGTGAAGAAACGATCCTCGCCTTGATTCCACGTGACGATGATCTCGACCCCAGGAATCTGGTTGCGGCGTGAATCCATGAACATGAATTGAAGCAGCAGTGGCATGCTCGGGTCACAGATGGGTTCCTGCCCAACGAGAAGATAGGGCGTATTGAAACCGGCTGTGGGGGTGAATGTGGCGCGTGCTGGCTGAGTCTCTTGAATGCTGGGCGTGAATGGCGTCTGTTCAAAGAGCAGAGTTGGCAGAGAAGTTGGCGCAATGTCTTCGGTCGCTTCAGCTTGTTCTGAAAATGATTCTGTTGCTGTAGCGTCCAATGGAACATCGGGTGTGTTGAAGGTTGGGAAGGCTGTCGGTGTGAAAGGCTGGTTTACAAAACCTTGTTGCAGGTCGGTGGCAAGCTGTGCCAGCGGACGGGCGTTTTCAAACGATTCTCCGGCGGCGAGCATGCGTTGTGCTTGTGCGGTGAGTTCGTCTACGGGGTTAATATCTCCCAGCAAACTTAAGCGGGAGCGGGCACGGGCAAGGTCCTGATTGGAGGCGTACGCAGAAGCGATGACGATTCGATATTGGTCTTTGAAATCAGATCGCAGCAAGGTTGGGTTTGCGTCTACATAGGTAACAGGGGAGATAAACCACGAGTATGCCAGACCAAGCCCGAGCCCGATAAGAAGCGCAAGGATGAAGTGCAGTATTGAACTTCGCAGGAAGGCCGTCATGGGTTGGGGATCTCTTCCGGCTGGTATGTTTGCATGGCGGTCAACAGGTCTTGCAGGGCAGCGATCTCTTCGGCGCTGAATGCGTTGCGGTTGGCATAGTCCAGCGCGGATGTCACAATGACAGTGGGGGAGCTGCCTCCGAAAATGGCGAGACGGCGGGCGGCTGTGTCTGAGTCGAAGTCGATCTGATAGGCTTCTGCCGTCATGAGGACATAATCCACCCGGTAGTCTTCGCGTAAGACATTGGGAGTTACGTTGGTGTATTCAACAGGTTCGATGACCCAGCCGTACACCAGTCCCAGCGCTATGCCGATGACTATTGCAATAACAATCGTGATGATTTTTGAAGATGACATGGGGGAGTAAAAAAATATCCGGGCAGGAGATCGGCGGCACCCGAAGGCACTTCCTTACCGTTGCTATCTTTCGATCCTGGCGGGGTTCGAGAGGCTTCGCCGCGCCGGGCCTGCCCGGACACAAGAAGGATACCCGATGATGATGGGAGTGTCAAATCACAACAGGTTTGATTCTAAAAATTTTAAGAAGAGATCGATCAGTTTCGGGTCGAAAAGAGTGTTTGATTTTTCCCTCAAATAGGCAACCACCTGATCGTATGGGAGTTGTTTGCGGTAGGGTCTGTCACTTCGCAGCGCATCCCAAACGTCGACGATGGCGAAGAGGCGTGCAGAAAGAGGAATCTTTTCACCTACCAGCCCGTGCGGGTATCCGCTGCCATCCCAGCGTTCATGATGGTAGAACGGAATATCAAGCGCCGGGCGCAGATACTCAATGGGGGAAAGCATTTCATAGGCATACATGGGATGCTGACGCATGCGTTCCCATTCAGCTTCGTTGAGCGGACCTGGCTTTTGAAGGATCTCATCGGGGATGGCGATCTTGCCCATATCGTGAAGTAGGGCGCCTCGTTTGATGTGTGCAAGCTCTTCTTCGCTAAACCCGAGCCGGGAGGCAACCTTGATAGTGATCTCGGTGACGCGTTGGGTGTGTCCTTCCGTTTCACGGTCTCGTAAGTCGAGTGCACGTACCCAGCCTTCGATGGTTCTTTCGTACGCATCACGCAGTTGGTTATGGGCGATGTGCAGCGCTTCTTCTGCTTGTTTTCTTTCGGTAATATCACGAGAGGCAGATTGAACTTCGATGACATCGTTTGTAACGGGGTCTAGGATCGCCCTGGCGGATGTTTCCAACCAGATGTAATTTCCATTCTTTTGTCTGGCGCGATAGGTGACGGTATAGGTTGATCCTTGTACAGAGTTGAATGCCTCACGTGCCTGCGGCTTATCCTCTTCGTGGATCAGATCAAAGTTGTTTGTCCCGAGCAGAGTTTCAGGAGAATACCCAAGGATGGTTTTACAGGCAGGGGAGATGTAGAGCATATACCCATCTTTGTTGAGACGGGTGATCATATCGTTGGCGTTTTCAGCAAGAAGGCGGAATTGCGATTCACTTTCAGAGAGTGCTTCCTGCATGTGGATGCGGTCTGCGCGCGACTTCCACTGTTCAAGAGCCTTTCCGGCAAGGTGGGGCATATCCAGCATCGACTCTGGCGTTTTCACGACATAGTCCAACGCACCGGATTTAAGCGCTTCCACGGCGATGCGCTCATTTCCGTAACTGGTCATTAAGATGATGGGAATAGCGAGGGGGTCGCGGTGGTTGGGGAGCAATTCCAAACTTTCTCCGTCTGGAAGTCGCCAATCAGCGATGATCAACCTGGGTTGATGAGTACGCATGTACTCCCGTGCTTCACTCAGTGATTTGACACGGTAGAGTTGAAATTCTGCCCCTTGATCCTCAAAAGCCCGTTGAATTAATTCGGCATGAGGGTCTTCATCCTCAACGAGGAGAATTAGTATGATCTCATTTGACATTTTTGTTTCAAGCGCGAATTTGTTTGTTCCAGCCCAACCAGTAATAGCCGAGGTCGTTCATGAGATGGCTAAAATCTTCAAAGCCGACCGGCTTTACTAGATAACTATTGACGTAATGTTTGTAGGCGTGCGTCAGATCTCGTTCTGCTTCTGATGTGGTCAGGATCACCACAGGAATACTTTTGAGTTCGTCCTCTTCCTTAATGACCCGCAGGACTTCAAGACCATCCACCCGTGGCAACCTCAGATCTAATAGAATGATCTGGGGGCGAGGGCTGTTTTCTGCATTGTGGTATTCGCCGCGCCTGAGAAGATAATCTAAAGCAGATTCGCCATCTGCAAAATGTTGGATCTTCGTCGAAATATGATGGCTTTCCATCGTTCGAATGACGAGCTCGGCGTGATCCGCATTATCTTCCACAAGCATGACTAAAATCGGTTCGCCTATCATGATGATCTCCTATAACAATCCATATTGTAAACGATTTGCCGGTATCAGGTATAGGTATTTTCTTTCGGAAATATTGCATTATTGACAAGCAGACCCGGCACCGAAATTCTCCCTAAAACGATCTAAATATCAATATAGACAACCAGCGGGACGTGATATAATTTTGCCGTTCATAAAAAATAACCCCTTACCCGAAGGAGAATGTATGGAAATCACCACTCAGGAATTCAAGCATTGTGATCTTATTTCGGTGAAAGGAAGGGTTGACAGTGCAACTGCCCCGCAGTTCGCCAAGGTGTTGGAAACAGCAAACGATAATGGGCGCTTTAAACTTGCCCTCGATTTAGAAAACTTGGAATACATGTCCAGCGCCGGTTTCCGTGCCCTGCTCGCTGCCCAGCGCAATTGCAAACGCTACAACCGGGGTGAGGTCGTACTCGTCCGTGTGCCAGAGCGTATTCGCGAAGCGCTCGAACTGGCTGGGTTCACCGAACTCTTCAAAACATTTGATGACCCCACTACTGCTGTGGGTAGTTTCTAAAAAACATTTCAAAAAGAATTGGGGAATGCCGTCTCAAATCGAACGAGGCGGCATATCATTTTCTTTATGCCAGTGCATACCTTCCCAGCTCGCTTTGAATTCTTGGACGAAATCCGCGAATTGGTGGCAGACGTTGCCCGTGGGGGCGGATTCTCAGATAAAGCCATTTACTCCCTGCAACTTGCCGCCGATGAAGCTGCTTCCAATATCATCGAACATGCCTACGAAGGTGTCAGCGATGCAGTTTTGGATTTAACCTGTGACATGCGCGGAGACGAGATCATCATCTCCATGCGCGACACCGGCAGGGCGTTTAATATAAAATCTGTAAAAGAACCAAACCTCAAGGCAGACCTATCCGAACGTCAGATCGGCGGGCTGGGCGTATACCTAATGCGCAAGCTGATGGATACGGTCAATTACGAATCATCCAAATCTGGCAACTTACTAACCATGACAAAACGGAGAGAGTAAAACATGCGCGCCGCATCCAGAACCTCCTGGGATTGGCTACAGATCGCCAGCCTGGGTGAACAATTGCGGAGCGAAGACTCACTCACTGCACAACGAGACCGCATCGCCGAGGTTGCAAAACACCTGATCCCTGGCAAGGCAGAGGTCTGGTTGCAGGAGAATATTTTTCGGTTGCCTGATTGGGAAGATGGGCAGACCTTCAGCACTCATCCGACCTTGGAGGGCATGAAACGCGCCATCCAAACCGGAACATTGGTTCAAAAAGAACGGGGAAAAAAGAGCACCGCCTCACACTCAACCTTTGCTGCGGTGCGGCTCGAAGATCAGGGGATTACGCTGGGAGCGCTTCAGATCACCCGCCCCAAAGGACCCGAATTCACAGACGAAGAATTAAACCTATTGCAAGGGCTGGCACAGATCGTTTCAGTCAGTCTTTTCGCCGCGCATCGTGCCGAAGTAGAACAGTTCCGCCTGCGGCAACTAAACCTCGTCCGTGAAGTCAGCGCCCAGATCGCCAACGTGTTGGATGTGGACGATCTTTCAAAGCGAGTGGCAAAACTCATTCAAAAGACCTTTAATTTTTATTATGTAGCTCTCTTTACGCTTGATCCGCACGACCATGCCTTACACTTCCGTGCCAGCGCCGTCGCCTCTCGCAAAGGAAAACGCAAAGCATCCATCGCCCTGGAAGTGGAGATCGGTCAGGGGCTCATTGGTGAGGCAGCAAAGACCGGCACAGAGATCGTCTGCGACGATGTTCAAGCCGACCCGCGCTATCGTTTCATCGACAGCTTGCCTGAAACCCGTTCCGAAGTGGTCATCCCGTTAAAGATCGAAGATCGCATCCTCGGTGCATTGGACGTACAAAGCAATCAGCCGAACGCCTTTCACCCCATCGACTTGCTTATCCTGCGCGCCCTGGCAGATAATGTTGCGCGTGCTGTAGAAGGGGCAAGTTTATACAGTAACTTAAACCGCCGTGCCAATCAGTTGACTTTGGTCTCTGAGGTTAGCAAAAGCGTTACCTCTACTCTTGATCTTTCAAAACTCATGCGTGATGCCGCCAAACTCATCAATGAGAAATTCGGCTACCCTCACGTTTCCCTTTTTACGGTACATCCCAACCGACGCATGATCATGTATGAAGCGGGTAGTGGCAAACGCAGTAAAAAGTTGGAAGGCTTTTCGATTCCCCTCGATGAAGAAATAGGCATCATGCCTTGGGTTGCTCGCAATGGCAAGACCGTGCTTGCCAACGATGTTTCCAAAGATCAGCGTTATATTGATTCACCCCTGCCGCCCAAAAATACAAAATCTGAACTTTGTGTACCCTTGATCTTCAATGAGCGGGTGGTGGGTCTGCTCGATATTCAATCAGACCAGTTCAACGCCTTTACAGAAGATGATCGGATCATGTTCGAAGCCGTGGCAGATACCATGGCGGCGGCGATCCGCAATGCAGACTTGTATCGCTCCGAACAGTGGCGGCGACAAGTGGGAGACAGCCTGCGCGATGTGGCGGGTGTGGTTTCAAGTAATGCCGGTTTGGATGAAGTTCTTGAGATGATCCTCAGCGAATTGGACCGTAACTTGCCGGTGGATACGTCTGCGATTTGGCTGCTGCAAGATGGGTCTTTGTGTCTTTCTGCCGTGCATGGCATTGACGGTGCCCAACTGGAAAGCACCTGCATCGCTTTCCCTGAAACCACCTACGCCATGATCGATGCCCTCGAGTCAGATGTTCCCGTCATTCGCCGCCCTGAAGATCCGATCGGTCCCACGGGGTTAACAGTCGGGTTTGACTCAAATTATTCTTCGATTATTGCGCCATTGCGGGTGGGTGACCGTCCGTTGGGGGTGTTGACGCTGGCACATCACTCTCCCGGGCGTTATGGGCATGAAGCCCGTACGATTGCAAGCACTTTTGCAAATTATGCCGCGGTTGCCATTGAGAATACCCGCCTGTTCGACTCGGCGCAGGAGCAAGCCTATGCTTCTGCGGCATTGTTGCAGGTGGCTCAGGCGGTCGTCAGCTTGAATGATCTGGATGAAATTCTCAGCTCGATCACTCGTATCATGCCGATTTTGGTGGGGGTGAAGCGCGTGGTCCTCTATCGTTTGGATACGGAATATCAAGCCTTGCAGGCTTCGCAGGAATATGGTTTCTCTGAAGAAGAAGAAACTTTTATGACGGAGAAAAGCCTGTCCTTGTCTGAGTTCCCATTTTTGGTCTGGGCGTTGGAGCAGAACACGTTGGTGACGTATCCGCTTAAGGCTGAGGCGGAGCCAAAGGATTGGCTTGCGATTCAGCCCGGAGATTGGGATGAGGCGAACGCGTCTGAACCAGAGCGTTTGTTGATCGCGGTCCCGTTATCGATCAAGAGTGACATCTTCGGCGTGATGTTGATCGAAGAAGATGATAATGCGCGCCGCTTCCGTGCCCGCCGATTAGAGATCATCAATGGGATTTCGCAACAAGCGGCGTTGGCGATTCAGAATGATCTCTTGCAGCAGGAGATGGTGGTACGCGAACGCCTCGAAACGGAAGTGCAGCTGGCTCGCCAAATTCAGCAGACGTTTATCCCGAGTGTTTTGCCAACCCATAAGAACTGGCAGATCGCCGCGCGCTGGCGTACGGCACGGCAAGTAGGCGGTGACTTTTATGATGTGATCGAATTGCCAGATAACAAGCTCGGTATTTTTATTGCGGATGTGGCAGATAAAGGCATGCCTGCGGCGTTGTTCATGGCGTTGACTCGTACTCTCGTCCGTGCGGCGGTGGTGGAAACATCTTCGCCTGCAGAGGCATTTCGGCGTGTGAATGACTCCTTGTTGCCAGATACGCAGCAGGGCATGTTCATCACGGCTGTGTATGGCGTCTTGGATTTGAATACGGGGGCGTTCACCTATGTGAATGCCGGGCATAACCCTCCATTTTGGGTAAAGACCGATGGCAGCTTAGAAAAATTGACTCGTACCGCAATTGCTTTGGGGGTGATGGAGCAACCTGTGATCGAAGAGAAGACCATCACGATCACTCTTGGGAATACGCTCTTGTTATACACCGATGGTCTTACGGAAGCATTTTCACCGGGTGGAGATTTATTTGGTGAGGTACGGCTTTTGGATGTGATGGATTCTCTGGCGGCAGGGACCGCCGAAGAGGTGATCAAGTCGATTGAAGAGTGCCTCAACGATTTTATCGATCCACTGCCCTTGGCAGATGACTTGACGATGATGGCGATCCGCAGGGTGGGGTGAGTTGGTGTTCGCCTTTTATTAACCAAAACGAGGAGTGGATTAGTCCACTCCTCGTTTTGGTTTCTAGTATCGTTCCATTCGAACTCAATACCTTCCAGCAATGCCTTGAATCATTTGAAAACTTTGGAATGCCAAAAGCCCGAATAGGAAAGCCATGTAAATACTATTTAACACAAGAAAACCGACCACTGCCAGAACTACGCCAGTCCCTACAGAAATCCATAGGGAAGTACGTAAGCCGCCGAGCGGATCTTGTTGAATCAACGTGTAGCGCGAGATATTACCGCCATCCAAGGGGTAGACTGGCATTAAGTTGACTAAGCCCCAAAAGATATTTACCCATAAAAAGTCCACTAAAAATTGGTTGAGCAAACCGGTGCCATAGGGTAAAAGAACCAATGGAAAGGGAATAAACCCAAATAATGAAGTCATAATGATCTCGCCGCCCGCAGCCAACCCTATGGCGTATGCCAATATCGCCAGACCGAAGCCCGAAAGCGGACCCGCTAGCGAGATAAAAATATGCTGGTTGGGTGTCAGGCTGACGGATGCATACCCGCCACCCCAAGGGAGTGTTTCGGGTACGGTCAACCCGCCTGTAATGTGTAATATGATGGAGGATGACTGACCAAAACGGCGGAATGCGAAGGCATGTCCCAGCTCGTGGACGAGGATGGAGACAAAGATCACCACCACCCAGATCAACATGCCATAGATGTTACTGTTCGCCCCGAACAGAATGGCAATGAGCCAGAACAAGGGATGTACGCGCACAGGGATGCCTGCTATCGAAAAGCGAAGGTCAAAACGGGTTGGGGGAGGGACTTGAAACATATTTTGAGTATAACATGTGAAAAACAGCGGCAGATTAAGCTGCCTTAATCGAAATATAAATTCAAGTCCGAACAGTCAAAGCGATTGCCACAATTGGGGCAGGTCACCTTGCAGCTCTTTTCATACATTTCACTGCCGCAACGGTCACAAGTCCATTGTCGTTTTTGATTCCATTGAACAGGCTTAAGAAGAGATGGGTCAAATTCACGGATGCGTTCTTTGCCAAGGCGTTGTACTTCTTGCATCACATGCTCCGCATCTACTCTCAATTGCTGCACATTGATTCCCCGACACACAGCATTCCAGCCTTGTGTCCATTTCAAACTCCGCCCATAGACTTTGACTGCGCCGTCGTAATTTCCGCGGGTGATGTGAAGGTAAGTCACAGCGATTTGCAAGATGCCGCGATACAAATCACGGACTGCGCCGGTTTCTTCCTTCCAGGCGGTTTCCAATTCTTCGTGCGCATCAAAGTATTTTCCTTCATTGAAAAACTCCAGCCCTTCAATGGCTTTAGGATGCGGCGCATCATTACAATCACTGTCGGTGCGGGAAATTTGTTTTACGTCATCGCTTTCTTCAGACATAGCGGGGAGTATAACATGCGCGTTTATCGCGAATGGTAAAATCGAATCACTTATTGGAGGACTATTTTGTTACGCGTTGCGCTTTTGATCAGTATCACATTGTCCGCTAGTGCATTTGCCTGGGGGTATGAGCAGGCTGGATACGAGGTTGTGAGCCGCTGGATCATCGCTGTTGGGGTGGTATGGTTGGCATCCTCATGGTTCAAGTGGAAATGGTTTTCCGCCTTGATGATCCTGCCCGCGCTTGCTTTGGCTGGCATTGGGGTTTGGTTCCGGTTACCTTTTGCCTGGCTGTTCAGCGGAGCCGTGTATGCATTGTTCGCGTGGATCCTTTCAGATTTTTCCGAAAGGATCAAAGTGTTACCTGCGCGTGAAGATATCGCTGGCAAGACCCGACGACTGATCTTGCGTTTTACGTTACTGGCTTCTGTTGCATTTGGAATTATTACTGCGGCTCTTTGGCTGCGCCGAGAGTTGAGTGGTGATTGGGGAGTTTTTCTTTCGCTGACGGTTCTAACCGGACTCTTGCAAATTTTAGGATGGCGCAGGCGTTAATGGAGTATAAGCATAGCCCATGCTTTTCAGCCACTTTTCTGTTTCGCGTGGATGTTTGAAACGTAATAATTGCAAATGTTCATACTGCGGTTGTGTAAAAAAAACGGGGATCTCACGCTTTCGTCGCCAGTACGTTTTGAACAACCAGTTGATCAACGACTCTTCAGACCATACCTTCAGGTGTTTCCAAAATTTATCGCGGTTGGTGCCCCACAATAATTCTTGAGAAAAATTTCGTTGAATGGTGCGCCAAAGCAGCCGCCAAAGCAGAATGTGTAGGGGATAATCCAACCAGATGACGATCTGTGCCTGGGTCCAGATCAAATCTCGAACAACCCGATAATTTCCCGCCACCACCCAGGTATTTGACTTAATCGCCAGCCGGACGCGTTCCCGAAAGACTTCATCCTCAGCTTCTTTCCAATTTGGCTCCCAGTGCAGGGCATCCAACTCAATGAAGTCCAGTTTCAGTTCTTCCGATAAAAGTTTGCCAAGGGTAGATTTGCCAGAGGAGGTGGTGCCGATCACTACAATACGTTTATAAGGAAAAGGATGCGTCATATAGACCCGGGATTATAATTCGTGAAATGCCGCTGTGAGCGTTTCTATTTGAATACCGGCAAAATCATCCTTCTAAAGGAATTTCCATGTTCGACCTCCCCGATAACGAAATTATCCCATTATCTAAAGAACACGTCTTTTGGACCTGGTCTGCTCAAGCCAAAGTGAACCCGATTGCGGTGAAACGCGCCAAAGGCGTATATTTTTGGGATGCAGACGATAACCGCTTTCTCGATTTCAACTCAATGACCATGTGTGTCAACATCGGTCATGGCGATGAACGCATCATTAAAGCCATGCAAGAGCAAGCCGCCGAGCTGCCGTATGCCGCGCCGGGAATGACGACGAAAGTCCGCGCGTTGGCGAGCAGGGAGGTGGCGCATGTCACCCCGAATAAGGCGTTGAGCAAAGTGTTATTCACGCTCGGTGGTGCCGATGCGAACGAGAATGCCATCAAACTTGCGCGCGGATACACCGGGCGGCATAAGATATTGACCCGCTATCGTTCGTATCATGGCGCGTCTGCCGGAGCGATGGCAGCCACAGGCGATCCGCGCCGGGTGGCATGGGAGCCAAACTTGATGTCGGGCGTCGTGCATTTCCTGGACCCGTATCGATATCGTTCTACTTTGCATCGTACCAACCCGAATATCTCTGAAGCTGATTTTGCGCAAGATTACGTCAACCATTTGGAAGAGATTATTCTCTATGAAGGACCAGAGTCGATTGCGGCAGTTATGCTCGAATCAGTGACCGGCACGAACGGGGTCATTATCCCGCCGGATGGGTATATGCAAGGCGTGCGAAAATTATGTGATAAATACGGCATCCTAATGATTTGTGATGAAGTGATGAGCGGCTTTGGTCGCACCGGCAAATGGTTTGCCATTGAACATTGGAATGTGACGCCGGATATCATCACCATGGCAAAGGGTTTAACCTCGGCGTATGCACCGTTGGGTGCTGTGGCAATGAAGCCTGAGATCGCGGCGGCATTCAATGAGCATGCCTTCGAAAGCGGGCTGACATATACCTCGCATCCTATTTCACTGGCGGCGGCGGTTGCGAACATCCAAGCTATGAGGGAGGATAAAGTTGTCGAGCATGCAGCAGGCATGGGCGCAGTTTTGAGGCGCATGTTGTCCGATCTGGGCGAGGCGCATCCATCGATTGGGGAAGTCCGCAGTTTGGGTTTATTCGGTATCATCGAATTGGTGAAAGATCGAAAGACAAAAGAACCGATGGCTCCGTGGAACGGTTCTTCCCCCGAGATGATCGCTCTGCGAAAACACTGTTTAGATAATAAGTTGTTTCTTTATACACATTGGCATACCATCCTGATTATCCCGCCTTTAATCATCACTGAAGAGCAATTACAAGAAGGCTTCACCGTTTTAGATGAAGCCTTGAAGATCACCGATGCTGTTGTGAAGAGCTGATTTGAATTAAGGGGTCGTCGTTGAGCGGGGCGGTGGGATGCGATGCGGACCTGGCAGAAGCGGCATCTCTGCCATTTGATAGGCTTGCTCGTACGCATTATCGGCTCCACCTTCACCGACGATGGCTTCGATGCGACCGTTTTGGTTTGAGTCTTCGCCGTAAAGCATTCGGCTCGAAAGCGCCTGAATCTCTGCGATGGTGGCTTCCATACTTTGATCGAAAGGCATGGATTGCAGCTTGAGCGTGAGGTCGAGCATTTGCTTGCTCCAGCCTTCCATATTTTTGATGCAGATGAGCATGGCTTCACTGGTCTGTTGAATGCGCTCAGTGGAATCTGCGGCACGGGCGGCGAATTGCGCATGGCTGACGGTTTGTGGGATATACCCTTGTTCGTCGTCATACCCAGGCTCGCCATTCAAGAGCAGCCCGTATCCTTGTGCCGGGTCCACAATTGTGCCATCGCCATCCCAGTCTTTATAAAGCTCGGCATTGCCGCTGCCAACCAGTTGATTAATGATCTCTTCTGTTTTCAAGCGAAAGGTAACTTCATCTCCCGCTGCAAATGCGTTGTTTAGGTCATACACCGAAGTATCGATTGAGTCGGTGGTGCCCCATAAACCTTGAATGAGGGCAACGCCATCGGGGGCGCTTACAAATGAAACTACCACATGGCGAATGTGTACCAATGCAAGTGGGGGATAGACCGAAGAGGCGACGATTTCTTCGCTGACTTGGTCCGGCTCAGGGTCGTTATCAGGTTCGATGCTGATCTCGATCTGATCGAACTGTGAGAGTAGATTTATGCTATCAGGACTTGAATAGCTGAGTTGTCCGCGCTCACCTTGAATTTGGATGGAACCCAAATTCCGCCTCACTTCGCCGCCCTGTGAAAGGTACCAGGCTTCGTAGTGTTTGCCTGGCTCAAGCGGGGGCAACCCAATGGTATTGAGAATGGCTTTATCCATGGTGTCGTTGAAGTCAGTATATGAGACAAATCCCATCGACTGATTTGCAGCGCCACTTGCGTTTGCAGGCTGGAGAGGGGGACGCAGGCTACGAAACCCAAACCATGCAACCAGAATCGCCACCAGTGCTCCACCCGCGATAAGGGCAGTCCGCATGTTTGTGGGCTGTTGGTCTTTTTGCGGTTGTGGAACCAATGGCTTGGCAATGTAGGCTGGGTTCAGCACTTTGCGAATTTTTTCGGTATCATCAGAAACAGTTTGACCATTGAAGACCGCAATAAATTCTTTCACAAGCGCTTGTGCTGATTCAAAACGATGCTCTGGTTTTTTTGCGAGCGTCCGGTCGATGATGGCTTGCATGTCAGAAGAAATGCTTGGAATGGGCGGCGGCGGGTCGTTGAGGTGTTTCATCAAAATGCCAAATGAGGATTCTGCATCGAAGGGCACAACACCTGCAAGCATTTCATATAAGACAACCCCAAGTGAATAAATATCCGTTCGGCGGTCTACCTGGTCACCGCGAGCTTGCTCGGGGCTCATATACGCGGGGGTGCCAGAGACGGTCCCGGTTGAGGTTTGGGTGGCAGAGTCGAGTAGGCGCACCAGCCCAAAGTCAGTGAGAACCGGTTCTACATCCTCAGGCAATGCCTGCTCTACATCAATGCTTCCACTTTTCGAGCGAAGCAGAATATTGGCAGGTTTGATATCACGATGGGCGATGTTTTGCGCATGGGCATAATCAACAGCCGAAGCAATGGAGGTCATCAATCGTATGATGGTTGGGAAGGGGAGTTTTTCTCCGCGTTTGTGCAGTGCTTTTAAGTAGGTCCCTAAGGTTGCGCCGGGGATGAGTTCCATCGTGAGCGATGGGCGTCCATCGACAAGGTCATAATCGAAGATCTGGATGATATTGGGATGGCTTAGTTGGGCAACAACTTGCGCCTCACGTTCGAAGCGGGCGCGCGATTCGGGGTCTTCTTCCACATGGTCGCGCATGATCTTGACCGCTACTTTGCGGTTGAGGGTGGTATGCAAGCCATAATACACTTCTGCCATGCCGCCACGGGCAATCAGGTCACCGATCTGCACTTTCCCAAGCGTTTTACCATTCCAAGTGGACATGCAGGCGATTATAACCGAGTGGGCATTGATAAGCGAAAAATAAAAATATCCGAAGCCACTGGCTTCGGATATTTTTATAACAGTTCGTTTTAGCGCTTATTCGTTTTCAACCGAAATAAGAACAGCGCGAATGACACGGCGGTGCATGTAAGTGTCACTCTTGGGTAGATAGGTCTGACAGGTGATGAGGGTCAGGTAGGAAGCATCCTCAAGATCTTCAAAGGCGAAGCCGGTGGTGAAGGGGCGGCTCAGGCGTGAGTTGCGGACCTCGAAGATGTACTTTTGCCCATAAAGGTGGATGATGATCTGGTCACCATATTTGAGCTTCTTCAAATTCGCAAAGGGA
The DNA here is from genome assembly GCA_017303655.1 of Anaerolineae bacterium. Classification (GTDB taxonomy): domain Bacteria; phylum Chloroflexota; class Anaerolineae; order Anaerolineales; family Villigracilaceae; genus Villigracilis. Next base: position 33,962 of record JAFLCE010000010.1, read on the forward strand.
CCATCCACGCCATCGGCATTGGTGACGTGTGCTGTCACCACCGAGTTACCTTCCCAGGTGGGGAAGGCTGTGCCATTGAGCCAGCCGACGTTATTGGCAAGCCAGGTGACATCCCATTCACCATCTGCGGTTTGAGGCACACCAATAATGCTGGTCTTGATGCCGAGCGATGGGATCTCGATCCACAGGTCGCCGAGATCAGAGTAGGCGAGCTCATCCGGTTGAACGGGCAGAGCCGTGATGCGACCAGGCGCAAAGCCAGTGGCAGGCAAAGCAGCGACCGCTAATTTCGCATCATCTCTTGCACCAGCACCACCGCCTCCGCCACCACCGACTGCTGGAGTGATAAGCTGGAAGTTGCGGATGAAATCGGTGCCATTGGCGATGCCGTTTCCTGCAAGGGCAAGGGCGGTGTTATTGGCTTGTACGATGGAAGTAGTACCGCAGACAAATAAGCGATAGTATCCGTCCGTGGTGAGCGGAGTACTGAGCGTGACAGTTGCAATGAACGGACCGGAGCCGCCACCGTTGTTATACGTCACCGAAGTGACCGGGTTGATGATATCCGGCGCAACCACACCACCCGCACAGCTGAGGGTATTGAAGACACCCGTCGCAGAACGGACGAGGATGTAGTTGGCAGGGTTATCCACCTCATCGGGGTCGGTGGTACTGGCGGGAACATCGTAGACATCTTTGCTGAAGCTCACGACCAGTTGGTTGATGTTGAGCGTATTCGCCACCTGTTCGTTTTCGGAGAGCGAGCCGTCGCCTGTATCGGGAACGGAGCCTACGCCGTTATTGACAACGACAAGGATGAGGGCGTCAATGACGATATTCTTGTTGGCACCCAGCGAGCCTGCTGCACCGGGGTTCGGCAGGGTTAGGCTGGCGTTATTGAGTGCGGCGTCTTGAATACTGCCACCGTTGAGGGTTAGGGAAGCGGTGGCGACGTAATCCAAGTCGGGCGTATTATCTCCGGGTACAACAACATACGTGAAAGTAAGCGTGTTTGTGCCGCTGCCGCTGACGTAATTGGCAAGCCCGTCTACCGCACCCAATTCAAGTAGCAGTTGTGGCGTACCGGTCACGAAGACGGCTTCATCGAAAGTGACCTCAATGGTGATGTTATTACCGGCGAAGTAGGTTCCATCAGCATTGGGCGAGGTGATGTTGGTCACTAGGGGGGCACTGGTGTTGATCGTCCAGGCATAGGAAGCAGGGGATGGGTCGACATTGCCCAAGAGGTCAATGGCACGCACGGCAAATGTATGAGGTCCGTCTGCCAATGCTGCGAGAGTGTTAGGAGATGTACAGGCAGAGAAAGCGCCACCATCGATGCTGCATTCGAATGTTGCGGTCAGATCAGGGCTGCTGAATGTGAACGTGGGCGTAGTGTCGTTGCTTGGATCAGTTGGGTTGGTATCAATCGTCGTGTCTGGTGCGGTGGAGTCGATCGTCCAAGTATAAGAGGCAGGGGTCACATCTACGTTGCCAGCCGGGTCTACGGCACGGACAGCGAAAGTATGTGATCCGTCTGCCAATGCTGCGAGTGTATTGGGTGAAGCACAAGCAGAGAAGGCGCCGCCATCGATGCTACATTCAAATGTCGCAGTCAGATCAAGGCTGCTGAATGTGAATGTGGGGGTGTTGTCGTTGCTCGGATTGGTCGGGTTCGAATCAATGCTCGTATCGGGTGAAACGGTGTCGATTGTCCAAGTGTACGAAGCAGGAGACGCGTCAGTGTTCCCCAAAGAATCAACGGCGCGGACGGCGAAGGTATGAGGTCCATCTGCCAATGCCGCGAGGGTATTCGGTGTGACGCAGGCGGAGAATGCGCCGCCATCGATGCTGCACTCGAAGGTCGCTGTCAGATCAGGGCTGCTGAATGTGAATGAGGGTGTGTTGTCGTTGCTCGGATTGGTCGGGTTGGAATCAATGGTCGTATCCGGCGCAGCTGTATCAATTGTCCACGTGTAGGAGGCAGGAGTGGCATCCACGTTGCCAGCCACATCTATTGCACGCACCTGGAAGGTGTGACTGCCATCGCTCAAGCCTAAATAACTCTGTGGACTGGTACATGCGCTGAAAGCGCCGCCATCAATCTGACACTGGAAGGAGGCAACGCCAGAGCCACCAGGGTCGCTTCCGGTAAAGGAGAACGATGCCGTAGTGGAATTCGTTGGATCGGCTGGGTTGGCAGTGATAGTCGTATCTGGTGCAGTGGTATCTACAGTAAATGTATTGGTGTTCGAGGATGGGCTGGTGTTCCCTGCCGCATCTGTAGAGGTGGCTCTAACCGTGTGAGAACCATCGCTAAGTGCTGCTGCGGTGAAGTTCCAATTGCCACTACCATCGGCTGTGGTCGTTCCTGCTATAGAACCATCGATATACACAGTGACTGTGCTATTGGGTTCGGCTGTGCCGGAAACAGAGGGTGTTGAATCATTAGTGACACTACCATTGGCTGGTGTTGTGACGACCGGTGCGGCAGGAGCGGTGGTATCCACGGTCCAAGTATAAGAAGCAGGGGTCGGATCAACATTGCCCGCATTGTCAATCGCGCGGACTTGGAAGGTGTGACTTCCGTCACCCAAGGCAAAATAACTTTGTGGACTCGTGCAGGCAGAGAAAGCGCCGCCATCCAATTGACATTGCAAGGAAGCAACGCCAGAGCCACCGGAGTCGTTGCCAGTAAAGGAGAACGATGCATTGCTAGAATTTGTTAGGAGGGGCGGGTTGGCAGTGATGGTGGTGTCTGGGGTTGTTGTATCCACCGTAAAGTCTGGGTCGGAACCGCCAAAGGATGTCCAGGCTGTTGCTGCGCCGACGCTATCTACGAGTCTGTATTGCCACTTATAGGAGGTGCCATTTACAAAGGCTCCGCAAGAGCCTGTGCTGGTTTCGGTTCCACTGTTGGTTAATGGGCTTGAACAGGTGGCAGTATTAGTGAACGCGCTTGCATTTGGCAGTACTTCTACTTGCAATTGATATTGATTCGCCTCAGGATCCGTCGCAGTGGCTTTGAAGACGACTTGAGTTTGGTTGGTAAATCCGCCCTGTGCGATTACAGTGGTGGCATCGGTCCTGTATTGATTGATGGCTGAAGGAGCGTTGGGTGCGGTGTTAGTATTAACTGCATTCAATGCGAATGCGACGAGAGCCGAGCGATTATGAGCAGTACCACCATCTGTGACGCTGATTGCGGCGGAGCCTGCTGTAGTGGTCGTGCTTTGACCGACGGCGGTTCGATTTCCATCTGCTGTCTGGCTTCCATCGAATAGTTCGCTAAACGTCCAAACCCCGGAAGTTCCAGTTCCGGACGGTCCCACATTGTTCATGTTGATGGCATAAATAACGCGCCCGCCTGCTTGGTTAACAACCGCACCGCCAGTGGCGTTGAATACACTTGTATTCGTTGTAGTTGTTCCAGCAGCAGCTGTTCCGGTTGCTACGCTATTGATGGTATTTGAGGATCCGGTTCCAGCTGTCTGATTGATGCCTGTATAGGTATTCGCGTAAAAACAAGTACCATTTGTTGCGGTGATCGTTGTGGCTTGGGCAACTGCTGAGGTGCCGATGACCCTATAGCCAGCATATATTCTTGCATTCCCATTTACAGGGTTGGAAATTAATGTTGCTGCCCCAAACCCTGAAAGATTTGGTGTTCCAATTGCCCCGCCTCCTTCACTGGATACAATCACTACTACGACACGATCAGACCCAGCTGGGATGGTATAGGTGAGGGAACCGCCGCATGCTGCTGTAGTGACATTTGTGATCGTTTGCGGATTTGTTCCAGTAACACCGTCTGCATCATTGTAGGTCACGCGGACATCATAACTAGTGGCGGGTACTAGCCCTGTAATACTCGTGGCAAATGGAGATGCACTGTGCGCTGCCCCGGATACGAAGGTAGTCCACGAGCCGGATACAGGGCAGTTTGCTGAAGTCAGACAGTATTCGACTGTATAAGTATTGTCAGCATCGCCATCATCCGTGTAAGGCATGGAAACATTGATTGATGAGCTGCTACCTGAAGTTGCCGTTGCGACACCCACTGTGGTTGCATTTAGGAAATATGTGACAGTGACCTGGATGTAATCAACGCTTGCAGTTCTTGCATTAGTGCTGTCAACCGCTAGTGCTACGCCGAAATTTATGTCATTTATTTCCGCTGGTGTCCAAGTTGTTCCCCATAAATTGTTAGTAGCACCGTAATTTGCAGCAGCTTCAGCACCAGGCCAATCGGTTCCTGTGGCTCCGAGGTTGCTCCCAACCAATGACCCACCTTTAATCAACTGGACAACGTTATCTTGTATATCCTGCCCGCCACCAGTTGACCCAAATCTTCCTATAGTAACTTGTATTCCTGCAATAGTAGAAGCTGCTGGAATTGCAAAGTCGAAATCTGTAGCTTGTAAATATTCTGACGTTGAATTATTTACATTTACTGTTGCATACACGTTATTGTTGGAAATCACATTCCCAGGATTTGTCCAATTAACCGTTCCTGGTCCATTAACATTTGCTCCTACATCAGGAAGGTTTGGACCTGAAGTCGCCGCATATGCTGGCGTAATGGGAAAAGCCCCCAGCGCCAGCATCACGATCAAAAATGCAGAAAAGACCTTGGTGAAAAAAGATTTGTTCATTGTTTTTTTCCTTATTGTGATGGGGTGAAAAGAAAATAAAAAATAAATCCTTGGTTTATTTAGGCAGTAATGACCCTGTGCCAACTTTCAATACGACAGATGCTTTGCGTAAATTGCTCAATTGGACGTTGTTATCATTGAAATCATCAAACTCTTCGTATTCCCCACGCCAGATCTTCATAGCGGTTGGTTCGCTGCACCCCAATTTTCGCATTTCGCCAATAAATTCATCAACCGACATGTTGATGCGTTCCGCTAGTTCTTGCACGCGGCTTTTTGCCGGTATAGGGTTGGGGGTGGGTTGCATGAGTTTCCTTTTGTAATGGAATTGAAATTTTTTTTATAAATATGTTTTTGAAACGAAATACAAAAAAGAACCGGTTTCCCAGTCACTTTACACTTTTGAAAGGCGCTCATAGTATTCTAATCTGAATCGAACAAAAGTCAATATATTTTCCTCCCCAAATTGCCTGCCCAGGCTTATGTATTGCTATGGTTTGCAAGAGCCAACCTTTCAGATTTTAGTCTGAGAGGTTGGCTCTTGCCTTACATTTTTACAACTTACTCATCCTGTACAGAAACGAGGACGGCACGAATGACACGGCGGTACAGATACGAGTCACTCTCAGGCAGGTAGACCTGACAGGTGATGAGAGTGAGGTAAGACTGCTCCTCAAGGTGCTCGAAAGCAAAACTGGTGGTAAAGGGCTTGCTCATCCGCGAATTGCGAATCTCGAAGATGTACTTTTGCCCATAAAGGTGGATGATGATCTGGTCACCATATTTGAGCTTCTTCAAGTTCGCGAAGGGACCATCCACACCATCGGCATTGGTGACATGCGCCGTGACCACCGAGTTACCTTCCCAAGTGGGGAAGGCTGTGCCATTGAGCCAGCCGACGTTATTGGCAAGCCAGGTGACATCCCATTCACCATTCTCGGTTTGAGGCACGCCAATAATGCTGGTTTTGATACCGAGTGATGGGATCTCGATCCACAGGTCGCCGAGATCAGAGTAGGCAAGCTCATCCGGCTGAACGGGCAGAGCCGTGATGCGACTAGGAGCGAAGCCAGTAGCAGGCAGTGCAGCAACAGCCAGCTTGTTGTCATCATCTCGTCGACCACCACCGCCGCCACCGGCTGCTGGCACAGCCAGCACGAAGTTGCGGTTGAAATCGGTGCCGGGCGTTGTGCCATCACCAGCCAGGATCAAACCGGTATTGACCGCATCCACAATGGAAGTGGTACCACAGACGAACAAGCGATAGTGGCCTACGGTGGTGAGTGGCGTGGTCAGAGTAAGGGTCGCAACGAACGGACCAGAACCACCGCCATCGCTATAGGTGACCGCCGTGACTGGGTTGATGATATCCGGCGCAACCACACCGGCAGCACAGCTAAGAGTATTGAATACACCCGTCGCAGAACGGACGAGGATGTAGTTGACAGGGTTATCTACTTCATCTGGGTCCGTGGTGCTGGCAGGAACATCGTAGACATCCTGGCTAAACTCAACGGTCAACTCGGTGATGCTGAGAGTGGTCGGCACAGATTCATTTTCAGTGATGCTACCATCGCCAGTATCGGGCAGAGAGTTAACATTGCTGGCGATCGGACCATTGCGGACAGTGAGTGTGAAATTCTGAGTACCGTTCGGGTTGACACCATTATTGGCGGTCAGAACTAAGGGATAGACACCTGTAGTGCCTGCAGCAGGCGTGCCGCTAAAGTTGGCAGTGCCATCACCATTATCTGTAAAGATGATGCCGTTTGGTAAGGTGCCCGTGACAGAAATGACCATGATGGAGGGATTGCCCGTGGCAGTGATGTTGAAGGTGCCCACAAAGCCAAGGTCGAAGGAGGCGTTGTCCGCGCTGGTAATGACCGGGCTATCGGTGGCAGTTACATCTTCCTGGACTTGTGGGGCAGGGGTGAAGTTTGTATCCCCTGCCTGGTCGTAAAAGACACTGCAGTTTCCGATGCCGCTAATCATGGTGACTGTGGCATCGCCATCGGTGACACTTCCATCAAGATCTGCCACCGTACAAACGCCTGAAACAGAAATGGTCACAGGTAAGCCAGAGGAAGCTGTCGCTGCGACATTGAAGGATGAGCCATTGACTGCAGAAGTCGGGGCAGAGGTGGTCACTGTGATGGTCTGACCAGCGATCGTGATATCTGCATCCGTGCTGGCGGTGGTGACCCCATTGAGCGTGTAGTTCCCAGCATCCGCTCCGGCGCCGATGCTGATGCCTGAAACATTGATCGTAATGTTCACATTCACATTTGGGTCAACAAAGGTTGCGGTTGTGTAGTTGACGTCAAACACATCGCCACCAACGCGGTTATCGGCAAGTGTGACTGTGGCAGTGGTGTTGCCATCGTAGATTTTATCGATACCTGTAGCAGTGACTACCAACGTGCGCTGGGTGATATCAGCCGTGTCGGTTGCAGTAGTGACGGACAATTGATACTTGAAGGCATCGACACCGCTCAAACCCAAGCCGGTGGCGGTCACCAGTTTATTGACATCGACATTTTTGTCATTGAAGGTGGCAGTCCCGCCGGTGCAGTTGACCACATCTGGAGGTACTACACCGGTCAGTGAGCAGGTGAATGTGGCAGTGTTATTGCCATCATACACTTTATCGTTGGCGGTGATGTTAGCCGTGACGATGGTTTGTGCGGTGACAATGATAGTGAAGTTCTGAGTCGGGCTGGTGTCATCGCCGCCATTGGCAGTGCCGCCATTATCCTGCACCTGCACATCAAAAGTACAAGTACCATTCTGATCTGCAGCAGGTGTGTAGGTGAGAGCGCCTGCATTACTCACCGCTGGTCCAGCAGAGAGCAAGGTGGCACAGGTGCTGTTGGAGACGATGTATTGAGCGACTGCCTGTCCCGCTTCATTTGCAGGTCCAAAGCTTGGGGTTGCCCAACCGGGGATCGATTGTGCGACAGAGTCCTCATACACGGTGGGCGGGTTCGAAGCTGTGAAGCTAGGTTCGTCGTTGACGGCATTCACAGTGATGGTAAAGTTCTGCGCCGGGCTGGTGTCATCGCTGCCGTTGGCAGTACCACCATTATCCTGCACCTGCACATCAAAAGTACAAGTACCATTTGCATCTGCGGCAGGGGTGTAGGTCAGTATTCCAGCTGCATCGACAGACGGACCTGCAGAGAGCAATGCCGCACAAGAAGCATTGTTCGAAATGATGTATCCGAGGACGGATTGAGCGGCTTCGTTGGCGGGACCCAAGTTGATGGATGTGACCCAACCAGCAACCGATTGAGCGCCCGCATCTTCATTAACTGCGGCAGGGTTGCTGGCAGTGAAGTTGGGTTCATCGTTGACGGTATTCACCGTGATGGTGAAGTTTTGAGTGAGGCTGGTATCGTCTCCACCATTGGCAATACCGCCATTATCTTGAACAGCCACATCGAAGGTACAAGTGCCATTGGCATTTGCGGCTGGGGTGTAGGTGAGAGTCCCTGCAACGCTAACCGCCGGACCCGCAGAGAGAAGCGTTCCACAGGTGCTGCCTGAAACTATATATTGCGCAATCGCCTGGCTCAGGTCTTCATCAGCTGGACCAAGGTCCGTTGCTGCCCAACCTAAAATGGATTGAGCACCCGCATCTTCATTGACTGGGGAGGGGTTGTTGGCACTGAAGATGGGTTCGTCATTGACAGCTATGACCGTAATGGTGAAATTGTGAATGGGACCGGTGTCATCGCCACCAAGAGCAACACCGCCATCATCTTGTACTTGCGTATCAAAGGTACAGGTACCATTTTGGTCTACGGCTGGGGTGTAGGTGAGGGTTCCTGTAACGCTAACCGCCGGACCCGAGGAAAGAAGCGTTCCGCAAGTGTTATTTGAGATTATGTATCCCAAAACGCTTTGGCTGATGTCTTCATCAGGCGGACCAAAATCCACCGCTGTGACCCAACCTACAACCGATTGTAACCCTGCATCTTCGTTGACTGCAGCTGGGTCGGTTGCGGTAAAGTCAGGTTCTTCATTGACTGCACTTACCGTAATGGTGAAGGTATGCGCTGGGCTCGTATCATCGCCGCCAAGGGCAACCCCACCATTATCTTGAACCTGTACATCAAAGGTACACGTTCCATTTTGATCTACGGCGGGGGTGAAGGTCAAGTCTCCTGTAACGTTCACCGCCGGACCTGCAGAAAGTAGCGTTCCGCAGGTGCTGTTTGAAATAATATATTGTAAAACTGCCTGGCTCAGATCTTCATCAGCAGGGCCGAAATCTACGGCTGTGACCCAACCTGGAACGGTTTGTGCGCCTGCATCTTCACTGACTGCTGCAGGGTCGGTTGCAGTAAAGTCAGGCTCATCATTAACGGCTGCGACGGTGATAGTGAAGTTGTGGATCGGGCTGGTATCATCGCCACCATTAAGGACGCCACCATCATCCTGTACTTGCACATCAAAGGTACAAGTCCCATTCTGATCTGCAGCAGGGGTGTAAGTGAGAGTTCCTGTAATACTCACCGCCGGACCCGCAGAAAGCAGCGTTCCGCAGGTGCTGTTTGAAATAATGTATTGAGCAACTGCCTGGTTCAGATCTTCATCTGCGGGACCAAAATCCACTGCTGTGACCCAACCTGCAACGGTTTGTGCGCCTGCATCTTCGTTGACTGTGGCAGGGTCGGTTGCAGTAAAGTCAGGCTCATCATTGACGTCTGTGACGGTGATCGTGAAATTGTGCGCTGGGCTGGTGTCATCGCCGCCATTGAGAATTCCGCCATCATCTTGTACCTGCACATCGAAAATACAAGTCCCATTCTGATCTGCAGCGGGGGTGTAGGTGAGAGTTCCTGCAACGCTAACTGTTGGACCTGTGGAAAGCAGCGTTCCGCAGGTGCTATTCGAGATAATGTATTGAGAAACGGACTGGTTGACATCTTCATCTGCTGGACCAAAATCTACGGCTGTGACCCAACCTGCAATAGACTGCAGACCACTATCTTCGATCACTGCGGCTGGATTCGCAGCAGTAAAGTCAGGTTCATCATTGACGACACTTACGGTGATGGTGAAGTTGTGAATCGGACTTGTATCATCACCGCCATTGAGGATGCCACCATCATCTTGTACCTGTACATCAAAAGTACACGTGCCGTTTTGGTCTGTGTTTGGAGTGTAGGTCAAATCTCCTGCATTGTTTACTGCCGGATCTGCCGATAACAACGTTCCACAGGTGCTATTCGAGATAATGTATTGTGAAACTGTCTGGCTGCCATCTTCATCGGTAGGACCAAAGTCTACGGCTGTGACCCAACCTGGAATTGATTGGGCACCCGCATCCTCATTGACTGCGGCAGGGTTCGCAGCCGTAAAGTCAGGTTCGTCATTGACAGCTGTGACCGTCACTTGGAATATATCTTCGACAAATAAGCCGCCCGTATCCGTAGCTCGGATCGTAATGTTTGCGACACCGTTCTCATTGGGCGTATAAGCAAGCGTGAAATTCGTGGGGTCAGCAATGCTCACTGATGTAAATAGACCTGGATTGGTGTTTCCTGTGACTGTATAGATTAACTGTGCATCCGTATTTTGAGCATCTGCAAAAGATGGGTATAGACTAAACACAGTATTTGCGTCATCTTCAAGGACGTTTACATCAGTAATTCCGCTGGTTGTAGGGGGCGTATTAGCAGTTGCCAGCCCGGCAATCGGAAAGATATACGGGCTTTCATTTGAATCGTTATTGATAAAACTAAGAATCGTAGCTCGTAATCCTACTACAGTGGGGGTGAACCGCACTGTAAAGGTGGTAGACCCTCCGACTGGAACGGTTGCAGCGGGTGGCGTAACGACAGAATAGTCTCCGGCTGCGCCACCAGTGAAGGTTACTGTGCCAATGTGTAATACAGTAGTCGGGCTTAAATTCTGAATCGTGTACGTACAATCTGAATATCCAGTTAAGCCAGTATCTGGAAAACGAGTGCAATTTGCCAGACTGGGTAATTGAAGAATTGTACTGTTGATATTATTCCCCAGGCTTTGTACATTAATTTCGGCATTGAAGCGCGTACCTTGTATGTCAAAATTATAAGGCGCTTCATTTGGATCGTTGTTTACGATCACAAGAGTCGTATCACGAGTAGCTCCGCCTCCACCCCCAGCTGTTAAACGCACTGTAAAAGTAGTTGTCCCGCCAGGAAGCACAGGTGAAGTTGGCGGAGTAACAACACTAAAATCACCATTATTTCCACCAATAAATGCAATGGCACCCAACGTTAAATTCCCGGCACCTGTGTTGAAAATGGTAAATGTGCGGTCAACAGAGAAGTTCTCAGGTACATTTCCAAAATCGGTAAAGTCCGTTGCGCTTGGTGTACCATCACCATCACTGATCGAAATGCCGTTGCCTTGCACATCTATTTCAGACGGAGGTGGAAGGGTGAGAACATTAGCAATGATTTGAGGGTTTGTCCCATTCACGCCATCTGCATCAATGTATGTAACTCGAACATCATAACTGGTAGATGCTGCGAGTCCAGTTATTGTATTGGTATATGGGGATGCCGTATGTGCGGCACCAGTAACAAAGTTTATCCACAACCCTGATACAGAACAATTTGAAGATGTCAAACAATATTGAATTGTATAGGTATTGTCGGCGTCTTCATCAAAGGTATAAGGCATTGATACGTTGATCGAAGAACTGCTGGCAGCGGTGGCTGTAGCAATGCCGGTGGTGGTCTCTGCAATTAAGGGTCTCAACGAAGCTACCACTAAAGAAGATCTGGCACCCGTTGTGCCCCCAAAAGTGACGTTCGTTCCGCCACCATAATTTCCGGCAGCAGCATGGGGGATGGTTGTGATCCTGCCGATAAAACTGGAATGCCCATTGGTTGTGGTGGCAAGTTGTTGTGTGAATGTAGCGGGCGCTGTCATGCTGGCAGGTGTGCCAAGGTTACCAGCTACATAAAAAGTGACTCCGTCTAATAGATAATCGATTTGCGTTCCGAAATTTACACTGGCGGCATTATTCGAATTCGCATTTGAATCGTTAATGGGATTTGCCTGATTGATTCCAGAATAGGATGCCCAATAAACATGTGCTCCTTGGACAGTAGAGGTGTTACCGTCTATGTTATAGGGTACTGTCAACGCATTTGAACCAGCGGGGATCTGACTGTTTAAGAGATATCCCATATAGCAATGCTCTTGAAAATTGCCATTTTCTGTTGAGTCAATTTCTGTTAACGGAACCCCGCCTAATGAAATATTAAGAGTAGTAAAATCATTTGCCCCACTCAATTCCATACAGACGGCAGCCACAAACAGGCGATTTGCCCCTGCTGAAACTGTTAGGTTGCCCGCCGCAATCGTGCCATTGTTGCCAGAACCACCAGTGGACGCAGCAAGTGTCCATGGATTAAGCTGGGCGGCAGCGGCATATGCGGGACTGGTTGGTATGGCTCCCAATGCCAGGGTGACGATTATAAGTGCAGAAAAGAACTTGGTGAAAAATGAGTTGTGCATTGTTTTCCTTCCTTGTTAAAACGTTATCAAAGAGAGAATAAAATAAATAATTCCACATGCATTACTCGGGTAATCATGTCCCATGGCGAGCTTTAAACATGATATGTGTTTAGTAGTATGTTGTCATCCTGAAAATTTTCAAATTTTTCATCTTCCCCGATCAGTATCCTTCTCAGCGTACAGAATAAACATAATTAATAAAAAGCCAAAAAGAAGAACTAACTTTCCATTACTTTGCATTTTTGCAAGGCAATTAATATTATTCTAATCTGAATCCAGCAAAAGTCAATGTATTTTCCACGATCTGATGCCTGATAAAATAAAACAAGTTTTTTCGGAGGAATATGGATAACTTACTCGAGTTTCGTATAGGCGATATGTTGAAAGAAATAAAACTCACCCTTGCCACCGCCGAATCCTGCACAGGTGGATTGGTTGCCAGCCGCATCACGGATGTGTCCGGTTCGTCCGCCTATTTCCTGGGTGGAATCGTCGCATATTCATATGAAGCCAAAGCCTCCCTGTTAGGTGTTTCGTGGGATACGTTAAATACAAAAGGCGCGGTCTCTAGAGAAGCCGTGATTGAAATGGCACAAGGCGCACGCAGGGTTTTTAATGCCGATATCGCGGTCAGCGTCAGCGGCATTGCGGGACCCGGAGGCGGCACACCCGATAAACCCGTAGGGACGGTCTGGGTCGGGCTGGCAACTCCGAGCGGGGCAGAGGCGCGGCACTTCGTCTGGGAGGGTGACCGCATCCGTAATAAGCAATTATCCAGCGAAGCCGCGTTGCAATTCATCCTTGATTATCTTGAAGGGAAACTTGCATGAAAACGGTTGTGATGATCTCTGCAATTGCCGAATGGAAAGCGGTGAAAGAAATTTTCCCCGCGCTTGAAATTACAACGTCGCCATATGGTGATACAGCGATTCTTCATCATCATGGATTCGAGCTGAAGCTCTATCACAGCGGTTGGGGCAAGATCGCTTCAGCGGGCGCGATTCAATACGTCATCGATCACGACCAGCCTGACCTGATAGTTAACCTTGGCACCTGTGGCGGCTTTGAAGGCAAGATCGGTTTGAACGATGTCGTGTTGGTCGAGCGGACTTTTATCTATGACATTGTCGAACTCATGGGCGATCTCAACATCGTGGAATATTACGCCTCGACTCTTAATTTGAGCTGGTTGCCCGAACCCTATCCTCACCCCGTCCGAAAAGGGATTCTCGCCTCCGCCGATAGCGACTTGCCGCCCGATAAAATTTCGTATCTCAAATCACTGGGAGCGATTGCAGGCGACTGGGAATCAGGTGCGTTAGCCTGGGTAGCAAACAGAAACGCCGCACGCTTATTAATTCTGCGCGGCGTTAGTGACTTGGTTAACGAGGAAGCGGGTGAGGCGTATGATAATTTGGCGTTGTTCGAAGAACGTACAAAAGATGTCATGCGCAAGTTGTTCGAGCAATTACCCGACTGGTTGAGAAGTGTGAAGTTATAAAAAGAGCTGGCTGGTAGAAACCAGTCAGCTCTTTTCTTTATTGATTGCTGTTACTCGCTTTGCACTTCAACCAATACCGCCCGGATGACGCGACGATACAGATACATGTCACTCTCCGGCAGGTAGACCTGACAGGTAATGAGGGTCAGGTAGGAAGCATCCTCAAGGTGCTCGAAAGCAAAACTAGTGGTAAAGGGTTTGCTCATCCGCGAATTGCGAACCTCAAAGACATACTTCTGTCCATAGAGATGGATGATGATCTGATCACCATATTTGAGTTTCTTCAAATTTGCAAAGGGACCATCCACGCCATCGGCATTGGTGACATGCGCCGTGACCACCGAGTTACCTTCCCAGGTGGGGAAGGCTGTGCCATTGAGCCAGCCGACGTTATTGGCAAGCCAGGTGACATCCCATTCACCTTCGGCTGTTTGAGGTACGCCGATAATGCTGGTCTTGATGCCGAGCGATGGGATCTCGATCCACAGGTCGCCGAGATCAGAGTAGGCGAGTTCATCCGGCTGAACGGGCAGAGCCGTGATGCGACCCGGAGCGAAGCCAGTGGCAGGCAAAGCAGCGATAGCCAAATTGTCGTCATCTCTTGCAGCACTGCCGCCACCACCCCCCGTAACGACAGGATTAACAATCTGGAAGTTGCGGATGAAATCGGTGCCGTTGGCGATGCCGTTTCCTGCAAGGGCAAGGGCGGTGTTATTAGCTTGTACGATGGAAGTAGTACCGCAGACAAACAAGCGATAGTATCCGTCCGTAGTGAGCGGAGTACTCAGCGTGACAGTTGCAACGAAAGGACCAGAGCCGCCGCTGTTGCTATATGTCACCGAAGTGACCGGGTTGATGATATCCGGCGCAACCACACCACCCGCACAGCTGAGGGTATTGAAGACACCCGTCGCAGAGCGGACGAGGATGTAGTTGGCAGGGTTATCTACTTCATCGGCTGCGGTCGTGCTGGTAGGAACATCGTACACATCCTTATTGAATGTAACGATCAGTTCTGTGATGCCCAGCGCAGGCGAGATCACTTCGCTTTCGGCTACAAAGCCATCACCTGTGTCTGGATTGGAATTGATGCCGTTGGTGTTTACCTGAAGCAAACCAGCATCGATCACAATGGCTTTGTTTGCACCTAGCGAGCCCACGTTACCGGGGTTGGGCAGGTTCAGGCTGGCGTTATTGAGTGCGATGTCTTGAATACTGCCACCATTGAGGGTCAGGGATGTCGGTGCGAAGTAATCCAGGTCGGGCGTATTATCTCCAGGCACGATGAGATAGGTGAAAGTAAGTGTGTCCGTGCCGCTACCGCTGACATAATTAGCAAGCCCGTCCACTGCGCCTAATTCAAGCAACAGTTGCGGTGTACCGGTCACGAAGACGATTTCATTGAAGGTAACTTCAATCGTGATGGTATTACCGGCGAAGTAGGTTCCGTCTGCATTTGGTGAGGTGACATTGCTCACTGTGGGGGAGCCGTTATCAATGATGAAGTCTGGGTCGCTGCCTGAGAAGGCTGTCCATGCTGTAGCGGCGACGCCATCATCCACGAGACGATATTGCCACTTGTACGAACCAGCAACGAAGGGTCCGCATGAACCGGTGCTGGTTTCAACGCCGCTATTGGTGAGCGGGCTGATGCAGGTGGCTGTATTGGTAAAGGCGGCGGCATTATCCACAACTTCCACTTCAAGAGTGTATTGATCGCTTTCAGCGTCGGTGGCTGTGGCTTTGAACACGACCGATGTTTCGTTTGTGGATCCACCTTGTGAGATGGCTGTGCTTGCATCGGTTCTATATTGGTTGATTGCAGAAGCGACTGGCGCATCATTGATTGCAGCTATATCCACCGTGAACGTTGTTTCGACGAACAAGCCGCCGGTATCCGTAGCGCGGACCGTGATTTGAGCAGAACCGTTTATGCCTGGTGCGTAATCGAGCGCAAGGTTCTGGTTGCCAGCAATGGTCACAGAGGTGAACATTGCTACATTCGTGTTGGCTTCAATGGTATAGGTCAGGGCGCCATCGGCATCTTCGACATCTGCAAAGGATATCCACAGGTCGATGGTGGTGTCGGGGGCATTTTCGATAACGTTGACATTGGCAATGCCGCTCGTCGTCGGGTTGTCATTGATTGTAT
The DNA here is from genome assembly GCA_017303655.1 of Anaerolineae bacterium. GTDB lineage: Bacteria > Chloroflexota > Anaerolineae > Anaerolineales > Villigracilaceae > Villigracilis. The sequence goes on from JAFLCE010000010.1 coordinate 49,791, forward strand.
TCACGGTAACAGTAAAGGTCGTTTCGACGAACAAGCCGCCCGTATCCGTTGCGCGGATCGTGATGTCTGCTGTGCCGCTTGTGTTCGGCGCGAAATCAAGCACAAGGTTCTGGTTACCAGTGACGGTCACGGAGGTGAATAGCGCTGCATTCGTGTTGGCTTCGATGGTGTAGGTCAACGCGTTATCTGCATCTTCGACATCTGCGAAGGATGTCCACAGGTCGAGGGTAGTATCCGCCGCATCTTCATTGACTGTGACCGGAGCAATGCCACTGGTCGTTGGGTTGTCGTTGATAGCATTTACTGTGACCGTGAATGTCGTTTCAACGAATAATCCGCCCGTATCTGTAGCGCGGATGGTGATATCTGATGTGCCGCTCGCGTTCGCTGCATAATCAAGCACAAGGTTTTGGTTGCCAGCAATGGTCACGGAGGTGAACAGCGCTGCGTTTGTATTGGCTTCGACTGTGTAAGTCAATGCGTTATCAGCGTCTTCGATATCAGCGAAGGATGTCCACAGATCAATGGTTGTATCTGCCGCCTCTTCGTTGACCGTGACTGGAGCGATGCCGCTCATGGTTGGGTTGTCGTTCAGGGCGTTAACAGTGACGGTGAAAGTCGTTTCGATGAACAGCCCGCCCGTATCCGTAGCACGGATGGTGATATCGGCTATGCCGCTCGCGTTCGGTGCAAAATCAAGCACGAGATTCTGGTTACCAGCAATCGTCACAGAGGTGAACAGCGCCACATTCGTGTTGGCTTCGATGGTGTAAGTCATTTGTGCATCGGTATCTTCGACGTCGGCAAATGAAGTCCACAGGTCAATGGATGTATCTGCCGCATCTTCGTTGACCGTCACCGGAGCAATGCCACTCGTGGTCGGGTTATCGTTGATGATACCGATATTAACAGTGAAGGTTGTTTCGATGAACAAGCCGCCTGTATCTGTAGCGCGGATTGTGAATTGCGCAGAGCCGCTTGTGTTCGGTGCGTAATCGAGCACAAGGTTCTGATTGCCCGTGATGGTGACGGAGCTGAAGAGCGCCGCATTGGTGTTGGCTTCGATAGTATAGGTTAACGCGTTATCAGCATCTTCGACATCCGCAAAGGAAGTCCACAGGTCGATGGATGTATCCGCCGCGTCTTCGTTGACATTGACATTTGCGATGCCGCTCGTGGTGGGGTTGTCATTGACGGCATTGACCGTGACAGTGAATGTGGTCTCAACGAACAAGCCACCCGTATCCGTGGCGCGGATGGTGATGTCTGCCGTGCCGCTCGTATTCGGTGCGAAGTCGAGGACAAGGTTCTGCCCAGCAACGATATTCGTGAACGTGAACAACGTCGTGTTGGTGTTACCCGTGACACTATACGTCAATTGATTATCGGCATCTTCGATATCCGCAAAGGATGGGAAGAGGTCGATGCTGGAATCAGCCGCATCTTCATTAACTGTGACCGGAGCAATGCCACTGGTAGTTGGGTTGTCGTTGACGGCGTTGACCGTGACGGTGAAGGTCGTCTCAACGAACAGTCCACCGGCGTCTGTGGCGCGGATGGTGATGTTGGCTGTGCCACTCGCGTTTGGCGCGTAGTTGAGCACAAAATTCTGATTCCCAGTGATAGCCACAGAAGTGAACAGACCCGCATTTGTATTATTCTCGATCGAATAGATCAGCACACTATCTGCATCTTCGGCATCCGCGAAGGACGTCCACAGATCGAGGGTCGTATCGGCTGCATCTTCATTCACCGTGACCGGTGCAATACCACTTGTAGTCGGCGCTTCATTGACGTTGTTCACTGTGATGGCGAATGTCTCGTCGAAGAACGCAAATCCGCTGTCTGTACTGCGGATACAAATGCTGTAACTGCTCTGCGCTTCGAAGTCGAAACTTGCGGCGGTAAGCAATTGGTTCCCGCTCAAACTGAAGGAAGCATCATTCGCTCCGCCACAGAAGGAGTAATTGAAGTTATCGACGGGATCCACATCGGTGGTGGAGAATGTGCCAACGAGCGTTCCAATGGCTAGGTTCTCATCCACGGTGTTGTTCGTCAATGCAATGTCAGTCGGCGTGTCATTGATCGGATTCACGGTGACGGTGAACGTTGTTTCAATGAAATCTGTGCCTGTATCCGTAGCGCGAATAGTAATGTTCGCTGTGCCATTTGCATTCGGGGCGTAATCGAGTACGAGGTTTTGTCCGCCTGTGACGGTGACCGAAGTGAATAACGCAGCGTTGGTATTGGCTTGGATGGTGTAGGTCAGCGCGTTGTCGGCGTCTTCCACATCGGCGAAGGAGGGGAACAGGTCGATGGTGGTGTCGAGCGCGTCTTCATCCACAGTGACATTCGTGATGCCCGTGGTGGTTGGCACATCGTTGACCGAATTGATTGTAACTCTGAAGGTGTCTTCGACGTACAAGCCGCCTGTATCCGTAGCGCGGATGGTGATGTCAGCAGTGCCAAATTGGTTCGGTGCGAAATCGAGGACGAGGTTCTGATTGCCCGTGATCGTTGCAGACGTGAACAACGCGGGGTTGGTGTTGGTTTGGATGGTGTAGGTCAGAGCACTATCGGGTTCGTCTAAGTCTGCGAAGGAAGTCCACAGGTCGAGGGTTGAGTCGGATGCGTCTTCATCCACTGTGACATCTGTTATACCGCTGGTCGTCGGCGCGTGATTGACGACGACCAAGTAGGTCAATTCTACACTTTCGATGATGGGCGTGAGGTTCACATCGGCTGTGCTTAGGGTGACGCGATATTGCGCATATTGCCCGTTCGGACTGGCGATGACGCCGCTGGTTGCTTCCCATGCCGACCAGGTGACATCGGGTGTTGCGGTGTTACCTGTGCGGGTTTCAAAAGCGACGTTCGTTCCTGCAGGAGTGGAACCAGTCGAGATCAGGTTTTGCCAATCGACGATGGAACCCGCGTCGAAGATGCGTGACTCGAAGGCACAAGGCGTGCCATATGGCGACATGCGAATCCAATCAACAATGGCTGACGTTCCACCCACGTTGTATTCGCTGATGGCGGGACGCATATCTGCCAGCGCGACGTTGTGCTGGGCATAGAATGCGCCATCAATATAGAAGGATGCACTTGTGGCTGTCCAGTCGATGCGATAACGATGAGGTGTATCCAGCCAGGTTCCTGGGATGAGTGTATTCTGCCCATCACTGGTGCGCGCATAAAGTTGGTTGGTCGTGTTGTTAGTGCTGAAGATCGCCCAGTTGCCGCCAAAGTCTGCTGCGCCGAGTAAACCCACATGTTGGAACGGACTGGCAGTGAATGTAGCGACGAATTCCATGCTGCGACCCGGCGTGAACGTGGATGTTGAATAGTATGCCAACGCTCCATCTACGTTGATTTGCCCACTGCCAACGGTGGAGGTGCCGCCCGTCCACGGGGTGCTTGTCCAACCTGCGGGCAAGGCTGCGCCACTGAATTCTGCACTGACTGTTGGGTTGAGCATCAACTCGCCATTCGCAGTTTCAGAAATGTAACAAGCGTTTGTTCCCGAGCCGAAATCGGAGGTCGTGGTGTCAATCAATCCGCTGGCTGTGGTGACGAATGTCCAGTCGGAGTCAGTGCTGAGCGGGTTGCCCGCCAGATCTTCGACTGTACTATCCACATGCACGGCATATTGCGTGCCGGGTGTCAGATCACTGTTGGGGTTGAGCGTAGCGGTCAAGCCAGAATAAGTGAGTGTAAATGGAACAGGAGTGTTTGGTCCGTCAATGACGAGTGTGAAGTTGGCAGGGATGATGGTGGCAGGATTCATCGGCTCGCTGAACGTGACGGTGATGTTGCCGGTTGCATCCACATCGGTTTCATTCGGGGCGGGATCGCGCCCAATGATGGTCGGTAGAGTGACATCTGCGCCGACAGAATAAGTTATGGAGACATCTTCGAGGACAGGCGTTATTAAATTATTTGATGTCGCCAACATGGTTTGGTATTGAATGTAGCGTGTATTGCCGCTCAACGCCGCGCCGGAGGTTGGAACAGGTGAGAAGGATGTCCATGTGCCATCAGGCGTGAGTATATTGCCAATGCGATAAGAGAAGGCAAAGGATGTGCCTGTTGGGGTTTGACCGGTCCACGACATAGTCTCCCAGTTCACGGCTTGCCCCGCATCGAAGACCTGCGAAGTGAAGGTACATGGTGATGCGTACGGGCTGACGTGCATCCAGTCTACAACGAGGGCAGGGCTGGATGCCGTGTAATCACTGGCTGCTGCGCGCATCTGCCCGGGGACAGCGATATTGCGTGTGATTACTAGTGTGCCATCAATATAGAAACTTACACTGCTGGCGTTCCAATCGATGCGGTAGGTGTGGGAACTGCCAAGATAGGAAGCCCCGAGGGGAGTTACATCATCGCCGCCGCTGCCGGTGTGAACACGTGCGTAAAGCTGAGCGCCATCGCTGCCAGTAGAGAACATTGCCCATGGCGGACCATTGAAAGTGGGGTCGCCACCGCCAAAGCCGACATGTTGGAAGGATTGGTTGGTAAATGTCGCTGCGAATTCGAGAGAAGTTCCGGCATTTAAGAGTGTGTCATTGCGAATGGAAACACCATTCAAAGTGACCAGTCCGCTGCCGAAGGTTGGAGCGGTGCCTGTCCATACGCTTGACGACCAACCAGATGGCAGAACAAAGCCATCAAACTCTGCCGCAATGGTGGGAGTCAGGATCAATGCGCCATTGCCGATCTGCATTGGGTAGGTGCAGCCAAGCACACCGTTGTTGAAATCGGTGAGCAAGGTGTCGTTGAGCGAACCGGAAGGTGTAGTGAAGTTCAGCGTTGCCGGAGCAATGGGTGAGGTGGACGGGTTCGCGCTTGCATCTGCCGAGGTGACGCGGAAGTAGTGGATGATATTCGGCGTGAGCCCGGTCAATGTAATGGAGTGGGCGGTGACGAGAGCGCCGTCAATGGAGTTGAGGTTCAGGTTGTTCGAATCCGTTCCAAAGTCCACGCGGGAATCGGAGGCTTCATCCGTATCCCAAGTGATGGTCACAGTTCCGTCTGGATTAACCGTAGCGACGATGTTGGAGATGACCGGTCCGGTGGTATCGAGCGAATAGATGGCTTGGAAGTCGCCGCCTGGGTTGGATGGGAAGACCGCATATTCGATACCTTTGATGGTTTCGGTCGTGTATGTCACCGGTGTTCCGTTGCGAGTGATGCTTTGCAGCGGACCCGCGTTAGATTGAGTCGGGAGTAGGGCGTACAGTCCGTTTGCGCCGCCGCCGACAGAGACGTGGAAGTCGAGCGCGTTGCCGTTCCATGTGATGCCACTGAAGGCGGAGAAGTTGCGTCCGTCCACCCAGTTCAGCATTTGTTGGGCAGAGACAACTGGCACACCAAGAGTTTGTGCAGAGCTGACAATCGCTGCTGCCGCGTTCGTGGCATTGGCACCACCATCGGTGTGGATGTTGGTGGTGAAAGCGCCGTAATAGCCGGGCGAACCGACTGCATTATTTAGCAAGGAATTAATATGAAGCGGGTAAGACTGCCCTGATTCATCCGTCATCTGCGTGGTAGCTTGGTAAACATCAATCATCGTGCCGTCGAGGTCTGCGAAACGCATGGGCATGCCAGAGCCGGTAAACATGCCAGGGCGGTCCTGAATCCAACTGGAGGGCCAGTAGTAGTAGTTCGTATCGAAACGCATACCGTTCTGGTATTGGATCTTCGGTTGTGATGACCAATCACTAAAAGCGATGCAATGCGTGCGTTGGGTGCGCTGAGGATCGATGCTGGGGAATTGCAATTCGAGTGCAGGGATCTGGCTTGCATAATCCGCGGCAAGGGATGCCGGGGTGAAGTTGGCACAGCCAGTATTGACGTGAACCGCGAACTCATGTCCCTGAGTCTGGTAGGATGCCACTTGCGCGTTTGTGATAGGCGCATTGGTATACATGTATGTTGTACTGAGAATACATTCCCAGTCGTTTATGCTACACCCAACCGGGCTGGCGGCATTGTAACTATTGAGGCGGGAGATGATGTCGCCGCCACCATGTTCGTCATGAGTCATGACCACAACTGCTTTTTCAAAACGCGGGAAGTACCAGAAATGTGGCAATGGATTTTTATCCGCGTTCATCGAGAGAATCATATTGACTAGCAGACGCTGTTGTTCATCTGCCTGTGGGATGGTGATCTTATTGAAGTCGACCCAATCCAACTGTGGGTCTCCGGCTGCGTTGCCGAAGAATAAATTATCAGAGCGGATCGGACCTGCCTGTCCATCGCGGTTCTGCCCTTCCCAAGCTGGGTTGCCTTGTCGTGTATAAACGACCGAACGTGCAAGGTCATAGGTGAAGGCGGCTGCCTGCCCGCCATTCAAGCCGACATCGGTCATTGTCACAGCGGGGTTGGCAGTCGCTGTCGATGCATTGGAGTACAAGGTCGCAATGGATGTTGCGCCATTTAACGTGTATCGATCTGCTATGCCATGATATTGAATGGTCTGATTGACGATGCCTTGCCCTGGCGTACTGGCAGTGTTTACGAGCAGGTATCCTTCACTGAGAGTCGAACCCGCAGAGTTCAAGCCAAGCAAGCCTGCTAATTGCGGGTCGGGTCGCATGGCAATGAGATTGCCGCCAGCATTTACCCAGTTCGTGAGCAAGCCCACTTCGGTGGGAGTCAGCGTCATTTCGCCGAGGATGACCACTTGATAATTGTTAAGCAAAGGAGCAGTCAAGTTGGAGATATCGGTGGCGGTGAATTCATTCAAGCCTTCGGCGCGCAGGATCTCTGCATAGTAACGGCTGAACGGATTCGCAGCACTCGAAAGCACGAGGATCGGTCCACCGGGACCTTCATTGGGCGGCGGTCCGAGCGTGGAAAATGTCCAGGTCGAGTCAGAGCCAAGCGGATTACCCGCCGCATCTTTCGCGCCGGAAGCGGCACCCACAACCCGAGCTGTGTACGTCGCTGTGAGTGAGAGCGGGGAATCGGGCGTGAGAGTCGCTGTCCGCGTGGCGGGGCTATAAGAAACAGAAGCAGGCACGAGGTTGTTTGATCCGTCGCGCAGTTCGAAGGTGGAGGTCGTCAGCGTAAGCGGATCCATTGCTTCGTTAAATGTTGCAGTCACTGTCGTCCCAAGGCTGACGTTGGTTGCGCCATTCACGGGAGTCACAGACGTGATAGTAGGCGGCGTGTTATCAATGGGGACATCCGGCGCGAAGAGCACATCCACCCAGTAGTTGCTGGCATTGAACGTACTGGCAGGGAAGCCGCTGGCGTTGTAGTTATACACGCCATTGGGTCCATCGGGGTCGCTATTTGCCAATGCGTGCAGAGGCGCATTATAAACTTCGGCGGTGAAGTAATTATTGGCTGCGGCATAATTGCCAGATTGGGTGAAGTACGAACCAACATAAGTTGTATTCGCATCAATATGAATCGGCGTATCGAAGATAATTTCTTGCCAGCCAACATCGGCAGAATTATTGGTGTAATTCTTGGCTGCAAGTTGAGTCCCATTTAATTGCCAGAGATGCCCAATGAATGGACCAGTGTTGGTTGCGCCTTTATAGAAAGTGATACCAAGAATCGTACCTGAGACATCTGATTTAAATTTAAAGCCAGCCTCAATAGCGGTGGGGTCGTTAACCGAAGCGGAACCTGTGATCGGGCCTTGTTCCCACACACTATAAACTTGTGGCGTAGCATCAAAGATGACATCTACCCAATAATTGGCACTTTGATAGGTTTGCGTGGGGAAGGTGCTTGCACCATACTCATACACACCATTCGGACCATCTTCTCCATTCGCGAGCGCGCGGAGTGGGGAGCTGTTGAATGCAGCGGTGAAGTATTGGTCATCGAAGGAATATCCGCCGCCACTGGAATGATACGAAGCGATGTAAGTTGTGTTCGCCTGAATTTGAACTGGCGTGCTGAAATACACTTCCTGCCAACCGGATGCGGTCTCGCTTGTGAAGGTGGCTTCGCCGAGCTGCGTCCCATCGCTCGCCCAAAGGTGACCGATGTGTGTGCCAGTATTGGCGACATCTTTATAGAAGCGCAAGCCGGTGATATAGCCTGCTTCGGTGGACTGGAACTTAACGCCGACTTCGATAGGTTGCCCATCGTTGCCAGAGCTTGCGGGGGTGAAGGTGTCATTCCAGATTGAGCAGGGACAGACTCGTTCAATCACATCGATGGAAATGGGTGCAGATGCTGCACCGATATTCCCACTATCATCCACAGCGCGGGCACGAATATTTGCTGTTGAACCAGGCGTAGATGGAATCCAAGTGTAGGTCCAGGCTTCACGTCCGGTTGCCATGATCCAGGTTGTGCCATTGTCGAGCGAAATTTCCACGGCGCCGACAACGCCTCCGCCTGAGTCTGCTGCTGTGCCGCTAATGATGAGCGGGCTGCCGCTGGGCGCATCTGCGCCACTGATTGGGGAGGTGATGGAAGCTGTAGGGGCGGTGACATCTGTCGAGGCAGAAGCAGCCGTCAGGTTGCTTTGAAGCGTGGCAGGTTGCACACCCATATCTGCGAACAAATTAACCGTGGCTTGCTGCATATCCACATCTTCGGTGGTCACACCACGGTCGTGATTGCCATCCAACCCCCACATCCATTGAACGGTTCCTGCGCCAAAGACTAATGCTCCGCTTGGCGCGCGATACATGGAGAGGTGATGAGTCTGCCCGTTTGAGTTGGTGGTCGAGAGCCAGAAACGCCCATCGGGATAATCGTCTGCGTACAGAGCCTGTTCTTGATCCCATTCGTAGCCGAGTGTATTACTTTCGAGTGTGCCATTCATACCAGATGGAAGCGATGCCAGCGATGTGTTGCGCCAGAAACGCATGTCATCATCCTCTTCAGGGACTTGAATGGTGTCGGTGTTGCCCATCCAACTGATGGTGCCCATCAGTCTGTTTTCAGGGTTGCAGCCATCGTGCCCGATAACACCACATCCGTCACGCCAAAGACCCGTCCATGTATCTGGATCTGGGTCACAATTGCTGTTGCCCTGACAGGTGTAATGTTCACTGCCAGCCAGGGAGCCTTCTTTATAAGAGACAAGTGTGCGGAAGGGCGTGTTATTTCCGTCTGTGCTGTTCTCCCAGCGCGTCTTCCAATAGACAGAGTTGCCGTTAAAGAAGGCGAGATGCACACCTGCGTCTCGCGCAGCTTCCACAGCGGTGCGTTGTTCGGCAGACCAGTATTCATCGTGACCGATGGAGAGGAAGACGTTGTGTTCCAAGATTTCGGATGCGTTACGATGCGAATCTACATCGGTGAAATAGCTGACGTCATATCCATTGCGTTCCAGCCAGCGGATCATTGGATACTCGGAGTTAAACCAAAAATCCTCGGTTGAATTCGATCGGGTAAGGAAGGGACGGTTATAGCTGACTTTGTATGCGTGATTCGGAGCGGCGTATAAGCTGTACCCACCATAGCCGTTATATGCCTGCCAAGTAGTGTCGGAAGTCTGGAACAACAGGTCGGAGTTGCCATCGTCATCGCGGACGATGAAGGTGATATGACTCGCGCCAGGTGTCGCGTCATCACGAACTAGCTTCGCAATGTATAACCCTGATGTCGCATTTGCGGGAACTGCCCATGAAGCAGATTCTGCCCAGTTGCCGCAGTCTAAAAGATTCACGCCGCCTGTGGCATCGAACAGACAGGCTGGTTGGGTTTGAGGCAGTATGGCTGAGGGAGAGATGGTCGTGATCAGGCGTGCGCCATCCCCGTTGTAGTAACCGATGCGATAGATGTTGATGTGATAATTATTCGAGTTAGTGTCGATCTTAAAATGGACTGTCCCACCCTGATTAACACTGATATCTGTGGCGAAGCCTTGAATGTTGGCGTCGCCTGCTCCGCTCACATCCCACTCGCTGGGTGGGTTGCCAGGTAAACAATTCTCTGCCACGATTTCATTGGCAGGGGTTATACATCCAGCCTGAAGTGCGGGTTTTGGAAGGGACGCCTCGACCTGCACGCCTAGCGATTCGGGCGAGGTTGTTCGGGCTTGTGCTGTGCTCCCCGGGGCGCCGACTGCCCCTACCAGCAAAATAAAAATGAGAAGAAAGGCAAAAAACTTCCGCAGTGAAGCGGCAAGGATAGATTGGATAGCCATCGCTTAAGTCTCCCTAACAAATCAAGGTTGAAATTGCCCCAAAAATACATTTCTAAAATGAATTCTATTTATAATAAGGGAGTTTACATAATTGTAAGGTTAATGTCAAGTGAGTAAATGCACAAATATTCTGATTTTTTGAATTAGAAAGATGAATTTAGAGTAAATCCCCTGTTAATACGCCCACTTTTATGAGTATGTCACCTTGTGCAGGATCGTTTATTGTCTCATCATTATCAATCACTCAGTAGTTGGTCATAATCGATTTTGTATGCTCTGGCGAGAGCTTCGCCCTCGCCAGAGCATTAAGATTTCTAAATACATAATATGACCGAGTACTTATCTATTGCGGGTTCAACACTCGCCCTACAAATAAGATCTGCCCAGTTTCTACATCACGGATGAAGAAAAAGAAAGGGCGGTCAATGTAAAGCATATTCTCAGGCTGCATCGCCGTGGCACCTTCCATGATGACGGCTGTGGCAGCGGCGGCTTCGGTTCCTTTTTCGTCTACGGCGACAAAGGCTTTGTGGATTACATTGCCAATAAAAAGGTCTTGCTGATCCGTCATGCCGGAGAAGTCTGCCTGCCCATCATCAAAAGCGAGCGGCATGCCCAACCCAGCTAGCGTATCCGAAAGTGAGAAGGCGCTTTCGTATTTAAACTTCGGCAGTCTCAAGCTGAGTTGAAGCGGTTGGAGGTTGCTTAACGCATCTTTCAAAAATGCGTCATTTAACTGAGACTCAACTTCCTCAAACTGCCCTTCATCGGGAACGAGCAAATCCATCACGGTGGTTCCACCTGCGTAGGGAAGCTCTGCCACGGCGAAGCCTTCCCTGCCGGTGTAAGCGATGCTTGAATACATGCCCATCATCGGCACAGTGACTTCGGAGCCGTCTAATAACTTGAATGTTCCGTCGTAGGTATCGTCAGCGTCGAACGGATCGAGCCAGTCTGCTTTGAAATAGATGGCATTCACCAGTACCATTTTTGTATCGGGTGTCACCGCATTCTCAGGCAGTAGATTGTTGATCTTATCTTTCGTTTCGTTACTGACCCACTTGTTGATTTCTTTGCGTGAGGGGTCTGGGTTGTTGACGAAATCTATCAGATGAATGCCCGCACCATAATTGACGGAAAGTGTATCCAGAAAATCCGGCAGGAATGTAAAGGTCTGCTCTGCCCAAACGGAGTTGGCAATGCTCAATTGCATGGGCTCTTGGTCTTTGTCCAATGTGAGTGGATTATCTTCAAGTGCGAGGTCAAGTGCATTGAAGGCGGTATGAGTTTGTTCTTGTCCGCTGAAGTTCAAGACCTCTGCCATTTGGGCTTCCGTTTCACCGCGGGCGCCGGAGTACGTCATGGCTAAGGCGAGGGAAATGCTAAAGGGAGACAGAATCAAATTCCCGTTTTCAGAACGAAGCGACTGATACAAGTCCAACGCAAAGGCATTGTTCCCATCCACGAGTGCAGTAAGATCAGCCTCACTCACAGTCGGGTTCTTCTCCCGCGCCCGGCTGGATTCAGCTACAGCGCTTGAGCTGTTGCTGCAGGCAGAGACCAACACTGCCATAATAAAAAATAAAGTAAAGATTTTTCGAATGTTCTTCATGGTTGCTCCTTAAAATACAGACGAAGCCCGCCTATATTTTGTTTCTATTGTAGCAACCTTGGGCGCGGGTATAATCGTTTTTCCGTCACCCATTTTTCCTATGAACCTCGAACAACAAGAAATTCAAAAACGCAACTTCCGCTACGTGCAGATCGATGGCGTGGGCGTGAGCATTGCCAATGTTGCCGCGCCTTTTTTGCCGGTCTTACTCACCCGCCTCGGTGCCAGTAATTTTCAAGTGGGCTTGCTCACCTCCATGCCTGGCGTAACCGGCTTGATCCTTGCCATTATCGTCGGTCGCTTTTTACAAAGCCGTCGTGAGATCGTGCCATGGTATAGCCTTGCACGTTTATTAGTCATCGCATGTTATACGCTCACAGGCATCGTGGCGTTTGTACTTTCTGGTCAGTATGCCATCGCCGCCATCCTCATCATTTGGGGTTTGGCGACTCTACCCATGACAGGTTTGGCAGTTGCATTCTCGGTGGTGATGAACGCTGTCGCTGGACCTGAAGGTCGTTACGCTTTGCTTAGCCGTCGCTGGGCGATCTTCGGACTCACTGGCGTGATCGTAACTTTTTTCATCACCCGCGTGATCGACCTGCTGCCCTTCCCGCTCAATTATGCTTTGATGTTTATGGGACTCTCTGTTGGCGGATTGATCTCTTTTTATTTTTCACGCAAGATACAACTCCCGCCTCAGACTCCGCCCGTGCCTGTTCCTTCTTCATCGGCTTTAGATTCCGCTCGAAACTATTTCTCCCTGATCCTCAGCGAACCAGCCTTTCGATCTTTTACAGTAAAGAAGTTTGTTTATATTTCTGCCATTTCATTGAGCCTGCCAATTTTGCCGTTGTTCTTCGTGCGTGAAGTGCATGCCACTGATTCACAGATCGGCACCATCAACATGGTGATGACGCTAGTCATGCTTGTCGGATATTTTCTCTGGCCCTGGACCTCACGTAAATATGGTGGACGTGTCGTCTTGCTGGCAACGACCTTGGGCATGGCGTTCTATCCCGCATTGACCGCTGCCACCCCGCAAGTGGAATTCATTATTTTGTATGCAGGTATTGCTGGTCTATTTCAAGCTGGCTTGGATCTGGTCTTCTTCGACGAGTTAATGAAAACCGTGCCGCCAGAATACAGCGCGACCTTTGTCTCGTTTTCTCAATCCCTACAATATGTCTCTGCGATTATCGCACCTACCCTCGGTACTTGGCTCGCGGATTCCATTGGGCTGGGCGGCGCCTTGTGGGTGAGTGCAGGTCTGCGGTTATTGGGTTTTATCCTGTTCTTGATCCCAGATAAACGGAAAGTGACTTAAATAAAAAAGTCCGTGAGTTTCAAGCTCACGGACTTTTTGTTATCGGTTGGCAAGCCAGGTCATTGTGACTTGTTCAGGTGTGACAGATACAGATTGCAAAGTCGCATTTCTATTTCCGCCGCCGATCATCGCAAGCCGATTGGCGATGGTCTGATTCCAATTATCTACACGGTTTTGTTCAATGGCAATGCCGTCGATCTGAGCATCTGAAACGGAAGCAGTCAATTCGCCGTTGCTCACGCCCAAGTCCAACCGGAAGCTCATCTCGTCAGTCTTGCTCGCATCGTTCAGGCGTTGACGTACACCGATCACAGAGACATACCCATTTTGCAGAGACACTGTCAGCTCTTGAACCAGTGGATCGGCAATCGAGCTGGAAATGACTTCCTGTAATTGCTCTTGTGTAACAGAAGTTTCAACGGTCACACTTCCATCGTCATTTCGTGAGACATTGGCTTTGCAGGCGCTCAAGACTACTGTGCCCAAAAGGACAAGAAGAACGAGTTGTTTTGAAATATATTTCATGAATTTGTTCTCCATTAGTTTTGATTATTCCATCGAGTTATTTCAAAAGAGATAAAAACTTGTAATCATTTTGTAAAATCCAATGAAATAAAAACGCCGTGCTTGCTTGCACGGCGCTACGTTTAGAATTTACGGCAACCCTGGAGGTGGTATCTGATTTTCACCTTCGAGGATCTGCATATCAGCCATGTATTCAGCATGTTCAAAAGCAGTTACGGCTCCGCCTTCGCCCGCAACGGGGTCTACACTTTCGCTGCCGTCCAGGTCAATGCCATCGTGGATTTGATTTGATAGTGAAGCTGCCAGGCGGATATCTGCTTCAGTGATCTCTCCGCCAGATTGAGCAATGCGCTTCGCTACGTCCCGCAGCTGGGTTGCCCACTCTTCAACATTTTTCCCGCTGACAGCGACATGCCCGCTGTGCAAGATGATATCTGCCGTGGCGTCACCGGCGTTGGCGGCGAGTTCTGCATGAGTGATCGTCCCTTCAATGTAGCCGCCTTGCCCGCCATTGAGCAGTAATCCGTAGCCATCACCCGGATCGTTGATGTTGCCGTCCGCGTCCCAGTCTTTGTAATCTTCGCTTTGGCTACCAACGATGAGGTTGACGATAGCTTCGGCACTTTCGCGCATGTTTTTTTTATCACCGCTTTCGAAGGCTTGTTCCAATTGTTCGCCTGCATCCTGTATCAAACTCGTTGTATCGACCAGCCCTACTGTTAAGCCTACTTGTTCGGGCGTACTGCTAAAACTTGCTAGCAAATGGCGGACGTGCGTCAATGCGCCGTTTGGCACGGCAGATGAATACAAAATGTTATCAGACGGGTTGGGGCTGGTATCCGGGTCGGTTTCGAGTGTGATCTCCATACGATTGAACCCGTCTATCAGGTTGCGGCTTTCAGGGTCGATATATGCCAACCCAAATTGACCAGAGGCATTCTTTTCCAATAGCCCAAGACTGATGCGTGACTCGGCATCGTCATTGATCAACCAGGCTTCGTACCGAGTTCCCTCTGATGTGTCTTCTAGACTGGCGGTAATGGTGATCTGGTCGAGATTGCCTTGAAAGCGGAGGACTCCGAGAAAATCGCCAAACGCTAGGGGCGGCGGTGGGTTAGATGGGTCTGTACTATTGGCGTCAGGTGTTTCTCCATGTCCATGAGTTTCTGCTGTGGCAGTGGACCCGGCGGTTGCGTTCAGCCCCGGTAAAAAGGCAAAGGCTGAAATGCCAACTGCGCTGGTGAGAAAGACTCCAAGGCAGAGACAGGCAAAGATACCCGCGCCGATCCAAAGGAAGTTGTTTCGGCGTGGGGCAGTTTGTTTGGAGGAAGTAGTAACAAGCTTGGGCGGGGTTTGGAGCCGCAGTGCATGGATAGTTTCGGCTTCGGCATGCATCCCGATCGCTCGGTAAAAGTCTTCCAGCAATTCTCGTCCGGTTTGATAGCGATATTCAGGGTTCTTGGAGAGGGCTTGGTCCACTACAGCTTGAATCTCAGGCGCAGCGCCTGGGATGGGCGGCGGTGGATCGGAGATGTGTTTTAAGATGACGCCCAACGTGGAGTCGCCGTCGAAAGGTACGCGCCCTGCCAGCATTTCGTACAAGACGATGCCGAGTGAATAGGTATCGGAGGTGCGGTCTACGGCGTTGCCTTGCGCCTGTTCAGGTGACATATAGGCAGGCGTGCCGCTGACGACACCGGTGACGGTTTTGGTGGTCGAGTTGGAGACGCGCACCAAGCCGAAGTCGGTTAGGATGGGTTGGATGTCTTTAGGGAGGGGCAGTTCGGGCGTGTATGTATCTTTTTTTGTGTGAAGGATGATATTGGCGGGTTTGATGTCGCGGTGAATAATGCCTTGTGAATGGGCGTAGTCCATACCGGCGGCGATGGCTTTGAGAAAGTGGGCGATCTCGTTGAGGGAAAGTTTTGCTCCCATTTCATGCTGGTCGCGCATGTAGGCGGCGAGTGAAGGTCCCTGCAAATACTCCATGACGATGTAGGGATGACCTTCTTGGGTGTCAAAGTCGTAGATCTGAACGATGTTGGGGTGGCGAAGACCCGCTACGGCTTTGGCTTCGCGTTGAAAGCGTAGGAGTAGGTCGGGGTCACTTTCGATGTAGCTGTGCATCACCTTTACGGCGACGGGACGGTCTAACGTAAGGTGGGTGCCGAAATAAACCTCTGCCATGCCCCCGCGTGCAAGGTATTTCTCAACACGGACTTTGCCGATGGTCTGTCCGATCCATTCTGCCATGGGCGGATTATACAGCGGAAAGAGGAGTGGGATGGTCTGAAAATGAAGTTGAAATGGAAGGCGGGGGTAAAGTGGAGTGCGTCGCACCAACCGGGTGGACTTTTCCTGGTTAATGAGTAGAATCCTCAGGTAGAAAGAATCCAATTAAGTCTGGTGCGACGCACTTTCAGGAGGATAGTTATGGCACGTAGAAAGATCCTTTTCCTTCCATATCACTACTATCATATCTATAACCGCGGAGTACATCAGAATAATATCTTCCGTAA
>JAFLCE010000100.1 GCA_017303655.1 Anaerolineae bacterium
CCCAGGAGGCAACGGTGGCGGGAATTTCGGTGGGGACTTTGGATTTTCGCAGCCAATAAGAAAGCAGATCAAATATCTGTTTCTTGATCGTCCCTTCAATGAGTGACTCAAATTGCTGGTGCGACTGGGCACAGCCTGTATGTATGCGTGAAATGAATTCCACCACGGCAAGGATCAAATTCCGCAAATTATCGGGGGAATAGCTGCACACGTTCAACGTGCGCTTTTCGATCTCGGTCATGAACATTTTTTGGATGGAGTAATCGAGCAGGGCATATTTATCGGGGAAGTGGGCGTAGAAGGTGGCACGGTTGACTTGTGCTTTGTCGGTCACATCCTGCACGGAGATGGTTTCGAATCCTTTTTCGGCGAGGAGAGATTCAAAGGATGTCAGGATCAAGCCCCGGGTCCGTTTGACGCGCGGGTCCAGTTTTTCTTCTTCTCTTGGGTTAGGCAACATTTTTGCTCCTTTGTTGCTTAGTCAACATTCTCAAGTCTTTGTTGGTTGACTGTGGGGGTACGAATTGGTAAAGTAGACAACATCTGTTGTTTAGGCAACGGATGTATATTATCAAACAAATCAAGGAGAGTCAAGTTGAACATCGCTTTATGGGTCATACAGGTTTTATTGGCAGGTATGTACGGTATGGCAGGCAGTATGAAGACCTTCCAACCAGATAAGGTGCGCACGAATCCGCAAATGACTTGGGCGCACGACAAACAGGATGGATACATCCGCTTTGTAGGAATCTCTGAATTGCTTGGCGCAGTGGGGTTGATCATCCCTGCCCTCACCGGCATTCTGCCCTGGCTCACGCCGCTGGCGGCTGTTGGGCTTGCACTTATTCAGTTACTTGCCATTTTCACCGTACACCTACCAAAGAAAGAATATCAGGTCATACCTGTGAATGTTGTTCTTTTGGTGCTGGCGATCGTTGCAGCATACGGTCGCTTTACATTGTCATAATCAAATTTCTAATAGGAGTAATAACATGAACGTAACAATCATTGGTGCAGGTAATATGGGACGTGGGATCGGAACTCGACTCATCGTGGGCGGACACAAGGTAACTTTTGTAGACGCCAACCCCGAAACCGCGCAGAAGACCGCCGCAGACTTGAAAGCCGAAGTTGGCACACTCGATACCCCACTCGGTGATGTAGTGGTGCTCGCCGTGTGGTATGGCACGAACATTGAAATTGCCAAACAGCTCGGTTCAAAACTCGCTGGCAAGGTCGTTGTGGATATCGCCAACCCGCTCAACTCCACGTACGATGGTCTCGCCACCGCACCGGATTCTTCCTCTGCGGAAGATCTTGCGAAGGCTCTCGAGGCTGGCGCGAAGGTCGTCAAAGCCTTCAACACCACATTTGCTGGCACTCTCATTGCCGGTGAAGCAGGCGGGCAGAAGCTCGATGTCTTCATTGCTGGTGACGATGCCGATGCCAAAGCAAAGGTCGCCCAGTTGATCACCGATGGCGGCATGCGCGCTGTGGACACCGGTCCGCTATCCCGCGCTCGCCAGATCGAAGGCGCTCAGTTACTGCACATCGTGTTGCAGGGATCGCTCGGCACCAATTGGGTCAGCGGACTTAAGATCGTCAGCTAAACTTAAGAAACATCGAATCATGTAAAATGGAGAGCATATATCTAATATGCTCTCCGAAAGTTAGAGGAAATAATGATGACGCAACCAAACACGCTTCAGGAATATTCGGTTCACCCCGCTACCAGAATGGGACATGTCTCCCTGACCGTTGCCAACCTTGAGAATCAGATTCTCTTTTACGAAAAAGCCATGGGCTTCAAAGTCCACTGGCGCGAAGGCAACAAAGCCGGTCTCGGAGCCGGAGGCGCGGACTTGCTTCAATTCACCGAAGAACCGAACCTCAAGCGATATCAACGCACGACCGGTTTGTATCACTTCGCCATTCTCTTCCCGAACCGCCGCGAGCTTGCCATTGCCATGGCGCGTTTGTTTGCGTTGAAAGTCCCCAACTCGCCCACCGACCATGTGATGACCAAGACCACTTACCTCAATGACCCCGAAGGCAACGGCATCGAACTTTATTGTGAATCTCCCGAAGATGGGTCTTTGACGATCAAAGACGGCAACTACGAAGCCCGCTGGGCAGATGGTCGTTGGAGTGATGGACGCGAAGCCCTCGATGTGGATGCGCTCTTGAGCCATCTCAACGAAGATGATCGCCTTGACGTTTCCATCCCCGCCGAAACCCGCATGGGGCATGTCCATTTGCATGTGCGCGACATCCCCGAAGCCGTAGACTTTTATCATGGTGTGCTCGGCTTCGACGTGATGGGCGTCTCAAAAGGAATCGGCATGGCGTTCGTCTCTGCAGGCGGATACCACCACCATATCGGTCTCAACACTTGGAATGGACACAACGCGCCTCCGCCCCCCGCCGATGCCGTAGGTCTGCGCTTCATGGCAGTGGACTACCCGAATCCTTCCGTGTTCGCCGAAGTCACCACTCGTGTGGAAACCGCAGGCATCCCTTACAACAAGACCGACGATGGCATCCTCTTGCAAGACCCATCACAAAATGGGGTACTGCTGAGAGTTGCACCATAACAAGCATTTCAATTAAACAAAAAATCCTGAAGCAAACCTTCAGGATTTTTTTATCTCAAGATGCTACGGTAATCACAACTTTCCCGCGCGCATGTCCTTCACCGAGATAACGAAGGGCATGCGCCGCTTCGTTAAGCGGAAAGCGTTTATCGATCACCGGCTTAAGCTTGCCCGCTTCGGTCAGTCCTTTTAGATAAACCAGATCTTCCTGTTTCGGTTGTGCCGTTAGTGCGCCTAATGTTCTTCCATTTTTTTCAGACACGAACGAACCACGCAGCACAGCTTCAAAAATTTGCTTGGTGGAGCCGCCTGCCATCACATAACTTCCCTTGGGGGTAAGCGCACGTTTGTAATCGTTGATGGGATGATATCCATTCACGGCAAGGATCAGATCGTATTGTTTTCCGTTCCTGGTGAAATCTTCTTTGCCGTAATCAATGACATGGTCCGCGCCCAACGAACGAACTAGTTCCACATTACGAGCGCTGCACACAGCGGTGACTTCCGCGCCCAATGCTTTGGCGATCTGCACGGCAAAAGACCCGACTCCGCCCGAAGCCCCTTGAATTAACACCTTCTGCCCCGGCTGGAGTTTTCCCTGGTCGCGCAATCCCTGCAACGCCGTCACCGCCGCCATCGGATAAGCAGCCGCCTCTTCAAACGTCAGGTTGACAGGCTTGAGAGCGAGCGCATGTTCGGGCACAGCCACATACTCCGCCAGGCTGCCGAACCCTGATCTAGCAAGATCTCCGAAGACTTCATCGCCTGGTTGAAACTGCTTGACATTCTTGCCAACCGCCTCGACTCGTCCTGCCATATCCGCACCGAGGATCTTGTTCTTGGGTTTAAGCAACCCCATTTCCAAGCGAACCAGAAATATATCTGCCGTCAATAAATGCCAGTCTGCCATATTGATCGACGCCGCATGGACTTTTACCAATACTTCGTTATCTTTAGGCGTGGGCTTTTCCACATCCTTGAATTCCATCACATCTGGGGTGCCATATTTTTCAACCACATTTGCTTTCATGAGTGCTCCTGTAAAACACGATATTGGATAGACTAAGCCTATTTACGGCTCTTTGCCCCACAAAGTTGCATAACCAGGCAAATTGTCGTCGGTCATTATCAGTTTTGGTTTTATCCGTATGAATATCAAAACTGGAAGCGTCACTAAACCTCGAGAAACTAATTATGACCGACTCATCTCCCACCCCCAAGATCGTCTTCAACCCCGAAGGCAACGAACCTGTTGATGCTTGTGTCCCCAACATCAGCCCAGCCGAGCGCAAAAAACGCATGGACTTTGGCATCTTCCAACTTGTGATCACATTTGGCATCCTCGCCGTCATGCTCGTCTTCGGCGCGGACAAACTCTGGCGGCTGCCGCTTTTTGCGATGTTCTCCGCCGGTTCCGTTTCCATCTTTCAAGCCCTCGACAAGACCTGAGTAGCTCTTGCTGCGCGTCGTGTACGCCGCACCTCAGATAAATACGAACGGGTCAAAGATGACAAAGAAAATGCCCAGATCATGCGTCAAGCCATGAAAGTCATCGCCAAAGGGACACTGGTTGGGCTGGCAATCACTGCCGTTATCATGCTAATTCCATAAGTCAAATAAGACGCTCTGCTTCAAAGCAGGGCGTTTTTCTTTGCTAGTTGCATGGCGTATAATCATAGTGACGACCCAAAATCGTAAATCCAAAATCGTAAAACGGAAATCACACTTATGCATATTCTAGTCACCAACGATGACGGCGTAACCGCCCCCGGACTCCTCGCACTCGCGCAGGAAATGCGCAAACTTGGCAAAGTGACCGTCTTTGCGCCCGATAGGAACTGGTCTGCATCGGGACATGTCAAAACCATGGAACGTCCATTGCGAGTCAAGGAAGTGATCCTCGCGGACGGCACTACCGCCTTCGCCTCTGATGGCGCGCCATCAGATTGTGTCGCCCTGCCACTGCTTGGACTGATCGAAGACCCGATTGACATCGTCGTCTCTGGAATTAATCCGAATGCCAATGTTGGGCATGATGTGACCTACTCCGGCACGGTTACAGCCGCAATGGAAGCCGTTATTGCCGGTGTGCGCGGCGTGGCAATTTCATTGGATTCGCCTGAGGGTCACAAAGGTCCACTCGATTACTCAACTGCCGCCGTCGTTGGGAGGCGCGTTGTCGAACAGGTCATTGCCGATGGGTTACCTGAAGGCGTCGTGGTTAATGTCAATGTTCCGTATCTGATTGAATCCGAACTAAAGGGCTACATGATCACAAGGCAAGGCTTGCGCGTGTATCGTGATGCGCTCGATGTGCGCAGTGACCCGCGCGGCAAACCGTATTACTGGATCGGAGGCGAAGCCCCCACCGGCGTGGACGAACCCGGCACCGACTTTGGCGCGCTGCGTGCAGGCATGGTTTCCATCACGCCATTGCAATTGGACTTAACCCATCATAAGGCGATGGATGTGTTGAAGAAGTGGGATTTCAAATGACCACGATCCAGGAACTCATCCCCGTTTTGCAAACCGCCATCGGACCTGTGATTCTCATTTCGGGTGTGGGTTTGCTTTTGCTGAGCATGACCAACCGCCTTTCACGAGTCATTGAGCGTGCCCGCAATTTATTGGCAACCTCGGAAACCCAGGGCGGACCACCCCGTCAGAAGACTCTCGCTCAAATTGATATTTTATGGAGCCAGGCACGCTTGATCCGCCTCTCCATTTTGTTTGCGGCGATCAGTTTGTTGTGCGCGGCGCTGCTCATTATCATTTTGTTCATCACCGCTTTATTCGGCATTGAAGATGCCTGGCTGTTGAGCATTATCTTTGTCATTTGTATGAGTTCACTGATTGCATCTCTGATCGCGTTCATCACCGACATCAACCGCTCGCTCTCCGCTTTCAAAGTGGAGTTGTATGGATATGAAACCAAACAAGAGGGATCATAATTTCATTGAGAGACCGCAACCAATGAGTTCCGATGAAATTCACTTTAGCGAACGCGAAAAAGAGGTGATCTCTCTTTTACTGCAGGGGAAAAGCAATAAGCAAATGGCTCTGGAACTTGGCATTGCGCAAAGAACTGTGGAATTCCATTTAGGGAATATCTATGCCAAATTGAAGGTGATATCGCGGGCAGAAGCGATCTTGACCCTGACAGAAACTCCATTGCGGGAATCCGCAGGTGCCATTCTAAGGAGCGACCAGCGGAAATCCACAGTTGAACAAATGGTTGAGCCAACGGAGAATGGGAACCTCACCCCATTCCGGAGGATCTCAATGAAAAAGATACACTATCTTGCAGGCGGTTTGCTGGCTATCGTCATGATCATGGCATGGATATTTCTCAAACCGTTTTCGGCCCCAGTTCCACAACCTGCATTTACATCCCAACCTACACAACCATCCATATCTTCAACACCCACATCACTTTTGGAGACAGAAACTCCCCATCCATTGTCGGATATCGCCATTCAATCTCATACGGTAAATGGGATCACGGCTGCGATCGAATCGTATTATGTCGACACCTCCCATCTCATTTTTCAAATCCGCATCACTGGCGGCGAAGTCGATTTTGGGAATCCATATTATTACAGCCGTTTTGGTGGATTGAATCTGTATGATGCAAACGGGAATGGGATTAACACCAGCGGCGGATTTGGTCCAGCAGTGGACCCGGCTCTTCTCCAGATCGAGCTTGTTCCTCTGACCTTATTCTCAGGTGAACGCCTCAAGGGTCAACTCGCATTCGACGTCAACGCCGCACCCGCTTACAACCAAATTCTGGCGCAATTTCGGTTTGACTTTGACCTCACCATCCAGCCTGTAAAGGTCTTTCAACCAAAGCAGGTCGTCTCAGCCAATGGAGTCGATGTTTTACTGGACACGATCATGGTTTCGCCAACATATACGAATGTTTATCTTTGCTTCCAACCACCATCCTTTGCAGACTGGAATATCAGTAGTAAATCTATTCTCCAAATTGGTGAATTGCAGAGCACGTCATACAAATATAGTCTCCTCTTCGATGCCGCCATCGGCGGCGACCGAAGAGCTGGAAGCGAGCCTTATTGGGCACCCCCTATCAAAGATGGGCGTTGTGTTAAAAATACATTCCCCATAGGTTCTGACGATCTCAACTCGTTTGAGTTGAATATTCCCAATTTCGAACAAAATTCACCCGATATTCTCCTTACCGATTTGCTCTCTGTAAACTACCCCGGTTTGACCATAAAACAAGCCTATCAAACCTATCTGGAAGAATATGAGCTTACACTGAAGGGTCCATGGAAATTCACTATAGATCTTCAGTAAAAAACTCTTCCGAAAATTGGGTTTATACTAACCAAATCAAATGACAATTTTTGCCAGAAAAGACATCACATAAAACCGGAGAATTAAATGGATTTCCTCAAAAAACTTTTTGGACCCCGTCAAGTATACAAAAAGGAATACTACACCTTCACCGTCAAATGCAAACGCTGCGGCGAGACCATCACCGGGCGCATTGACATTGACAACGACCTGAGTGTGGAATACGAAGCAGGTGGCGATGTATTCTATGCCCGCAAAGTATTGATCGGTGAAAACAAATGCTTCCAACGCGTGGAAGCCAATTTTAAGTTCGATGCCAACCGCAAAATGATCGAACAGGAAGTTATCGGCGGAGAATTCGTCGAGTGACCCAGGCACAAATTGAAACCTATTGGGAACAATTCCTTGCCGCCCATCCCGAACATCGCGGCAAGCCTTATATTGCCGAACCCTTTGGGGATAATCCCGCTCTTGCCGATGAACTCGGCAACCTCGTCCTAAGCGGACTTAAATCCGCCACCTGCTCTGCCGTGTGGGAGTATGAAGCCGAAGGCGAATCATTCCCGCAGGTCGGCATGCTCTGGCTTGTGCTCGACGGACGCAACGAACCGATGTGCGTGGTCGAAACCATCGAAGTGACCTTCCGCAAATACAACGAAGTGGATGCAGACTTTGCCCGCGCCGAAGGGGAAGATGATCTAACGCTTGAAAGTTGGCGTGCTGGGCATAAACGCTTCTTCACCCGCACGCTGGCACCTATCAACAAAGATTTTTCAGAAGAAATGCCGCTCGTATGTGAACGCTTCCACGTCATTTACAAATAACATGCAACGCATCACCACCATCGTCCTGATATTGCTCGCCGCCTTACTCATCGCACAGGCGGCATTCTCACTCCAATGGCCCATCGCGCACGACGAAGCTCCACTCTTCTACGAAGCCTTCCTCATGCAAAATGGGCAAGTCCCCTACAAAGACTTCTTCGACTTTCAAATGCCAGGCAGCTTCATCGCCTATTATCTACTCGGCATCCTCAGCGGTTTCGGCGCACTTCGCATCCGCATTCTCGACCTCACCATTCTCGCCGTCATCCTTACGATCACCTATTTCGCCATGCGGCGTTTCGGTAAGCCAGTCGCATTCACGGCACTCATCCTGTTCGGGCTGATGTACATGCAAGGCGGTCCAGCCTTATCCCTGCAACGTGATTACCTGCTGGTAGTATTTATCTCCCTTTCGATCTGGATCGGGGTGACCGACTCTCTGACCTTTCGCAAACGCCTCATGCTTGGACTCCTTTACGGACTTGCCGCCATCATCAAACCTCACGCCGCGCTCGGACTCGTCCCCTTCCTGCTCTTTGACATTGCAGACCTAAGACAACGCCGTGAGTTTTCTCTCACTTCGCTTGCAAAGCAGATCATCCTCCCCGCAACCATCGGCTTTGCAATTTCCATTTCACTCATCACTCTTTACCTGACGATTACCAATTCCCTACTTCCTTTCTTAGACATCGCCCTCAATTACTGGAAACTCTACTCCCAGATCAACGGCGCGATGGCAATCACACCGTCAGCGGAGCGAATGGCTTATTTGTTAGATCAGTTCTGGCGTCTGGGCGGAGGCGTTCTTTGGTTAATTCCCGCAGCTTTTGGCATCTATCTCAATCGCAATCGTCAAACATATTTACTTGCGAGCCTCGCTCTCATCTATGCTATCTATCCAGTTTTATCAGGACAGTTCTTCCCCTATCACTACATCCCTTTCATTTACACTATCATCCTCGTTGCTGCGCTATCGCTAAAAACAAACCATTCACAATTCACTATTCACTATTTATCTCCCATTATCCTTCTCGCCACCATCCTCATCACCGTAAAACCTTCCCAAACCTTCATCCGCCAACTCGAAGGCAAAGACATCGTCATCGCCGCAGATCGTGCTACGCAAATATCTTCTTTCCTCGAAAAAAAACTAGAACCTGACGACGAAGTGCAGCCCCTAGACTGGACAGGCGGTACGCTGCTCGCCATGCTCGAAACCCGCGCACCGATTGCCACATCTTACGTTTTCGATTTTTATTTCTATCATCACATATCCAATCCCTATATCCAATCCCTGCGCGCGGATTTTATGATTCAACTGACAGAGTCCAAACCACGCTTCATCATCGAAGTGACATCCATCGACAAGCCCTGGGTCTCCGGCGAAGACACCAGCCGCGAATTCCCCGAACTGCGTGCGTATCTGGCAGAGCATTATTCCGTTACAATGGAAAAAGAAGATTACGTTATATATGAATTAAAGTAGGGGCGACCCTACAGAATCATCCGGCACCTTGACCATCATTGGCGGGTCGCCC
The DNA here is from genome assembly GCA_017303655.1 of Anaerolineae bacterium. Taxonomy (GTDB): domain Bacteria; phylum Chloroflexota; class Anaerolineae; order Anaerolineales; family Villigracilaceae; genus Villigracilis. Next base: position 9,277 of record JAFLCE010000100.1, read on the forward strand.
CTACGGATACTTATGCAAACCCGCTGGTCCCACCAACTCTCCATACTCTACCTCACCCTCCCATTCATCCTCTTCCTCTTCGGCTGGGTGCGTCTCACTGTTGCCATTCCTCTCGCCCTCATCCTCCTCTTCGCCCTCTACAAATTACTAATTACCAATTACCAATCACCATCAACCACCAACTATCAACCATCAACTGTCCTCTGGCTCCTGCTCACCATTTTCTGGTTACTGCTTTCTGGAATAGGCGGCTACGCCTTCCAAAACTGGGACCACAACTGGCGTAACGTCGTCTTGCGTGACCTGATGAATTTCGACTGGCCCGTCACCTACGCCCAACCCGAAAGCGGACCGGTCAAGATGCTCGTCTATTACGTCGGCTTTTGGCTGCCTTCGGCTCTCATTGCAAAATTTACCAACTGGCAAATCGCCAACTTCGCCCTTTTCATCTGGTCACTCCTTGGCGTATTACTCGTAACTCATCACCTCGGCAACTTCTTCAAAACCTCAAACCTCAAAGCTACCCTGCTCCTCATCTTCTTCAGCGGACTTGACATCCTCGGCACGCTCTTCTTCGCCAAAGATTATCCGACCATTCTTCCGCCCATTACCCATCTCGAAACCTGGGCAGGGAATTTGCAACACTCATCGTTCACCACGCAATTATTTTGGGTATTCAATCAAGCCATTCCGGCATGGTTAGTCATTTCTGTCATTGCGAGGAGGGCGAACTTCCCGACGAAGCAATCTCCATCGCATACAGAGATTGCTTCGGGCGAAGAACAAGAGCGCCCTCGCAATGACGAATTAATTCTCCTCTGGTCACTCTGCTTCTTCTTCGCCCCCCTCGCCTCGGTAGGACTTCTCCCCTACGTTCTCATCGAACTCGTCAAACAGACCGACTTCAAATCTCCATTCAAAAATGTTAATCCTGCCACCCTCATCTCTGCCATCATTATCTTTCTTCTTTCCTCTTTCTTCTTCACCGCCAACACCGCCGCCCAACAACGCGGATTTCAATCTATCCCCTTCACCGACTTCCTCGCCTTCTTCCTGCTCGAAGGCGGCATCTTATGGCTGGTTCTCGCTCCATCCAAATTCCGCGACCCTCGTTGGATAGTTACCGGCGCACTCCTCATCTTAATCCCCTTCATCCAACTCGGCAGCGACCGCGACTTCGTCATGCGTGCCTCCATCGCCCCGATCTTCTACCTCATGCTGATGACCGGCGAAACCATCTTCAATAAATCCGCCGCTCACGTTTCACTTATCACTCGTTACACATTACTCGCCCTCCTCGCTCTCGGCTCTCTCACTCCTCTTTACGAAATCAATCGCTCCCTCTATCGCACATTCGATTACTATTTCCCTCAGGAAGAAGATTGCGGCTGTGATTTTGTACTTCCTTCCAATGACCCGATCACCCGCCTCGCTCCACCGACCGCACCTGAGTTGGAACACCCAGGCTTGCTCACCGCCGATGCCTTACCCACGCTCAAATTCATGACCGATGAACTCTCACAAAATTTCATCGCCAATGTCCGCCAGACGTTTTTCTACAAATATCTCGCTTCTCATTAAAAGGAAACACTATGCCTGAAATCCCATCTCTCCCCAACCAGCAGGCTTTCTACGCCGAAGTCTGGACTATCGTCTCTATGATCCCGCGCGGCAAAGTCGCCTCGTATGGGCAGATTGCTAAAATGATGTCACCTCCTGAAGGCATTGATGTTGAAACCTTCACAGAGTTCGGCGCACTCTGGGTCAGCAACGCCGTCGCTGCCAGCCCGAATGAAGTGCCGTGGCAGCGTGTGGTCAACTCAAAGGGTGAGATCACCGAACGAGATCCAGTAGAAGCGAAACGTCACAAACTTATGCTGTTCGATGAAGGCGTCCCGTTTAATCCCAGAGGGCGCATCGACATGAACAAATATGGCTGGAACGGCAAGCCAAAATAAGGAATACCTCATGCCTTCGTTTTCTTCTCCCCCCAACCCACAAGCCTATTACGAACAAGTCTGGGCAATTACACGCCGAATTCCGCGCGGCAAAGTTGCAACCTATGGTCAGATCGCAAAAATGATTCCCCCGCCCAACGGTGTTGAGATCGAAGCGTATGTTGCCTTCGCTCCGCGTTGGGTGGGCGGTGCCATGGCAAACTGTCCGGATGATGTTCCCTGGCAGCGTGTCATAAACTCACAGGGCAAGATCAGTGAAAGGCCCGGGGCAGAGAGACAGCGTCCGTTGCTGGAACAGGAAGGGGTGGAGTTTGATGCGAAAGATCGCGTCGACCTGAAAAAATTCGGCTGGAATGGAAAAGATGAAGCGGATACTCCGCTGCAACCGTCGCTTTTATAATGCTGCATGTTCCACGGGAGACAGACATGGCTCGAAATCCGAAATCTATTGCATTGCTCACCATTCACGGAATGGGCGAAACGCCAAAGAATTATCACAAACTATTTCTTGAACGGGTTAAAAAATATGTGGGAAAAGATGGTTGGAAACATGTGGCGTTCGAGTCGATCTTTTACCAGGACATCTTGCAAGAGAATCAAGCAAAAATTTTCCAGAACATGAAACCGCACATCCGCTGGCAAGGGCTGCGCAAATTCCTTATGTATAACTTTTCAGATGCTGCCAGCCTGGATTATCACAAGGAAACTGTGAACAGCGCCTATCGTCAGGCACAGTCTCGTATTTCGAGTGCGCTGCGTAAGGTGTATGGAAAATGTGGGCGACGTGATGTTCCGGTTGTAATCCTGGCATACTCGCTTGGCTGCCATGTGATCTCAAATTATATTTGGGATGCCCAACAACCTGCACCAGACGCTGGCGTATGGACGAAGGATACGCCCCTCAAAGATGAAGCCGAGGAGAATTTTCTGCAGCTACACAGCCTGAACCATTTGATCACCATTGGCTGTAACATTCCCGTCTTTGTGGCAGGCTATAAAAAAATTAAACCATTCCGTAAACCCAACCGTGCCTTTAAGTGGTTGAACCTGTACGATCAAGATGATATCCTCGGCTGGCCCCTTGGTCCACTGAGCCCGGACTATGGCAAGCTAGTAAAAGATGTGCCGATCAATGCCAACGAAAAGTTTTCCGACCTTTTATTAAAATCATGGAATCCTTATTCGCATGAGGATTATCTTGGCGATAGGACTGTCGTGCAATCGGTTGGAGACGCACTCAAACTTTAAGATCATTTATTAATAGTAGGAGTTCATGATGGAATCCCCTGAAAAAATAACCCGATTCGGCACCGTTTCAGTCATCCTTGCAGTTTTGGTGGCGGTGCTCTGGTGTGTTTACTTTATCATTTTCGCCGTCATGACGGAGGGCGGCGTGAACTTCGGCATGGATGCAGAGACTGCCGGATACACGGTGGTCCTTGGCGGCGGGTTTGGCATGGCTGTCGTCACCATGTTGCTTACCTTTTCTGGAACCGTGTTGGGAATCCTTGGTCTTGTGAAGAAAGAAGCCAAACGAGGGTTGGCAATTGCCGGACTCGCCATTAACTTTTTATGTTTTGCACCCTATTGTTTGTTCTTTTTGGTCTTCGCCTTTAGCGGGCTTTCTACTTCGCCGTAATCGGTCTTTGTCATGAAATTGCATAATTGACCTGTCTCTCTTTGCAGTACAGTTGTAAAACGGAGGCAGTCAATGTATATCTTTCAAGTCCATCATTACATCAAGCCGGAAGGCATCGAAGCCTATAAAGCTGTCACGCTGGAGAACGCGCAAAAGACCCGTCTTGAGCCCGGCGTGCTACGTTTTGAATTCTTTCAAGATGCTGCCAACCCGACGCACTTCAGTCTCTTTGAAGTCTATGCCGATATGGCCGCACGTGATGCACACCTGCAAACCGAACACTTCCTCAAATGGAAAGACGTCTACCTCGCCACGCAGGAACGCAAAGGCGAGGGGCATGAATTTTTAGCGTTGTATCCAGCAGAAGGGGAATGGAAAAAAGTATAGCTAACGGGCCAGTTCCACAACCAGTGTATCAAGAGCCAGGTCCAATGTGATCTGGCTTGTTTTTACCTGCTCATCGATTCTCAACAAACGGTGATAGATCCCCTCAAGCGCTTCCATTGAAAAACGTCCTGCTTGTCCGGTAGTCTTTTCGGCAACATACGGGTGGATCGCCAGCGCCCGCGCCACATCGTCTTTGTTGCCGCGCGCATCAAGAATCTCACGCGCTTGAAGCAGCAAACGGAATTGACGCACGACCATCCCCCACAAAGAGAACGGGTCTTCATTCTCAAGCAAACGATGTAATAATTTTTGAGCGACTTTGGCATTGCCCTGTGATAAGGCATCGACGAAATCGAACACGCTTTGCTGGGATGTGACGATACAAACCGCCTCCACATCGGACCCGCGCACGGGTCGCTCCCAGTTGACATACGCCAACAGCTTTGAGATTTCCATGCCCGCTTGACGGGTATCCACGCCAGACATTTCAGCGAGACGCGCCGCTGCAGCAGGCTCGATCTGTCCGCTTTGATTCTTAGCTTCGTTGATGATCCACCCGGGCATGTCACGCTGTTGGGGCAAGAAGAAGGCTTGCATACGAGCATGCGGTTTATTTTTCTCACCCCATTTGACGAGCCAATGCTTTTCAGCGTCTTTGGCTTTTTCAACCGTGTCGTACAAAACAACTTTTGCTGTATCAGGCGCTTTCTCTAAAAATTCCAAAAACTTTTTGCGGGCATCGGGCTTGGTAAATTTACCAGAAGGATATGCGATATAAACCAATCTCTTCGGCGCGAGGAAGGGCATGGCATTGACCGCATTGTTCAAGTCGTTTTCGGTCATGGAACGCGCTTCAAGGCGGGTCGTGTTCATGTCCGCTGTGGTTGGGTCGGTGAACTCAGACTCGAAATCTTTGAGCTTGCGTGTGATCGCAAATTCGTCGTTGCCGTAGAGGAGGAAGATGGTTGACATGGGGTTATTGTAGGGGCGGCGTCTCGCCGCCCAAATGTTAAGGGCGAGGAGACCTCGCCCCTACGTGATTACTTCGTGATGACTCGATGAACACCCTTGCGGATGGGCACAATATCAATGATTTGGAGATTGCCCAAGTTCGCTTCGGTGGTGACGTATTTCTGAAGCCAGGGTCCAAGCGGTCTGCTGAGTTGATATCCTACCAACGCAAAGAGCAAAGCAAGCGGAATGAGCAAGAGACGCCACAGCGCAGACTTCGTTCCTCGAAGCGGCATCCAGGCAAAGGACCCGGCAAGAAGCGCAGTGGTCGCCATGTTGGTTCCGCAGCCTGGGTGGACGGCGAGTCCGCTTTCACCAGAGTTGAGTCGTGTGTGGGCTTCTGTAACGGATTCCCAAATTTGTTGCGTGGTCAGGTCACCGAGCAGAAAAAAGCCGGTTGGGTTGGAATGTCCTGCCATGCGTTTGCCGGGATGTTTGTGCGCGAGCAAATGGATGGCGGCATGTTCAAGCGCGTGATTGCGTCGGGTTTCGAGGATGAGGGGAAGGTCGAGGATCATAGGATGATTATATGTTATATCTGCATCACGGGAGAATCATAAATCTTTTCAAGCAGTTCTAAAAACTCGGCAGATGGACGTGACTTGAGAATTTCTTTGCGCTCATCTCGCGTGAGATGATTCATCATCACATATTGCACGGCATTCTTGCGGAAGAGACGTGAGCCGTCTTCATCGCCGTAGAATTCAACACTGCGCGCAAGATGTTTGCGGATGGTCGCTTTGACCACATCCGGCGACACTTGGTCTCGGTCGAGGCGCGAGAAGATCCACGGGTTGGGAAT
>JAFLCE010000101.1 GCA_017303655.1 Anaerolineae bacterium
ACTTGGTGGAAAGTGCCGCTTCCGGCAGACCCATCAGCTGCACAAAGCTCTCGACCTTGCCATTGACGAAGTAGGCATCGCGCAGGGCGGCGATGATGGGCACATCATTGGTGGCATCCACCACCACTGGTCCGGCATCCAGTCCGGCGTAGTTCACCCGCTGGCTGCTGCCTTGAGCGAGATTGTAACTTCCTCGGTTCACTCCGCCGATGGTGACGTCGATGCTGGCGACAGGTGACTTTGTGATGGTATATGTCTCACCGGAAGTGAAAGGGATACCGGTCAAGCCGTTACTGCTCAAATCAGTGATGGTAGCCGTGTCTGGCACATCCAAGCGGATAGTGCCGTTCCCCGAGCCGGTGTTGACCGCAACAGTGTAGACCGAAGCAGAGACCGGTGTAACACTTGTGACCGATGCACCTGTAACGCCAGTGGTGAAGAGGCTGAAGTCATTTACGTCCACATTCTGTACGGATTTGGAGAAGGTGACCGTGAAATCTACACTCGACGCGGAGGTGGGTGATGTCGATGCACGGGTGAGGGAAGTGATGGTGGGTAGAGCCTCATCACCAATAAATCGTGCTAGTGCCACATCATGATCGATACCATCAATATGGCGATAGCCTGCCATAACGATTTTTCCGTCAGATTGGATCGCAACAGCATTTCCTAAATCAGCATCGAAGCTTCCGAAATCTGTAAACACCATTCCATTTACACCAAAGCTGGTATCTAAGGAACCATTCTGGTTGTACCTGACCATTGTGAAATCGTAATCAGTGATGCCAGAGTTGTTGGTATATCCAGCAAGAATAACTTTCCCATTGCTCTGAAGTGCTGCGTCTAAAACAGTGGCGTACCCAAACCCAAGATAGGTTGACGCCTTTCCGTCTGTATCAAAAGAAAGATCTAGATTTCCATTACCGTTAAGCCTTGCTATAAGATAGTTGTAATTCCCATCACTTCCCCCAACAATGATTTTTCCGTCTTGTTGAATGGCAAGAAAAGCGCCCCAATCCTGACCGCCAAAATCTAGGGTCGCAATACCGTCTGTATTGAATTCAGTATCAAGAGAACCTTCCGAATTTAATCGAATTACGGCAAAGTCAGAATTCGAACCGTTAAATGTTGTTCCGCCGACAATAATTTTTTGGTCGGTTTGGATTTCAACTGATGTTCCGAAATCATCACTGTTGCTAAGATTTAATGACAATATTCCATCAATATCGAAACTTGTATCCAGAGATCCATTTGTGTTGTAGCGCACAACTACAATCCCGTTGTTATTGATACCCACATTTGCATATCCGAGTGCGATGATTTTTCCATCGCTTTGTATAGCCATATCAGTGATGATGTCATAGCCGCTACCCACTATACTAGTTGTCGTTTTTCCATTTGTACCGAAGGTTGTATCCAATGATCCATTTGGGTTATAACGAGCTAAGGCGAAATCTGCTGCCGCCCCATTCGGACTAGTATATCCTGCAACAATAATTTTCCCATCGCTTTGTACTTTTATGGTTTGGGCCACGTCATCACCCCCGAAATCAGTTTGAGCGACTCCTCCCGTACCAAAGCTTGTATCCAGAGCTCCATTGCTGTTATAACGAAGAACAAAGAAATCATCATACCCAGGGTTACTAAAACCACCTGCTACAAGAATCTTTCCATCGGTTTGAATATCTACTGAATATGCTTGATCGGTATAACTATTTATACTAGTAGTTACCAATCCATCTTTATCAAACGTCAGGTCAAGGCTCCCTGGGGTTTGAGCCGGAGATACAGGAGCTGTCCCCTGAAGCTTAAGAATAAATATGTCATTGCCCCCTATACTAGTTATGTTATTCGTACCTGCACCAGGGTCAAAATCAGCGGTGCCGGAAAACCAGCCTGTTATATGAACGTTATTATTACTTGAATCCAATGCGATTCCAGACGCTAGATCATTTGTGGAACCACCCACGCTGCGTGCCCAAACAAAGTTGCCGTTACTTTTCAGCTTAACGGTATACGCATCATAGCCACCTGCGCTGGTAAGGTTATACGTCCCTGTCCCAGGATTAAAATCTACAGTGTTTGTAAAATCACCAGCTATATATAGGTTATTGTTAGAGTCTAAAATGATATTTAGGGCAAAATCATCCCCAGCACTCCCGAGGGTTCTCGCCCACATGAAATTTCCAAGTTGATCTAACTTAAGGACGTAACTGTCCCATTGCCCATTACTTGAAAGATAGAAATTATCACCTTTAGGGTTGAAATCAACTGTATTTTGGTAATTTCCAACTACATAGATATTATCGGCCGAATCTAGTGCAATATCATTCCCTTCCTCAATACCACTCCCACCCACTCTAGCTGCCCATAGAAATTGTCCGTTGCTATCTAATGTGCTTACGAATATGTCGTAAAAACTACTGGTAAGGTTAAATACTCCAGCATCTGGATTGAAATCTACAGTGCCATCAAAATTACCTGTAACGAAAACATTTCCAGACTCGCCGACTTCAATTCCACCTGCATATTCTTCACTGGTACTTCCAAAACCCTTTGCCCAAATAAAATCTCCATTGCCGTCTAGTTTTGTCACAGCAATATCAAAGAAGTTTGCGCTATTGCTAGTCAAATTATTTGTTGATGCCCCTGGATCAAAATCTACAGTTCCAGTAAAGTCGCTCAATAGATGAATGTTATTGGAGCTATCCAACACAAGATCAACTCCTTCATCATATTGGGTACTGCCGAAACTCTTTGCCCAAACAAATCCTCCGCTGCTATTCAGTTTTAAGAGAAAGATATCATTCTCACCATTGCTAGTCCTGTTGGTGGTGCCAGCTCCGGGATCAAAATCAACCGTCCCGCGAAAATAACCAGTGATATATAGATCATTGTTTGAATCAAGTTTTACTTCAACAGCCCTGTCTGCTAGAGTACTCCCAAATTGTTTTACCCAAACAAAAGCGCCGCTACTATCAAATTTTGTTATAAAACCATCTGTGCTTCCTGCACTGGTAAGGTTTGTAGTCCCAGCACCAGGGTCAAAATCAACTGTGTTTTGAAATTCGCCAACAACATAGCTATTCCCACTTGTATCAGTGATTATTCCAAACCCACCATCATTGCCAGTTCCACCAAAGCCTTTTGCCCAGACTAAATCACCACTAGCTGTTAATGGGATTTGCGACATACCAGCTTGAACAGGCGAAGTTGAAGTTAGTAATGCTACTAGCATCATTAAGACGAAAAGACTGGTCAGTATTTTGGTAGATTTCATGGGTACCTCCTATACCTCTTGATCAATATTATTTTGGGGAGATTATTTAGATTTCCCACCTTGCATAATTGTTAGAATTATATTGGGTGCATTTGGATGAGTCAAGAACTGAATAAACTCGATGTATACAGGATAGGCATTCCCTAAAGAATTTTAGTGTATAGCCTTGATGATTTAATCACCTTAACTTATTAACTATTTGAGATATCGACAGCAGCAAATAAAGAAGAGCCTTTCTCGAAAGAGAAAGGCTCTTCGTGAAATCAACTAACGTATTCCGATTACGGCACCCCAAAGCGGAGCTGCCCATCGAGAGTGACATTATTGTAAGCCGGGAAATAATAACCAGTCGAAAGTTGCTCCAGCGGCAAGCCCATGAGTTGCGCAAAACTTTCAATGACACCGTTCACAAAGTAGGCATCCCGCAATGCCGCAATGATCGGTACACCCCCTGAGCTGGAAACCACTACCGGTCCCGCATCCAAACCAGCATAATTGACCCGCACCGCTTCACTCGGGTTGAGTGGATAGGTCCCGCGCACCACTCCGCCTATTGTCACGGTCACAGTTGTCGGTGCAATACCTACATTGCCAAAGCGCAACTGCCCATCTAAAGTAACGTTATTGTAGGCAGGGAAATTGTAATTCGTTGAAAGCTGCTCCTGCGGCAAGCCCATCAACTGCACGAAACTCACCAGTTTGCCACTCACAAAATAGGCATCCCGCAGTGCGGCGATGATCGGTATCCCGCCTGAACTCTCTACCACTACGGGTCCTGCATCCAAACCAGCGTAATTGATACGCACTGCCTCGCTCGGGTTTAATGGATACGTCCCACGCAGCACACCTGCGATCGTCACCGTCACGGTTGTTGCGCTATTACCCACATTGCCAATCCGCAATTGCCCATCCAGGGTCACATTGTTATAAGCGGGGAAGTAGTACTTCGTGGATAGCTTCTCCGCTGGTAAGCCCATCAGCTGGGCAAAACTTTCCAGTCTGCCGTCCACATAATAGGCATCGCGTAGCGCCGCGATGATCGGTACGCCACCTGAACTGGACACCACGACTGGACCGCTATCCAAACCGGTGTAATTGACACGCGTGGCTTCCCCAGGGTTGAGTGGATACGTTCCGCGCACCACCCCTGCAATTGTGACTGTGACGGTCGTTGGTGCAACACCCACATTCCCAAAACGCAACTGTCCATCCAGGGTCACGTTGTTATAGGCAGGGAAATAATATGTAGTGGACAGGCTTTCTTGCGGCAAGCCCATCAACTGCACGAAGCTTTCTAGTTGTCCGTTGACGAAATAGGCATCGCGCAAGGCGGCGATCAAGTTAGTGCTATCTGTAGATTCCACCACCACCGGTCCGCTATCCAGACCGGCGTAGTTCACGCGCTGGCTGCTGCCTTGTGTCAGGTTGTAGTTGCCCCGTTTCACTCCGCCGATGGTGATGGCGATATTGGATTTTTCAAATGAACCAATATCACAAGCGCTTCCCGCTGGACGGATGATATCGTTCTGCGAAGCATTATTGACGGGTGCCGCGGCGCAGACGGCATTGCTGCCAGCATCGATGGCGGGCGACCCGTTCGGCAGTGCCATGGTTTGGGTCGTGCCGCCGTTGTTAGTAAGACCGCTTACAACCGAAGGTCTAGCTAGGTTGCTGGTCACATCGCTGGCGCCAGCGACGCAGTCGTTTACCAGGTTTTGGAAAAGATTATGATTGTTTGCAACAATGGTTCCTGAGTTTTCTAAGCGGCAGTTTTCGCCGTTAGTGCCACTGCCGGTGAGGGTATTTCCATACACAATCGAATTTGAAAGAGTGACAGCTGAAACTTCACTGCCGGTAGCCGTAGAGACAAAGATACCACCACCGCCAAAGCTCCCGTATGCGCTATTGCTGACGATGGTCGAATTGTAGATGTTGATTGTGGCAATGCCAGGAGGGTTCGGATCGCTACCTGAAGCTTGGTTATAGAGCGCGCCACCCTTACCAAAGCTACTGCTGTTCCCGGTTAGAGTGCTGTTTACAATGGTCATGGCTCCAGTGCCTTCTGACCCAACGTTATAGATACCGCCACCATAACTTGTGCCGCCACCGGTAACGGTGTTTCCTTTAATGGTGGAGGTATTAATGGTGACTGTGCTGTTATAGTTATACAACCCGCCGCCATTATTGAAAGCGGAGTTATCTGCAATGGTGCTATTCGTAAGATTAATAACAGGAAGGTTATTGTAGATGCCACCGCCCCCACTGGAGGCGCTATTAAGGGAAATATACGTATTTTCGACTGAAATCGTCATTAGCGTCGCGCTTGGGTCGCCAAGGGTGGGGATGGGGCTGGCGTCTCGGAGATATAAGCCGCCGCCGCTTCCGTTTGAACCGATGGCATCGTTATTGGAAATGATCGAATCTGTGATGGTTACTGTTGCAAGCGCATTTTCAACAGACACCCCGCCCCCATTTGACTCTGTGGTCAGATTGCCATCCACGTTTACGTTATCCAGGCTGATATTCCCATAATAAGAACTGAAATAAATACCGCCGCCGCCAAAATAAGTGGAATTATTGCTGACTGTACTGTTGGTAAGGGTGAGGCTGCCTCTGCCGTTGAAGAACACGATGCCGCCACCACGGGGATATGCACAATTTACCCCCCCGCCTGGCGCATGGTTATCCGTAATCACAACGTCATCCATCGTCAGGAATGCCTCACTAGTGATCGCCCCGCCGCCGCAAACCAAAGCAGGGTCGGCATAGCCTTTGGTCATGGTCATGCGAGAGATATTGATCGTATTGGTGGGTGTCTCATCGACCAGGTTGAATATCCGGTGTTGATCATTCCCATCCAGGGTAAGCTGACTGGAACCTGGACCGGTGATTGTCAGACTTTTATTAACGATGAGCACAGAATTCAGGACGATCGTGCCTGTCACGCTGAAATTGATGGTGTCGTTATCAGCGGCAACTTGGATCGCGTCTCGCAACGAACAATCACCGTCCAGACATGAGCCGTCATTTTCATCGGTTAGGGTGGTCACTGTCAGGGTTGCCGCGTAGGCAGGGGTGGGTGGGGATGCCACTAACAATCCCGATAAAAAGACAAGTAGTGTTAATGTATGAATAATTTTTTTGAGCATTTCCGTTTCCTTGTGGATTGCTGAGTTGATGATTGTATAAATTTCACCTATTTTATCTGCTTCTACATTTTACCGGGAGACCCAAAGGTAAGGCTTTATATTTCCCCCAAAGGTAATAATGGATAATAAAACAACCTCGCCCACGATGAATTTCTGATGGACGAGGTTATACTTTTTGGAAACAAACTTCAAAATAGTAATATTGCCTAACCTGCTTTAAGGCACATAGAACCAGCTTACTACAGACCAGGCACTCCAATTCCCAGCGGCGTCTTTGGTGCGGATGCGCCAATAGTAGGTGGTCTTTTTGGTCAGTACTTTGGTTTGGAGCGTGACCTTATTGGTCGTAGCTTTGAATTCAGGGCTGGAGAAATCGGCGTTGTTATCCACTTCCAGTTGATATTCGACTCCGCCAGCGACAGCCGACCATGTCAGCCAGGGGCGTTTGGGCGTAGTAGCGTTTTGGGTCGGGCTGACAAGCCTGGGCGGAGGGGGAGGCGTTGTGTCCACAGTTAGCGTGATGGTTTTGCTGAATTTTCCCGGGTAGAGATCCTTGTTATAGGCGCGGACACGGATGTAGTAGGTGCCGTCAAGAAGCGATTGAGCCAGTGAAGTATTGGTAGTGATCTGTGCGCTGACGAGTTGCGTGAAGTTTGCATCGCGCGCAATAAAAACTTCATAGGCTTGTGCATCCCACACAGAGGACCACGCGATGAGCGGACTTGAATTTTGTGTCAAAGTTGTTCGTGGTTCCGTGATGTTCGGCGCAGCAAAGTTGACTGTGGTTTTTGCAACGGAAAAACTTTCGCCGCCTGTGAAGCCCGCATTCGCAAGTGCATTGCCAGCACGATCTGTAATGACGGCGTTCGTGACCAAGTCGAGCCGCAACGCACCAGAGCCAGCCCCTGTGTTAACGGTGATGATATAGAAGGGGTCAGCATTATTTATGCCGAAAATGGACGCTTTGATCAAATTCATTTGAGTCAACGTGAAGTCATTCGCATCTACATGATTGACCGGTTCAGAGAAGGTCACAATGAAATCTACTGTGGGGTTGGGCGTTGGGCTGTTGCTGGCGCGGATGATCGAAGTGACCTGCGGCGGAGTGCGGTCTATGCTATAGGTTTCGCCGCTGAAGCTGCCTGTGCCGACGCCACCCAGTGCAATGCCTTGCGCGTTTTGAATGCTGTCATCGTCACGCAGTTCGAGTTTAAGTTCACCATCGTTCGTGCCTGTTCCAACCGTGATGATGTAAAAAGGATTGGCATTATTGATATTGAGAATGCCGGTTCCATTGGTGAGCACAAAATCGCTCGCATCCACACCGAAGACGGGCTCAGAGAAAGTGACAATAAAATCTACACTTGCCGCGTTGGTGGGGCTTGCGCTGGCACGGATCATAGAAGTGACGATGGGTGTATCAATGGCAATGTTGACGATCTCACCGAGAAAATTCCCACTGACCGAATTTCCAACACTGTCACTGATACTGCCATTGTTGTTCAAGTCTAGGCGGATACTATCACTGCCAGGTTGAATCGAGATGGACACCGTGTACAGGTCTCCTGCACCAGTGACGTTTGTGATGAGTGCGCCATTGATGGTGGATAAAAGAAAGTCGCTTCCATCCACGCCGAGAACGGGTTCTGAAAAACGGACAGCGTAGTCTACACTGGAAACGTTCGCCGTGTTGATGTATGTTATGGCAGTCACCGCCGGCGCTTGACGATCGATGGTGTAGGCTTGACCAGCCGTGAAGCCGGCACTTATAAGATTACCGGCTATATCACTAATGGTGTTATTTGGGAGAAAGTCGATTCGTAGATTATCAATCCCATTGCCGTTTGCAACTGAAACTGTATAACTGGCACCCGATCCGTTGACGTTCGAGATGCTTGCACCCGCATTAGTGATAATTGCGAAATCACCAGCATCCACGCCGGTGACCGGTTCCGTGAAAGTGACCAAGAAATCTACCGAGGCGGCATTGGTGGGACTTATGTTAGCAAGCAAGATAGAAGTGATGGCTGGGGCGGTCTTGTCTACGGTGTAAGTTTCACCGTTTAAGAAATTGCCGTTGGCAGCGCCGGTTCCGCCCAAGGGTAGGCTAAGGCTATTTAGGATAGAGTCGTTATCGCTTAGGTCGAGCCGTAGGGTTCCATCCCCGCTGCCTGTGTTGACGGATACAGTGTAGGCATTGCCACTTCCACTTACATTGGTGATGCTGGCGCCGCTCAAGTTGGTTGTGAGAGTAAAGTCTGCTGCATCGACCCCGCTAACGGACTCAGAAAAGGTGACCAGATAATTCACGTTTTGCGCGTTGGTCGTGCTATTATTTTGACGAGTGATGGCAGACACACTGGGTGCGGTTCCACCGATTGTGTATTCATCGACGAGCACGCCTGCGCGGGTAAACATTTGGAATTTTACTGTGTTGCTGGTGGCTTCCACACGCATCGCGCCGAAATCTTGATTGAAGCGTACCTGACTGTCCGACGCGATGGCACGGATATCGTACAGCTCCGCGCCGCCGACGCCGTTCACAAAATAGGGGATTCCATTCACCAGCAAGCGTTCGTAAATATGATCATGCCCGCTTAAGACAGCATCTGCGCCCCATTCCTTGAAGGGCCAGCGCATGTACTCAGTTGGTCCATGTTGACCAGAAGAATATGGTGCGTGGTGAAAGATAATGAGATTGAAAGGTGAAGTAGAGGTGGCTAGGCTTTTCTTTAACCACTTCGCCTGATCTGAGGTCGCAGTGACTCCATCGGGTTCGTTGCGATCACTATCAAGCACAAAAAAATGGACGGGTCCTTGCACGAAGCCGTAATAGGTTAGGCGTTTGACATCCCCAAAAAAATCAAACAATGGTTTCCCCCCGGTTGTGCCCCAGTCATGATTTCCTAAGGATGGGTAGAACCTGCGTGTGGGGGAGCCGCTGCCATATTTCCCCTTGTAATTAAAAATATATTCGTGAAAATACTGCCCGATGTTGTCATCTATTGTAAAAGCTTGCCCGTTTGGATAGTTATTGTCGCCAAGGGTGACAATGAAATCTGGATTCCAACTTTTGATGAGATTTGAAACATCCAAAAGTGGCTGCCCCGCCAAGCCATAATCCCCGATGACGGCGAAGGTGATCTGCTCAGTTTGGGCGCTGGCAGATTGTGGATGGCTTGAAAGCAGGATGCAGAGTCCGAGCAAAAGGGTGAGTGATATTTTTAGTGTTGGTTTCATGATGTTTTCCAGTGACTGGGTGCGATGAGATGATTATATTTTTTAGGTTGGTTTCCCCCGACCCTGGCATGGATTTAATATGCTTTCGTTCCTGATGTAAAATGGAAGTCACCATGAAACGTGTCTTTTTGATTATTTTTGCTCTGGGAATTGTCAGTTGTAACTTGCCTGCCTCTGAAACGGCTCTAACGCCAACTCAATCCCCATTTCCAATTTTCACAGCGACTTCAACCCTGCTTGTACCTACAGAACTTTCTATATCAGTGAGTAGTGAGACTCCCATTTCACCTACGATGACAGTAACTCCAATTCCCTGTGACCCATCCACTGCGGATTACTGTATTGTTGATGGAACATTTCTCTTTCAACGCCCGATTCAGCCGCCAGACAATGACCGAATAGATTTGTCGTATGCCTACGCCTCTACCCAAAATGGAAAACGCGACCCGCACCATGGCGTGGAATTTCAAAATGCCTTTGGCATACCCGTCTATGCTGCTGGGGATGGTGAAGTAGTGTTTGCGGATGCAGATAAAACCACCAAGTTCAGCCCGTGGACGAATTTTTACGGCAATGTCGTTATTATTCAGCACGCCAATGAAATCTATAGCTTGTATGCGCATCTATCTTCCATCTTGGTGCGAGTTGGTGATACCGTAAACGCTGGCGATGAGATCGGTCAGGTTGGGGCGACAGGCGGCGCAACTGGTAGTCATCTCCACTTTGAGGTCCGCACAGGTAGCGCTTATACAGATTATTTCTCCACCCAGAACCCCGAGTTGTGGATGCTTCCTCCGCAAGGGATGGGTGCTTTGTCTGTTACTTTAAAAACTAGTTACGAGAGAAATTACGAACGTCCATTAGTGATCACTCGCTATGCCGATGGAAGTGATGACCCGATTTATACTTATTACATCACTACCTATACCAAGGGGTTTGAGTTCAATCCTGAAGACGCAGTCTTGAGCAGTTTGCCGCCAGGTAAATATAAGATCGCCTTTAGTGATTCTTCCGGGCTCAAAGAACGTTTTGTTTTTGTAGAAGCAGGTAAGCTCACAGAAGTTGTCTTCGACCTTGACGGTTAAAACAAAACAGCGCGTCCGGCAAAGGACGCGCTGTTCGTTATTTCGATTTATCCAACTACGGGAACCAACACGATGAAGATGACAATGCCAGCGATCAGAGCGAGTGTACCGAAGATGGCAAATAGAACGCGCATGTTGCTTTCGGCACCGAGCAGAGACGCCCAAGCCACAAAGGCGAGTCCGAGCGCCGTAATAAGCATCACAAGCTGGAGCTGGTCGCCGCGTTCGTCCCATTGAGAAGCGGTATCAAAATTGATATCCGATTCATCCCAGAGCGCGGTCGCATCGGCGTACATGCTGTCGTAATATTCATCAGTCCATACCACGTCTGGTTCACTTTCGAAGGCAGAGGTCAACGCTTCTGAGAAGTTGAACTGATAATACTCAGCAATGTCAGGGCGTTCGTCCACATTCAAATACCAGTTATCGAAGTAGTTGTAGTCTTGGGTAATATCCTGATTGGCGCGCAGATATTCGGCGTTGCCGTCGTTCAACTGCTGCATGCCAAGGATCTCAAACTTGTTTTGTTCCGAGTCAGACATGGCGCCCAAATAGCTTGAATAGGCGGTGAACACACTGAGAATGGCGATCATGGTCCCCAAAAATATTTCACTACTGAAAATCTTCTTCATTTCTTTGCTCCTTTGAAAATAGTTGATAAGTATTATATGGCAGTCGCTTGACCGAAAGTTTGCAAATTAATATCAATTTGAAAAAAAGCATCCGGGTTGAAAACCCGGATGCTTCGCTTCTTTCTGCGCTCGTGCCTGTTTACTCTTCCAGGGTGCTGATATCACCCTCGGGCAGACCTTGCGCGCGGGCTTTGAGCACACGGCGCATGATTTTACCAGAACGAGTTTTGGGCAACTTATCAAGGAATTTCACGTCATCTGGGCGGGCAATCGGACCCATGTGAGTGGCGACATGCTGCCGTAGTTCTTCTGCCAGCTCAGCAGAAGGCGCGAAGCCAGCACGCAACAGCACAAAGGTATGGATCGCCTGACCTTTCACATCGTGCGGCAGACCAATCGCAGCGGCTTCCGCTACCGCAGGGTGACTGACCAAAGCGGATTCAACTTCGGCAGTTCCAAGGCGGTGACCGGAAACTTTGATCACATCGTCCACGCGACCGATGATCCAATAGTAGCCGTCCTTGTCACGTTTGGCAGAATCGCCGGTGGTGTAACGACCGGGGTACTTGCTCCAGTACTGAGATGCATAGCGTTCATCATCGCCGTAAATCGTGCGTAGCATCGAGGGCCAAGGGCGCAGCAAAGTCAGGTAGCCTTCGGTGTCATCTGGAACCGGGTTGCCTTGCTCGTCCACGATCTCGGCTTTTTGACCAAAGAAAGGTCGGGTGCCAGAACCAGGTTTGAGAGGCACAACAGGCGTCGGCGTAATTTGGAACGAGCCGGTCTCCGTCTGCCACCAAGTGTCAATGATCGGACATTTCTCTTTGCCGATGACGCGGTGATACCACTTCCACGCTTCTGGGTTGATCGGTTCACCGACGGAGCCAAGCAAACGCAAAGAAGAGAGATCGTGCTTGTTGGGCCATGATTCGCCGAAGCGCATCAACCCGCGGATGGCGGTGGGGGCGGTGTAGAAAATGGTGATGCCATAACGTTCGATGCACTGCCACCAGCGATTCGGGTACGGGTAGGCGGGACCGCCTTCGAACATGAAGGAAGTGACACCCGCGATCATGGGACCATATACGAGGTAGGAATGACCCGTGATCCAACCGGGGTCGGCGGTACACCACCAGCGATCCATATCGTTGACATCAAAGGCATATTTCAAGGTCGAATATGTGCCGACCATATACCCGCCATGCGTGTGCAGAATGGCTTTCGGCTTGCCAGTGGAACCAGAAGTATAGAGAATGAAGAGCGGATCTTCCGCGTCCATTTCTTCGGTGACACATTTACCGTTTGCGATGGGTAACTGGCACAGGTCGTGATACCAGTGGTCGCGCCCGGCTTCCATAGTCACGCCATTGCCGACGCGTTTGACCACGATCACATTTTCAACACTGGGACATTTCTTAAGCGATTCATCGACGATGGATTTCAGTTCCACCACTTTGCCGTTCTGATATGAACCGTCACAGGTGATGACGAGTTTGGATTTGCTGTCTTCGATGCGACCCTGCAACGAGTCGACCGAGAAGCCGCCGAACACCACGGAGTGAATCGCGCCGATCTTGGCGCAAGCCAACATGGCGAAGACGATCTCAGGCACGCGTCCCATGTAGATGGTCACGCGTTCACCCTTAACGATGCCCATGGCTTTGATGATGTTTGCCATGCGTGTGACTTCGCGGTTCAGGGAATAATATGAGAACGTACGATCAATTTTTCCGTCTTCCGATTCCCAGATGAGCGCGAGTTGATTTTTTCGATGTGTTTTGAGATGCCGGTCAATGGCATTGTGAACGATATTCGTACGTGCGCCAACGAACCATTTGTAAAACGGCGCATTCGAGTCGTCGAGTACCTTATCCCACTTTTTATACCATTCCAATTCAGAGGCTTCCGCAGCCCAAAAGCCTTCCAGGTCTTTATCAGCTTTCTCTGCCAGCGCGTCCCAATCTTTCAGCCGCGCCTGTGCCACCACTTGCTCAGATGGATAATAGACTTCGCCTTCCATTTCCTTTTTCTTCGCCATGCGTGCCTCCTGAGTTGTTAAAAAATATTGCGTTATTTTAATCCCTTTTTCTCACTCCACCCAATCCAATATCTTGTAATACATACCCGCAAATGGCAGGAACCACGGGTTGCCGTTGTAAAGTCCCATTGGCGCACCGGGAAAATTGAACTTCGCGAAAGGATGATCTTTGATATTTCCCTTCAGCATGGCTTCGGCAACTTTTGCGCCTAAATAGGTTGCCATTGCCACTCCATGACCTGCATAGCCAAGCGAATAAAAGATACCGTCTTCCTCGCCCACATGCGTCATCTGGTCAAAAGCAAAATCGAGGGTGCCACCCCAAACATATTCCACTTTTGCATCTTTCAACTGCGGGTACACCTTAATCATCTCGCTTCGCAAAATCTCGCCGCTTCGCGCAATCGTATTTTCATTCTCAGGGAAGAACGCCGCGCGTCCGCCGAAGATCATGCGATTATCCCATAATCTGAAATAGTTCAGAAAATGTTTATAATCAAAGATCATTCTGTTCTTTGGGCTGAGTTCATGTGCGAGTTCGTCCGAGAGTCTTTCTGTCGCAATAATAAAAGACCCGATCGGAATAATTTTCTTTTGCAGTTTCTTGGTAGCACTTCCCGTATAGCCTGATGTCGCCACCAAAACGGATTCTGCTTCTACCTTCCCTCTTTCGGTTTGGATGAAGAACCGGTTCTGACTCCGCTCGATCTTGGTCACACGCGCTCGCGCGCAAAGTATTGCCCCCGCCCGAGCTGCCGCACCCGCCAACCCCGCCACATATTGAGCCGGATTCAACCCGCCGCTGACTTCATCCACCAGCGCGCCGTGATACACATCCGTGCCGATCTCAGAACGTAAATCTTTAGGCGAAACGAGTCGCACGTTGTGATTGAACTCCTTTGCCATGAAGTCCACTTCGCCTTGCAGGGACTCATAATGCTTTGGCTTGTTTGCCGTGAGCAAGTGACCATATCTTGAGAAGCCACAGTTGATATTTTCTTCTTGGACAATCTGCTCGATGATATTGACTGAATTGAGAGAGCACTGAAATAATTCCTTCGCCAACTCCCGCCCATAATTTTTGATGACTGATTGCATGGCAGGCTTTAGCCCAGTCAAGGTCATACCGCCATTGCGAGAACTCGCGCCCCAGCCGATGGTCTCCGCTTCAAGGACGACCACGCTCACGCCTTGCTTCGCCAAAGTCCGTGCGGCGCTTAAACCGGTGTAACCGCCGCCGATGATCGCCACATCCACTTTTTGGGGGATGGGTGTGAGATTGGAATCAGCGGGCATTTGGACGGTAGTGTGCCAGTAGATGTGTTGTTTCATAATTCTCCTATCGATGTAATTGTGCCATATTACTTCAACCTTAGGAATAAAATAAGATAAAATTTATACGATTTCTACTTAGGAGAATTATATGGAATGGCTTGTGTCTTTAGCGGATAGCTATACTAAACCAATTGTTACATTATTGCTTTTGCTTGGCGTGTGGATTTTGTATTCCAAAACAACCGGCTCCAAAAAATACCAACAAGAAAGACCAAGCAAGCTCAAGGAACTTCGCAAGAGTGGAGTTACAGCACCTGCTGTTATTCTTTCTGCGAAAAATG
>JAFLCE010000102.1 GCA_017303655.1 Anaerolineae bacterium
TTAGTGCACTTAGTTTTGTCATAAGCATTTATACGACTGTCTTGAACATCATGGCGGTTAAAGCAGTGAATCGGTTTGACTGGGGCAAGGCGGTTGGTTCCGTGTTGATCCCTGCTTTTGTGATCGGTATCTTCTGCGGTTGTATCGTCTTTATCGGTATGATGGCACTTGCTCCAATAATTGGAGAAACCTTTTCTCAGTTTGCTCCATAGATACAAGGTAACCAAAAGTCCTCCCAAACGGGAGGACTTTTTTTATAGATCAATAATAAATGTCGTTCCTTTGCCAACTTCACTTTCCACATCAATTGTCCCTTTGTGAGCGAGGATCAATTGTTTTGAGATTGCCAAACCCAGCCCGCTGTTGCTGCGATTGGTACGCGATTTATCGCCGCGCCAGAAACGGTCAAAGATAAAAGGGAGATCGTCGGAAGCAATGCCCGACCCGCTATCTTTGACTTTGATCCGCACGCTTCTTTCCTCACCGATTATTGATTCTGCTTCGAGAGAAATTTTCCCACCCGGCGGTGTGTGACGCAGAGCATTCGAAATCAGGTTCGATAATACCTGATTGAGCCGGTCATAATCGGCGTTGAGTTCTTGAGTGGGGTTATCAATTTGAGAAGATAAATCTATGCCTTGCGTTTTGGCTTGGGCAGAAAAACTGGAAGTGAGGTCCGCTATCAGGTCAGCGAGCAGGAAGCGGGTGGGGTGAAGCGGAAGTTGTCCCGTTTCGGCGAGAGAGAGAGTCTGCAAGTCATTCACCAGGCGGGTGAGTAGTTTGGTCTCATCCAATGTATTGTTGATGTGGTCTGGTGTAGCTTGGTAGACTCCGTCGAGCAGACCTTCGAGGTTGCCTTGAATGATGTGCAATGGCGTGCGGAGTTCATGCGCGATGTCGGCGGTGAGGTTACGGCGCTGTTGGTCGGCACGTTCGAGTTCCTCGACCATTTTATTGAAGCGCTTGACCAATTCGTTGAACATATCAGACTTGTTCTCCTTCACACGAACAGATAGGTTGCCTTCTGCGACTGAATCAATGGCGTTGAACATATCGCTGAGCGGCTGCCCAAAACGCATGTATAAGGTGAACACGGTGAAGACTGCTAATACGATTACTGCCACGGGTGCAGCACAGATTAGCAGCCAAATATTGCGAATCCCTGAATATTCAGAAAATGCCCAGTATAAAGCGGCAGCCACGCCGCCAAAAAATAGTGAAAAAATGCCAAAGAAAAAAAATGCAAATGGAAAAAATCTTCGTCCGCGGCTGCGGCGCTTGAACGAAAAGCGTCTGGGTTGATCGGAATGTGGGGGATGGAAATGTTTCATGGTGGGTTTTTGTGGGTGAGATATTAGTAAAGAGTTATGAGTAAGAGTGAAAAGTTCTTCCTCGTTTCTCGTTCCTTATTTCTTACCCCTTGTTACTCGTAATAAACCGATATCCAATGCCATACACCGTCTCGATCATATTTTCACCGGATGCGGCTTCGAGTTTCTTTCTCAAGTTCTTGATATGTGAGTCGACGCTGCGGTCGAAACTGGATGCGATACCGTGCAGATCATCAAGTAGTTGTTCGCGGGTAAGGGTTTGCCCCGGGCGACTTGCGAGCAATTGCAGGAGTTTGAATTCGTTGGGCGTGAGTTTGATGGGGTTGTCATTGAACGTGACCGAGTAGCGATCCGGGTCCACTTCCAAGCCGCCGAGGCGGATGAGGCTGGGCGGTTTGACCTCGCCTTTGCTGCGGCGCAATAATGCGCGGACTCGTGCTACCAATGCGCGCGGCGAAAATGGCTTGGTGATGTAATCATCCGCGCCGATTTCAAGACCTGTCACCTGGTCCACTTCTTCGGCGAGAGCTGTGAGCATGATGATGGGCACGTCGCTTTCGCGGCGCAGCGTCTTGCAGACTTCGCGTCCGTCCATGATGGGGAGCATCAGGTCGAGCACGATCAAGTCGGGCTTTTCGTTGCGGGCAACTGTCAGCGCGGATTGACCGTCTCCCGCTGTCACCACGCGGAAGCCGTTCTTTTCCAGATAGTCACGCGCAATGCGCACGATCTTGGGTTCATCATCAACAACGAGGATTAGTTCAGGCATGGGGGGAGTATAAGTGAAGTGGGATGAAAGATGAAGGATGAAAGAATAAGTTACGAGAAACAAGTAACGAGAAAAAGCTCTTCCTCGTTACTCATTTCTTTTTACTCGTTACTTATCTTCCGGCTTGGCGGATTCTTCATTACCTTCCGCAGGCTTCTCGCCATGAGCACGCTTGTGCCATTCTTCAAAGTGCGGTGGGACGTTGCCTTCCCAGCCTTTGCCCCAGGGACCATGATGCCCGTGGTGACCCCAGCCATGTCGCATTCGGCGGAAGAAAATCATTCTCATCGCACCGAAGAACAGGAAGAGGAACAGGAAGGAGAAGCAGATCGCGCCGAAGGGATTGAAGTGATGGCGATAGCCGAAGGCATAGCCGTGCGGGTAGCCATAACCATAGCCATGGCTGTACATCGGCATCACGGGCTGACCATCTTCAGCGGCTTTTTCGATGGCGGCGGCAACTTCGGGAGCTTGCTCAATTCCGCGTGCCATACCGGCTTGGTAGCTAAATACCCCTGCACCTGCGATCAACCCGAGCATGAGCAGAAGACCGAGAACACGAAACACAATAAACGAACCTTTTTTCATTTTTACCTCTCAATAGGATTTTGATTTAGTTTGTTCCTATGCGCTAAATGTATCAATCCATTGTGGAGGAAATATGGATGGGTAGGTGAGGGATTGTGGAGGGAATGTAGGAAAAGTGTTAAAGCGACCGACCGAAGACCGCTGACGGCAGACTATAGATCGTGGTCCGCCGTCAGCAGTCGAGTTTTGCATTTAAATTGGTTAACGCTCAGAGTCTTCTTCAAGCACTTGCATGTTTTGCCCCGCATATTTTTGATATAGATCACTGCGCCGTTCTCTCCATGCGTCAAGTCCACCGCGTAGATTAGTGATGCGCTTAAAACCTTTCGATTTCAAGTAATAGGAGATCATCACCGAAAGTCCGCCTCCCGGGCAGTACACTACGATCTGCTTATCGCGGGGGAGTTGCTTCAAATATCGTTCCACATATAACGGGTTGACCTCATGCGCGTTCGGCAATCCTTTGAACCGTTTCCGATCATCAGATGGGCGTACATCGAGTATGTAGGTATCTTTACTAAAAAGGATCGTCTCGTTCAACTGAGCGGGAGCAAGCATATTGACATATGAAATTCGACCTTCGAGATAATCTTGAACCACCTGCGCCGTATATTGAATGTCTCGTGCCGAGGTATCGTGCCCAAGGCTCATGCGAATTGTTTCACGCGCGGCTTGATCGGATAAACCGATCGCTTTCAAAACATGTGAGGGCGCATCGTCGCCGGTACTGCATGCCGAACCGGCAGAGACGGCGATCCCGCGATAATCCAACATACCCATCAGTGCGGCATTTTCCACGCCAGGGAAGGAGATGCTGAGCGTATTCGGCAGGCATTCAGAATCTGCTTCCGGTGAATTGACGACACAATCTGGCTTGATTTCCTTGAGGCGCTGAATTAATTGTCCTTTCAATGCGCGGACGAGCCCGGCATGTGCTAGAAGTTTTTCCACTTGCTGACAAGCAGCGCCGAAGCCGACGATGTTGTGAATGCTTTCCGTCCCAGCCCGCAAGCCGCTTTCCTGATGCCCGCCATGCAGGAACGGCGCAAACGGACTGCCTTGTTTGACGTACAAGGCCCCGACTCCCTTTGGACCATACAGTTTATGTGCCGAAAAAGAAGCGTAATCAACATCCCACGCATGGACGTCAATTGGTATCTTTCCCAAGGCTTGCACACAGTCTGTCAGTACTAGAGCTCCGTGTTTTTTGGCGATTTTTGTCACCGCCTTGATGTCTTGAAGGACGCCGGTCTCATTGTTGGCTAAGATACAGCAGACTAAGAAAGTATCTTCATCTACCAGCTTTTCCAATTCAGCGAGCTGCACGCGCCCTTTGTTGTCCACAGGGCAAAACTCAACGACCACTCCCTGCGTTTCCAGATACGCCAATGTATTCGTTATGGAAGGATGTTCAATGGGTGTGGAAATGATCTTTTTCTTTTGTGGGTAAAAGTGAGCGGCAACCGATTTAAGCACAGCGTTATTGGATTCGGTTGCGCACGCTGTAAAAATCACCTCGTAGGGGGCGGCGTGGATGGCGTTTGCCACCTGCTCTCGGGCTTCTTCCAATAACCCTGCTGATTTTCTACCCATGCCATAAAAAGACGAGGGATTCCCATAATGGTACTTCAACGTCCGATCCATTTTGTTGCGCACATGGTCGCTGACAGGTGTCGTCGCATTGTGGTCGAGATAAACCTGCCGGTTAAAGCGGATGAGATGTTTTGCAAATTCAAAATATTTGATTTCCATTGGGTCTCCTACGTAACAAAGCGATAAAGTATATTCCCAGTATACGTGGTTCTGGAGTATTTGTTGCTAAAGGCGCATTCACTTATTTCATTTTGAGCACGATCTTCCCTCGTGCATGACCCGTTCCCAGATGTTTCATGGCGTCAACCACCTGCACCAGCGGATAAACCTTCTCTACGACTGGTTTTATTTTTCCGGCTTCGATCAGTTCTCGCAGCGTTGAGAGATCTGCACGGCTGAACTGCGCGATGAAAAAGGACACTTTTTGGCTTGAGCCAATTGCCCCAAAGTTGATCCTGAGCACATAACCCAGCGGACCGATGATCTGATTCCCACTAGGCGACCCGACAATGACAAAGCGGGCATCGGGTTTCAAGATACGCTTGTAATCCCGCCATGACCGCGTACCAGCAACATCCAACAGCAGGTCATAGAGCTGTCCATTTTTGGTGAAGTCTTCGCGGGTGTAGTCAATAACATGGTCTGCTCCCAGCGAGCGGACCATGTCGACGTTTTTAGTGCTGGTCACTGCGGTCACTTCTGCGCCAAGGGCTTTGGCGATCTGCACCGCGAACGTGCCTACGCCTCCTGCCGCGCCGTTGATTAATACTTTGTCCCCGGGCTTGATCTTCCCGTGATCTCTTAATCCTTGCAAGGCAGTGAGCGCTGCCGTTGGGACTGCCGCAGCTTCTTCGTGTGAGATGTTTGCGGGTTTGCGAACTACGGCATTGACGACATTGACATATTCGGCAAACGCTCCACTGCGCCCGCCGTAGACCTCATCGCCAACCTTGAAATCTGTTACTTTGCTGCCAACCGCCTCGACAACCCCGGAAAAATCTCCACCAACGCGCGGGTCTTTGGGCTTGAATAAACCATTCGGTCCGCGGGCGATCAGCAAACCTTTTACGCTATACCACTCTGCCGGGTTGACAGAGGATGCGTGAATGCGAACTAGTACGCCATCTTCAGTGACGGTGGGCTTTTCAACTTCTTCAATTTTCAAAACATCGGGCGAACCATAGCTGTAATGTACAACGGCTTTCATAAGATAATGCTCTCCTTGGTGAGTGTTTCTTTAAGTCAATGGTCTATACTTTATCAACCCATTATGGAGAAAATGTGTACGTCCGCGCCAGAGAATGTGGAGACTGTGGAGGTTGCGTTGGAAATTTATTTGAGATGTCAGGATTGAAAATGCCCTTGCAACCTTTCCCTGCCCTGCGCATCTGATAAAATGCAACCCGTAATAAGTATTCCCATCCCATCGTCTCAACGATGAACGAAACTCAAAATTGGCAGGAAACCATGACAGACAATAGACACGTAAAAGTTTTGATATTAGGCGCAGGTCCCGCAGGCTTATCCGCTGCGTTGTATGCGGCGCGCGCTGAACTCGCCCCGGTTGTCCTGACCGGTATGCAGTTGGGCGGGCAGGCAGCGCTCACACACACCATTGAAAACTACCCCGGCTTCCCCGAAGGCGTGGGCGGACCGCAACTCGGCGAGCTTTTCCAGAAGCAGGCAGAGCATTTCGGCGCGAAGGTCGAATTCGACATGGCGCACGAAGTGGACTTCTCTCAGCGCCCGTATAAGGTCACTACCGACAGCGGCGACTATTATGCCGAAAGCGTCATCATCGCCACCGGTGCAAGCCCGGTACATCTCGAAATTCCTGGCGAATATGAAATGACCGGACGCGGCGTATCCTATTGTGCCACTTGTGACGGCTGGTTCTTCAAGGATAAGAAAGTGGTCGTGGTGGGCGGTGGCGATAGCGCATTTGAAGAAGCACTCTTTATTACCCGTTACGCTTCCTCGGTCACACTCATTCATCGCCGCGAAGACTTTCGCGCGGGTGCCATTCTTCAGAAGCGTGCCAAAACGCATCCCAAGATAAACTTCGTCTTGAATACGGTCGTCACTGAAGTCAATCAAGGTGAGAAACTCACCACCCTCAAACTCAAGAATGTGAAAACCAACGAAGAAAGCACCTTCGACACCGACGGCTTGTTCATCTTCATCGGTCATACACCCAACACCCAAATGTATAAGGGTCAGCTTGAAATGAGCGACCTCGGCTACCTCAAGGTCAACGACAAAATGGAAACCAACATCCCCGGCGTGTTTGCGGCGGGTGAGGCGGCTGACCCAACCTTCAAGCAGGTTGTCACCTCGGCGGGTATGGGCGCCGCGGCAGCGATCCAGGCGACCCGTTATCTCGAGTCGCTGGAAGAGGAAACAGCCCACAGTTAAGAAAGAAGCGGATAAAGTTCCGCCTCCGCCTACGGGATAGTTGATTCCGTCCATTGGGCAGAATCCAATCCCAAGGGTTTTCCTGCTAACAGGCTCGTCATAAGCGAGCCTGTTTTGTTGAGTAAAAATGTGACATTTTGTACTTTTGATATAGGTCACTTTCGGATAAAATTAGTGAAAAATACGGCTTTTTCAGCCGATTCCATTGGAGGAACGATGAAGAAAATCTCAATTGTTGGTGCGGGAAATACAGGTTCAACCGCTGCGCATTGGATCGCCGAACGCGAATTAGCTGATGTTGTTCTGTTGGACGTCGTGGAAGGCATGCCGCAAGGCAAAAGCCTCGACCTGCTCGAAGCCATGCCCATCATCGGTAAAGATGCCCATGTGATGGGCACGAATAATTACGAAGACACCAAAGGCTCAGATATCATCATCATTACAGCGGGGATCGCGCGCAAACCCGGTATGAGCCGTGAAGACTTGCTCAAGACCAATGCGGAGATCGTGGGCAAGGCTGCTAAAGAAACCCTGAAGCATTCACCCAACGCTTTCTACATTGTGCTCACCAATCCGCTCGATACCATGGCATACCTTACCCAAAAGGTGACCGGTCTTCCGCGCGAACGCGTGATCGGTCAGGCTGGCATCTTAGACTCGGCTCGCATGCGCGCTTTTGTGGCGATGGAAGCCGGCGTTTCGGTTGAAAATGTGCAATGCTATGTGTTGGGTGGACATGGCGATGAGATGGTTCCGCTGACCCGCCACTCCAATATTGCGGGCATTCCTTTGAAGGAATATTTCCCTGCCGATAAGCTCGAAGCCATCGTCAACCGCACTCGCAAGGGCGGCGGTGAGATCGTAAATCTGCTCAAGACCGGCTCGGCGTATTACGCGCCATCCATGGCTTGTGTGCAGATGGCAGAAGCTATTTTGAAAGACAAGAAATTGATCGTTCCTTGCGCCACTTTGATGCAGGGCGATTATGGTTTGAACGACATGTACTTCGGTGTGCCAGTGATGCTCGGTGCTGGTGGCATGGAAAAAGTGATCGAATACAAGTTCGATGCCGACGAGAAAGCCATGTTCGAGAAATCGGCGGCTTCTGTTAAAGAATCGCATGATGCGCTGAAGAGCGTGGTGAGTCTATAGTTCGTAATGCGTAATTCGTAATAGTTCTTTACGCAATACGAATTACGGATCACGGTTCATAAATTTGCATAGGAGTCTGCCATGATTTTGCATGAAAAAATGTCTGCTCAATTGCCTGCCTGGCGCGAACGCATTAAATCTCTGGCGAAGGAACACGGCGATGTGGTGATCGATCAGGTGACCGTGGGGCAGGTGATCGGCGGGATGCGCGATATTAAATCCCTGCTGACCGATGTCTCTTTTGTTGACCCTGCGCACGGGATTCTTTTCCGTGGCATGCCCATCCCCGATATGCTCAAGGCGCTTCCCAAAGCAAAAGGCGGCAAAATGCCGTTGGTGGGTGGTTTGTTCTACCTGCTGCTGATCGGTGAAGTTCCCACGAAGGAACAGGCTCTCGAAGTGGAAGCTGAATGGGCGAAACGAGCCGCAGTTCCCGAATACGTTTTCAAGATGCTCAAGTCCATGCCGAAAGAAACGCACCCGATGACTTTGCTTTCTCAGGCGGTACTTGCCTTGCAGAATGGCTCGGTCTTTGCCAAGCGCTATCATGAAGGCATGAAGAAAGATCAATATTGGGAAGCCGCCCTCGAAGACAGCCTCGACCTGACAGCGAAACTTCCCATCATTGCTGCGTATATTTACCGCATGAAATATTTTGGTGAAACCAGCAAACCGAAATATAACCCCAAGCAAGATTACGGCTTGAACTTCTCACGCATGATGAAGGTGTCGGACAAGAAAGGCTATTCCGAACTTGCCCGCCTATATTTCATTTTGCACAGCGACCATGAATCTGGTAACGTCTCAGCGCATGCTATGCACCTTGTCGGCTCCGCGCTTTCCGATCCGTACCTTTCCTTCTCCGCCTCTCTCAACGGGCTGGCTGGACCTCTGCACGGGCTTGCCAATCAGGAATGCCTGGGCTGGTTGATCGAAGTTAAGGAAAAGTTCGGCGGCGTCCCAACTCGTGATGAATTGTATAAATTCTCATGGGATACCCTCAACGGTGGACAAGTCATCCCCGGGTATGGTCATGCTGTATTGCGCGTGCCTGATCCGCGCTTCACCGCACAGATGGATTTCGCCAAGAAGCGCTTCCCAGATGATGAGCTGGTGCGCCTCGCCGACATGGTCTTTGACGTGGTCCCGGCTGTGTTTAAGGAACAGGGCAAAGCCAAGAACCCCGCTCCAAACGTCGATGCAATCAGCGGCACGCTCCAGTATTATTACGGCTTGCGCGACTTTGACTTCTACACCGTGTTATTCGGTGTAGGTCGCGCTCTCGGTGTGACCGCCAACTACATTTGGATGCGCGGTCTCGGCATGCCGATCGAGCGCCCCAAATCGCTGACCACCAAGATGGTGGAAGATGCGGTTGCCAAAGCGGCTCAACCTGCGTAAATAAATTTTGAATCAAAAAGACCCTCGAGTTTTTTTTCGAGGGTCTTTTTATTTATTACTCTATTTTATCCCTATTCGATCCATCAAAAACGCATAATCCAGCGCGATCTCTTTGATGTAGTCGTAGCGTCCACTCGCCCCGGCGTGACCTGAATCATAGTTGACGTAGAAGAGCACCAGGTTGTCATCTGTTTTTAGCTCGCGTAATTTTGCCGTGAACTTGGCAGGCTCCCAAAAGGAGACACGTGGATCGTTCAAGCCGGTGGTGATGAGCAAGTTGGGATAGTCCGTTTTTCGCAGGTTGTTATATGGGGAATAGGAAAGCATATACTCGAACATCGCCTTATCCTCCGGGTTGCCCCACTGATCGTACTCCTGCGTCGTGAGCGGAATACTGGCATCTTCCATAGTTGTGACTACATCCATGAATGGAACTTTGGCAATGACCGCCTTGAAGAGATCCGGACGCATCGTCATACAGGCACCGACGAGCAACCCGCCTGCCGAGCCGCCTTGAATGGCAAGCTTATCTTTAGCGACATACCCTTCTTTGATCAAATGCTCGCCGCAGGCAATAAAGTCTATGAAGCTATTACGCTTGAATTCCATCTTGCCTTTTTCGTACCATTCCCGCCCCATGTCATATCCGCCGCGGATGTGTGCGATAGCATACACGAATCCACGGTCGATCAGGCTGAAGCGATTGGAGTCGAAATAAGGGTCAATCGTCGCCCCATAAGAACCATAGCCGTACATCAATGCGGGATTGCTGCTGTCTTTCTTTTGCAGGTCTTTGCGATATGCAATCGAAAGCGGTACCTGTGTTCCATCGGGCGCGGTGGCATGGATGCGTTCCATCACATAGTTTTTCTTATCCAACCCGTGGATTACTTCTTCCTTCTGTATATCCCATTCGCCCGTATCCATGTGGACATCCACAATGGTGAACGGTGTAATGAGCGAAGAGTAGCGCAGGCGCAGCAGGTTCGTTTCGAATGCGACATTGCTTTCGGGGTACACGCTGTAAGTCTGTTCGGGGAATTGAACATAACGCACATTGCTCAGCCCGTCCACGTCGCTGATGCGATACTGCTTCAACCCACCTTTGCGTTCATGCACGACGATATATTTCTCAAAAGTATCCACGCCCTCCACCAAAACATCTTCACGATGCGGCAGAATATCCGTCCAATTCTCTTTACCTGGGTTCTCCACCGGAGCAAGGCTTACCTTGAAATTCTTCGCATTCTCGTTGTGGACAATGAAGAACTTCCCGTTGTGATGCGAAGCGTAATAATCCAACCCTTCGACGCGCGGTTGTAAGATCTTCAATTCACTGGTGGGGTCGTTTGCATCCATAAAGCGGAACTCGCGCGTGTTGGTGCTGTAATGATAGGTGGTAATGAAAACATCATCACGGGTCTTGTTGCAGAAAAGATAATAAGTCTCATCTTCTTCATGCAAGACCAGCACATCCTCTTTCGGGTCGCTGCCCACTACATGACGGAACAACTTATCTGGGCGCAAGGTTTCATCGAGCGTAATGTAAAAAATAGTCTTGCTGTCGTTCGCCCATTCCACACCCATGCGCTCGTAGGCGCTGCCCGAAATATTCTCAAGCACTTCAGGGAAGTACTCGCCACTGGCGATGTCTTTGATGTAAATTTCAAAAATTTCCCGTCCGCCAAAATCTACGAGATAAGCAAGCTTCGTGCCATCCGGGCTGGGAACAAATCCGCTGATGCCGCAAAAGGATTTGCCCTCTGCCAGTTGATTCTGGTCAAGCAGAATTTCTTCGGGAGCTTCGAGCGAGCCAGCCTTGCGGCAGAAGATGGGATATTGCTTGCCCGCTTCCGTCCGCTCGTAATAGAAAAAGTCGCCTCGCTTCTCAGGGACAGTTGAATCTGTTTCCTGGATGCGGTTCTTCATCTCAGAGAAGAGCGCCTCCCGCAGGGATTGGGTGTGCCCCATCACTTCTTCGAGATAATCGCTCTCTGAACGCAAATACTTTTGGGTCTCCGGGTCTTCCTTGTCACGGAGCCAGTAATAGTCGTCGATGCGAGTGACACCGTGGCTGGTGAGTGGATGAGGTCGTTTGGGTGCGCTGGGTTGATGCGTTTTTGAGGGCATGAGGTTTCCTTGTAAATAAAAGTGACAGCCGTAAAAAATACGACTGTCACGAATGGATTTACGCGAAAGGCAGATATTTTTCGTTCAGGCTCGCCATGTGATGTTCTACATGTCCGACCAACATATACACCAACGCCCGTGCGCTGACGGGGTTTCCGCTGGCGGTGCCCATCTCGGCAAAGTTCGCTTCCTTTGTATTCTGGATGGCTAGGATATTGGCACGGCGCAGGTGATCAAATTCAGCTAGCAGGTCGGTGAGCGGAATTTCATCTGAGCCGGACTCGCGGACGTAATCATCCTGTTCGAAGCCGGGCAGGGGCGTTTTATCCTTGCGGGAGATGCAGAATAACCGATAGGCAAAGACGCGTTCGGTATCTATCAGATGCGTAACGACTTCTTTGATGGACCATTCTGCGGGTCCGGGTTTGAAGCGTGCTTGTGAGTCAGATAAAGCTCCCAGCGCCGTTTTCAGCTCATCGAGTTGAAGCGGCAGGGAGACGGTCACATCCCCGCGTTTGATCGCGAATTGAACGTAACCGTCGTAATAGGGGGCATATTCTTCTTTGGCGGGTGGGGGGATGGTATTCATGAAATCTCCTTTCCGAGATTATAACGTACCGGGATTTTATTCAATCGCTGGGTATAATATCGGTATTCATGAATTCGACACCTTTGTACAAACTTTTGTTTCGCACCCCATCCCTTCTCGATACACTGAATCTTTTTCAGAAGCTATTCGAATCTGATGAATTGAACGGTGATCTTGCCCTGGCGTTGCTCAAGGTCATTCACCGCGAGTTGGGCAATGAACAGACTCGCGACCGCTCTGCATATAAACGCTATGCCGAGGCGATCGAAACCCTGCGCTATCACAAAGCGGATATGCTGAAGCAGGTGGTGGGCGACTGGAATGCCAGCCGGTCTGTAAAAGACCCGGAATGGCTTTCAGGAGATATCATCAAGTAGGCGTGTTTCCGATAGTAAACGACCCCTTCGATGCCTTGAAGGGGTCGTTTGTTGTTTTGATCAAGTTGGAAGGCTGAACTTCTCGTCTAAAAAGCTTAGCTCAGGTGGAGCTTTCAGCCCGGCACTCTGCTGTGCCGCGCGCAGTTCGGGTGACTGGAAGAATTGCCGGGCGGTTTCAAGGTCGGAATATTCCGCGAGGATCGTCACCTCATTTGGGCTGTCTACCTTGGTGAAGGCGCGAACGCCTTTCGAACCGGACGCTTTGCGCAATGCGGCGGTCTCTTCAAAAACGGACTTCCATTTTTCGAAATCTTCAACACTAAAGCGAACCAATACGAACGTCATAACGAATTCTCCTTTTCTTGTACGGGTAAATACGCTCATTACAACCCTGATGTCTTCCATGGGGTACTAAACATCTTACTGAAAGCGGGTCTCATTCACTGTATAATTGAATCTGTAAGACAACTTGTTCGTGAAAAAGGCTTATCTCATGACCAGTAACCACACTCGTAACCCCGGCACGCCCCTCGACCTTGATTGGGTGATGGGCGCGCACATCAACAAGAGCGCAGTGGAGCGTCGCACCGCCACGCTGACAGGTCGCCGCACCGTGAAAAAGGACTGGCAGGCGGCATGGCTTTTACGCGCCATCACCAATATTGACCTGACCACCCTTGCAGGCGACGATACGCCTGGGCGTGTTCATCGTCTGTGTGCGAAGGCGAAACAACCGCTGCGCCCTGATATGCTGGAAAAACTTGGATTGGATGGTGAGAAGATCACCGTTGGCGCGGTCTGCGTGTACCCTAACCGTGTTGCGGATGCAGTTCACGCGCTTCAAGGCTCTAACATTCCAGTTGCCTCTGTTGCGACAGGTTTTCCTGCGGGACAGACTCCTCTGCCACAGCGCATTCAAGAAATTGAGCAAGCCGTGGAAGCTGGCGCAAAAGAAATTGACGTGGTCATCGCCCGCAACTATGTATTAACTGGCGATTGGCAAGCCATGTACGACGAGTTGCAGCAATTCCGCAAAGCCTGCGGTGACGCGCACATGAAGACCATCCTCGCCACAGGTGACCTCGGTTCGCTCAAACAGGTCTATCAAGCCAGCCTCGTGTCCATGATGGCGGGCTCGGACTTTATCAAGACATCCACAGGCAAGGAAACGGTCAATGCCACGTTGGAATTCAGCTTGGTGATGACGCGTGCCATCCGCGATTATCTCGACCGCTTCGGCTACAAAGTGGGATTCAAGCCCGCGGGTGGAATTAGCTCCGCGAAGCAGGCGATGACTTGGCAGTCACTGATGAAGGAAGAACTCGGCGATGAATGGCTGAAGAATGACTTATTCCGTATCGGCGCAAGCAGTTTGTTGACCGACATCGAGCGGCAGTTGTATCACTACATCACAGGTCACTACGCGGCGAAACATCACATGCCGATGGGATAAGAGATTGTTAACCGCCAAGAGCGCGAAGAACGCCAAGAAGAACAAAGGCTTTTTCTTAGCGCCCTTAGCGTGCTTCGCGGTTAATTGAACTGGAGTTTATTATGTCGAAAATACTTGAAATCTTCAAAAGCATGGAATACGGACCTGCGCCCGAAGCGCCTGAAGCTGTCAAAGCGTGGCTGGATGAACATGGACGCAAGTTTGGCTTGTTCATCAACAATGAGTGGGTGACGCCGAAGGGTGCGAAATTCTATTCATCCATCAACCCAGCGAATGGCGAATTACTAGCCGAGACCACACAGGCTGGACAAAAAGAAGTAGATGCGGCGGTGGCGGCGGCACGTGAGGCGTTCAAAACTTGGAGCAAAACTCCTGGCGTGACTCGTGCGCGGTATCTTTACGCGATTGCACGCAACCTTCAGAAACATTCGCGCTTGCTGGCGGTGCTCGAAAGCATGGACAACGGCAAGCCGATTCGCGAATCCCGCGATATTGATGTGCCTTTGCTGGCGCGTCACTTTTACTATTATGCAGGTTGGGCGCAGTTGATGGAAACTGAACTGCGCGATTATCAGTCTGTTGGCGTGGTGGGACAGATCATCCCGTGGAACTTCCCGCTGCTGATGCTGGCGTGGAAGATCGCGCCTGCGATTGCGATGGGCAACACGGTTGTATTGAAGCCTGCTTCGTACACAAGGCTCACGGCGTTATTGTTTGCTGAAATTGTTGCCGAAGCAGGATTGCCTGCTGGCGTGGTAAATGTCATCACGGGTTCAAGCAGCGCGGGCTCAATGATCGTCACGCACCCTGATGTGGATAAGATCGCTTTCACGGGTTCAACGGATGTCGGGCGAACGTTGCGCAAGCAAACGGCTGGCTCGGGTAAAAAACTCTCGCTTGAACTTGGTGGCAAGAGTCCATTCGTCGTGTTTGACGATGCCGATTTGGATGGAGCAGTTGAAGGCGTGGTCGATGCGATTTGGTTTAATCAGGGTCAGGTCTGTTGCGCAGGGTCAAGGCTCATAGTGCAGGAAAATGTCGCAGCGAAGTTTATCCAAAAATTAAAAAATAGAATGCAACACATGCGCGTGGGCGACCCGCTTGATAAATCCCTTGCCATGGGCG
>JAFLCE010000103.1 GCA_017303655.1 Anaerolineae bacterium
AGGAAGCTGCGCTGACGGGTGAATCTGTTCCAGTGGAAAAGCACACCGACGCGCTTCCGACTCAAGAGATGCCTGTGGGCGACCGCAAGAACATGGTCTACGCTGGAACCGCCGCCACCTACGGGCGTGGACGGGCGTTGATCGTTGCCACGGGCATGCAAACCGAGTTCGGTAAGATCGCGCAATTGCTTCAAACCGTTGAAAGCAGCAAGACGCCTCTGCAACAGAATCTGGATAAAGTCGGCTCGGTCTTGGCACGCGCGGCATTCGTCGTCGTTGCGATCATCGTTGCGCTCGGTCTCCTGCGCGGACAAGACTTCATCGAAATGTTGATCTTCGGCATTGCACTTGCTGTTGCGGTTGTGCCTGAGGCGTTGCCTGCGGTTGTGACGATCTCACTCGCCATCGGCGTGCAGAAGATGGTCAAACGCAATGCGTTGATTCGTCGCCTGCCCGCAGTGGAAACGCTTGGTAGCACATCCGTCATTTGTTCCGATAAAACCGGCACACTCACCAAAGATGAAATGACCGTCCGTAAACTTTTTGTGGCGGGTCAGGTCTTCGATGTGAGCGGCTCAGGCTATGCGCCTATGGGACAGTTCTCGAATGCTGGCACGAACGTTGAACCTACGAACGAATTGAAAAACATGCTCACCGCCGCCACACTCGCCTCCGATGCGATGATCATGAAAGATGAAACTGGCAATTCAGAAAACGACTGGGACATCAAAGGCGACCCCACCGAAGGCGCACTCGTCGTAGCGGCTGCCAAGGCCGGGCTAAAGAAAGAAGCGTTGGACGATGCCTATCCGCGCCTGCAGGAAATCCCATTCACATCGGAAACCAAGCGCATGACCACCCTCCATAAAGTTGAGAAGAGTAATGTGGCATACACCAAAGGCGCGCCTGAAATTATTTTGGATAACTGCGATTCGATCCTCACTACAAGCGGCGTGAAAAAATTAGATGATGCGACTCGCAAGCAAGTGGTAGACACCGCACGTGAATTCGCAAGCCAGGCGTTACGTGTGTTAGGCATCGCATCCAAACCCGATGCTGTGCTTGAGTCCGCTCAAACCGGCATGACCTTCCTTGGGCTGGCTGGCATGATCGACCCGCCGCGCCCCGAAGCGAAAGAAGCCATCGCCGTCTGTGAAAGCGCGGGCATTCGTGCTGTGATGATCACCGGCGACCATCCGCTCACCGCTCAAGCCGTAGCGCGTGAACTCGGCTTGCTGAAGACCGGACGTGTGGTCACTGGCGCAGAACTTGATGACATCTCTGATGAAGATTTCAAACGCGAAGTCGAAACTATTGATGTGTATGCGCGCGTTTCCCCGGCTCATAAATTGCGCGTGGTAACAGCATTGCAAGCGAATGAACACATCGTCGCCATGACCGGTGACGGCGTGAACGATGCGCCCGCCCTCAAGAAAGCGGACATCGGCATTGCGATGGGCATCACTGGCACCGACGTCACCAAAGAAGCCGCCGCTATGACTCTCACCGACGATAACTTTGCTTCCATCGTTGCGGCAGTCGAAGAAGGTCGCGGGGTGTTCGGCAATATCAAGAAATATTTGATGTATCTGCTTTCTTCCAATATCGGTGAAATTGGCTTGATGGCGGGTTCTGCTTTATTAGGCTTGCCCCTGCCGTTGACTGCCGTGCAAATTTTGTACGTCAACCTCGCCACCGACGGTCTGCCTGCGCTGGCGCTCGCCGTTGACCCCGCTGAAAAAGATTTGATGAAGCGCAACCCTCGCAATCAAAAGACAGGCATCTTCACCCGCCCAGTCATTGCGCTAATGCTGGCTGGTGGTATCTGGTCTACGGTTATCAATCTTGGCTTGTTCATCTGGGCG
Organism: Anaerolineae bacterium; assembly: GCA_017303655.1. GTDB lineage: Bacteria > Chloroflexota > Anaerolineae > Anaerolineales > Villigracilaceae > Villigracilis. The sequence continues at coordinate 1,866 of JAFLCE010000103.1, forward strand.
ATGAACTCTGGTCGCAGCCAGGAAGAAGCCATGACCATGACCTTCGTCTCGCTCGTACTGGTGCAATTTTTCAAAGCCTATAACTTCCGCTCCGATCGCCACTCGGTATTCAACCGTCCGTTCGAGAACAAGTGGTTGAATACTGCTGTTCTCTGGGAAGCCGTGCTCTTGCTGTTGATCGTCTACGTCCCTGCTTTGCATGAGCCGTTCAACACCTTCAGCCTGCCGCTGATTGACTGGGTAATTATCGGCGCGCTCTCGCTAACCATCTCCCCCGTCCTTGAATTCGTCAAGTGGATGGAACGTAAGGGTTGGTTTGGAGATTTGGAAGCATAAAATTAGCCAATAATCCTAAAGCTATGAAAGGCACTTGCAAAGTTATTTTGCAAGTGCCTGTTTTATAATTACTAAAATTAATTTTGAAGGAAGGGAAATATGTCTCGAAGACAACGCCGCCAAAGATCTGAATTATTTGAACTAATAGCTAAACTTTTTCTCGTATTATTCTTAATTGCCTATGCGCCGTTAATAGCTTGGTGGAGCAGTCTCACCCCAACATTAAGAACGATAACTATTGCCGCAATAACCACGCTTGTGCTATCAACCATTGGCTTGATTATCACATTATTAATTTACAAAAAAAGACAACGAGCAAGCGCATGGCAAAACGCAATGAGAGGTTGGCAGAATAAAGACCAAGCCAGTGTAATAGCTAAACAACAGTCAGCAAAATACCTTTCAGAAAAAGAGCTAGAGAAATTTTCAGCACACCTCTTTTCAAAAATGGGATATAAAGCCCAATTAACAAGCAGCACTGGAGATCATGGGATTGATGTTCTCCTAATCAATCCAAAAGGGCAAAAAGAGGTTGTTCAGTGTAAGCAATGGAATAAGCAAGTCGGAGAACCACAAGTTCGCGACTTATTTGGAACGATGCAACATGAAAAAGCCGTTAGAGGTTGGCTGGTTGCGCCTAGGGGATTTAGCGCCCATGCAAAACGATGGGTAAATGGCAAATCAATTGAATTAATCGATGATGAAGAATTAACAAAACTTCTGCAAATCATTTCAAAATAGCTATCTTCAAAAGAGAATCCTTATACAACCACCATATTCCTATCATCGGCGCAATCTGGTCAGCAATCATCACTAAAGCTAAAAGCTGACCGCTGATTGCTAATAGCTGCTCTACAAACTTCCCGCATACCCATCCGCGCGCGGATCACTTCCCCCGCACAACACACCAGACTCATCCCGCAGAATCACCTGTCCCCTGCCGAAGGCGGCGCGGTTATATCCACCCAACTCATACAATGGATGCCCCATCTTTTGCAGGGCATCCGTTGTTTCTTTTGGCATGCCTTCTTCAATCGCAACCTTGCCGCCAGCTTCATCCACATCAATACAAAAACGTGGAAGATCTAAAGCCGATTGCGGGTCAAGCCCTGCATCCTTCAATGCAGATAAGACTTGCACATGTCCTTGAGGTTGCATGAAGCCGCCCATCACACCATACGATGCATACAATGAATTATCCGAAACGCGCGTCACCATGGCAGGGATGATCGTGTGATACGGTCGCTTGCCAGGCGCAAGCACATTCGGATGATTTGGGTCGAGGCTAAAATTATGTCCGCGGTTTTGCAGGGTGAAGCCCCAACCCTTCGGCACAATGCCCGTACCAAAGCCCATGTAATTGCTGTTGATGAACGAACACGCATTGCCCATCCCATCCACCACGCTCAAATAGACCGTACCCGATGAATTCACCGGCGAACCGCGCTGCGGGTCTATCGTTGCACGCTTCAGGTCAATCAACTTGCGGCGCGCGCTCGCATATTCCTTCGAGAGCAACTCCTTCATCGGTATCTTCGCAAATGCCGGGTCACTCACATACCACTTCGCATCCGCAAACGCGAGTCGCATGGCTTCGATCATCACGTGCATTTTTTCGGTCGAGAGCAAATCCATTGAAGCCAAATCAAAACCTTCGAGGATGTTCAACGCGATCAATGCCGTGATGCCCTGCCCATTCGGCGGACATTCATACACGCGCAAGCCGCGATAATCAACGGATATCGGGCTCTCCCACGTGGACACATGTGATGCAAGGTCTTCAGCGGACAGGCATCCGCCCGCCTCTTTAATCACGGCGACGATTGATTCTGCAATCGAGCCTTGGTAAAAGCCGAGAGCGCCCTGCTCCGCCACGAGTTTGAATGTTTTTGCCAAGCCATTGTTGCGGAAAATTTCGCCAGCCTTCGGCGCACGCCCGTCGATGGTCATCTCATGCCCATTTAACGCGGACTTCAATTGCCTGTCCACACCACGTGCCCAAAAGTGAGCCGTGAGCGGTGCGACGGGAAAGCCTTCATCCGCGAGTCGAATCGCAGGCGCGAGGATTTCTGTCAGCGAGAGGGAACCGTGTTTCTGAATCAAGTCACACCAGCCCGCACATGCCCCAGGGACAGTCACCGTATGTGGATGATAGAACGGCAAACTGTCAGCGAGGAGTCCCTCACGCTTTAGCCGCTCAAGCGTCAGCGCGGAAGGAGCGCGCCCCGATCCATTCAGGGCAGTGACTTGTTGAGTCTGCGCATCAAAATACAACGCGAACATATCCCCGCCAATGCCCGTGGACGTTGGCTCGGTGACGTTGAGCGCGGCGGCGGCAGCCACAGCAGCATCGGCAGCATTGCCACCCTTGGAAAGGACTTCAATGCCCGCGGCAGTTGCAAGCGGCTGCGACGTGGAGACAATTCCACGGCGGGAGTAAACGGGCGAACGACGGGAGGTGAAGGAAGTTGATGACATAAGTTCCTCGCGATTTGGTTTTGCTGAAAGCTGAGCGCTGATTGCGAAATAGCGCTCAGCTTTCAGTCAGTGCTTGCTCGAAGTATAATCGCATCAACGAGGTGGACGATGAAAAAACTTCTCTCCCTTTTCTTTGCGATCAGCGTAACTCTATCCGCGTGTGGAACAGCAAACACACCATCCGTATCTCCCACACAGACAGAGATGCCAACTGTGATTGCGACAGCGACTAAAACTCCCATACCACTGACAGCCACAGCCACAATAATCCCGACCATCACGCCAACGCTCGACCCGCTCCGCAGCACGCCACCGACGATCATGTTGCATCGTCCCAACCTCAATTTTGATTCGCTCAGCTTCCTCAAAGACCTGCTTGTGATCTTGAAACAAGAAAACATGCAGGTGGTCACGTATCGTGATATTTATGCAAACCCCGCCCTAACCGCAACAGAAAAGGGACATTTGTTCATCATTACAATTGACGATATTTATCTGCCATATCCAGTTGACCCAAAAGTGATGGAAATGATCACTGCTATTCGCGAGGCTGGTTTCCCTGCTGTTTTGAGTGTGGTGACATTGGGCGATTACGCCTACCCAGAGACTGTGTCACTCTTAAAAAAACTCTCGGATGAGGGCTGGGAAATTGCAACGCATACGAACAATCATGACAATCTTGGGATTATGGAAAGCAAAGCACCACGTGCCGTGGGACCGGAGATATCCATCAGTATGGACAAGATCGAAAAAGTGATTGGTGTACGCCCGATTACACTGGTTCTACCTGAAGGACAAATGGTGAATGATGCGGGTCCATTGAAGAAAGCTGGCATAATTTGGGCGGTCGGAATTAACGGCGGTGTGACATATGACACTCAACGGGAATTGTATTATGTCGGGCGGGAAAGCCCTGCTAAAACTGCTGAACAAACCTTTAAAAATATGAAGGCAAGGTTCGGCTTTTGAGGAAAACAGAAATGAGAAAAGTAATTTCCCTATTCTTTGTTCTTGGAATTTTCCTCTCCGCGTGTGGGATAGCGTCCACACAACCCGCACCCCCCGCGCAAACAGGGACACCAACCCTAACACCGACGGCGACTCAAACTCCCACATCCGCCATTACACCCCTACCCACCATCCCAACTTTCACTCCGACTTTCGATGTTTCGAGTATTGTCACAGTCTCACCAGCGGAGAAGGCGAAATGCCCAACTACTCGTGAAAAAACAGAAATAAAGCTAGTCGATTTTTATACAACATATGACTACACAAAAGACCTAATTGACTTATTAAATCAAGGAGTTTCAATCGAGGAAATTGTTATTTCCTTTGAAAAAGAACTCACAAAGTTATACGGATATAGAATCAAAATTCCGTACACAACCGAAGATATCACAAACGATCTGATACCAGAGATATTGATAGTTGGAAGACAACATAACACTATAATACTTGGTTGCAACGAGGGGACATACAAGGAATTATACAAATTTAGTTATGTTAACTATTTTGAATACAAAATAGTAGACCTAAACCAGAATAACATCCCTGAGATCTTATTAGGAAACGTAATTTGTAATCGTCAATGCGGCTTTCGACTTACAATTATCGAATGGCATAACGACAGTTTTTCAGAATTATTAAACGAAGTAGATGCATACCCTGCTATCTGGGATGATTTAATAATTAAAAATTTAGATACAGACAAATTAGAAGAGATATATTGGGAAAGCGGGATACCATTTGATGTTTTAGCAAAAAGTGTAATGAGAAAAGAAATTCAAATTTATAAATGGACAGGCATTACTTACTCCCCGTTACAAATCTATTACTCACCGCCTGAATTTCTTTTCCAAGCAATTCAAGATGCTGACAGAGAAACCGCTAACGAGGAATATTCAAAAGCACTATTAAACTATCAAAATGTAATTATTAAAAACGGTTTAAATTGGTGGTCTCCTGAAAGAGAAAAATATGAAATCGTAATCAATCCATTTACTTTCGATGACCCAAATAATCCTCCAACTTTCCCACCCTTTCCGAACGAAAACCCTGCCGAATACCCCAGCCTCGCCGCTTACGCCTATTACCGCATCATGCTCCTCCACCTCGTGCAGGGACAGGACGCAGAAGCCACACCCACATATCAAATCCTGCAAGATACCTTCGGCACAAATCCATACGCTGCTCCTTATATAGAAATGACAACTGCCTTTTGGGAAGCGTATCAGTCCACACAGAAGATGTACGATGGTTGCGCGGCAGCAATCCAATACGCGGCAGAGCATCCGGAGATTCTGATTCCGCTTGGTAGCGATTATCACGGCTGGCAGAGTCACACCTACGTGCCTGCGGATGTTTGTCCATTCAGGTAACAACTCAGGTGACAGTCATCTGCGAGACGACTGTCACCTTTTGTAACTTGATATAATCCAGTCAATTCAACGCGGAGGGCACACGGATGACGCAAGTCTATGATTATGTAATCATCGGTTCGGGGTTTGGGGGAAGTGTCTCGGCAATGCGCTTGACGGAAAAAGGCTATTCGGTTCTGGTTCTGGAAAAAGGCAAACGATTCGAAGACAAGGACTTTGCCAAATCCAATTGGCAATATTGGAAATATGTTTGGCTTCCGGCTCTACGCGCGCATGGCATTTTGCAAATTTCCATCCTCAAAGGCGTGATGGTTCTGCATGGTGCGGGCGTGGGCGGCGGCAGTCTCGGCTATGCCAACGTGCTTGAAGTGCCCACCGATGAAACCTTCGCCACTCCCGCATGGAATCAAAACATCCAATGGGGTGATGTGCTTCGTCCGCATTATGAAACTGCAAAAAGAATGTTAGGTGTTGCCAGAAACCCCAAACTTTGGAAAGCGGATTTACTTTTGCAACAAATGGCAGAGGAACGCGGCATGGGTCACACCTTCCGCGCGACGGATGTTGGCTCCTACTTCGGAGAAGCTGGGGTCACCGTCCCAGACCCGTACTTCGGCGGAGAAGGTCCCGCACGCGCGGGCTGTCAACATTGTGGCGGTTGTATGGTGGGATGCCGTCATAACGCGAAGAATACGTTGCCGAAAAATTATTTGTACTTTGCAGAAAAGCGCGGTGCGAAAGTGCAGGCGGAAGTTGAGGTGATTGATGTTCGCTCCCTCGCCCCAACCCCTCTCCCTGAGGGAGAGAGGCAAGGGGTGAGGGAACGCTACGAAGTCACCTTCCGCGATTCAACCAAACTTTTCAAGCAGACACAAACCGTCCATGCCAAGAACGTCATCTTTTCTGCGGGTGTGATGGGGACGATGAAACTACTTCTAAATTTGCGCGACGTGAAGAAGTCGCTGCCGAAACTATCGGCGAAGTTGGGGACAATGGTGAGGACCAACTCCGAAGGTCTGCTCGGGAGCGTGGCGCGTAAATCCGATATCAATTACTCAGAAGGCGTATCCATCTCTTCTATTTATAACCACGATGAGATCACCCGCATCGAACCTGTGCGCTACCCCGATGGCTCGTCACTGATGCGTTTCCTCGCTGCGCCGCTCATTGACAAGAACTTCAGCATCCCGCGTCGTTTGCTTAATTTCCTTGGCTGGGCATTCACCCATCCCATTGACTTTGGCAAAGCGCTTTTTCTACCCGGCTGGGCATATAACGTGACCATTTTATTGGTCATGCAACATGCCGATAACCGCATGCGATTCAAGATCGGCAAAAGCGCTTTCACACTCTTCCGCACAGGCATGGTGGCAGAGGAAGAGCCCGGCTTCACCATCAACGCACAAGTGGAAGGCTCACACGAAGTGACTAAGGAATTTGCCAAACGCACCAATGGTGTGGCACTTGGTTCTATTGGCGAGAACTTGCTCAACCTGCCCACCACCGCCCACATCCTCGGCGGCGCACCGATTGGCAAAAATGCCGATGAAGGTTTGATCAACGAGAACTTTGAAATTCACAATTACGAGGGTCTGTATATAATCGACGGTTCGGTCATGCCCGCCAACCCCGGCGTAAACCCATCACTAACCATCACAGCACTGGCAGAATATGCTATGAGTAAAGTGAACCAGAAAAATGCATAACAATCCCGAAGGGATGCCATTATTATAGAAATCGAATAAGATAAAACCAAACCTCGAAGGGGTGACATGTTGAAAACATTTTGTCACCCCTTCGAGGTTTTACATCTCATCATATTTATCTATAATCTTTTCACGCCTTCGGCGTTCAAAACAGCGTCGGCTGAAAAGGCTCGCTCGGTGTTTCAATGTCGTCCCACGGAAGTGGGACGATTTTGATTCGAGAGGATATCTGGCTATGAAATTCCTTCGCGATATATGGAGCCAGATAATTATCGGGAGAATGACAGAAGACGAACGCCTCCAGCTTCGCCGATAACTGGTCAGCGATTCTGGGAGTCCATTCGTCCATCCAAGGCTGGTTGTGACTCATCTCAGGGTGACCGATGAATCGTAGAAAGGTGAAGTCGGCGGTCACTTCCTCAAAGACCGGCACATTCGGCTTGCGTTCACGCGCCTCGAGCAGACTTTCATAGGCGCTGCCTTTGATCGACTCATCACCAGCCAGATCCCGTATCGGACGAGTGTCAATGACGACACGCGCCATGTTGTGGTCAGACAGTAATTTATTGAGCGAGTTACGATACTCATCCTCGAACCAGTCGAGGTGACGGACTTCCACGCCGAGGCGGATATCTTTGGGGAACGCGGAGAGAAAAGTGGCAAGATCAGGCATCAGCTTGGGTGAATAGCTTGGGGGCAGCTGCAAAAACATCGGTCCAAGCTTTGAGGCGAGCGGGCGCATGGTATCTGCGAATCCGATGGCACGGTCGATGTAATCCACCAGAGTCCCATTGTGGCTGATCGCCTTGGGAATTTTGAGGCAGAAGCGAAATTCATCCGGCGTTTGTTCGATCCACGATGCGATGGTCTTGAGCGCAGGCACGGCATAAAACGTAGTATTGCCTTCTATGGTGTTAACACGCCGGGCATACTCGCGCAGAAAGTCTTTGGACTGTGTGCCTTTGGGGTAGAAGTTCCCTACCCAACCTTTGAACGACCAAACGGGGCAGCCGAGATAAAGAGACATATACCCTATTATAAAATAAAGAGCCTTCAACACTTGTATATTGAAGGCTCTTGGATGCTACTTCTTTTTCTCGATCTTTTCTTTCTTCTCTTTTTTCTTTTTAGCATCACCATCGACCATGATGTCAATCGCAACTGCAATGGCTAAGATCAAGATATCGTTCTGCCCATCTTCGATCTCTACTCCATACGTATCGGCGATGCGCAGCCATTTTTTGGAGACTTCAGCAACCTTATTACGCCCGGCTTTGATCGTATATTCGTGCGCGAGGAAGTCACCTTGCACATCGAGGTCAGGTCCGTTTTTGACCTTTACATCCCATCGGTCGCGGAAGGGTGTAATAAGGGCTTTCTTGATCGTGGCAAGATCCTTGCCATTCTCATCTTCCACCACCATGGTGTCTTTGATGGTCAGCAAACGTTCTTGAATTTGAGCCAGCTTCTTCCCTTTTGCATCTTCGAACACGAGCGTCTTACGGATGCGCAATACTTTGCCATCCACTTTAAAGACTTTTTGCCCGGCTTCGTTCTCGATCCAGAAATCATCTCCGATGGAGATAAGGTTTTGTCGAATTTTGTAACGGTTGGTCATAAGAAATCCTTTTTTTGTCGCGTCTAGATAATGGAAGTATACCGCTAATGATCGCTGACTTCGTCCACACTGACGAAAGATTAACAGAGATTTCAGCGGGCTTTCTGTTTTATTACATCCAATAATGGAATAAAACACTCACTGAAATCTGTTACACTTCTAAATTGAAATAAGAAGTAAAACTTTATCAATAATTTAATAAAGGTGGCTCACTATGACGATTGGAATTGTCACAGATTCGACCTGCGACCTGCCCCAAAACGTGATCGAAGAATTGGGAATCAAGGTCATTCCATTATTTATCAATATCGGTGATAAGGGCTATTTAGACGGCGTTGATATCACCCGTAAGGATTTTTATTCAAATCTGCCCGGGTACAAATCGCATCCCTCCACAGGTACACCCGGTGTGGATGCTTTCAAGAGTGCGTATAAAGCCATGGCAGAGAAGGGTTGCACGGAGATCCTGTCGATCCATATCTCCGAGAGCCTGAGTGCGACGGTGAACGTGGCACGCAGTGCAGCAGAGGAATTTGATCAGGTCCCTGTCACCGTGCGCGATGGCGGTCAACTGAGTTTAGGTACAGGTTTCCAAGTGGAACGTGCCGCTCGAATGGCCGGAGAGGGAAAATCCCTGTCTGAGATCATCGCCACCTTGGATGATGTCAAGTCCCGCACGTTTGTCGCGGCTCGGTTGGATACGCTTGAGTTTTTGCGGCGCAGCGGACGTATGAATTCATTTCTTGCAGGCATCGGAAGTTTATTGCAGATCAAACCCATCCTGACCATGAAGAACGGATTGCCCAGCTCTGAACGGGTGCGCACCACTCAAAAAGCAGATGCCAGACTTTTGGAAATGCTGGAAGAATACCAACCCATTGAGCAGTTCTCTCTGCTTCATACAAATGCCGCTGAAAATGCATTTGCGTTTAGCAAACAGGTTGCCCACTTAATACCTGTAAACATCACCTACACAATGGATATCACCCCGGTCATCGGGTCGCATATTGGTCCGGGAGCTGTCGGCTTTGCGATCATTTCAAAAAACCGCATAGATAAGCTCTAAAAATAAATCAGACGATAGGAAAAATAATATGAGTTCTGAAACCAAACGTTCGAGCATTGCAATCGTGATCGTGCTTTTGATCGCCACCGGGCTGGCATTTGCCGGAAGCCAGGGCGGACACCTTGTGAACGGCTTTCCCCTATTTGCATTGTGTGTTGCATTGGCATTCATCATTCAGTGGGTCGCCTTCCTGCCAGCTTTCATCTACCGCACCGAAAAATTTTACGACCTGACTGGCTCCATCACCTATCTCACCGTGATCACTGTCGCCATACTGCTCAGCCCAGCTATCGATCCTCGTTCTTTGCTGCTGGCAGGCATCATTGCCATTTGGGCAGTTCGGTTGGGATCTTTTCTCTTCATGCGCATTCGAGCCGCTGGAGAGGATCGCCGCTTCCGTGAGATCAAACAATCCTTTGCCCGCTTCCTCATGACCTGGACCCTGCAGGGGCTTTGGGTGGCTTTTTCTCTCTCCTCAGCCTTAGCCGCCATCACCTCCACCATCCGCAAAGATGTAGACGCCTTCGCGGTGATCGGCTTTCTCGTCTGGCTTTTCGGCTTTGGGATTGAGGTCTTGGCAGACAAACAGAAAAGTGACTTTAATTCCACGCCTGGTAACAAAGATAAGTTCATCCGCAGCGGATTGTGGTCGTGGTCACGTCACCCGAATTATTTTGGCGAGATCGTGTTGTGGATCGGCGTGATGATAATCGCCATGCCCATCTTACAAGGCTGGCAGTGGGCAACACTCATCTCACCCATCTTTATCATTATTCTGCTCACTCGCATCAGCGGCGTGCCCATGCTCGAAAAACGAGCCGACGAAAAATGGGGCGGTCAGCCAGAGTATGAAGCCTATAAGGCAAATACTTCGGTGTTGATTCCCATGCCGCCGAAGAAATAATTGAGGAAATCATGAACATGAATACCGCCAAGGGCATATCCATTCTAGGCATACTTGCCATGACAGCCGTTTTGATCTACGGCTTCACCGCCGGAGATTTTGGGAAAGACGGCGCAGCCTTACTGCAAAATCCCTGGGGCATCGTCTCGATGGTGGATTTGTACACCGGCTTCATCCTATTCTCCGCGTGGATCGTCTATCGTGAGAAATCCATCGTCAGCGCCATCGTTTGGGTTATCTTGATGATGGTGCTTGGCTTTTTCGCGGGCAGTCTCTACGCCTTCCTCGCGCTCAATGCCAGCAAAGGGGATTGGAAAAAATTCTGGATGGGTCACCGAGCCGATGGGTAAACTACAGGAACTCGGGGAGGAATTGCGAGGCGTTTTTTCCGGTCGAGGGGCACGGTTGCTTGATTCATTCCTCCCTCCTGTGGGTTTTCTGATTCTCAATTCATTGGCAAATGTGAATGTTGCCCTTTGGGGAGCGTTGGGTGTTTCTGTGATCTTCGCTGTGTTTCGAGTCTTGCAAAAAGAAAACCTGACGTATGCCTTGGGTGGTTTGGGCGGCACATTATTGGCGGCGTTGTTCGTCAAGCTTAGCGGTTCGGGCAGAGGATTTTTCCTACCGGGTTTTGTCTCGGGTGCAACCACTGTCATTTTATGTGTGGTGAGCGTTGCCCTTAATCGTCCATTAGTGGCGTGGTCAAGTTTTATCACCCGGCGTTGGAGTTTGGATTGGTACTGGCATCCGCGTGTGTTGCCCGCATATAATGAAGTGACCATTTTCTGGGCAGTGGCATTTACGGCACGCCTCACCTTTGAATTCTGGCTGTATCAACAAGATGCAGTCGGCGCGCTCGCCACGGTGCGGATATTACTGGGCTGGCCTTTTATCGTTGCATTATTGATCGTCACTTATCTTTACGGGCTTTGGCGTTTGGGCAAATTGCAAGGTCCCAGCGTGGAAGAATTCAAAGCTGGCAAAGCCCCGCCGTGGGAAGGTCAGAAGCGGGGTTTTTAGAAATTGCTTTTATAATCAGGTTTCAACATCCCCCTTGTGAGGTTACATGGACTCTTTATCAGAACGCCGCAAGGCGATTCTTTTTCTTGCGCTCGCCGCCATCTTGTGGAGCACGAGCGGACTATTCGTCAAAATCTTAGACTGGCAGCCCGTTTCGATTTTAGCGGGACGCAGCTTCTTCGCCGCCATCGTTTTTCTGATCTACTTGCGCCGCATCCCCACTCGCTTCAGCCTGTGGCAGTTGCTGGCAGCTTTGATGTTCATCCTGACCCAGTTCCTGTTCATCACATCCACCAAGCTGACGACGGCCGCGAACTCAATCTTCCTGCAATATACGATGCCCATTTACGTGGTTCTGCTGGCATATTGGTTCCTCGGCGAAAAACCTTCACGAACAGACTACATCTCCATGTTCGTCATCTTCCTTGGACTGATGCTTTTCTTCGGCGACGAACTCAGCACCGACGGGCTCTATGGCAACCTGCTCGCCATTCTCAGCGGCGTGACCGGGGCGCTGATGATGGTCTCGTTTCGTGCGCAGAAGAATGGCAACCCTGCCGAGAGTAATCTGATCGCGTTTCTTTTCACCGCCACACTCGGCTTTCCGTTCATTATGAAAGAAACATGGACAGTCAATAGCTGGCTCATCCTTGCCTTTCTCGGCATTGTGCAGATCGGGTTCGCCTTCATCTTTTTCACGAAGGGCATCAAACACATTCCGGCCTTGGAAGCCAACTTGATCGGCATGTTGGAGCCGGTTCTTAATCCCATTTGGGTCTTTTTGTTTTACGGCGAAAGCATGGGGAAGTTCGCGTTGATCGGCGGGCTGATCGTTCTCAGCGGCGTGATTCTCAGCGCAGTGGGGAGCGCCAAAGCGGCGAAAGAGGGCGAGGCGCATCCATAAACATACCTGATTTATTTTCAACATAAATTAGGAACGATCCTGTCCTGATTTGCTTCTAGACTGAAGAAGTACTTTATTTCATTCAAGGAGCAGCACATGGACGGACGAAACGATTTCGATTTCTTCATCGGGGAGTGGACGGTGAAACACCGCCGTCTCAAAACATTGTTAAGCCACAGCAACGAGTGGGACGAGTTCGAAAGCACGGTCACAGACCGCGCGATTATGGGCGGCATTGCCAATTTGGAAGAAATGATCTTCGAGCGCGAAACTGGAAAGTTCTACGGCACCTCGCTCAGCATCTTCAACCCCAAGACTCAACTTTGGAGTCAATACTGGGTGGATAGCGGCAATGCCACACTTACATCACCTATGGTTGGTAAATTCAGCGGTGGTGTCGGTGACTTTTTTGCGGATGATGATTTCGAAGGCAGGAAAGTTCTGGCGCGCTCGCGCTGGTACGACATCACAAAAAATTCCTGCAAATGGGAACAAGCCTTATCTGACGATGACGGCAAAACCTGGGAAACCAA
>JAFLCE010000104.1 GCA_017303655.1 Anaerolineae bacterium
GTTTAGCCTTATTTTGGCATGACACTTGCAGATAAAAAACAGGCTGAGCAAATTGCCCTGCCTGTCTCCATTTTCTATTTCTTTCCCCTCTTCTTTCTTCATCTACATCACATCCGGTGATTGAATATCCAGCAATCTCAACGCATTGGAAATTGCCTGCTTTGCCGACGCCACCAAACGCAGACGGGCGTTCTTCACTTTTTCATCTTCGGTTTGCAGCACCGGCACCGCATGATAGAACGAATGGAAGGCATTCGCCAGATCGTAGGCATAGGTCGCCATAATGAGTGGACGATATTCCTCCGCCGCCTGCTGGACTTTCTGCGGGAACTGCGACATCTGCTCGATGAGCTCAATTTCTTGCTTTGTAAGTTCATAGTCGAAGGTTGCATTCGTCACACTGCCAGCCTTCTTCAAAATGGAGTTAGCGCGAACATACGCATTCTGAATATATGGACCAGTGCGCCCATCAAAGGACAATGCTTCATTGATGTCGAAGACGATGTCTTTATTATTGTCCACTGAGAGCAAGGAGTAGACCAATGCGCCCATGCCGATCTGCTGGGCGATCTTCTCACGCTCTTCGGGCGCGATCTCCACGCTTTTCTCAGCATTGACCGAGAGCACACGCTTCACAGCTTCGTCGTAGACTTCTTTAAAGAGAGTCACACGTCCTTTGCGAGAAGACATCGCACCTTCGGGCAGGGTTACATACCCATACGAAAGGTGATAGCACTTCTCTGCTTGTTTGAAGCCCCAGATCTCCAATATTTTGAACGCCTGTTGGAAATGCAGGCTCTGGCGGAAGTCCACCACGTAGATCGAACGGTCCACGTGATATTTCTCGAACTTATCCTTTGCAAGCGCAAGGTCTTTGGTGAGATATAACGATGTGCCGTCACTGCGGAGAACAACTGCTGTGCGATATTTATCTTTCGTGAGACCAAGCTTCTCGTCGATCTTTACAATGACTGCCCCGCCCTGCGGTCGCTCGTCATCGGCGATCTTCCGTTCGATGAGTTCGTTGATGATCGCCTTCGAGGGCTCATCCACTTCGCTTTCGTAGAACCAGACATCGATATTGACATCGAGCATGTCCAGAATATCGCGCAGTTCCTCCAAACTCCATTCGCGGGTCACGCGCCAGAGTTCGCGCACGGTTTCATCGCCTGCGTCCCATTTGCGATACATCTCACGGCGTTCAGCATCATAGGCTTCGCGCTGCGCGGTCTCTTCAGGGGTCTCGTTGTCTTTCTTTTCGAGCAGGGCAGTTGCCTCGGCGTACAGTTTCAGCATCCACTGTCCGCGCTCATGCACGCCATCAGGTTCCTGCCCTTTGTACATCTTTTCGTAGATCCACATCACGGTGATAACACCCAAGCCCAAGTCGCCGGGGTACGAAGCACGGATGGTTTTAAATCCTGCAAACTCTACCAGCCTCGCCAGCACTTCACCCAAAATGGTATTGCGGGCATGTCCGATATGGAATGAATGATGCGTATTCGGCTGGGCATATTCGACCATTACCGTTTCCGATTTTGCCCCACCGCGACCGAATTCCACGCCCTTGTTTAGAACTTCATCCACAACACGAAGTGCATAATCGGATGTCTTAAAGTAGACGTTGAGATAGCCTTTCACTGCTTCGATGTGACTGATCCCGTCCACGCTTCCCAACTGCGCCTTGACCTGCTCGGCAATTTCCTGAGCCTTTTGCGGCACTGGAAGTTTGCTCCCTTTGCCGAGTTTGGCTTCATTAGCTGCGGTCTGAAAGAAGGAAGTAGCAAAGCCCCATTCACCCGAGAAGGGGATGGGTTGCCACTTTAATTCTGCCAGCGCAATATCGTTGGCTTTGCAGAATTCTTTTACTTTTTCTTCGATGAGTTGTTGTTCTTTTTGAAACATAAGCGTAGCGATCCTGTGGATAGATGATCTCGATTATATCTACTTTCAACGTCAAGGACATGGATTGCTGTGTTTGAACGCCGAAGGCGTGAAATGATTATAGATTGATGGATTGTGTCGTTCCAACCCCGAAGGGGTGATATTAGGAAGACTATGACACCCCTTCGGGGTTCGCATATTGTTCCATTTTGTTGCTAGAATCCTGTCATCCCTTCGGGATTAGATTCTTAAATGCGGTAGGTGGTAACTTTAGTCGTTCGATGATCTTTTCTGCACACTCTTCGGTCGTCAATTTGGAGGTGTCTAGTTCAAGGTCATATTTTGTGTATTTATGGATGACATCGTATTGCAGTTTGGCTTGACCAAGTGTGCGGTCTTTGCGGTCTTTCTCGCGTTGTTCGAGCACGTCGAGCGGACATGTCAGTCCAATGAGGTAAGTATTCGTGTTGGAAAATAATTCGGCGCATTCATCCACCCAGGCTTTTTCGACGAAGACATGATCGGCGAGGATGTTATTTCCGCGCGAAGCGGCAGCGGCTATGGCGTGGTGCATGCCTGAGAACAGCACCCAGCCCATAGGTCCAGAATGAAGCGCTTTTCCGAGCACCTCATCCCAAAGCGGACGTTCAAGGTAACGACTGGGGAGCATCCAAATGAATTTGTCGATGCCCATATCTAGATACGGTTCTGGCAGTTTCTTTTGCAAAAGTTTCAGCAGGGAAGTTTTGCCAGAGGAGGATGTGCCGTTGATAAAGATGATGGTGGGCATAAAGTACCCGTGATGGGTGTAACAAAAACGGGAGTCTTGCGACTCCCGCTCTGGCTTCGATGCAAACTTACGCGCTTTTTTGGGTCAACGCGGCGAGAGCTTTCATGAGACGGCTCTTGCGGCGCGCGACAGTGTTCTTGTGGAACACGCCTTTTTCCGCAGCCTTGTCCAAGGTGCTGATGGCGAGCAGGACAGCTTCCTTAGTTTCGGGTGTGTTTGCGGTTAGGGCTCTGCGAGCGTTGTTATCGGCAGTGCGGGCAGCGCCGCGGACGTTGCGGTTACGCAGACGATGCTTCTCGTTCTGACGATTGCGTTTGATTTGTGATTGAATGTTAGCCAAGGTCTTCCTCCAAAAAATTCTTTCCGTACTTTTGACAGCGACGTATTTTACATGAGGGGCGGGGATTTGTCCAGTAATTCGGAAAAAATCCGCTGGCAATTTGCCAGCGGATTTTTGAGGCTAGGGGGTATTGGTGGGGAGTGGCGCCGAATTGATGGGGGTCAATGTGGCGGTGGGCAGGAATGTGCCCGGTCCCGGTGTGATGGGGGTACTGGTGGGCGGTCGGGTGGCGGTGGGGGTGACCATATTGACCGGAATGACGAGTACTTGACCCACGAACAAAGCATTGGGATCGGTGATGCCGTTTTCCTCGATAATGTCATCAATGGTGCTGTTAAAGGTTGATGCGATCGCACCTAATGAGTCACCGCTTTGGATGGTGTATTCGATCTTGGTGCCGCGTGGTAGATCAGGCGGAACAAGCGTGGCGGTCGGTAGTTGCATATCAGGGTTGGGCAGCAAAATCACCTGCCCAGGGATCACGATCTGGGTAGTGGGGTCAATGCCTACGCCGGTTTCCGCAGTATAAGGATTAAGCAAAAGAATCAATGGGATGGCGTCATCGCCGAGGGTGAACTTATCTGCGATCACAGCCAGAGAGTCACCTTCTTGAATCGTGTAGGTAAATGGTGCCGCAAAGGTGGGTGTGGAGGTAATTGTAGCCGTGGGCGTTTCGGTCAACGTAGATGTGGGCGTACTCGTGCTGGTAGCCGTATTTGTGACGGTTGCGGTGGGAGTTTCGGTAGCAAACATGGAATTCAGCGCCTGACCCGGCTGAAACAGCCAGTAGACGATAACACTCACGCCGACCAGAACCAGAACGATCGCCAGGATCAGAATGATGTTGGGAGAATTCCTTCTCTTTTTACGGAAGGAGCCGAGTGAGCCGGGAGGCGTTGAAAATGAAGGCGTATTAGACATTGTTACTTTCCTTTATCATTGCGTTTTTTTTGAATCCAACCAGTTACAACGCAAAATAATTCTACCTGAAAAAAGGGAAATGCGTATACAGCATAAAGTGTGCAAGTAGGGAATACACAAAGGCAGGCATAAAAATGGGTAAACAAGAACTCTTGTTTACCCATTTGCTTTTCACTTTTCTATTTTATTACCGGCTCATATGCGTTTTCAAATACTTGCCGGTATACGAACCCTTGACCTTCATCACTTGTTCAGGCGTGCCTTCGGCGATCAACTCACCGCCACGGTCACCGCCTTCGGGTCCGAGGTCGATCAGCCAGTCTGCTACTTTGATGATGTCGAGGTTGTGCTCAATGATGAGTACTGAGTTGCCTGTATCCACTAGACGCTGCATCACTTCGATTAACTTGTGAACGTCCGCTGCGTGCAAGCCGACCGAGGGCTCATCAAGCACATATAAAGTTCGTCCGGTTGCGCGGCGTGATAACTCTTTCGATAATTTCACACGCTGAGCTTCACCGCCAGAGAGAGTCGTAGCGGGCTGACCGACACGTACATAGCCCAAGCCAACTTCCTGTAAGAGCTTAAGCTTGTTCTGCATCTGCGGATAATTTTGAAATTCTCCCAGCGCGTGGTCAACCGTCATATCCAGCACATCAGAGATTGAATACTTGTCGCGGAACAGCACTTGCAAGGTCTCGCGGTTGAAGCGTTTGCCATGACACACATCACATGGCACGTACACATCGGGCAGGAATTGCATTTCGATGCGCAGTTCGCCTTGTCCCTGGCAGGCTTCACAGCGCCCACCATGCACATTGAAAGAGAAGCGCCCGGGTTTGTATCCGCGCACTTTGCTTTCAGGCAGTTCGGCATAGAGCTTGCGAATTTCATCGAACAAGCCGGTGTACGTACCAGGGTTCGAGCGCGGCGTGCGTCCGATGGGTGACTGGTCGATGTTGATGATCTTATCGAGATGTTCGATCCCTTCGATCTTTTTGTGTTCGCCGCCTTGTGTGCGCGCGCCCATCAACTTCGCCGCGAGTTCGTTATACAAGATGTCACTCATCAACGTGGATTTGCCCGAGCCGGAGACGCCCGTGATACAGATCAACTTCCCAAGCGGGATATTGATATCGAGGTTCTTTAGATTATTCGCAGTTGCGCCAAGGATCTTGAGATTTTTCCCATTGCCTTCGCGCCTCTTTTTCGGGACCTCAACCTTTTTCCGCCCCGAGAGATATTGACCAGTCAGTGACTTTGGGTGCGCCAAAATCTGCTTGGGTGTACCTTCTGCAATGACTTGTCCGCCATGCTCACCGGCGGCGGGACCGAGATCAATCACCCAGTCTGATTCGAGGATGGTTTCATCATCGTGTTCTACGACTAACACGGTATTGCCGAGATCGCGTAGACCTTTGAGCGTTTCCAGCAGGCGCGAGTTATCACGCGGATGCAAACCAATGGAGGGTTCATCTAAAACATAGAGCACACCCACGAGACGGGAACCAACCTGGGTCGCGAGGCGGATGCGTTGGGCTTCTCCGCCGGAGAGAGTCACGGCAGAGCGGTTCAAGGTCAAATAATCCAAACCGACATTGACGAGGAAGTTCAATCGTTCGTGAATTTCTCTTATGACTCTTTCCGCGATCGCCTTTTGCTTGGATGTAAGCGGAGAGTTCTTGCCCGAAATTTTCTTGACCCATTCCAGCGTTTCCAACACGGGCCAGGAGTTGGCTTCAACGATGTTGACATCGTCCACGGTCACGGCTAATGCGGCGGGGTTGAGGCGTTTGCCTTTACAGCTCGGGCAGGGACGGTCGGACATGAACTCTGAAATTTTTTCGCGGATGTATTCCGAGTTCGTCTCGCGGTAGCGTCGTTCGAGGTTGGTGATGACCCCTTCGAAAGCGCGTGTGAATTTGAACTCATTACCGTTTGCGTTCTGATAGGTCATCTGGATTTGTTTGTCGCCAGTGCCGTACAAAACGATCTTTTGCTGTTCTTTGGTCAACTCGTTGAAGGGCTTGTCCAGATCAAACTTGAACGCCTTGGCAGCATTGACCAAACTCTGCCAATAATAGCCGCCTTCTTCCTTCGGTCCGCTCCACTCCATGCTGATGATCGCTCCATCGGTTAGAGACAAGCTGTCGTCTGGGATGATGCGGTTGGGATCAATTTCTAGTTTGGAGCCAAGCCCTTGGCAATCCGGGCAGGCGCCTTGAGGCGTATTAAAGGAAAAGGTGCGCGGCTCCACTTCCGAGATGGTCGAGCCGTGTTCGGGGCAGGCGAGATGCTCAGAGTAGGCGACATCTTCTTTTTTATCCACCATATTGACGGTGATATAGCCTTCACCGAACTTGAGCGCAGTTTCAACAGAGTCGGTCAGGCGGGTGAGGGCAGCTCGCTTATCTTCTTTGGAACCTTCCTGCGAAATGACGAGACGATCCACCACGGCTTCGATCGTGTGTTGTTTGTAACGGTCGAGTTCGATCTCATCGTCGAGCGAATGAACGGTTCCATCCACGCGGGCGCGGGTAAAGCCTGCCTTGCGGATCTCGTCGAAGACGGCTTGGTACGTGCCTTTACGTCCGCGCACCAGCGGGGAGAGGATCATGATGCGTGTGCCTTCGGGCAGGTTGGAGATTTTATCCACGATCTCTTGTGCCGACTGTTTCGCTACTACACGTCCGCAAATGGGGCAGTGTGGAATGCCCGCGCGCGCAAAGAGCAGACGCATATAGTCGTAGATTTCAGTAACTGTACCTACTGTCGAACGGGGGTTATGCGAGGTGGATTTCTGGTCAATCGATACGGCGGGGGAGAGCCCATCGATGTAATCGACATCGGGCTTGTCCATTTGACCGATGAACTGACGCGCATACGCCGAGAGCGACTCGACATAACGCCTCTGACCTTCGGCAAAGATGGTATCGAACGCCAGTGATGACTTGCCCGACCCCGACAAGCCGGTGATGACAACGAATTTATCGCGTGGAATTTCCACGGTGATATTTTTCAAATTGTGGACGCGCGCGCCCACGACACGAATTTTGTTGGATGACATGCAAATTCCTCAGGAGAGAATGGAGTATGGC
The DNA here is from genome assembly GCA_017303655.1 of Anaerolineae bacterium. Classification (GTDB taxonomy): domain Bacteria; phylum Chloroflexota; class Anaerolineae; order Anaerolineales; family Villigracilaceae; genus Villigracilis. The sequence goes on from JAFLCE010000104.1 coordinate 7,034, forward strand.
TTGAGAATTATTCTATTTTAGCACATTTGTTTCAAAAAAGATTCATGGCACAGCCAATCCTTAATTATAACCAAACCAGATACTTTATATGTCAGTTTGGCGTTGCTTGTAACGAGATGCTAACATGTGGGCTTTCTCACTTCGCCTTCTAATTCATAGTAAATTGGTCATGTTATACTGAGTGCAACTTCTCAAATCCGGCGGTGTTTTATTATTCAAGTTCCGCCGGTAAGGTTTCTCACTTGTCGGATCCGGATTACAACGAAGAGGATGTACTCGCTCGCGCCTCACAAGGCGATAAGGATGCATTTGGCGCACTGTACGAGCGCTATGCAGAGCGCATCTTCAACTATGTGTACTATCGCACTGGGAATCAGCATGATGCTGAGGACCTGACAGCGCGTGTTTTTCAGCGGGCGATGAATCACATTCGGAATTACACCGACCGGGGTGTGCCTTTTTCGGCATGGTTGTACCGAATTGCTCATAACCTGGTTGCCAACTGGCACCGCGACCGCAGCCGCAAGCAGGAAATTGCGATCGACGACCTGCCTGTCCTGCCAACCAAAAACGACCACCCTGAACGAAACCTCGTCCGCTCGCAGGAACAGGATGCACTCTTGAGAATGATCCGCAAGCTTCCGCCAGAACGGCAAAATTTGCTCATTCTCAAATTTGTCGAGGATATGTCCAACGCAGAGATCGGCAAGATCATGGGTAGAAGCGAAGGCGCTGTGAAGAGTCTTTATCATCGCACTCTTCTGGCACTTCGAGATCAACTGGAAGATCAAAATCTTAATCTTGAAGGAGAGTAGACCATGGCAGTACGAATTGTGACCGACGGCGCTGTAGACCTTCCAACTGAGTGGTACAAGGAATACGACATTCAGCGGATCCCGATCAATGTGCATTTTGGGGAAGAAAAAACCTATATTCAAGATGTCGAGTTAGACCAGGCGGGGTTTTACAAGTTGGTAGACGGCAAAACACTCCCGCATCCCAAGACCTCTCAACCTTCTCCGCACCAGTTTGTGGAATTCTATAAAAAGATCGCCCAACCCGGCGATACCATTCTCTCTGTTCACATTACCAGCAAACTTTCAGGCACCTATGCCTCGTCCGTTTCGGCGGCGGAGGAATTGAAAGGCACATACAATGTTGTGCCGGTGGATACCTTATGCGGAACGATGGGCACTGCTTTCATGTGCCGCTCCGCTCGCCAAATGGAACGCGCCGGAAAGAGCGTGGATGAGATCGTGAAATTCATCGAAGGCGTTCGCAGCAAGACCTATGTGGTCCTTACGCTGGAAACCCTCGAATATGCCCGTCGCAGCGGACGTGTTGGTGCGCTCTCGGCTGCACTCGCTTCGGTCTTGAACGTCAAGCCGATCGCTTTGTTGAAAGATGGGCTGATCGATATGGTTGACCGCGTCCGTACGCGCAAGGCTGCCATTGAGCGCGTGCTTGAACTCGCAAAAGAAACCGTTGGCGATGCGCCGGTGCATATCGGTGTAGTGAATGCCCGCGATGAGGCTTCAAGCCAAATGCTCATGGAAGAAGCCAAGAAACGCTTCAACGTCAAAGAAAGCTTTACCGCCGACCTTTCCATTTCCCTCGTCATCAATTTTGGTCCCGGTACGGTTGGCTTGGTACTTTACCCTGCAGAGTAATTGGATTCAATGAACGCAAACCAGACTTTCTCCTCACAAGATAACGAACTGAACTCTCTCGAATCGCGCCTCTCGCTGACCTTGAAACGGGTGCCGCCTCCGAGTGGCTTGGTCGAACGCCTGCGCGGACGGGTGCAAATTCCCTCTCGTTCCGAGATCACACTACGGCTTTCGGATTGGCGCAGGTTATTCGTTGTCTTTGGCAGTGTCATGTCTGGGATGTTGGTGTTGATCACTCTAGCACGTGCGTTTTACTATCTCGCCGGGCGCAGGGATATGTAAGCTCAAGAAAAAGATACAAGACCCCAGAGAAAAATCTCTGGGGTCTTGTTGTTTATAAGCGGTTTGGATTACTGAAGTTCTACTTCAGGCGGAGATTCCGAAAGTAGAACTTTCGGAATCCTTTACAAGAGATCTAATGTTTCAATAACCAATCACACAAAGACTTCGCCTCAGCGATCAAGTCTGCATCGAGGGGGAGTTTAAACTCTTCGGTGACGCGCAAGGTTAAATGGTCAGCGACCAATTTCAGGTCGGGGGGCAGAAGCGTCTGTTCTTTGATCAGATTCAGCAGATCGTGGGCAGAGCGGCTTGGGAGGGGAATCCTGTTGCGGGTGTAATAATCCCGAATGGCAATTCCGGCGGCACGGCGGGCACAGACGCGAGCCTGACCTTCGTTGCCGTTGGCTCGGGCTTGCGCGGCGCGTTCGAATTCCTGAGTGATTTCATCAATTGGGTTTGGCATGGGGAGATTATATAATGCCCTTTTCAAAAAGGCGCAATTTATAAGCAGGCTGGGTATAATTTGAGAAATACCTTTGGAGGCTGCACATGAAAAACAGAATGTTTCAACTGTTCGCATGCTTTGTGATTCTCAGTCTGGCGCTGACCGCTTGTGGGGGCGTGAGCCCGCTGAGTGGCGGGGATGCACCCGAAGAGACCGAAGCTGCTGCAACAGAATCTTCACCTATAGAAGTTGAAGGCGATGGACCCACGGTTGTGACAGGGTCTTTGAATTACACCGACTTGTTCTTTACCCTGGGCGTTGCTGAGCCGGTTGTGATCCTTGAAGACCAAGGCGGCTTTGTGGCACGTGACCGCAAATTTGTCATTCCGGTGGAATCACAAGTGATGGGTCAGATCACTTCGGATTTTTACACGCCTCCATTTACCTATAGTTTGACCCTGCCGAGCGAGCCAAAAGGCACATTGAACGACGTTGATCATGATGGGCAGCAAGATCCCGGTGTGATGATCTTCGCTGTTGCCTATTGGACGAATACTTGGGGTGACCCATATCTTGAGCGCCGCGATCAAGGCGGCGGTGGTTGGTCGAGTGCGTATGCATCCACCCGCGTTTCCGATGCCAGTGATGCTTTCCTTGAAGTATTTGGCGGACAGTATGTTGTGTATGCGCCAGATGGCAACCAGCAATTCCCTTCGGGCTTTGGTGCGGATGAAAAATTATTTACAGATGATGACCCACTGATGGATTTGCCTGCGGGCTGGTCTGTGGTGGATATGGATCAATCGCCCTTTGCGCTTGACCGCTCGAACGCGCCAACGCTTGATCTCTACGAACCTGAGAGCTCTGCCCTCGACGATTTTACGAGCTTGTCTTACACCGAAGCCTTTGATGCAATGCTCGAAAAGTTCCGCACCGAATATGCTTTCACAGAATACAAGAATATTGATTGGGATGCGCGTGAAAAGGAATTCCGTCCGCGCTTTGAAGAAGCTGAGAAGGCTGGCGATGCTCGTGCTTATGCGTTGGCATTGCGTGACTTCCTCTGGTCGATCCCTGATACACATGTAGGCATGGACACCAGTGCCTTGAACGATGATTTCCTGGCAGATATTTCTGGCGGCATTGGGCTTGCCTTGGGTGAAACCAGTGACGGTCAGATCGTGGCGCGTTATGTGACTCCGAATAGCCCGGCAGATGAAGCGGGTATTGAGTTTGGTGCGCAGATTGTTTCGTTGGGTGGTACACCGATCAATGACGTGGTTGAGGCGGTCTTGCCCTGGTCATCTCCATTTAGTAACCCAGAGATCGCGCGTTTACAGCAATTGCGCTATGCCACCCGCTTCCGGCTTGAAACAGGCGAGGTGGAAGTATCCTTTATAAATCCGGGGGGAGCCGAAAAATCCGCCCTGTTGGCAGTGGTGGAGGAACGCGATAGTTTCAGTGTGACCTCCTTTGCCTATGGCGAACCTGAAACATCGTTGCCGGTTGAATTTAAGATCCTGCCCAGCGGGTATGGATACATCAAGATCAGCAGCTTCTCTGAAAATCAGGTCTTGAGCATTCAAGCCTATGAATATGCCATTGAATATTTCAACCAGAACGAAGTGCCGGGTGTGATCCTGGATATGCGTCACAACAGTGGCGGCAGCGGCTGGCTGGCTGACCAGATGGCAGCTTATTTCTTTGATGAAGAGGTTATCTCGGGCAAGGGCTCTACCTATGATGAAGTGACTGGCGAGTTTTACATGGACCCGGCGAGTGAAGCGGTGATGATTCCGCCGCGCGAAGGCTTGCAGTATTCTGGTCCGGTCGTGGTGATGGTGGGACCCGCTTGTGTGAGCGCCTGTGAATTCTTCTCGTATGCGGTCACCATCAATGACCGTGCCACGGTGGTGGGACAGTATCCATCTTCGGGCGCAGGCGGCGGCGTGGAAGCGTTCTTGATGCCGGAAAATACCTATGTTCAGTTTACGATCTCGCGTGAGATGGATGCCGACGGCAATATCCATATTGAGGGCGGTGGTGTCGCGCCGGATGTGCGCGTGCCAGTGACCTTGGAAAGTTTTCAGCGTGAGTTAGCCGGTGAGGATGTGATCCTCGAAGCGGCAGAGGCAGTCATCAGCCAGCCGAAGGGTGCAGGCATCACGCCTACAAAATCGCCCAAGATTGCTTCGCCTGAAGAAGCCGAGAATGCCTTTGCGGCAGGTGCGCAATTCTTCTGGGATGTTGCCCGTGAGCAATATGACGAAGAAATCTTCGAGCCGCGCACGTTGACCTATACCATTCCGCTCAATAATTCTGAAACCTTGATCTGGGCGTATGCCTGGTGCGCCAAAGACCAAGCCACGTTGGAGCAGAATTTTAGCCAGATCGAGTTGAACTTCAATTTGAACGGTGAAGATCTGCTCACCGACCAACGCGCGGTCTTCGAGACCGAATCGGGTGGAAGTCAGTGCCGCCTCGTCTATATGGCGCTTTCAGATTGGCAGCCTGGTGAACATCACGCCGTGTTGACCGCCACCTTCAAAAGCGCGATCAGTGACGGCATCGGTGACATTCCCTACGCCCCGGGTGATTATGTTGATGATTACGCAGTATATGTAAGTCCGTAAGTTTTTAGAAAAGAAGACATCCCGCAGAGTATTCTGCGGGATGTCTTCTTAATTTATTAGCTGTTTTTCATTCTTCTTACATCAATTCCTTCTCCGCCTGCGTCAAAGCTTCTTCGAACATGCGCAAGCCCTCGTCCACTTCGGTTTTGTTGATCGAGAGCGGCGGCGCGATGCGAATGACGCTTTGTCCGCAAGAGAGCATCAGCAAGCCGCGCTCGAACGCCAGGTCCACCACGCGTTCGGTCAAGGCTTTGGCGGGTTCTTTGCTTTCGCGGTCCTTCACGAATTCCACGCCAATCATCAAGCCTTTGCCGCGCACATCGCCCATGCTCGGGTGGCGCGACTGGATCTCCACCAGCGCATCCATTGCATATTCGCCAACTTCTTTGGCATTCTGAAGATATTGCTTCTCGATCAGGTCAATCGTCGCTAGCGAGGCGGCACAGGAGATGGGATTCCCGCCGTAGGTATTGCCATGCGAGCCGATCTCCCAATCCATTACCGATTTGCGGGCAATGCAGGCACCCAACGGCATGCCCGAAGCAATTCCCTTCGCCGAGGTGATGATATCCGGCTCCACGCCGAAATGTTCAATTGCCCACCACTTACCGGTGCGTCCCATGCCCGATTGCACTTCATCCAGAATCAGCATAATGCCGTGCTTGTCACAGAATTTTCGCAGCGCGGGGTAAAAGCCATCGGGTGGCACAATATACCCGCCTTCACCTTGAATGGTTTCCACCAACACGCCCGCCACTTCTTTGGCAGGCAGAATTTGAGCAATGATCTCTTCTTCGATGTAACGCACCACCGCCTCGCCGTAGTCTTCGCCTTTGCGCCGCTCCAGAATGGGGCGGTAGGGGTTGGGGAAGGGCGCATGTGTCACGCCGTTCATCAGCGGATAAAACCCGCTGTGATATTTTGCCTTGCTGGCAGTAAAGGTCACCGCGCCCATCGTCCGCCCGTGAAAGGCGCCCGTAAAGCCGATGAAGTTCGAACGTTTGGTATGGTAGCGTGCCAGTTTGATCGCGGCTTCCACTGCCTCGGTACCTGAGTTGGTCATGAACGAAAGCGCACCTTCTTTGAACGGCGCGATCTCACTCAATTTTTCACCGAGCCGCACCCAGTTCTCATGATAGAAATCGGACGAAATGTGAATGAACTTCTCTGCCTGCTCTTGAATGGCTTTCACCACCTGCGGGTGTGAATGTCCCGTGGCGACCACGGCAATACCGCCCATAAAATCCAGGTAACGGTTTCCATCCACATCCCACACTTCCGTGCCTTTGCCGTGGTCCATAGCAAAGGGATACCCACGCGGGTAGGAGGGGGAGATCACTTCTCGATCACGATCAATCATTGCTTTCGTTTTGGGTCCGGGGATGTTCGTAACTGCCATTCTTTCTCCTTGATAAAAAATTAATGTGTCACCCTGAGGGAGCGTTCTTCGCGACCGAAGGGTCTCTTATTTTGAGCGTAGAGATCCTTCGCTTTGCTCAGGATGACAAATTTCGTGTCCTTTGTGGTTAATTGATTTTCGCTTCAACTTTCATTTCAGCCAACGCCCGCGCCCCAAGCAGACCGGCATTATCACCCAACTGTGCGGTGGTAATCACCAAGCCTTCCAAATAACGCGGATGAAAAACTCGCTGCTTCAAACTGACATGAAAGGCATCGAACAACAATCCGCCCACCTGTGAAACCCCGCCGCCAAAGATCACAATCGACGGGTCAAAGGCATGCAGGAAGGATGCCGTGCCAATGCCAAGATATTCACCCGCACGTTGATACGCTCGGATCGCCAACTCGTCCCCAGCTTTAGCAGCTTCCGCCACGTCACGCGCCGTCATACTCGCATCACGCTTCAAAACGGACTTTGTGCCTGCTTCCAGTTCCCCAAGCACATACTTCACGATAGCCGGTCCTGAAGAGAATGATTCCAGGTGACCATTGAAGCCACAAGAGCAGGGTGGTCCGTTCGGGTCAACGATGCAGTGACCCAACTCCGCAGCCAGACCATGATGCCCCTGTAAGAGCCGGTCTTCGATCACCACGCCCGCGCCAATACCCGTGCTGACGGTGATATACAACACATTGCGGTGTCCCTTGCCCGCGCCGTAACGATATTCACCCAAGCCAGCCAGGTTGGCGTCATTATCAAGAAACGCCTTCACCCCAAAATGTTCTGTCACCTTGGGCGCCAGTGGAAAATTATGCCATTCCGGGTTGTTGGGCGGAGCCAGCAAATACCCCGTATGCGGGTCCAAAGGACCCGGCGACCCAAGCCCAATGGCAAGTACACTGTCATTTTTGGGCCAAACATCCTCAATCACTTGAAAGAGGCGGTCAATTCCCCCGGGTTTCGATGCCAAAGTAGGTATCTTCTTTTGATGGATCGGTTCGATCTTGTCTTGCGTATAGACAGCGGCGCGCATCTGCGTTCCGCCAATATCAA
>JAFLCE010000105.1 GCA_017303655.1 Anaerolineae bacterium
GGCTTGGGCAGGGCAAACCAAGTTTCGGCGGCGTGGCAGATGCGCTGCCTGCGGACGGGAGTCCGCTTTGGGTGTGGAACAACCTCGACGTGACGATGATGTCGCCGCAGATGCCGTATCCCATTTTGCCCATCTTCATTCAACCTACTACAAAAGGTGATTCTGAACCGCCCATCCCTTACCAGCCAATTATTGAATTGACGGAAGGCTCCCATTTCGGGTATGCTTTGCAGTGGTTCACATTCGCAGTGATTTTGTTTTTCGGATATCCATTCTATTTGCGAAAACAGGACGATTAAAAAATGAAATATTCTCTGCAAACTTCGTTTGCGCGCAGAACTCTGTTGTTACTTGCGACGGTCTTTATGTTGACGGTGGTTGGGCGGTTGGTGACTCTGACTGGCGCAACATTCTTTTGTGATGGCTGGCCCCTTTGTGTTCCCAGCCAGCCAATTGGTTATTTGAAGTTGCTCCACCTCATGATGGTGGGCATGGCATTGGTTCTGATGGCTTCGGTGTGGCGCAAGGCTTGGCGCGAACAGCGTCATCACCCGACCCTGTTGCCGTTGACGACTGTAACCGGCATTCTCTTTTTGGGGCAATCCCTCGTAGGGGCGCTCAGTACAACGGATGCCTACACCATGCATTTGGTGGTGTTGCATACTCTCACCGCTGTCGCCTTGTGGATCTCACTGGCGATGTTGGTGTTTGTCTCTGGTACGTTGACAGAAGATGGAGTTGCTGATTATCAAGGCACAATGGGACAGCGAGCTAAAGATTTCTTTATCCTTTCGAAGCCGATCATTGTGCTTTTACTTTTGGTCACCACTTATGGTGGGCTTGTGGCGGGTGGCAAAGCCTGGCCCTCTGCGTCACTTACTTTCTGGACCTTGTTCGGCGGCGGCTTGGCAGCAGCTGGTTCGAGCGCTTTGAATCAATACATCGACCGTGAGCTTGATAAGAACATGCAGCGTACATCCAAGCGTCCGCTGGCAGATGGGCGCCTGACGCCCGCTGAAGGCTTGTCTTACGGCTTGGCGCTTTGTTTATTGAGTTATTACATTATGGCGGGCTATGTCAACTTTTTGGCGGCTTTGCTTTCGTTGACTGGCATCTTCTACTACGTGTTTTTCTATAGTGTCTGGTTGAAGAAGGCAACGGTGCAGAATATCGTCATCGGCGGCGGCGCGGGGGCGATTCCTCCCATGGTGGGTTGGGCGGCTGCGACGGGTGAGCTGACCCTTGCGGCATGGATCCTCTTTGCCATAATTTTCATGTGGACGCCTCCGCACTTTTGGGCGTTGGCAATTGTCCGCATGAAGGATTATGAAAAAGCCGGTGTGCCGATGTTGCCCGTGGTGGAAGGCGAAGAAAAGACCCGCAGACAGATATTGATCTATACGATTGAGTTGATCGCTGTGACGATGCTACTCCCGATCTTCAATTTGGCTGGGACGATCTATTTGGTGTCAGCGATTGTGTTGGGTGCCTTCTTGTTCTATGCTGCCTGGCGAGTTTTCCGGGTTGGCGGCAACAAGGTGGCATGGACGATGTATCGCTGGTCGAGCATGTATCTGGCGTTCATCTTTTTGGCGCTGATATTAGATGCGGTTTTGTAGTTTTTTTTGAAAGTATTGAAAAGCCGGTCTTTTTATAAAGACCGGCTTTTTTTATTTTCGAATCAGGATGATGGCTTGTTTATCTTCATAAGTGACTTGCCAGCCATTTGCTTGTAGGGTTTCGACGACAGACCAATTCGGTTCCAGCAAGACCAGGTTGACCTGCCATTCATCTAAAATGGCAATGGCTTTTTCTCCACCTGCCACGACATCCTGCCATTGTTGGATCAACTCAGCATCATACATATCCGCACGCCCGTCGATGAACACAGGATATTCAGGCAAGGTCCATAAAAGATAGCCGCCCCAATTGTAGGAATTGAATAGCGGTCCAGTGGGCTGATTGTTTTTTATCCATTCGATGGCAGTGACAGGGTAGTTCTCGTCTACTTTTTCGGGCTGAGAAGCGAGGAAGGCGTTTCCCAACGCGGCAGTGATAAGGGAGAAGCCGATCACGGCGTTGATGAAAGTTCGGAGGGGTAGAGGCAGGCTTCGGCTTGGTTCGATGCGTTTTTCCGTTTGGAAGGTACGTAGAGCGGCGTTCAGCCAATCTGCAAGTAAAGGCACTGTGACAATTGCAAAGACGGCAATGTTTCGTTGCGCCACGAAGGTGAGGTAAGCAAAGCCGAGCACCTTGAAAAGCTGTCCCCAGGCGGTGGGTTTGGCGGCATATGGAGAAGCCACTATGAGCAGGAAAAGCATCCAAAGAAATGGATGAAAATCAATGCCGTGAAAATCGGGGGAGAGCCATTCCTGGATCTCAAGCGAAACATTCACCTGTTGAAATGGAAGTTTCCAGATGGCAAGTCCATTGGGGTTGAGCCCAATGGCAAACGCAGAAATAACCAACCAAAGCAAAAGATTTTTTATTTCTTTCCATAATGCTGTTCGCTCATCGGGAAGCATAGCGAGATTGACGAGCATCCCTGCAAGATGTGCAGCTAGTAAAAGAAAACCCCAGATCCAACCACCATGCAGGTTTGCCCAAAATGCAAAAAGCAATGGCAGCCACCAGCGAGGACGATTGCACGCGAGCCAGTCATCTAGTAGAGCTACAATAAAGAAAGAAAGAATCTGCGGGCGCGGTCCCCAAATAGGGGCGGCTGTCACAGCACTCAGGATAAGCACAAAGGCATTGAGAAATGGATTTCCGTTGAGTCGGCGCGAGAGAAGATAAAATGTAGCAGCGCCTGTGCCAGATACAAAAATCGTCAACGCGAAATATCTGCCCAGCGAATACAGTGCAGAGAGAAATATTTCTGAAACCCAAAAGGCATTAACCCATGGCACGCCTGGGCGGGTGTAACTGAAAATATCGGTCAGCAGAATCCGTCCCTGCGCGATCATTTCCTGCCCGGTGCGTAAATGCCACCACAAGTCTGCATCCACCGGTGTGCGGGTGAGTAGGATGAAGATCAGCGAAATGGAAACAAAACGCACGAGGCGCTCAATGGTTTTTTGTTCGGCTGAGATGGAGGAGTTTTGAATCATATTTCACACCGTGATCGTTTATTTTGGGTGGCAGCCATTGGCGCCGCCTTTGGGTTGATCTTTATTTCATTCCGTTTGCCCGGCGGAGATGATCTATACCGCTACTATCTTCCATTTACAAAGGGCTGCCTCAACTGCGGATATGTGCCCTATTATGCCCAATGGTTTTTGTTTCCATTGAAAATCCTTCCCGAGTATCCGCTGGCATGGGCTGTGTGGACGATCCTCAGTGTGGTTGGCTTTCTTGCGCTGGCTTACTTTACAAAAGTAAATCCACTTTGGCTTTTAATTTCTTTCCCAATGCTGGGTCAAGTCTGGCTCGGGCAAGTGGATGTGTTGGTCGCGCTTGGCTTGGTTATTTTTCTTTTAGTAAAAAATCCATATCTGCGCGGGGTCGGATTGATTTTAGCACTGACCAAGCCGCAGTTGACCGCATTGCCGCTCCTCTTGTGCCTGCTATTGGACTCTCCACGGCTCTGGCTTAAGCTCTTGCTTGTTCCAGCCATCGTAGTGGGTGCCAGTCTGTTGGTTTTCGGTTGGGACTGGCCCATGCTCTGGCTTGATAATGCCACCACTGCCTTGCCCATCCACGTTTGGCGGCTGGCAAGTTTAGATATATGGCGCTTTGGGATTTTCCTCACGCCGCTTCCTTTGATATTTCGAAATACCCGTGAGAGACTGACCGCAGGCTTACTGGTCTCTTCGCTGGCGATGCCATTTTATGGCGTTTATTCCTATGTTCTTTTTCTATTATTCGACGCCAAGTGGTGGAGCGTGTTGCTTTCCTATTTTTGGCTGGCTGCTTTTTTCTTCTGGCAAGAATCAGCAATGCGCCTGGCATGGATCCTTCCACTAGGGATGCTAGTCTATAAGGTATATGGAAATCGCTTGGAGCAACACCTCTCGACCAAAAAATAGCTCACGTTTTGTTTTGCAGCAGCCACACTGTAAGGCTTGCATACAACGCATAAGGCAGAATGTAATATAGAGGATATAGTATAAGCAACAACAATGAAACACCCAAAGGTATCAACGATGTGCGATTATCTTTTGCGGTTAAAAAAATAAGAGGAATGATCAGTAAAGTTAGGTCATGATAATGCAAGTGTGGGGCAAAGAACAAGGCAAGGATGATCGTCCCACTAATTTTTACTGGAAGCTCTAATTTATTTTGACGCCATCCCACTACCGCAAGCATAATTCCAATTCCATACCCTGCCCAGCCAAGCGCACGAATCAGCTCAGGGTCTAAACGCGGAAAGGTGCGAGTGAGCAAGCCGATCAGGTTAAACATGGCAGCTTCCTTCATGCCGTACCACGTTCCGCCCGCGCTGACTTGGAGGATGTGCACAAAATCAAGGCTACCATCTTTGCCGATCAGCACCATACTGAATAATGTCAAGACGCCTGCTGCCAGGAAAAACCTCCATGCCACGCTACGATGAGAGAAAAATAATGGGATTGCAAGTGCAAGGCAGATGTGTGGACGGACGGTGGTTAATGCTAGCCCTATTGCTGCGAGCCAATCGTTTTTCGTTTCCATCCCAGTGCACCAAAGCGCCATGCCAAGGAATAATAGGGCTGTATCCTGCCCAAGTAGTATGCTTTGAAAAAACGGAAAGAATAGCAATGCGCTTATCAAGAGAAGTGGATTGAAGCCAGTTCTTGTGTTTTTAAGAAATACAAGAACTCCTGCAGTATAGGCTATCAACATGAGCAACGCCCATTGGATAAATGAAGAGATGTAATTTTCTGAAACCAAAAATGAAAGGATTGGAAGTAAATAGGGGACATGGTTGTACAACAATGCCTGTCCTTCAGCGAGAGGAAAGCCAAGTAGTTCTTCTTGAACTGATTGTTGCAATTCGATCTTGTAAGCATTTGAAAAGCCGTGTTCTCGGGCAACTTTGCCGCCAGCATAAAATGCGCTGAAGTCTGTTCCTGTCCGCAAGCTGGGACTGGTAATCATTGTGACCCATTGAGCCGTGTAAATCAGAATCAAAGACAATATAGCAACCAGTTGAAATACAAATATATAGTTGATGGAAGAAAGTTTTTTTTTCATAGTGGGTGTAAAAAATAAGACCATCCTTCGAAGGATGGTCTTATTGTAGTTCAAGAAATTTACTCGCCCAAATAATCGCGCAGTTTCCTGCGGATGGAGGGGTGACGCAGGCGGCTTAGCGCTTGCGCTTCGATCTGACGGACACGTTCACGGGTCACGCCCATTTTGCGTCCCACTTCTTCAAGGGTGTAAGCTTGACCGTCGAGCAAGCCGTAGCGGAGCTGCAAAATGCGCACTTCACGCGGGGGCAGTCCGTTCAACACTTCGCCGAGGTGCTCACGCAACAAGTTGTAAGTGGCGGTGTCATCCGGCGGGGGAGCCTCATCGTCTTCGATGAAGTCACCGAGCACCGAATCTTCTTCATCATCCGTTGGGGTTTCCAGCGAAAGCGGACGGCGTGCAACTTGGATCATGTTCTCCACTTTCTTTGGAGGCACATCCAAGGCTTCTGCAAGTTCTTCTACGCTTGGTTCACGTCCGAGGCGCTGGGTCAGCTGATGCTGAACGCGCAGGAGCTTGTTGATCTGGTCGCCCATGTGAACGGGCACGCGGATGGTGCGTCCCTGATCGGCAATGGCGCGGGTCACAGCCTGACGGATCCACCACGTAGCGTAGGTCGAGAACTTGTGCCCGCGGCGATAATCGAATTTCTTGGTGGCACGGATGAGACCAATATTGCCTTCTTGGATCAGGTCTAGGAAGGGCACGCCGCGTCCCATATATTTTTTGGCAACGGAAATCACGAGGCGCGAGTTCGCCGTAATGAGGTGTTCACGACCTGCCCAGCCATCTTCAATGAAGCGACGGAGTTCGAGGCGGCGTTTGGGAGAGACGCTTCCGTGTGCCAGTTCTTCACGAGCAGAACGCCCGCGTTCGATGCGTTGGGCGAGTTGGACTTCCTCGGTGGCGGTTAGCAGAGGAACCCGGCTGACCTCTTTGAGGTACAAGCCAATGGTGTCGTCTGTGTCAATGTTCGCGAGGTAATCGTCTAGCGCGAGGTCGGGTTCAGGCTCGGCTTCGCCGCTTTCTTCCACTGCCACCAATTCGTCTTCGGTGGGTTCGGGGATCATGCTTTCTTCCACGAACGGAATACCCGCACTCAGGAGCGCAGAGAAGGCTTCTTCCAACTGTTCAACATCCTGCTCCGCTTCAGGGAAGAAGTGCAAAATGTCGTCAAGCGTTACAAATGATTTCTGTCGCCCCAGTTCGATCAACCGCGCTATCGCGGAATATTCTTCTTCGTCATCTTCACTTATCAGTATCTTATCTACATCCATTAACTCATCCAACTTTCAATTGGTATTTATTTGTCTTACAAATCAAAACTAGAATACACGTTTTTTAAGCGAAAATCAATAGGCTTTCGCTTTTCAGATGCCTTGCAATGATGTTGTATTACTTACTTTGGAGTTCAAACACGGCTAAGGTGGGTTGGGAGAGATTGTCCCGCAGGGAATACAAACCCTGCGGGACACATACGTTACGGAGTTGGAGACGCTTCAGGCGTGCTGGTGGTTTCAGTTCCAGGAGCAGGCGTCTCTGTAGGAAGAGCCGTGAGCGTCGCCGTGGGGGAGGGAGTGGGCGTATTCAAATAGGGCGGCGCAAAGGTCAAACTGATCAATGCGTCGATCCCATCTCGCCCTACCACGTAGACGGTTGCGTCATCCAATTGAACATAGTAACCGTTCTGGCTTGGGGTCAGATCCCCGACTTTAAGCTCGTTGGATGTGCCGCCTTCAAAACCGAGGTTGATAATGTAGGCGGGGGCTTCGAGCCCAAAATCCGAGAGATTGGTCGCCCCAGAAACTTCGGTGATGATGCCAAGCGCACTGACCTGAGACGCTGCCGCCTCTGCCAAGCCCTGGTCTGCTTCGGTTTTCTCGGGCAGGATCAGCGCCCAGGCATTTTCGGCATTCCGCTTAAGTTCAACGGCAGCACCACCTTCGGCTGGGTTGACTTCAATGGCGTTGAGTACACTGCCCGAGTCGAAGACAAAGGCTTGTTCGGTTGCCTCTGGCGTGAGAGTGAGCGTTTCTTCGGCGGTTGTTTCAGCTTGACGATTTATGTAGAACGCCGCACCAACTGCAATAGCCAAAAGCAAGATCGTGACCCAAGTGCTGGTCTGAACGACCGGCTTCGTTGGGGTACTGCGCACCACGGGTTGGCTGCGAGTGGACCGTGTGACTGGCTTGGCTGCCCGCGTAGATTTTGTTGCGCGGGTGGGTTTCGTAGATTTCGTTGCCATTCATTAACCTCTTCTGCGGCGTGAGATCCACGTGGAGATGCCGAAGAAAACGATCATGCCAGGGATGATAACCACGATGATGAGCACCAACAATAGGAATTGCCAGGCAGATTGCGGCGCAGTAAAGATGCGTTCGGTACGCGGACGGGTGGTGAGGTTGAGGAGATTTTCCTGCTGAGCCGCCCAGTCTATGGAGTTCATGAAGAAGTCGCCGTTGCCGTATACATCGAAGTTGCCATCGATGGCGAAGAGCGAGTTACCAAAGACGACCACGCGCCCGGTTGTAGCGGCGTTTTCTGCCGCGACCGCAAGGTACAACGGACCGGGTATATCGGTTTCAGCTTCGAAGACCGGTGTTTGATTGTCGCTCAGATCGGCAGTTTCACCCCAAGAGTTTTCGCTGGTGCTGATTAACCAGGTTTGGGTGATGTTTTCTTTTTCGCCGGAGATCGTCAGACTGCGGGCTTGCGGCATGATGACGATCAGGTTCTGGGTCAACTCGCGGGTGACGGGATGTTCGGGGTTATAGAGCGAGGAAACCGCCGCGAATGGATTGTCGGGATTGGCGCCATCGATCACAACGTCATCGTTATAGGTGATGCCCCATTCGCTGTTCAAGTAATCTCCCAGCGGGTCAGCAGAGTCGCCAAATTCGGTAAAGAACTTGGGGTTTTGAAGAACGATGAGATTGCCGCCATTATCTACATAGGCTTTTAGTAATTTCACTTCATTTTCACTGACTGGTTTTTGAGGACCGGCAATGATGATGGCTTTTGCATCTTCAGGGATAAGTGGGTTGGTCAACAGGTTAAGTGTGCTGACCGTGTAGTTCTTAGCTTCGAGAGTGCTTTTGACGATACTGTAGGTAATGTCGCCACCGGCTTCGAGGCTGATCTCGCCGTGACCTTGCAGGAAATACACACTGCGGTCTTCCGGCTCGATCAAGCGGATGAGCGTGCGTGCGAGTTCGGTTTCGCTTGCAAAGGTGGCGATTTCTGTAAATTCACCTTTTTGTAAAACGATCTCAGCATCCCCGGTCACACCGGCTTGACGAGCAGCCACAGGATCGTTGTCTGAGTTGACAAGAGTGTAGCTGAAATTTCCATTGCTATTGCTTTTGAACTTTAATAGCAAATCTTCTGCTCCAGCAGTGTTCGTGTTGGTGGAATAGAAGTACGTTGCGACTACGGGCTCATCCAGCTTTTCGAGAATCTCCAGGGTTTCTGGCGCGAGTGTGTTGGATTGATCCTCGGTGAAATCATAAGGCGAGCCAAGCAACTCTGTGTTGTTGAAGACAATGTAATTGACGGCAAAAAGAATGCCAACAAACGCCAGAGTGAGGATCAGCGAGTTTGAACCGTAGCGAGCCTGCCGTCCCGAAAGAAAGCGGCGGATCGAATCCGGGTTGAGGATAGCGTAGCTTGCCAGACCAATGACGAACAAGACCAAACTAACCTGTAGGATAATATTTACGATGTTCTGAGTCTCTTCGGGCAAGGTGAACATGCCAATGCCAGTTAATACATTGGCAGAAGCGACCAAACCTGTGGAAATACAGGCAACCAGGGCAACGATCAGCCCGATGAACGCATACTTTGCGTTGGGATTTTTCTTTTTTCCAGCCATTAGCGCCATCTCCGAATTTCGATTGCAGTCGTCCCGGTGAACAGACCGAGGGCAATCAGGCTTAGGTAATAGACGATCCCGCCGAGAGTTACGGTGCCAGTGTTCATGAGGGAGTTGTGGTTATTGATGCTGAGGTAATTGAAAAGCTCGCCGTTTTGTGGCAAGAGACCAGCGGGCAGACCGATCAAGAAGTAAAGGAAGAAAATCAACCCGAGTGTGACGAAGAATGCCGCGAACTGGTTCGTGAAAATGGCAGAAATGCCCACACCCAAAGCCAGCATGGTGCCAGACAACAGTATCAAACCAAGGTATGAGGCGATCACAACGCGCCAGTCGATGCCCGGATCGACGAAGTTATTCAAGACGAGTGGATAGATCAAAGTGAAAAGCAGCACGGTCAGCATGAAAAGCATCGCGCCCAGCCACTTTCCGATTACCAGTTCTGCATCGCGGATGGGAGCGGTCAGCAACAGTTCGAGCGTGCCCATGCGGGCTTCATCCGATAGCAGACGCATGGTCAGCGCCGGGCTGAGGAAGATCAAGAGAAAAGCGAACAAGCCGTTGATGGGGGTGATGTCTGGTGCCGGTCCGCCGCCAAACAAAGCTTGTTGATTGTTGTAAAACAAGATCAGGCTGAAATAAATGCCCAGAGGCAAAAGCACCGCCAACAAGATCAAATAGGCAAGCGGGCCGTTAAAGTAATTGTTATATTCGCGTTTTGCGATGGTCCAAATGTTGATCATGGAGGTCTCCCTTATTTCTTTTTGCCGTCGTTGGTGGTGAGTTCGAGGAAGATCTCTTCAAGGCTCATGCCCAACGGACGAAGCTCAAGCAGATCGTAGCCGTCTTTGATGATCTGTTTGGCAACTTCGGGGCGCAGGTCTTTACCGGCGGCAAATTCGAATTCCACACCGCCGTCTTCAAGGGCTTCCACTTTGCGAACCCCTTTAACGCTCTTGATGGTTTCAGCCAGATCATCGGCTTCACCACGCACGCGCACGACCACACGTTCAGCGCCGAGCAGGCGGGCTTGCAGGTTTTCGGTGGTATCTTCAGCGACGATCTTGCCTTTGTTGATGATCAAGACTCGGTCGCACAGGTTTTGGGCTTCGTTCAAAAGATGGGTGGAAAGCAACACCGTGCGTTCCTTGCCGATCTCGCGGATGAGTTCACGGACTTCTACGACCTGCCCGGGGTCCAAGCCAATGGTCGGTTCGTCGAGGATCAATACCTCGGGGCGGTGCAGCAATGCCTGGGCAAGCCCAATACGTTGCTTCATACCTTTAGACAGGTTGCCGATATAACCATCGGCACGGTCGATCAAGCCGACCATATCCAACACTTCGTCCACGCGGTCGTCCACATTGGGAATGCGGCGTAATTCGCCCATGTATTTCAAATAATCGAACACTGCCATGTCATAGTACAGCGGAACCGACTCAGGCAGATACCCAACCCGCTTGCGAACTTCCAACGACTCTTCCACAACATCATACCCAGCTACGATCGCCTCACCATCGGTGGGCGGCATATAGCCGGTCAGAATGCGCATTGTGGTGGTTTTCCCAGCGCCGTTGGGTCCTAAAAAGCCCACAATCTCGCCCTGCTGGGCATCGAAACTCAGATTGTGGACGGCGCGGCGCGCGCCATAGTCTTTTGTTAGACCACTAACCTTTATCATTGATTCTCCTTACGGTGAAATATAAGAACGGATGAATTTACAAGATAGTTGCAAAGAAAAGACACAGCCGCTATGGCAGTGCCTTTTTTTGTACCGCAGAATACTATACAATATATGAAAGACCGAAGTCAAGCAGTGTAACGACCTCTAATCCAATCCTAATTTTCAAATTTTCAGGGCTCGCCTCATTCGGGACCTCAAACTGGGTGCGGCGATAGGAGCCTTGGCTCCGCCGAGAATGTGTCCGCGCGAATTGGGGCAGAAGACTCCGGTTTGGGCGAGTAAAAGCTAATAGACCTGAACCAGCTTTCGTCTTTATAAAGAGGCGTTTCTTCGGTCAAATCCCTCTTTGGGAATAGCTAAGTGTTCATCCATAGGCAATAGCCCATTTTGGTGATTTGCTTTTTGACGGCTGTTGTATAATGTCACAATCGTCAAAAAAGGAGAATGCACAAATGAAAACCAAAAAGATTTCCATCTTACTCGCCGCCATTGTATTGATCGCCGCGCAGCTGGCGTGCGCAGTCGGTGAGCCCACGTTCTCGAACGTTCGTGTTGCCAGAGATCAAGACGGAGCCCAGCTTTCCAATACCTTCGGCTCTTTCGACACCATTTATGTGGTCGGTGACCTTGCCAATGGGATTGCCGGGAACCAAATCACCTCGCGTTGGTATGCCGATAACGTCCCCGGCGTAGACCCGAACTTCCTGATCGATGAAGCCGTGATCGATGTGACCGAAGAGTCTTTCAATGGGACCATCTACTTCTACTTTGAGCCGCCCACCGATGGTTGGCCTGCAGGAACTTATAAAGTGGAAGTGTATTTCAACGGCACGTTGAACAGCACAGTCAACTTTACGGTTCAGTAATTCGAACCAAGTATGAAAAAGCGGTCACCCATGGGTGACCGCTTTTTTGTTGATTTATAATCAAGGACTGAAACCAAGAAGACGACAAATTTCTTGTGACCCTCATGTGACCTAATCGGCACATGCTCAATTTATAACCAAGGAGAGAGAATGATAGGTTTACCAGAATCAAAAGAAAAACGTGTCTTCAATAATATTCTTGGCGCTATGGGCGCAACGCCGCTTGTGCGCTTGGAGCGCATCGGCAAAGACCTGCCGGTTCCGCTCTACGCCAAATTAGAGATCATGAATCCGGGCGGGTCGGTTAAAGACCGAGTCGGTGCTAACATCATTGAGCAGGCAGAGAAGCGCGGCGAGCTCAAGCCAGGTGGAACTGTCGTCGAAGCCACATCCGGCAACACAGGCGTGGGGCTTGCCATCGCCTCCGCTTTGAAGGGTTATAAGACCATCTTCGTCATGCCAGACAAGATGAGCAATGAAAAGATTTTATTATTGCGTGCCTATGGCGCGCGGGTCGTCATCACGCCCACAGCTGTCGGTCCGGATGATCCGCGCTCGTATTATGAAGTCGCGAAGCGGCTCGTGCGCGAAACCCCTAATGCAATTTTAGCAAATCAATATCACAACCCTGATAATCCACAAACGCACGTCATGACCACTGGTCCCGAAATTTGGGAACAGACCGACGGCAAAGTGACCGATGTCATCATCGGCATTGGCACGGGTGGAACCATTACTGGGGTGGGGCGTTATCTCAAATCTATGAATCCCAACATCACCATTGTTGGTGTGGACATCGAAGGTTCGATCCTCACCGAGATCTGGCAGAATAACGGCATCATTCCTGATGGCGCGTATCCCAAAACCTATAAAGTGGAAGGTATTGGCGAAGACTTTCTGCCCTCGACAATGGACATCCGCGTGGTGGATGCCATCGAACGTGCAGGCGATCGTGAGTCATTTCTATGGGCGCGTCAACTCGTGCGCCAGGAGGGGATATTTGCAGGCGGCTCCTCCGGCTCGGCGATTGCAGGAGCGATTAAGTATTGCCGTAAATTAAGCGGGGACCGCCTCGCTGTCGTGATTTTGCCTGATTCGGGTTCCCGATACTTATCCAAGTTTTACGACGATAAGTGGATGCGCGAGTTTGGCTTCCTCACCATGGAATTTGGTGAAATGTCTCTCGGTGACTTGTTGGTTGCCAAACAAAATAAGACTCTGTATACCGCAGCATTAGGTGACTCCATCCGCAAAGTGGAATTGATCATGCGTCAGAACGCAATTTCACAATTACCCGTTGTGGATAAAGACGGTGCCTTGGTCGGGCTCATCGAAGAAGTGGATATGCTCAAGCACATGCTCGAAGAACACAACCACAGCAACGACGAAGCGATAGATCCGCTTGTGCAAAAAGCAGGCGCTGTGTACAGTCCGTCCACTTCACTGGATGATGCTATGCATTCTCTCACAGAAGGTTTGGCATTGATCATCGTCGATGGCAACCGCCCGGCGGGTATTCTCACCAAGATTGATGTGTTGGATTTTGTGGCGGGGAAAATTTAGCGAGATAACAGGTAATAAGTAACAAGGTGATAGGAGAAGTTCTTTGAACTTCTCCTGTTTTTATGTGGATACCATTTTATTCCGTGAAAAATTTCCTTAATTTTATTAGAACAAAAGTTCTGGTAAACTAGGATTAAATCATATTCACCAAAGGAGAATTGAAATGGATTTTAGCTCGATTAATTGGTTGGCTGTTTTATTTTGTGTTCTGGCAAGCATGGTCATTGGCGGAATCTGGTTCGGACCCAAGACCTTCTTCCCAGCTTGGTGGCAAGCCGTTGGCAAATCAGGCGAACCGACCATGGGCGGAGATGCGAGCGCACCAGGCTCATCTCTCGGCATGGGCATGGTGTGGGGTGGTATTGTATTTGCCGCTTTCATACAGGCTGTGTTCATGTCTCTGGTGGTTCATGCCATGGGCGGCATCTCTGGCGGCGTAACACTTGCTTCCGGTGCCCTAACAGGATTTCTACTTTGGCTTGGTTTTGTAGCTCCCTCCAGCCTCACCAACAAATTATTTGCTGACCGCATCAAAGCCTGGGTGCTCGAACAAGGCAATCACCTCATCACCTTTGTCGTGATGGGTGCCATCGTCGGCGTCATGGGGTAGGCATAATTTCGCTTGAAGTAAAATACAGTGGACGGTTAACCGTCCACTGTATTTTTTTGGAGAGAAGATGATCCGTCCTTATCGTGAAGAAGATTTTGAACTTGTCGCCAAATTCTGGTTTGAAGGTATCCAAGTTGCCGAGCCGGAACTTGTTCAACGCATGGGCTATGAGTTTACTGGCGCGCGTGAATACTTCAAGACTGTCGTCACTGAAAATCAGATGTGGGTCTACGAACTAGACAGTGT
>JAFLCE010000106.1 GCA_017303655.1 Anaerolineae bacterium
CAAGGTTGCCGACGGGCACGTCAATTTGGTTGGGGCAAACCGTATTGAGGAATTTCAATGCGCCGGGTCCACGCACTTCAAATTTATTGAAGGATGTTTCATCGAACAGACCGGCATGCTCGCGGGTCATCAAATGTTCGTGGCCCGTGGCGCGGCTCCAGTTGTGGCGCATCCATCCGCGTGGTTCGTGACCATGCGTGGCGAGTTCTTCATATTTACGGAACCAGTTTGGGCGCTCCCAGCCCATCTTCTCGCCGAATGAACAGCCGAGGTCACGCAGGCGGAAGTATGTGGGGGAGATGCGCACATTGCGCTTCGAGAGTCTTTCCTCGCCGGGGTAGTGAATGTCGTAATACTGGGTATAGGTTTCGAAGGTACGCGCGCGCGCATATTCAAGGCTGTTATAGTTCGGACCAAAGCGACGCACATCCAAACGCCAGACATCCCACTCGGGGCTGCCGTCTACGATCCACTCTGCCATCACCTTGCCGATACCGCCTGCACCTGCGAGTCCATGCGCACAGAAAGCACATGCCACCCAGAAGCCTTTGACGGAGGTCGGTCCGAGTAGGAATTCGCCATCGGGCGTGAAGCCTTCTGGTCCGTTGAGCAGTAATTTTACCGGGGCACTTTCCACCGCAGGCACGCGACGAATGGAATTTTCCATCAATGGGGTGAAGCGATCCCAATCAGGTTCGAGTAATTTAAATTTGAAATCACGCGGAATGCCATTCATGCCAAAGGTGGCAGGTTGACGTTCATACCCACCGGTGACAAGTCCGCCGACTTCTTCGCGATAATATACAAGCAAGTCAGGGTCGCGCAGGTTGGGGAATTTATTGGTGACGCCTTTGATTGGTTCGGTCAGGATGTACAAATGCGCCATGGGGATGACCGGCAGGTTGAGTCCAACCATTTTGCCGATCTCGCGTCCCCACATGCCGGAAGCGTTGACCACGATCTCAGTCTTGATCGTACCTTTATCCGTCACCACTTCGCTGACGCGTCCGTTGACGACGTTGATCTTCTCAACATTGGTATAGAAGAAGAAACGCGCGCCGCGATTCTTGGCGCCAATGGCGAGTGCGTTGGTGAGACCGGTCGGGTCAATGGAGCCATCGTTGGGGGTGTAGGCTGCGCCGACCACGCCGGTGATGTCCATGAGCGGGAACATGTCTT
Organism: Anaerolineae bacterium; assembly: GCA_017303655.1. Taxonomy (GTDB): domain Bacteria; phylum Chloroflexota; class Anaerolineae; order Anaerolineales; family Villigracilaceae; genus Villigracilis. The sequence goes on from JAFLCE010000106.1 coordinate 1,180, forward strand.
GCGCTTCTTTGGGGGAAATCAACTCCATGGGCACACCAAAGGAACGGGCGAGACCAACGAGGCGTTTGGTCTCTTCCATGCGTTCATGCGAGGAAGCGAGACGAATCCCCCCGACTTCGCGCCATGAGGTGTCCTGTCCAGTTTCGGCTTTGAGGCTGCGATACAGGTCGGTGCTGTAGTGCATCATGCGGGTCAGGTTCGCGTCGGAACGCATTTGCCCGACGAGACCTGCCGAATGCCAGGTGGAGCCGGAAGTTAATTCATGACGTTCAAGGACGACGACATCCTTCCACCCCAGTTTGGTGAGGTGATAGGCGATGCTTGCTCCACCCACGCCGCCACCGATGATGACGACCTGGGCTTGTGTTGGGAATTCAGACATGAGTGTCTCCTAAGAGCATTTACCACGAAGAACACCAAGGTCACGAAGTTTTTTTTATCTTCCCTTTGTGTACTTCGTGTTCTTTGTGGTTAAGATTTTTATTTTTGCCAAACAGAATCAGGTCTTGCCATTTCTGCCACAATATCAAACGTGGAGATCGCGCCGAGAGGGAAGGCGTCCGGGTCATCTTTATCTACGACCACGAGACGATGATGATGATTTTGAATAAGCATATCTGCGGCTTCGCGCAGGCTGGCATGGATGTCAATGGTCAGAGCAGGGTGCATTATGTCGCGGACAACTTTACCTTCTGCGCCGCCATTTTTTACAAGTTGCATCAAGTCGTGTCCGCTGACCACGCCGAGGACTTTGCCACGAACATCCACCACCAAAACCGAACGCCAACCTGAAGAGGTCATGGCATAGGCGGCAGATAGAACAGGAGTCTTGCCGCGACAAACCAGAATCGCGTGTGACATCACATCACCCACGGTCTCTCGTTTGGATTTGATCCTCTCTGAAAGACTGGCAACAAAATCGGAAAGCGAGATCGTGCCGACTGGTTTGCCTTGTTCTAAAACTAAAAACCGCCCAACTCTTTTCTGCATGAAAAGGTCGGCGGCTTCTGTCAGCGGGGTGGTGGCTTGGATTGTGTCCACAGGCTTGGTCATAATGTCTGAGGCGGTCAGCTTCCGCATGGTCTCTAAACTTTCTGGGTCAGAGGAAAGCCATTCACCGGTCATCAGATCAAAATCTGAGATCACCCCAACAATGCGTCCATCACGATCGGTGACGAACAAAGCATGCACCTTATGTTGGTCTAAAAGAGTTGCAACCTGCCCAAGGGTGGCGTCGGGTTTGCAGGTGATCACGCCGGGGTGCATAAGGTCTTTTACGAGCTTCGTCATTGAGACTCCAGAAAATAAATCATCCCGCAGGTTGGGTTTCTTGGCTTAGTTTCACCTGCGGGATGTTTGTAATTGCTATATTCCAGATTATAATTAAAAAATCAAAAACTTGCAAATTCCTTCAGATTCTTATATAATCCGTCAGATGGGTAAGCCCCTCATTCCAGCTCAACGCAGAGAGAAGATCCACGAGTTTCTTGCTGTTCATCAGATCGCGCGCACTGCCGATCTCATGGATCTGCTCGAGGCATCTGAAGCCACGGTTCGGCGTGACTTGGAATGGTTGGAACAAAAAGGAATCCTTGAACGCACGCATGGGGGCGCGGTTCTTAATCAACGCATTATTTTTGAGCAGGAATATCAACTGCGTTTGAAGAACTTCCCAGACGAAAAAAAACAGATCGGTGAATTCGCAGCCACGTTCATTAAAGAGGGCGACATCGTTTTTATAAACAGCGGTACGACTGCCACTCAAGTGCTGCAACATGTTCCGAGGAATCCGCGCATTACGGTCTTTACGAATAACGTCAGTGCTTTGGTGGATGTTGGTGACCCGGGCTTTTCTCTCAATTTGACCGGAGGCGAATTCCAAGCTCGTTCCAACTCTCTTTCCGGTCGCTTCGCACTGGACAATTTGAATCTGGTCTTTGCCAACAAAGCGATTCTCGGCGTAGACGGAATCTCCCTAAAACACGGGCTGACGGTTCCCACCAATCCCGAGGCGGAAGTCGTCCGCAAGATGATCGAACGCACCAAAGGTCAGGTCATCATCGTTTCAGATCACAGCAAGTGGGGCGCGGTCTCGAACTTCCATGTGGCAAATATTGATGTAATGGATAAGCTTGTCACTGATACAGGTTTTAGCAAGCAAGCGAAAAAAGAATTGGCAGAATATTCCATCGAAGTTTTCCTTGCGAATGGCACGAAGATCTAGGGCAAATACAAAACACGTTTCAAGAAGCTGGCACCCCTTGAACGTGTTTTCTTATTTTTACAACACAATCAAACTACGGAGTTGTGAATGAAAACTCAGGCAGAGATCGTGGTCATTGGTGGGGGAATTTATGGAGCGCAGGTTGCCTATCACCTTGCAAAGAATGGGCACAAGGATGTGGTGATTATTGAAAAAGGTGAAGTCGCCAGTGGCGAGTCATCTCATGCGGCGGGGTTGGTGACTCAGTTCGCTACCTCGCAAGCCATGCTGCGCTTCCGCATGTATAGCGTGCAGTTGTATAAAGAATTGGGACTATTCGATACAGTAGGCAGTTTGCGTGTGGCTTCGAGCAAGGAACAATTGCTTGAAATGGAACGCAGCGTCAGCCGTGCCAAGGCGCTGGGACTTGATTGTGAAGTTATCTCCCCCGAAGAATCAAAAAAATACATGCCGCAGATTTCGGATAAAGATTTATTCGGCGGTATTTACCTGCCCGGCGATGGTCAACTTGACCCGTACACTGTGACCACGTCCATGGCACGTTTTGCCAAGGAACTCGGCGTGGAAATTTACACCGATACCCGCGTGACCGGAATCAAAGTGTCAGCGAAGGGAGAGGTTGAGGCGGTCGTAACAGATAAGGGCACGATCCGATGCGAGATCATCGTCAACGCGGCGGGGATGTGGGCACCGCGCATCGCTGCCATGGCGGGGTTGCATGTCCCAACCACTCCGGTTGATCATCAACATATTGCGCTGCGTGCTGTGCCGGGGCATGAGTTCAACGACCAAACGCCTTGTTTACGCGACCCCGATAATTTAGTTTACATGCGTCAGGAAAAAGGTGGCTTAGTGATCGGTGGCTATGAGCCGAAACCGCTTCCACGCTGGATTGATGGTACTCCGTGGGAACATGGAAGTAAATCTTTCCCCGGTGACTTTGACCAATTTGAAATGCTGCTCGAAGGTGCAATTCGCCGTCTGCCGTTTTTGGATCAGGCAGGCATTATCACGTTGGTTCGTCACCCCGGCGCGTACACGCCTGATTGCCAGCCTTTGCTTGGACCGATGCCCGGCGTGAAGGGTTTCTGGATGATGGCGGGCATGTCGCTCAATGGCTATGGTGGGGCGGGTGGCATGGGCAAGTTGATCGCAGAGTGGATCATTGACGGTGAAGCGCCCATGGATGTATATGGTTATCGCGCCACCCGTTTTGGAAATTATTATTCCGATTTCAAGTATGCCGCCGAGCGTACGATGGAAAGCGTGAAGTATTACTACCGTTTGAAGTTTCCGCATGATGAACATGAAGAAGCACGTCCACATCGTACCAGCCCAGTGCATTATCGTTTGATGGAGAACGGCGCGGTCTTCGGCGAGAAGTTTGGCTGGGAACGCGTGAACTACTTTGACCCCGGCAAAGAATGGCGCCGCATGGGCGAAGACCAGCGCAAGTGGGGATGGGCAAAACCGCCTTACTTTGAACGAATGCGCGTTGAGCATACAGCCGCCCGCGAACGTGTGGCATTGTTTGACCTGACTTCCTTTGGCAAGATCGAAGTGAAGGGACCCGGCGCATTGCCGTTGTTACAGAGGCTGACCTCTAGCAATATTGATAAACCCATTGGCAGTGCGGTGTACACTCAGTTCCTGAATAAGAATGGCGGTATTGAATCTGATCTGACCGTCACCCGATTGGGAGAAGATTATTTCTGGGTCATTACGGGTTCGGGCTTCATTGCCAACGACCATGCGCGAATTTTGATGAACCTGGATGAAAAGGATGGCGAAGTATCCATCCGTGATATTACGCAGGAACATGCCTGTCTTGCCTTGTGGGGACCGAAGGCGCGTGATGTCTTGAAGAAGATCACGAATAGCGATGTCTCGAACGATGGGCATCCGTATTTGACCACGAAACCCATCATCATCAATGGCGTGAAGGTGTTGGCGCAGCGTGTGAGTTATGCCGGTGAGCTGGGCTGGGAGTTGTACATTCCCAACAACCGCGCTACGATGGTATGGGATATGCTTATCGAAGCGGGCAAGGAATTTGACATGGAGCTGGGCGGGTACAAAGTTCTTGATCCGCTGCGCCTTGAAAAAGGTTTTAAATATTTCACGACGGATATTACGCCCAGCACTTCACCTTATGAAGCGGGTCTTGGTTTCTGTGTAGACTTAAACAAAGGCGACTTCATCGGGCGTGATGCGCTCGTGAAGCAAAAAGCCGAAGGTGTGACGCGCAAACTTTGTACTCTGGTGCTGACCGATACAGAAGAATTCGTGCAGATCTATGGCGGCGAGGCGGTTTATCACGGTGATAAACTGGTTACCCGTGTGCGCAGTGGTGGATATGGCTTTACTGTGAAGAAAAATATCCTTTATGCTTATCTGCCCATTGATCTGGCAGTGAAAGGCAACCGCTTTACTATTGAACTCATCAAGGGTAATCTTGAAGCAGAAGTGACTGCGAATGTGTTGGTTGATCCGAAAGGCGAAAAACTTAAAGCATGAATCTTTTTAAACACGAAGTACACAAAGGTCACGAAGGAAGTGCTATTAAAGGGTTTCCCCTTTGTGTACTTCGTGTCCTTAGTGTTTAGATTTTTATGGCAAAAAAAATAACTCCCCCCGCATACGTTGGCTTTGGTATGTTGACTCCGGTGTACATCATGTCGCTGGATAAACTGCCAAAACTGAACACTGGCGCCATCGTGCATCAGGTCAGCGAATACGTCTACGACGATGCGGCGATCATCGCCTGTAATTTGAGTCAATGGGGCGTCTCATCCGGCATGATCGGCACAGCGGTGGGGGATGACCTGCTCGGGCATCACGTCACTGCGACGTTGAAAAATATGGGCGTGCAAGGGGATGTGCGCATTACCAAAAAATATAAAACGCCTCTTGAAGTAAATGTGTCCGATAAAAAAGGCGCGCGTACGTATTTCTGGCAGCGTTCCGAGGAAATTCTCGGCACGCTGGATACTGCCAATCTGTCCTTGATCAAAAATGCAAAATTGTTGTATGTCGATTGGTACGATGGCGATACTCATATCTTGCGTGCCATGAACGAGGCGCGACGTCATCACGTACCCGTCTTTCTCAATTTTGAGCATGGGCACCAACACCCCGAACTGCTCAAAAAATATTCCGGTCTTGTTACAGTCTGTCAGGCAGTGACCGATGCAGCCCAGATCGGGAAAAAGCAAGCCATGTTAGGTGTGGCGCGCAAACTGATCAATTCTGGCATAAAGACTGCTATTATTACAATGGCGAGTCAGGGTTGCATGGCGGTGCAGGGGGATGAGATCATCCGTGCGTATGCGCCGAAAGTTAAAGCCGTGGATGCCTCCGGTGCGGGTGCAACCTTTTCTTCCGGATACGTGTACGGATACTTGAACGGCTGGAATTTGGAAGACACCATCCGTTTTGCCATTGCAGCGGCATCTCTCAAAGTGACCCGCTCCGGCTTGGAGATGTTCCCTGTGCAAAAAATTCAGGAACTGGCGCGCATCGTCCGTATTGAGCGCATGGTCTATCGCGGTGACCGTTTCCACACCATCCGAAAATTCCTGACCCTTCCCAAAGATAGCCCATTTGTGAATAATGCCTTGGTTAAAGAAAGCCAGAAATTGGCAGCAAAGATATTGCCCAGGAAAAAAGTTGAACGTAAAAAGATTAAGAGATCGATGGTCGAATAATTTATCAATTAAGGATGTGAAACCATGTCATTCGCCGCTTTACTTACTCAAGAACAGGTCGAAAAGATCCATGATGCTTCATTGGAGATTTTAGAAGAGACCGGGTTGAAAGTCCGTTACGAACCTGCACGTGAGCTGTTCAAGGCTCATGGCTGCAGCGTGGATGGGGAGCGTGTCAAGTTCCCACGTGCTGTCGTCGAAAAATATCGCAAGATGGTTCCCGCTTCTTTTACCTTCCACGGGCGAGACCCGAAATTTGATAAGACGATCCCGCAGGATAGCCCGGTCATCGTTACAGCGAGTTCCGCGCCCGATATCATTGACCCAGTGACCGGCAAAGAAAGACGCGCCGAGTCTACAGATATTGCTCGCATCGCACACCTCATCAACGAACTGCCGGGCTACGACATCTTCTCCATTTCCACACTAGCGGATGACGCGCCTGCGGATCAATTCACAATCTCGCGCCTGTATCCGTCCATCAAGTATTGTCTTAAACCGATCCGTGTTACCACTACTGATATGAAAGACACGCGCAGCATTCTGGAGCTGGCGTATATCGTGGCTGGCGGAGAAGAGGCATACAAGGCGCATCCCTTCCTTACACACCATTACTGTCCGGTTGTTTCGCCGTTGACCATGGATAATCTTTCGACTGAGAACGTGATGTTCTTTGCTAAAGAAGGCTTGCCCGTCTACCCAACCATTGTGCCGAATGCCGGGCTTACGTCGCCCATGTCTATGGCGGGGACCTTGGTGCAGGGCAATGCAGAATTTTTATCTGCATTGATGTTGATGCAGATGACTAAGGAAGGTACGCCGACGATTTACGCCACCCTCGGTACTGTAGCAGACATGCGTTCTGGCGCATACACCTCCGGTGCGATCGAATGCGGTATGCTGCACATGGCATTTGCGCAATTGGCGCGTTTTTACAATGTTCCTGCAGGTGGTTATGTCGGTCTTACCAATGCCAAACTGAACGATGCACAATCAGGATACGAGACGGGCATGTCAGGTATTGCCGGTTTACTCGGCGGTATGGATATGTTCAACATTGGCGGCTTGATCGATGCACTCAAGACTTTTGATTTTGCAAAAGCCGTCATTGATGATGAAATGGCGCAAATGATGAAGCGCATGAAACATGGTGTTTCATTTACCGATGAAGACCTTGCCTTGAACCTCATCAAAGAGATCGGACCAGGCGGCTCTTTCATTACGGCTAAACACACCATAAGCCGTATGAAGACCGAAGCCGTAATGACCAAGATCGCCGATCGGGATGCACGTACCATTTGGGAAAAGAAAGGTGCAACCGATACGCAAACCAAGGCGATGAAGAAAGCCAAAGATATTATGAACGTCAACACTGGTCCGCTGATCACACCGGATGTCGATGAAAAGATCCGTTCTGCGTTCCCTGGCTTGATTGCAGGGACTTTAGAGCCGATCCAATAGCATCAAAAAAGGAAGATAGAATGTTTCGTATTTTTAAGCGCAAGGAAGATAAATTCCAAAAGCTGATCGAAGAACAGGCAGAACTTTCATTTGAAGGCTTGCGCTTGTTGGTCAAATATCTGGAAACTGCCGATCCGGAAATTGCCGAAGAACTTTCCTTAAGAGAAAAAGAAGCTGATGAAGTCCGCCGCATTTTGATCGATGAACTGAATCGCACCTTTGTTACACCGTTCGACCGCGAAGATATCTTTGCGCTTTCACGCTCCATTGATGATGTCGTTGATTATGCGGATACCACCGTGGTTGAGATGGTGATCTTGAATGTTAAGCCAACTCAATTTATGCAACGGATTGCCTCTCTTCTAAAAGATGCTGCATATGAAATTTGGCAGGGAGTCTTGCGCCTGCCGAAAAACCCAAATGTCGCTCTCGACCACGCTCAGCGTGCCAAAGCGCTCGAAAACCGTGTCGAGGCGGTATACCGTGAAGCTGTTGCCGATCTTTTCAGTGGACCTGAAGATATTCATCATGTCGTGGAGATGCTCAAGTTGCGAGAGGTGTATCGCCATTTATCAAATGCGGCTGACCGCGGAGATGAAGCGGCAAATATCATTGCTGATATTGTTGTAAAGAGAACTTAACAGGATGTTAATCCCCGGTTCTCTGATATTTGTTATTCTTCTGGCGTTAGTCTTCGAGTTTATCAATGGGATGCGCGATTCAAGCAATATTGTGGCAACCATGATCTCGTCGCGGGCGTTTCGTCCACATACTGCTTTGGGAATGACGGCTGTAGCTGAATTTGCCGGACCACTTTTATTTGGCGTGACCGTGGCGAAAACCATTGGCAGTGATATTGTCGCTTCGGAGGTTATCTCGCTTCAAGCGTTGACTGTAGGGTTGCTTGGTGCCATTTTGTGGAATCTCATCACCTGGTATTTAGGCATTCCCAGTAGTTCATCGCATGCACTGATCGGTGGTTTGATCGGCGCGGCGGTTGTCTCCTCTGGGTGGGGCGCTGTAAAGCTAGGTGGTCTGACAAAGGTCTTGCTGGCTTTGTTCATCTCGCCTGTGATCGGATTTGTGGTCGGCTTTTTTTTATTGAAGATTGTTTATGTTCTTTCGCAAAACGCCACGCCGCACATTAATAACTTTTTCAAACAAAGTCAGTTGTTCACGGCAGGCGCATTGGCGTTCAGTCATGGTACAAATGATGCACAGAAGACGATTGGTATCATTACCTTGAGTTTGATCATCAGTGGAGAGCTTTCTGATTTCACGATCCCGTTTTGGGTTGTGTTGCTCAGCGCGGGGACGATGGCAGCCGGTACGGCGTTAGGGGGGTGGCGTCTGATCCGCACGTTGGGCGGCAAGTTTTATAAGATCCGCCCGGTGCATGGGTTTACCAGTCAGTTAACGTCCGGCATTGTTATTCTTGCTGCATCCGTGGTTGGCTTGCCGGTCAGCACTACACAAGTTGTAAGTTCATCTATCATCGGTGTGGGCGCATCGGAACGATTTGGAAAAGTCCGCTGGGGCGTGGCAGGTGATATCTTGACAGCATGGATCATCACCATTCCTATCAGTGCGTTTTTTTCTGCAGGTATCTTTTTGATGCTTCAATACTTTAAGGTTTCTTTCTAACTTCTTCTGGTCATTAATTCAAGCCGAACCAAACCTGGTTTGACTTTGAATATTGATAATGTTAAAATGTTAATGATTTGTTAACGGAACGGAGGTGCCGGGACCAAATAAGATAGTGCAAGTGTATTCGTTCGTTTGATCCATCCAATACAAATAAGGAGAAAGAGATGCGTACGAAGAATTTTGCTTATCATTTGCTAGCCCTGTTCGTGATTGCAGCCACAGTTCTCTCTGCATGTGGCGGCGGTGGTGCAGCCAGTAATTATGACTGGAGCACCGCTACTTCTGCTGCTGATGGTGGCGGCATGGACGCCCTGATTGCTGCGGCAAAAGCCGAAGGCACTCTGAACGTCATCGCCCTCCCCGAAGACTGGTGTAATTATGGTGAAGCTATCAGCACCTTCGGCACCAAGTACGGCATTACTGTCAACTCGATCACCCCTGATGCTGGTTCTGCTGATGAACTTCAGGCGATCATTGACAACAAGGAAAACAAGGGTCCCCAGGCTCCAGATGTAATCGACGTTGGTCCCGCTTTCGGTCCGCAAGCTAAAGACCAGGGTTTGCTCGCTCCCTATAAGGTTGAAACTTGGGAATCTCTTGATGGCGTGAAAGATGCCGATGGTTACTTCTACACCGACTACAACGGCGTACTCGTCTTCGAAGTTAACCTCGATGTGATCACCGACGTTCCCCAAGATTGGGCTGACTTGCTCGATCCGAAATACGCCGGACAGGTCGCTCTCGCTGGTGATCCCCGCTCCTCCAACCAGGCTGCCCAGACCGTTTACGCTGCAGCTCTTGCGAATGGCGGCTCCCTCGACAACATCCAGCCCGGTCTCGACTACTTCAAGCAGTTGAACGAAGCTGGCAACCTCTTGCCGCTCATTGCCAATACCGGTACTATCGGTAAGGGTGAGACCCCCATCACCTTCCAGTGGAACTATTTGGCTCTCGCCAACAACGACACTTTCGCTGGCAACCCGCCGCTTGAGATCGTCTACCCTGCTTCCGTCAACTGGGGTGGTTTCTATCTCCAGGCTGTGAGCGCCTATGCGCCCAACCCTGCGGCTGCCCGCCTCTGGCAGGAATTCCTGTACTCGGATGAAGGTCAGTTGATTTGGATGAAGGGCTACTGCGCCCCCGCCCGCCTCGCCGACATGCTCGAACGCGGTGTGGTTCCGGAAGACCTGGCTGCCAAGATGCCCGATCCTGCGATCCTCGCCAGCTCTGTCGTTCCCAGCGGCGATCAGCTCAGTGCTGCCCGCGAACTGATCAAGAACGAATGGGATAACGTCGTCGGTCTCGACATCAAGTAATCTTCATGTAAGGTCAATAGCGTGACCCGGCGAAAGCCGGGTCACGTTTAAGATATTAAGGTATCCTGCCCATGAGTCAAGAATCTGCTACACCTCCACGCAAGGCTTGGCGCGAACATCCACTTTGGAATTGGGTTGGTTTTCTGCCCTTTTTCCTATTTATATTTTTCTTCCTTGTTCTACCTTCTCTTAATTTATTCACTGGCGCATTCACCAATCAAGAGGGCAAGTTCACTCTTGAGAACATGAACATCCTGAGCAATCCCTTCACGCTGAAATCCTATATCGTCAGTTTGCAGGTAAGCGCGATTACTGCTTTGGTGGGTGGGCTGTTTGGATTTTTCGTGGCATATTCCATCACCCATGGCGGCGCCCCACGTTGGATGCGCACCTTGATTTCTACCTTCTCGGGTCTGGCTGCCAACTTTGGTGGTGTACCGCTGGCATTCTCGTTCATTGCCACTCTCGGACAACTTGGCTTTATCACAGTCTTTCTTAAGGGCATTTGCTTTACCGGCGCCGACGGCGTGGAATTCTGTCCTTTCAACCCGTACGACCATGGCTTTACGCTTTATAGCATGTGGGGCATAGTGCTGGCATATACTTATTTCCAATTCCCATTAATGATCCTCACCATCACACCTGCGCTTGAGGGATTGCGCAAAGAATGGAGTGAAGCAGCCACCAACATGGGTGCCACTCCGTTCCAATATTGGCGTGATGTCGCGCTCCCTGTTCTGATGCCTTCCATCTTGGGCGCAATGCTGCTGCTCTTTGGGAATGCTTTTGGTGCATATGCCACAGCACGTGCATTGACCGGCGGCAGTATCTATCTCATTCCTATCGCCATCGGTCAGCAGATTCGCGGTGATGTGTTGGGAAATCCCAATGAAGGCTATGCTCTCGCTTTTGGTATGGTGATCGTTATGAGCGTTGCCATTGTTGCCTATACCCTCCTTCAGCGTCAGGCAAGCCGGTGGACAAGATCATGAAACTAAAGCATTTCAACTTCTTTGCGATCTTTTGGGGCATTGCTGCCTTGCTGTATTTCTTCTTGCCGATATATGGGACGCTTGACTTTTCCCTGCGCATGGAACGCGGCGTGCTGGGCTTCAAAGCCTATGAACTGGTCTTTGCCGACCCACGCTTCTGGCAGGGGTTCCGCTACTCGTTTACCATGGCGATTATCACCATTATCATCAGCGTATCCATTTTTGTGCCCACCGTGTATTGGATGTACCTGAAAGTCCCACAAGCCCGCCCAGTGATGGATGTGATCACCATCCTACCGTTCATCATTCCTGGCATCGTTCTGGTCTTTGGACTCATTCGCACCTTTTCGCGTCCACCTCTGCAATTAACTTTGCGTGGTTGGTCTACTGATATCCTCATGGTGGCGGGGTACATCATCATCTCGATGCCATACATGTTTCGCGCCATTGATGTGGGGATGCGCGCCATCGACGTCCGCACTCTGACAGAAGCGGCTCAAAGCCTGGGCTCGAGCTGGTTCCAGGTTCTGACAGATGTCATCATCCCGAACCTTCGCCTTGCCATTCTTAGCGGTTCATTGATCGCTTTTGCCACCGTAATGGGTGAGCTCATCCTGGCAGACTTCCTTGTCCGACCGGCGCTTGGACCGTACATGGTACGCATTGGTCTCACCAAAGCCTATGAGCCCGCCGCTCTTGCCATCATCAGCTACTCATTGACATGGTTCAGCCTGGGGCTTCTGCAATACTTCAGCAGCAGTGAACGCCAGAAACAACAAGTGATCGAAGAATAGGACAATACCTCATGACCCATCTTGAACTCACTCATATTCATAAATCCTTCACCAACTTTGTCGCCGTGGAGGATTTCAACCTTACAGTGAAACAGGGCGAATTTGTCTCGTTCCTCGGTCCCAGCGGATGCGGCAAGACGACCACGTTGCGAATGGTGGCTGGCTTCGAAATACCCACCTCTGGCAAGATCACCATCAATGGGAAAGACCTGACCTATGTTCCGCCCAACCAGCGCAATGTCGGCATGGGGTTTCAGTCGTATGCCTTGTTCCCGAAAACATGACCGTCGCCCAAAATGTGGGCTATGGCTTGAAGATCGCCAAGAAAGAGAAAACCTTTATCGACCAGCGGGTGAGCGAAATGTTGGCGCTTATTCAAATGGACAAATTCGCCAG
>JAFLCE010000107.1 GCA_017303655.1 Anaerolineae bacterium
CGCAGCGGGTGCCTCTGTATCAGCAGGCGCCCCACCGCATGCAGCTAATAAAAGTCCGATCAACATAAGAACGGACAACCCCTTGAATAAGGTGCTTTTCATCTTTTCTCCTTGCATAGATTGGGTAGTTGTCGAACACGTATAGACAGGGCATCTGATGAAACAGTATCAGATGCCCGACCAAGATTCTATCACTCTCATTTATTTTGTGACAGAAAGCTCTTGACCTAGAAGAGACCAAAACCAAAAAATTTACCCCAAGGTTGCCGCTTGTTCACAAAGCCTTTTCCAAAATCTCCCGCAATACACTTGCCTTCAAAGGAATCGGATTCCCCTTGTAACTACTCGCATTCAACGTCTTCTGCACCGCTTCAGGGATGTGTGCCTCCGTCATGCCATGTGCTGAAAGTGTTGGGATATTCAACTCTCGCACCAGATCACTTACCCATTTCAAGCCATCCTCTACAATGGCAGAAGTGTTTCCTGTTAAGATGCGCGCCACTTCTTCATACCGTGTAAACCCGGCATGATTCGCAGTCTTCATCGCTTCGAAATTAGCTTCCATGACTAAAGGCAACAACTTCGCGCAAATGGCTCCATGCGGAGCGTGCAGCATTCCTCCCAGCGGACCTGCGAATCCATGCACAGCTCCCAACGCGGCATTCGCCAACGCCAACCCACCAAACAGACTCGCCAACGCCATGCCTTCACGGGCTTCTTTATCATTGCCATCGTGATACGCACGCCGTAGAGACTTTGCCACATGCGCCATACCTTCACGACAAATCGCATCTGTCAGCTGATTCGCTTTCAAGGAAACAAAAGGTTCGATCAACTGCGTCAACGCATCCAAGCCAGACGCGGCTGTAATTTCCTGCGGCAAGTTATACGTCAACTCGGGGTCAACAATCGCGAGGCTCGGCAACATCATTGGGCTGCGCAAGCTCACCTTCACGCCATGCTCGGGCACATCCAGCACCGCATTGCGTGTCACTTCCGCGCCCGTCCCTGCCGTGGTCGGGATGGCAATATACATCAACGGCTTCTCAGTCAGCGCCTGCCCCTTGCCCACCACTTCCAAATACTCAAAGACATCCCCATGGTTCGTCGCCAGCGCCGCAATCGCCTTACCCGCATCCATCACACTGCCGCCGCCCAAACCGATCAAAGCATCACAGCCTTCGGCAAATTTCACACCTTCGCGCACCACATCCACAGTAGGCTCGCCATGAACTTCAAATTCATTGAATGGGATTCCCTGTGCAGACAGAATCTCCCTCACACGCGGAAGCGCGTCTGATGATTTTCCCCTCACCAACAGCAAACGCTTCACACTCCCTTTGAGCTGTTCATCCAACCCAGAGAGTCTCCCCGCGCCGAAGATGATTCGATTTGCTGTTGCGAATTCAAATGAAGGCATATCTACCTCACTCCACCACAGAGGGCACAAAGAACACAGAGTCTCTTCTTAAGAATCTCCGTGAATTCCGTGTGCTCTGTGGTTAAAGCTCTTTTACCAACCACTATCATCCGGGAAGATATTACCGTACTTAATTCCCTGCCGCGGTTCCGCCATCATCTCTGCTACTGCGTCACGCCACTTTAGATAATGCGCGGTCTCTTTATGTGCGGCGGGAGCCTCGGCGGTCTTATACACTTCCACGAGCACAAAACGCGTCGGGTCATCGGCTTGTTGAACGACATCGAATCGCGCAATGCCTTCTTCTTTCACACTGTTCGATGCATTCTCAAGACTCGCCTGCTTGAAAGCTTCCATAAATTCCGGTTTGACATGTACATGCACAAAAACAATGTTCATTTGAATCTCCTATTTGGATATCAACGCATTTCCAATGATCTTCGCAGAAGCACGCACTGAAACCGTGAACCCGAAGAACGGACCAAAATCCTGCCCGGCAGGCATGCTGGTGAAATACAGTCCCTTGGCGGTTGTTTGGAAATGCGGGTCAAGCACAGGGAAGCCATTTTTCACTTCGATCTTATCGAACACGTTGCCGTTCTTCAAGAAGGGCAAGCGCTCCAACTCCACCTTGTACCCCGTGGCAAGGATAACATCATCCACAACGAAAGTATCGCCGTTATCGAGTTTCACATCCAATGCACTGTCAGGGCGCTCATTACAGGAAACAAGCCCGGCTTTCTGATGAATACTTGTATTCGGTTTCATCACACGCTTCTCTAACCACGGTTCGACTTTCAAACGTCCCTCTCCCCACATACGTTTAACAATGGCATCTTTCTCTTCCTGCGGCAACCCGCGGAACCACACCGGAGCGTTCACCATGCCATCGACCAGAGGTGGCACCCAACTCCAATCCGCTTCATCAAATTTCGGCGACTCATGCCGATGCACCACATGGACTTCCGCCGCACCGCCATCATTCAACAATGCCGCCCATTCAAAGGCGCTTTGCCTGCCGCCAAGGATAAGCACCCGCCTACCTTTGTATTCAGAGAGTTGTACCGCATCACAAGTGTGTTCGTATCTGCCTGTAGGCAAAATATCGGTCAGTGCGGCGGGATAATTCTTGAAATAACCCATGCCAATGGCAACGGCAACATTCTTCGCTTCAATGGTCTTCCCATTTTCCAATGTCGCAAGAAAACCATTTTTGTCTTGGTCTAAACGTGTCACATATTCGGGAATAGTGTCAATCTCTGTCTCTGCTTGAAACCATTGAGCGTACTGCAAATAAAATTCAAGCGATAACGGCTCGACATCCTTTGGGGTTTTGCCCAACACGCCAAGATAATTCATGATCGAAAAACGATTTGTCGGATCCAGCGACCAGTCCGATGCGGAACGCAGGAACATCCCATCGGGCATGTTCTTCTTCCAAAACTCCATCGGTTTTCCAGCAACGAGAAAGTCCACGCCCAAAGATTTGGCATACGCCGCCAAAGACAAACCAAAAGGTCCCGCACCAATGATAAGTAAATCTGTTTGCATTCCGCTCTCCTTTAGTTAACGAAAATTCCAAGCCACAATTGATATAGCCCAAAGCCAAACAAGACGATGCAGGAAAGCCCAAGCAAGGCACGATTCAATTTGGGTCCCAAACGAGATGCAGCTCCGAAGACGATAATCATTGCAATGAGGCAAATAATAAAGGTAGTATAAAACCCGATCAAGAGACCCAAGCCATTGATAGGTGCTTCACGCCATCCTTGCACCAAGATCGGACCTGTTACGAACATCCAGAACAGATACGCGCCGGGGCTTAGTAAATTTGTCATCGCCGCTTTGAAGATAGTCTGTTGACCTGATAATTCTGGGTGAGCAAGGGTTTCGTCAAAGTTTCGCCAAGATTTATATGAACCATACGCAAGATACAAAACGAATAGCCCGCCAAGGATGTACATGACACGCTGTGCCCATTCTGGCAGTTGACTAAGCACCAAGACGCTCAATAAAACGATGGGACCATCACTCAAGAACGGAGCGAATGCGCCGGGCAGGGCACGCTTCCAGCCGCGGGTTAAGGCTTGAGAAATGAGGAACGTCTGAAACGGTCCGATCTGAGAGGCGGCGGCGAAGCCGTATCCAATGCCTTGAAAAAGATAGATCCACATGGCTAATCGAAAATAAATTTAGTGGGGTTCTCAAAGAAGGTCGTCCACGCGAGGCACTGGCGCGGAATAAAAACATATAAGCCGCCTTCATCCCATTGCGTGAGTTCGGGAGTGTAGCCGTCTTCGGCGTATTTGCCGTAGGCTGCAACCAAACGCTGTGCGAATTCAGGCGTTGGCTTGGGTGCAGGCACAGACGTCCCTTCGAGAATGATCGCCTTCTGTCCATCCTCAAGGTTCACGGTTGTGTTGGGATTCTCAAGGATGTTGCGGGCATGGCGCGTTTCTGGGCTGCCGTCATAATAAAGTTTTCCATCGAGATACACTGCCCAGCGTGGCACAACATGCGGACGTCTATTCGGGCGAACGGAGCACATCCAATAATGTTTTGATTCAATCAGTTTCTGCTCAATATAATCCCAGCTCACTTCTGAGATGGGGTTATCGACATATCCCGGGGGAAGCTTCGGACGAGTGACTTTCACCATGTCTTATTCTCCTAGTAAATATTGGTCAAAGAACGCCATAACACGCGCTTCGTATTCTTCAGCACGCTCGGTATCAAAATCCACATGACCTAGTTCGGGATCGTACCATAATTCTTTTGGTTCATTTGCCGCATCATATAAGATCTGGCCACTCTCAGGCGAGATAACCGTATCCTTGCCGCCTTGCATCAAAAAGACCGGGCGCGGGCTGATAAGTGGAATCCACTTGGTTGCATCAATCGCTTCCATTTGAATGCCGGTGTGCGTCTCTGCCCAAAAGACGATGAGCGGCACGAACGGAAATTCTGGCAGGTCGGTAAAATGTTTTACACTGGTTGCCACGGTGTCTGACATTGACGAGAAAGCACAATTGGCGACCACAGCCGTGATATTCGGATTCTGCGATGCGTATTGAATAGAAAGCATACCGCCATAGGAATTACCAAGAATCCCGATCTTCTGCGAATCGATATCATCGCGAGTCAGCAGATATTGATACCAGGCTTCCAAATCTGCCATTTCATAATAACCAAGCGTAATATCTTCTCCTTCGCTCTGATCATGTGCGCGGACTGTGGTTAGCAAGACCCCATAGCCATGGCGATGCATCATCTGAGCTTCGTTGAGTAGTTCCGAGCGCGTGGATTTGTATCCATGTTGCATAATAATAACCGCGCCATTCTCGGAGGGGATGAACCAGCCGTATAACTTCATGCCGTCTGAATTGGTGATGGCAATATCTTCAAAAGGCAGGTCGTACGCATCGGGCAGTTCGTCAGGCAATTCGCGCGTTGCCATCGGCGCGGTTAATAGATTGATGGCTTCCTGACGGGTTTGATACAAAATACCGGCGCTGGCAATGATAAGCAGACCTACAACAATCCCAAGTACGATCTTCATGTTTCGGTTCATGATCCATCCTTTGGCTCAGAAATTAATTTATGACCTGTCACTTTTGCCACAGAGTCGCAAAAGTGCAGAAGGGTTCCTCTGCACTTTGTAGTT
Source organism: Anaerolineae bacterium (assembly GCA_017303655.1). Lineage (GTDB taxonomy): Bacteria > Chloroflexota > Anaerolineae > Anaerolineales > Villigracilaceae > Villigracilis. The sequence goes on from JAFLCE010000107.1 coordinate 5,085, forward strand.
TTTTTAAACGGGAAAAATTATTCCGCGCCGCCTTCGATGCCCGCTTGCACTTCCTCATTTTCTTTGTGTGGCTGAACATTGAATAACTTAAATCCCCATTGCACGGCAGGACCGATCAAAACCGCATGCACAACGGTGCCGATGCCAGCCGGTCCGCCCAGCAGCCAACCAATGGTTACAACGGTTACTTCGATAATGGCGCGTGCCACACGGATACTGACGCCGGTCTTACGATGGATCGCCAGCATCATACTATCGCGCGGACCTGCACCTGCATCTACGCCGATGTAGATGGCGCTGGCAAGTCCCATGATAACGATCGCAATCAATAGCATGGAGATCTGCAAAAGCAGGTTATCGTTCACTTCGGGAACAAATGACATCCACATATCCACCCACGGACCAATGGAGAGGATGTTTCCGAGCGTGCCCCAACCCATTTGCTCGCGCATTAGCACGGCACTGATCAACACCACAAAACCCATGATGACGGTCATCGTGCCAACGGTTACATGCAAAATATCTGCCAGTGCCACTTCCAATACCGCCCAGGCACTCGTCCCCAACTTGCCGCGGATCATCAACGTGATCGCCAAGCCATATAAAAGAAAACCGCTTTGAATACGCAAAAAATCTAAAGGAAATGTTTTCCAACGAACAGGTTTGATCATGATACTCCTTTGAAGGCATCATGATACCATGTCGCCAAAAACTCGACTCAAATCTTGAAAGAGGCTGGTACTAAACAAAACATCCCTATTTCAACTATAGAGACATTTCGTAAAAACGGTAATCACCGCTTATGTTTACAACGCAGGTCATTCGCTCGAATAAATGACCGTGTGATTTTTTCCCATTTGTTTCGCCTGATATAAGGCTTTATCGGCACGGCGGATGATATTTTCAACAGAACGGTCTTGGCTTTGCAGGATCTCCGCCACGCCCAAACTGAGCGTAACAGATATGGAGCCGTTGCCTGCTTCAATATGTGCGCCTTCTACCCTTTGGCGAATGCGCTCGGCAGTAATAAAAGCCTGCTCAGAATTTGTCTCTGGCAAAAGAATGGTAAATTCATCGCCGCCATAACGCGCCAGAATATCCACTTCCCGTATTTGTAAACGAGCCACTTGCGCTATCTGCACAAGGATCTCATCCCCCAAGGCATGCCCAAAAGTATCGTTTGCCGTTTTAAAGCCGTCAATATCGAACAAAATGACGGTCAAGGAACGCTGGTAACGTTTGCTCGAAACAAACTCCCGAGTTGCAAGCTCAAAGAAATAACGCCGGTTGTATAAATGAGTCAGCCCATCTGTACGTGCAAGCACTTGCTCGTGCTCGAACATTTGCTGAAGTTCCTTATGAGCCGTTTGCAGTGAAAGATTGGTATGGCGCAGTGCATCTTCTACTTGTTTGCGTCTGGTAATGTCACGAGAGACGCCAATCGCTTCCAATTTCGACTTCTCGTTCAATACTAAGGTGGTTGAACTTTCAACCGATAAAATTGTCCCATCCTTGTGACGAAGCTCTATCTGGGCGATCTGCCTCGCAGCGGTCATGTCACCTGCTAGAAAACGCTGAACCCGATCTAAGACACGCGTCTGGAGATGTGCCAGTAACTCAGGCAGGACAAAATCATCCAAGGTCATGCTGAGCATCCCTTCCACTGTATATCCAAGCATAGACTCAACAGACGGACTGACATACTTAAATTTCATGGCAGCCACATCCAACACCCAGACAACATCCGCAACCCGCTCTGCGAGCAAGCGATATTGCGCCTCACTCTCCTTTAGGTTAGCTTCTATCTCTTTACGATCGGTAATGTCGATCAAGCTGCCTTCGTAATATTCCGGCACTCCATTCTCGTTGTGAACGATACGAACATGGTCTTCCGCCCAAAAGGTTGTTCCATCTTCGCGTGTGTACTCAGATTCAAAGGCGGAAAGAGAGCCGCTTTTCGAGATCAGATCTTCAAATATATCGTTCGTGGCAGGATCCCGATAAAAATCCCAGGCTTTCTTCCCCAGCATCGATTGTGCGTCTGAAGAGCCAAACATGCGCAACAGCGCCGGGTTCGCATCTCGTATCTCTCCTTCGACCGATGTTCGATACAACCCGATCGGCATGTTTTCGAACAGGACCCGATAGGCTTGTTCTGACCGAATGAGAGCAGATTCGATCTTCTTGCGCTCAGTAATATCACGCGCCACCCAAATGGTCATATCGTCTCCCATGGGGGAGACGGATGACTCGAACCACGGAGACTGTCCATTTACAGCAATTTCATATTGAAGATGCACGGTCTCGCCGGTATCAAGCACTTGCGCCATCACCTCAAGAAACTCTATAACCTTATTTTCAGGGAACAAAACAGAGAGATGCTTACCGATCACATCATCGGGTTGAATGTAGAATTTTTTCGTATTGGTTGGAGCAACGCTGTGATAATACCCATTCCGATCGATGACCAGAACCGTATCTCGCATCGACGCGAACAAAGCCCGCAGTTCTGCTTCTGAGTTTTCAAGCGCTTTCTGTGCTTTTATTTCCTCGGTCACGTCATTACAAACTAGCAAGATCACAAAACGCCCATCAACATCACGTACCGCTCGGGCAAATTCTCTTACCCAAAGCATGCTGCCATCTTTGCGCTGCTTCCTTACTTCCAATTGCACCATCTCATTGGGGTTTTGCAAACAATCCATGATCTGCTGCCGTACCCGTTCTCGATCATCCGAGTGAAAGACATCGAACAATGATTGACCCACTAATTCTTCCAGAGCATATCCCAAATGCTCTTTGCCATATTGATTAACCGAGAGGATCAAACCCTTCTCGTCGGCTGTGAAATACATGGATGGATTATCTTCATACAAAACACGATAGCGTTCTTCGCTGGTTTGTAAGGCATCATCTGTTCGTTTGCGGTTAATGGCAAAGGCAACATGATGCGCAATGGTCTGGGCAAGCTGGACTTCATTTTCAGTGAAGGCGTGCATCTGGTTGAAGTAAATCATGAACTTGCCAAGCAGCCTGCCCTGATGAATCAAAGGTATGAAGGCAAGTGCGCCAATCCCTTCTTTCTCAAAGATGGGGGATAACGCTGCCAGGCTGGCATCCTGTCGGAAGTCAGGCACCAAGACCGGCTGAGGGTCGACCGCATCCTGCTTCCAGGGAGAATGCCCCTCCGCCGCTTTGCGGTATTCATCTGATAATCCACGCCAGGCTTTGAAGCGCATGACTCCATCCGCGTCGAACAAGAGAATGGATACACGATCTGCCTGTAACGTATCTTGCAAACTATCCAAAGCAGCATTGTAAATATTCTCGATCGCTGCTATTTTATTGAGCGTTGCCGTCATTTGATATAGACTGTGCAGATTCCGATTTTGTGTTCGTAGATTCTCTTCCGCTTCTTTTATTTTGGTAATATCACGTGAGATACAGCAAAGGCGAGAGCCCGTTTCAGTGGGAATAGAAAAGAAGCGCTGTTGAACAGTCAGCAATGAACCGTCTGGGCGCTGAAATGGAACCTCCTCACTCATTTGGAAAGATGAAGAGACTCCGATCCGAAGAGCGCCTTCGATGCCACTCTTCATTTGTTTGTAGTACTCATCTGCATTCGGCTGCGCAGGCATCAGGTCAAATGCCAGATCCCAAAAGAATTTACCAAGCACATCTTCACGTTTTTTCCCACTCAGGTGCTCAAAAGCGTCATTGAATTCGATGATGCGTCCGCTTTCATCGGAAAGCGCGATACCATCTGTAGATTTTTCGATCACATCATGGAACTTTCGTTCGCTTTCTTTAAGGGCTTGCTCTGCCTGCTTTCGTTTGGTGATGTCGCGCCCATTGATGATGATGCCCATGATCGTAGGATCTTCCATCAGGTAATGACTGACAATCTCAAAATAACGCCATTCACCATCCTGATGCTTGAAACGGTATTCGCCACGATGAATTTGACCGGGCTTCCCCAACCCGCTCATGAAGGTCTCGAATATTTCTGCCAGATCATCCGGGTGGATCAATTCAAAGGAATTCATCCCGATCAAGTTCCCATGACCATAGCCCAACAAATGTGCGACTGACGGGCTTTCATAACTGATCTTGCCTTCTGAATTAACAACCATAATGCCGTCAGTCGCATTTTCGATCAAGGCACGATAATATTTTTCACTCTCATAAAGCGCCTTCTCCATCTCTTTGCGCTCTGTGATATCTTTAAAATTGATAACGACCGCCTCCACCCCCGGCTCAGCCAACTGATTGCTAAAAGTGCTTTCAACCCAGTGATACGACCCGTCTTTATGCTTATAGCGATATTGAAGGGTGGGAATATATGTTGGAGACTGTATCAGGTCAAGCATCCCCGTCAGTACAATTTGCATATCATCCGGATGAATGAAATCAAGCGGATTCTCAAGGTTATAATCTTCGCTATCGTAATCGAACATGGATTTGGCAACCGGGCTGAAATACTTAATTTTGCCATCGATGCCAGCCAGTGCAATTCCATCAGGCGCATTTTCGACTAATTTTTTGAAGCGTTGCTCCGCCTGTTGTAAAGCTTGTTCTGCTCGTTTGCGTTCCGTAACATCCCGAACAACACACAGCAGGTTGGTATTCTGGTACAAGCCAACATGTGCTTCAAAATCTCGAAAGCCACCCGGCAGGTCTAACGAATATTCAAACAATTGGCTTTCATGGGTTTGAAAAACAAATTCCGCTGTTAATAAAAATTCTTCAGCCTGTTGTAGAGGGAATACATCCCGAATATTCTTGCCCAAAAAATCAGCAGGGGAGGAAATTAACGGATCGTTCACATGAGCGTAGTAATCAATATAATCGCCCTGACGATTGAAGACAAAGACCATATCGGGGACGGCATCCAGCAAAGCCTGGGTCTTGGCTTCACTGGCGCGCAGTTTCTCTTCTGTTCTTTTTCTTTCGGTAATATCACGTGCAACGGCAATAGCCACTTTTCTGCCAAAATAAGAGCCAGAGGTGATCCGCACATCTTTAGGGAACACCGTGCCATCTTTCTTAATCCCCCAAAATTCAAACTCAACGGACTGTCCGTCAAATGCTCGTTGTAAATATTCAAAAATTTTACCCAGATCGTTCCTGCCAGGAGCAGAGAGAAACTCAGGTGTACGCCCGATAAAATGTTGGCGTGGATACCCATACATTTTCTCCGCACCGAAATTTACATCCAGAAACACACCATTTTCATCCTGAACGTAAATGGTTTCGGTAACGCTATTAAAAATTCCCTCAAAAGTGGACTGTGAAGCACGCAATGCCTCTTCAGCCTCTCTGCGTGCGGTTAATTCGTCTTGCAGCTTTTGAGTCAGGCGCACATTGTACAACCCGGCAGCGATATGCCCAGCAAACGAATCCATGGCAGGCAGGTCCGACATACTCAAAAATGAGCCATGGACCTTTAATAACCCCAGCACCTCATCATCCACGCGCAAAGGCACTAAAACTCCCTGACGAAGATTAAAGGCGGACATCAACGGGCTAATAAAGGGATGCATCGCCTTGGGCAAGATCTCCGCTAGTGTTTCAAAACTCGAATCAAGGAACATAGCCGTGCCGCCATGCAAAGCACGCTCGTAGATACCGTTTTTGATGATCGGCAGGCGATACCCTTGCAGGGTTAACCCGGTCAGCTTTTCAGCTTTGCGAATCAAGGTTGGAGAATAGGATGTATAAGCAATCGAAAGGGACTGGTGATCTTCTGTAAGCAAAAGCAGAGTGACTTCCCCACCTAATAAATTGATCTCTCTGCCAACCGCAAGATAAAAATCTTCGGGGGTGCGTGCGCGTTGAATCGCCTGAGCAGCCCGGCTTAGGGAAAGCAAAAGGAAATGCGCGTGACTCTGTGCCTCTAGCGAAGTTTCTTTCTTCGAACGTGCTGACTCACTCGAAACCATCTGGCATCCTCTCGAGTTCGCCCCTCTTGCCACCCATTATTAAAGAGTGACAAACAAAGCCAGGTACCCTGACTTTGCGAATCGATATTTATTTTTTCACGGCGGGCAGCAATGGAGAAAATTGAGATGAAAGATAAATACTGAAAAAACAAGAGCCCGTAGCGTGGTTTCGTTAATATATATTGACTTGTATGCAAAGTCAATGGCTGGGCGTACCTTCTTCAAAAGAAAACTACGCACCCAGCCATTATTTCGTCTATTTTTGTCCGATTTTAAAAACCAAATGATTTGAGAAGCATTTTCAATTTTGCTCTTAAAGCAGGGTGCCTCACTCCACCCAAGTCGATCTTCTTCGCGCCGATCATGTTTGCAAAACGATTCAACCCATTGGCAAGTGCTTCAATAAAAACAACATCTTTCGGCGCATCGTCTTCCAACCAAAAGCCAAGGATATGCAAAGTATTCGTCGTTCTGTCAAACTTCGGGTCAAGGCGGGCAACCAAGTCATCACCATACAAGATCGGCAACGTGTAATAGCCCCACTTGCGTTGATGTACAGGCTTATAAACTTCCCAAACATAGTCAAAATCGAAAACCTTTTTTGCGCGACCACGGGCGCTGACAATTTCCAACGGCGCGAGCAAGGTGACCTCTTCAGAGGTGGCCGGACCTTTGGGCTTCCACGCCTTCGGGACGCGCCCCGCCTCAAGTGCCGACAGATGGGCTTGGTCGCTGTTTAAGATGAGGAAGTTTTCGCTGAAGCCTTCTACTCTCACCCGTGAGACCTCGCCATTTTCAATAAGATATTCAATCTGTTCTTTCGCTTCCTTCGCATCGATCTTGCGTTGGATGTAGTAACTCAAGTCGGTCTTAAATGAGTTTTCGCGCATCATCCCTTGAAATGCAATGATCTTTTTACCAAAGAAATCTTCGGCTTGTTTTTCGGCGGCGGCATAATTATATTCAGAAGGCACGACCCGTTCGCGCAGATCATAGATGCGGTCGAAGCCTTTTCGGGTAGAGATCATGACCTCGCCGATCAACCAAAGATAAAATAACGTGATCGAGGTTTCCTTGCGCCCGCGATAACTCCATGCTTTGACGGCATCGCCTTCAATATCGCGATTCCCCAGCGGACCTTTCTCACGCAACTCATCCAACACGAACTTGACCACTTCTTTAGGCGGATGCGTGAAATGTTCCCAGCGCAAGCCTTTTTCGGCGCGGCGCTTCATATGCAACTGCCAATATGGAAATTCGTGCATGGGATACATCATCAACCAGCCGCCGTAATCGAAGGCTTTACGTTTTTCGTATGCCATTTTATAAAGCAGGTCGGGTTTGTAATCCAATACACGCCCGTACATGGCAATATCCTGACTGCGGGCAACCATAACGAGCGGATCGAGCTGCAAGGCTTGCATCTGGCGCAAAGCGGCTTCAGTGCCAGTGATGCTTGAGAAACGGCGACCCGGCCAAAGTCCCTGTGAGCCGAGCAGGAATCGCCGGTAGGTTTGTTTTGAAATGGTATCCATGATTAAGGTTTGAAAGTTTACAGGTTGTAAAGTTATCAAGTTGAGATTAAAAAAACCGAGGCATAATACCTCGGTCTGTCGTTCAGGGTCTACGGTTAATCAATCATCACCCAAAGAGGAGATGGCGCGCAACAAGCCAAAGACCAGCACGCCAAGTTTGATGCCTTCGCCCGCGGTGATGGCGGTTTCGCTTTCGTTCTTTTCGGCGCGACGATTGATAAGCATCGCAGCAACGAGACCGATCATTGCGCCAAGGAGTGCGCCGCCGAGGAGTAATCTGCTATTTTTCATGGTGTCATCCTTTCAAAAAAGGTTTTCATGGTTTCAAGCCATCCATTCACGGCGAGGATGGGTTTGACTGCCATATCTGCCGCGCGAATAATGTAGCCGCGCGCGATGATTACATAATCTTGTGCGATACCGGTGTAGTAGGGCAGAGCGCCCAATAAACGATACATGCCGTAGATTAACCCGAGGAGGATGGCAAGCACGACCAACCCGCCCACCAACATAGGAATGATAACCCAGATGGTGGAGATGGCTGCCCAACGTCCCACGTCGCCGCCTTGAATAAAGGTGGCATAGCTAACCCACACGACGATACCGACCAGGACCAAAGCGCTCAAAACCACCGGCAGGATGATCTTCTGCATCACCTGTTTGCGATGCTTGAGGTAGGAATAATGCGCGGGCGGCGTTTTGAGCCTTTCAGCGAGTTCGGGGAGTTTGGCGTTCATAGAGGTATTTTAGCATGAATCAAAAGACCCCAAAGGTTTTGAAAACCTTTGGGGTCTTTATTTCATTCTCTATCTTCGATTTCGCAAGAAGGTCGGGACGTCGAGATCGTCTTGATTGATGCTCGGTGCAGGTTGTGATTTTACATCTGCAGAGGAACGGGTCTCGGTATTGGCGTTCACCGATTCACTGGGGCGTGCCTGGAAAGGTGTGTTCGCCGCAGAGACGGGTTTGTCATTGCTGCGTGGAATGCGCTCAAGCACCCGGCGAGTGACACCGCTGCGTTCGAAGCCAGTATAACAGTTTCTTTTGGGATCGTATTTGGAATTTCAATTGAGA
>JAFLCE010000108.1 GCA_017303655.1 Anaerolineae bacterium
GCGTTCCATATATTCGACTCGAGAACACGCGTCATTCCTTAACCTGGCTTGCCGCGGCGCTTCATGGCTTTCCCGCCCGTAGGCTGACCGTCATCGGCGTGACCGGCACCGATGGCAAAACCACCACAAGCAACCTGCTCTACAAAATTCTCATCGCGGCGGGACTCAAGGCGGGTATGATCTCTACGGTGAATGCCGTTATCGGCGATGAAGTATTGGATACCGGCTTCCACGTCACCACACCGGATGCTCACGACGTGCAACGTTATCTGGCAAAGATGGTGGCTGCTGGCTTGACCCATGTCGTCTTGGAGACCACATCTCATGGCTGGGCACAACACCGCGTGGATGCCTGCGAATTCGATATTGCCGTCGTCACCAACATCACACACGAACACATGGACGAACACGGTGGCTATGAAAACTATCGCGCCGCCAAGGCAAGGTTATTTGAAAGCCTCGTATGGACGCGTGAAAAGCCTTCGGGCAATCCGCGTTTAGGTGTGATCAACTTTGACGATAAAAAGTCATTTGACTTTTTGAATGACTTTATAAAAACCGAAAAGATCAATTACGGATTAGGTGAGGGGAGTGATGTCCGTGGCATGAATATTGAATACAGTCCATTGGGGATTCAGTTTACGGTTGTTTCCAAAAATTTTCGCGTAGCCACATCGACCAATTTGGTGGGAGCTTATAACGTCTCAAACTGCCTCGCCGCGTTGACGGCGGCTATCTATGGGCTTGGGATTGACCCACAAGTGGCTGCGCAAGGCATCGCGGCATTGGAAGGCATCCCAGGGCGGATGGAACGCATTGACATTGGGCAAAACTTCACCGCCATTGTGGATTTTGCGCATACGCCCAACGCCTTGAAAGTCGCTTTGGAAGCGGGCAGGACGATGACAAGTAAACGCGTCATCGCTGTCTTTGGCTCAGCGGGCTTGCGTGATAAAGAAAAACGGCGCATGATGGCGGAGACATCAGCAGAATTGGCAGACTTGACCGTGCTGACCGCTGAGGATCCGCGCATTGAATCGCTGGATGGTATCCTCGAGGAAATGGCAGAAGGAATGAGGTCCAGGGGCGGACGCGAAGGCGAGAACTTCTGGCGTGTGCCAGATCGTGGTGAAGCCATCAAGTTTGCGTTGCGGCTGGCGCAACCCGGCGACATTGTGCTTTCGTGCGGCAAGGGACATGAACAGTCGATGTGTTTTGGGAAGACTGAATTTCTCTGGGATGACCGTACTGCTATGCGGGCAGCTTTGGCTGATTTTCTCGGTGTGGAAGGACCCGCCATGCCTTACCTTCCGTCACAAGATAAAACGGAAGAGGAGTGGCTGAAGGGATGATCCATTATCTACAGCGTGAACAAGTCATCCCGGGTTCATTGAAGAATGTCTGGGAATTCTTTTGCGACCCATTTAATTTAAATACGATCACTCCGTCGGATATGAACTTTGAGATCGTGGCTGGCGGGGATACAAAAATGTATCAGGGACAAATGATCGAGTACCGGGTGGAATTCATTCGCGGCGCCCGCTCGCTTTGGTTGACGGAGATCACCCACGTGCGCGATGGACAATTTTTTGTCGATGAACAACGTGTCGGTCCCTATCGGTTTTGGCATCATGAGCATCTCTTTGAGAGTGTGGAGGGTGGTGTTCGCATGACGGATCGCGTGACCTATGTCTTGCCGTTTGGCTTGCTGGGGGATGTTGTCCATTCCGTTTGGGTGAAGCGACGTTTGCACTCTATCTTTGACTTCCGGGTGAAGAAGATCACGGAATTATTTAGGAGCCTGAAATGAGTGACTGGATCCAGCAGGTGACTCTGCAAGGGAAACATGTGCGCTTGGAACCTTTAGGGGAACAGCATGTGGCTGGGTTGGCGGAGATCGGCAAAGGGCAGGATTTCTGGAAATACATGCTGTATGGTGATATGAAGACCGAGGCGGATTTTCATCATTTTGTGAAGGACTTGCTTGCCCGCGAGCAAAAGGGTACCGACCTGCCCTTTACGGTCATTCAGCTTGCTTCAGGGAGGGTGGCAGGTTCGACCCGTTATTTGAACCTCGTGCCCAATGACCGGAGTCTTGAAGTGGGGGGCACTTGGTATGGGTTGGATTTTCAACGCAGCGCAGTTAACACGGAATGCAAATATCTCTTGTTGACCCATGCGTTTGAAGTCTTGAAATGTATCCGTGTGCAGATCAAAACGGATTTGCTCAACCTACGTTCACAGGCTGCAATTGAGCGCATCGGCGCGGTGAAGGAAGGCGTGTTGCGCAATCATATGATCTTGCCAGATGGGCGCATTCGGCATTCGGTATTCTATTCCATTTTGGATACAGAATGGAATGATGTCAAGAATAAATTGGAAGCGATGCTAAAGAAGTACGATTAACTTCGTGATCTGTAAAGTGTCACCGCTGTATCCACGCGTTGCGCATCGACCCCGCCTTTGACGAGAAATTTCTCGAACTGGGTAAAATCTTTGGTAAGGATGCAAAGTGCGTAGGCGCGGCTTTCTACGGTGGGCGAATTCAATCCGTCTTCCATCATGGGGGTGAGGATATCGTCGTTTTGATCCATGAGCAAGGCGAGGTAGGCATCTTTTTTCGACCAGGGTAGGTCAATGCTCCAGCTTTGCAGCAGGGCGGGGATGTATTCTGCGCGGACGTGATCACGTAATGATTCCAACGCTTCATAATCGCTGAGTTCAATGGCATGCAGTGCCTGTTGCAGAAATTCGTTTTTATCCATGAGATCAATCCTTTTTGAACAAAACAACGGCTTCCCCTTCGAGCACGACAACATTCTCTTGATTGACACAGGTTGTCGTAAGGGTTGCGATGGGTTTATCTTCACGTACTGATTTGACTTCAATAATAGCTGTGACAGTATCACCTGGATAAACAGGCGCTTTGAATTGCAGGGTCTGGCTGAGGTACACCGTGCCTGGACCGGGCAGGTCGTTAGCGAGAGCGGCAGAGATGAGACTGGCGGCCAGCATGCCATGTGCAATGCGTTTACCAAAGCGGGTGGTGGCGGCATACTCATCATCAAGATGAACGGGATTATTATCGCCGGTGAGGCTGGCAAACGCGCGCACCATTTCATCGGTGATGGTTTGAGTGCGGGTGGCTTTTGTGCCGGGGGTGAGAGTAGGCATGCGAGAGGCTCCTTTTATTTGGGTTGTAATAGATCCCATTTATTTCCATATAGGTCTTTGAACACGGCAACCGTGCCATAGACTTCTTCGCGCGGGTCTTCCATAAATTCCACTTTGAGCGATCGCATCAAATTATAGTCTCTCCAAAAATCGTCGCTGTGGAGGAAGAGGAAGACGCGCCCGCCGCTTTGATTGCCGATGGCGGCGGCTTGTTCGGGGGATGCGGCTTGGGCGAGCAATAGTGAGGTCGTCCCGCCGCGCGGACGTACGAGTACCCAGCGTTTGGTTTCATCCAGGCGGGTGTCTTCGACTAGCTCGAACTGAAGGGTGTTCAAAAAATATTGGATGGCTTCATCGTAATCACGAACGAGGTAGGTAAGGTGGGTAATTTGGTTCATTGGGACTAAGGGACGGCTGATGGTTAGCGTCAGGTTTGAGCGGAGGATGAGGCGATGAGTCGGCGTTGGGTAAGTTGATTGAGAATGAACAAGCCCAGGGTGCTGGTCAGCCCGATGAGCAGACCTCCGATCCAAATAGATTGCGGTGAAATCACATCATTCAAATATCCGCCGATGAGCGGGGCGAGCGTGCGTGAAGCACCCCAGCCGAACCAATACAGACTCATGTAACGACCACGCAGGTCAGCGGGAGCGATATCTGCCACGTATTTGCTGGCGGTGGGCACGACGATTAACTCGCCAAAGGTGAGGATGACCATGCTCAGCCAGAAACCCCAAAAGCCGGTCATGAGTGCCACGCTGCCCGCACCAATGGCATACACCAACATGCCCACGCCTACGACAGGCAGGGTTTCATATTTGCGCGTGATGTTCGTAACTGCATATTGAATAAAGACACACATCAACGCGTTCGTGGTGGGGATCCAACCATACACAATTTCGGGCACATTGAAATTGTTCATTGCATAGACCGGCATCAGGATCCACAAAATGGATGGCGCGATGAGACCCAAGCCCGAAAGCGCGACGAACGCCATGTAGGGTTTATCGCGAAAGGCGCGCTGATAGCCATTGGATGTCTGCGCCTCATTCTGCGCGGAGGCTTGCCCGGCTAAAGCGGAAGTTGATTCTTCATCCACGGCTTGACCGAGCGTTTCGCGCGCGAAGAATAACCAAATGAGGCTGTACAAAAGGAAGCCGAGTGAAGCGCCATAGAAGGCGAGTGCATAGGATGTGGAGGCGAGGAACCCGCCAATGGCTGGGCCAATGCCGAACCCGGCATTATTGGCGATGCGGTTGATGGCATACGCGTCGGTGCGTTGCTCGGTGGGGATCATATCTGCCAGCATGGCATCTGCCCCCACTTGATACAAGGGGTTCGACAAGCCCACTAAAACCATGAGCAGGGCAAATTGAGTATAGGTTTCGGCTTGCACCAAAAAGAAATAGGCGATCCCGATCATCGCCAGGCTGACGACCATGACGATCTTTCGTCCGATGCGGTCTGCCAGTGTGCCAGCGAGGAAGGAAGCGAACAAGCCCACGCCCGCGTTGATGGAGATGAGCGAAGCCACGGCGCTGAGCGGCAGCCCAAGCTTGCCGCCTGCATAAATAAGCATGAAGGGCCAGACCATGCCGCCCCCAGCCATGCTGAGGAAAATGCCAAGGATCATTAGCCAGTATTGATGCGGGTAGCGATTGTAGAGGGTTTTGGCGTTTTGTAATAAAGACATTTTATCGCGCCGTCAAATGAATCCCTGCAATCATACAGCGGACCGAGCCGCCAGCCAACTCAATGGTGGGGATGTGCAATGGCAATAGCTTGGCGCTTTTCTCAATCACCTTGATCTGCTCTTTGGTCAACGCGTTTGCCGCCCGTTCGGACAGTGCCAGAACGCGATTTTTTGCTCCAGTCATTTCGAGGGCGTTGCCTGCAAATTCATTGACTTGCTCGCGACTGAGGTTGATGACCGTCCGTCCGCTGGCGGTGAGGCGGTCTGCGATTTCTTTGCGGCGATCTTGGTTTGCAATGACATCCAAACAGATGAGCGCGTATTCGGTGGCAATGCTCATGATGACGTTGGTATGATAGATCGGTCTGCCATTATGGTCAGTAGTATCAAATGCCATCGGCTCATACCCAAAGGTGGTGCAGAAGCGTTCGAGAATGATCGGGTCAGCGCGGTTGGATTTGCTCACATACGCCAATCGTTCGAGATGGTCGAAGACCATGGCACCCGTGCCTTCAAGGAAGAGGTGGTCATACTCCAAACCGGAGTAATCGACAATTTCCTGCACGCGATAATCAGACTTGAGCATTTCCAGTACATCGTGGCGGCGTTCCCGTCTGCGGCTGGGAGAATACATGGGGAAGACCGCCACCCGTCCGCCGTGGTGGGTGGAGAACCAATTATTGGGGAAGACCGAGTCGGGAGTTTCATGCTCGCCATAATCTTCAAAAACATGGATCTTTATGCCTTCATGCGTGAGTCTTTCAATGGCATGATCGAATTCATCCCGTGCTTGTGCGGCGATCACTTCGGGAGCAAGGTCAGAATGAACGGATTGAAAGGCGTTGTCTGCGGCGGTTTCAATATTTGAGGTGAAGCGATGCGGGCGGATCATGACTCCCGCCGTGGGGGCTTGTACATGCTGATAGTTCATACGGCTCCAAATGGATAAATTGTCTGACAATTGTAACAAAAAAACGGACAGAGTTTTCTCTGTCCGTTTTGCACTCTTGTATATAAATTTCTATAAATCGCTCAACTCTACGAATTTCAAGTCCGGGTTTTTCTCAGAATAATACTTAAGCAAGAAAGGCGTTTGGAACAGGATCGCCCAGGCATCACGCGAATCTCTTGCGAGAATGGCGTCACTGCGGTTGGATAGGTTTTGAACATCGGCATCTTCGCCTTTGACCCAACGTAGTAAGGTATGCGGCAGGCGCTCTAGGTCAGTGGCGACGTTGTACTCGGATTGCAGGCGGGCTTGCACCACGTCAAATTGCAGTTGACCGACGACGGCGAGAATGGGCTCACGTTTGAAGGCATTGACGTTGTAAAGAATTTGTACTGCGCCTTCGCTCTCAAGCTGTCCGAGTCCTTTGGAGAATTGTTTCTGCTTGCTCACGTCCAGATTTCTCAGCAGGGCAAAATGCTCGGGTTGGAATCTAGGAATCGGCGCGAATTGAAGCGCTTTTCCAGAGCAGAGTGTGTCGCCGATGGCGAACATCCCATTGTTAGGGAGCCCGAGTACATCACCGGGGTAGGCTTCGTCAATGATCTCGCGTTCGTTGGCAAAGGCTTTGTAGGGGCGCATCAACTTGAGGGTCTTGCCGCTGGGGGTGTGGAGTAGGTCCATGCCGCGCTCGAATTTGCCGGAGCAGATGCGCAGAAAGGCGACGCTGTCACGATGCTTGGGATTCATGTTGGCTTGAATTTTGAAAATGAAGCCGGTGAAATCTGCATCTTCGGGCGAGACCAAGCCCGTGTCGCTGAGATACGGCTGGGGCGGCGGCGCAAATTGAATGAATGAGTCGAGGAACATGCGCACGCCGAAATTGGTCAACGCACTGCCGAAGAAAACGGGAGTCTGTTTTTCCTTGAGCACAGCTTCGTGGTCGAAGGTTCCGCCTGCTGCGTCCAGCAAGTCCACGCTTTCTTTTAGGGCTTTGAACTTTTCTTCGCTAAGAATGCCCTGCTTGACCATGTCACCAAGGCGCACGAAGATTTCCGGCGCGATCTTTTCATTGCGTTCGGTACGCTCATAAAGATAGACGCCATCTTCAGTGCGGTCATACACGCCTACGAATTGCGGACCGTCACCGATGGGCCAGTTCATCGGCACGGGCTCCATGCCCAATACGTTGCGGATCTCGTCCAGCAGTTCGAGCGGGTCGCGGGCGGGGCGGTCCATTTTGTTGATGAAGGTAAAGATGGGAATGCCGCGCTTGCGACAGACTTCAAAAAGTTTCAGCGTCTGCGGTTCAATGCCTTTGGCGCTGTCGATGACCATGACTGCGCTATCCACGGCGGAAAGGGTGCGATAGGTATCTTCGGAGAAGTCCTGATGTCCCGGTGTATCGAGCAGGTTGATGATATGTCCGCGGTAGGGGAATTGCAGCACGGTTGATGTGATGGAAATGCCGCGCTCACGTTCCATCTCCATCCAGTCGGAAGTGGTGGCGCGTTGATTTTTTCTCGCACGGACATTGCCCGCTAGTTCAATGGCATTACCATAGAGCAGAAGTTTTTCGGTCAGGGTGGTCTTACCGGCATCCGGGTGAGAGATAACCGCAAAGGTTCGGCGCGCGGCGATAGGGTTGGTTAGTTCGTTTTTTGTGTCGATCAGCATGAATTCTCCAAAAGCAGACAGGCGATTTTAGCACATAAAATCAACTCCAAAACCAATTAAAAATGGACGGAGGGTATCCTCCGTCCATTTTAGTTTTGCAGGTTTTTTACGCCGTTGTCTGTTCGAGGGGAGTAGCAATTCGGTTACGGCGCGCCATCCAGAAGGCGATTGCAAAGCCGGTGACGTACATCCAAATGGCGTATAAGCCAGGGATGATCGCCATGTCGTTGTTGTTCAAGAGGGTAATGGCAACCGTAATGGAAACGGTCGAGTTTTGCAGACCGGTCTCAATGGCGATAGTCAACGCCTGGACTTGCTCAACGCCCAGGAGTTTAGGGACAAAATATCCCACGATCAGTGAGGCGATGTTCAAAACGATAAATGCCGGAGCAAAGCGCGGACCGTCGCGGACGATCACATCCCAGTTTTGAGCGATAAGCGCGAGAATGACGAGAAACAGGAATATGGTCGCAAAATTTTTCGACCAGCGTTTGCTATTTTCGGCGAAGGCTGGCTTCCATTGTCGGATGCCCATGCCGATCAACGTAGGGATGATCGTGATCACTGCGACTTGGATCATGGTGTCTACAACGGGGAACTCAATATCCAGCGCGCCGCTGCCATACAGTGAATAGGCGATGCCCAAACCAAACGGAATGGTTAAGAATGCCAGCATATTGGTGATGGCGGTTAACGTAATGCCAAGCGCCCGGTCGCCATCTCCGGCGTGGATGATGAGGTTCGAGGTTGCACCATCTGGTGATACTGCTAAAAGAATAAGGCTGATCGCGTATATGGGCGGCAGGGCGAATATGCCAGCCACTGCAAAGCCGAGTAGCGGCAGTAGGAGCATTTGGCAGAATAAACCGATCAATACTGGTTTGGGCTGGGTGAAGATGCGCCGAAAATCTGCAACGGTAAGCATCATACCTAACGTCACCATAATGATGGCAATTGCGAGGGGGAGGATCACACTTGAAATAATGCTCTCTTGCATGGTTAGTCTCCTATTTTTTGTTATGAGTTAAGGATATTGCCCGATGCTACATAAAACCCCAAATTAGACATTAGGTGTCGTAATAAAAACTTCCGAAGTCTTCAAGACTTCGGAAGTTTACAGTTAACTATCTTCGTCCACCGCGATCACCGCCGCCGCGACGATCCCCGCCACCGCTACGACCGCCTCGGTCACCGCCGCCGCGTGGACCACCACGTCCACCACCGCCGCCGCGACTTCCGCCGCCCTTATCCTTCTCGCGGGCTTCTTCAAGCGTCCAACCTTCGAGCACGGCTTGGCGTGAGAGGCGCACTTTTCCGCCTGCATCCACATCGGTGACCATCACGGTCAGTTCGTCACCAACGGTACAGATGTCTTCAACTTTTTCAACGCGTTCGCTATCAAGCTGGGAAATGTGAACGAGTCCGTCCACGCCGGGCATGATGTTCACGAAGGCACCGAAGGCTTCCACGCGCACGACTTTGCCAGTGTAGATGTTACCAGCCACAGCGGATTCGCCAAGTCCTTCAATGCGTTCCTGAGCGATCTTCGCGCCAGCGCTGCTGGTCGAAGCGATGTAGACAGTACCGTCTTCTTCGATGTCGATCTTTACGCCGGTTTCTTCTTGCAATGCGCGGATGTTCTTGCCGCCGGGTCCGATCAATGCGCCGATCTTATCGACCGGGATCTTGACAGTGATGATGCGCGGAGCATGCGGCTTCAATTCCTTGCGCGGTTCAGCGAGGACAGCCAGCATCTTATCCATGATAGACATGCGAGCCACACGAGCCTGTTCGAGCGCTTCCTTCATCATTTGAGTGCTCAGACCGCTAATCTTGATGTCCATCTGCAAAGCAGTGATGCCTGCGGATGTTCCAGCGACCTTGAAGTCCATGTCGCCGAGGTGATCTTCGGTGCCTTGAATGTCGGTCAAAATTTGGTAGCGACCAGAGTCGTCGGTAATGAGACCCATTGCCACACCAGAGACAGGCGACTTGATCGGCACACCTGCATCCATGAGCGCCAGGGTCGAACCACAGACCGAGCCCATCGAGGTCGAGCCGTTAGAGGATAAAGCCTCAGATACTACGCGGATGGTGTATGGGAAGGATTCAGCGAGGGGCAGCACCGGTTCAAGTGCGCGTTCTGCCAACGCTCCATGCCCAACCTCGCGCCTGCTCTGACCACGAAGAGGCTTCGCCTCACCGGTAGAGAAGGGCGGGAAGTTGTAGTGGTGCATGTAGCGCTTGGTCTTGATCGGGGAGAGGTTGTCCAGTTCCTGCGCTTCGCCGAGAGTACCGAGCGTGGCAAAAGAGAGGATCTGAGTCTCGCCGCGAGTGAACAGACCGGTTCCGTGCGCACGGGGTGACAGATTCACGTCGCACCAGATCGGGCGGATGTCGGTCGGCTTGCGTCCATCGGGGCGCTTGCCCAAGCTCAAAATACGCTCGCGCACGATTGCCTGCTCCGCCAGTTCAAAGCCTTCGCGGAATTCGTTGACCTTCATATAGTCGGCTGCGTTGCCGCCTTCAGGCACAGCGCAGAAGTCAGCTTCGGCAGCTTCCTTGATGGTGGACATGCCGGTGTAAAACTCCACTTTAGAGAGCGGCTTATCGAGCAGTTCGTTCATCGGTCCGCTGACACGGGCGAAGACTTTCTTTTTAACTTCATCGCTGGGCAGGTGCAGTTTCACTTCGCGCTTGGGCTTGCCGATCTCGGCAGCCATTTGAAGTTGAAGATCAATGATCGGCTGCATGGACTTGTGACCAAGCTCCAGCGCCTGAACCATCACATCTTCGGGGATTTCGTTCGCGCCGCATTCCACCATGAGAATGGCATCTTTGGTTCCGGCGATGCGCAGGTCGAGGTCAGAGGCTTCGATTTCGGCAAAGGTCGGGTTGACGACGAACTCACCGTTCACACGTCCGATACGGACGGCGCCCACGGGTCCACCCCAGGGGATGTCTGAGATCATGATCGCAGCAGAAGCTGCGTTGATGGCGAGGATGTCGAGCGGGTTAATGCCGTCGGCTGAGAACGAGTACATGATGACCTGCACTTCGTTACGCATGCCATCTTGGAACAACGGGCGTAAAGGTCGGTCGGTCAATCTTGCAGTGAGGATCGACTCGGTAGAGGCACGCCCTTCACGGCGGAAGAAAGAGCCGGGGATTTTTCCTCCCGCATACAGTCTTTCTTCAAATTCCACGCTCAAGGGGAAGAAGTCAATGCCATCGCGCACGCCGCCCATGGTGGCAGAGGCGAACACGATCGAATCTTCAATTGCAATCGTTAACGCGCCGCCAGCCTGTCCGGCGAGGCGACCCGTTTCGATGGTGACCGTCTTGTTTCCAACGACGGCTGAATAACGTTTACCTTCGGGGTTCATATTTAATTGTCTCCTAATTTGGGCAGATGACGATCCGCCCCTAAAAAATTCCGCCTGCGGGTCAGGGACTGAAGAGTGGGAATGACGCTTTGCGTCATTCGCGCTATTCAATTCCTGACGGCGGGTTTTATAACATAAGACCTGACAGGTTTCGAAAACCTGTCAGGTCTGGTTTTACTTTACTTGCGGCGCAAGTTCAATCGTTCGGTCACACTAAGGTACGCCTGATAATTGCTTTGGCGCAGATAGGTGAGTAATCGGCGGCGCTGTCCGACCATTTTGAGCAAACCACGGCGGCAGGATTGATCCTGCTTGTTGTTGCGTAGGTGCTCGGTCAGCTGGGTGATGCGGTTGGTAAGGATGGCGATCTGAACCTCGGGTGAACCGGTGTCCTTCTCATGACGATGAAAATCGTCGATCGCCTTGGTTTTTACTTCCTTTGCGAGGGGCATGACGTATGCGTCTCCTTTCTAAAAAATTTGCAGGTCTCCGTGCCGAAAGCTCGCCCTCAAGAGGGTTTACCGTCGGTAGGACCAGTCACGGGGAAAAATTATACCAGAATTTGCCCTGAGCGGAGCCATCCTGAGCACAGTTGAAGGATCAGTGGCGAAGTCGAAGGGCGGCTTCATGCTCCTCAAAATGCCCGGTCACATAGCGAAAAAGGCGCTCCACGCTGACTTCCCCCTTCAGATCAGAGACATAATCGAGAGGATATATCGCAGTTTTGACCAAATCCTCCTCCCGCGCCCGCCTCAACTCGGACTTTATAACTGCATGCGCCTGCCCGTAAGCCTTAAGCAAACCCTGACGGCTGACTCGTTCGCTCCGCCCGCTCCCAAACCAGGCATTGACCCGGTTGAACAACCGCGAAGGGAAATGCCGCATCGCGAAATTGTATGCTCCGCGCGCGTGGATCGTTAGCCAAATTTCCAACGCCAGCGCCCGCGGACCAAGCGTAATGTGGAAGAGGATATCGCCTACTTTCCAGGCTGGGTTATCGGTCGGGAGGTCATAATCAGTTTCAGGAATGGACTCCACCAACGCAATGAAACGTTCGTGAGTTTCTTTTAATTGCTGCTCGAGTTCCAGTTTGGTCATGGTTAGGTTTCCCATCTTGCATATCGATTTTGAATATGATAAACTTTTTCTAATTCTAATCTGAAAGGAGGTACTTCGAATGTCTATCGTGATGAGCAACTCAACGGATCGTAGCGTGCCTCCCTGTGGGTTGGGTAATTAATTCCTCTTACCTTATAGCCGCAGGCGCGCATGCCCTGCGGCTTTTTTATTGCCACCAGGGCGGACTATTGGTATCCACTAGAATAAAATATTTTGTATCAGGAGTAATCCATGCCCTCTGTCATTTCGATCTCGAAGCTGGCGAAACATTATCAAGTCCCTGAACGCGAAGCAGGCTTAAAAGCCGCCGCAAAGGGACTCTTCAAACGCACCTACAAGAACGTCAAAGCTGTAGATGGTATCACCTTCGACATCCAGCCAGGCGAAGTGGTTGGCTTTCTTGGTCCAAATGGAGCTGGGAAGACCACCACACTCAAAATGCTCAGCGGACTGCTACACCCAACTTCAGGGAATGTTTCTGTACTAGGGTTCGAGCCTGCCAAGCGCGATCATGATTATCTACGTCAGATCACCTTGGTCATGGGTAATCGCAACCAACTCTCATGGGACTTGCCCGCGCTGGATTCCTTTGACTTACAACGCGCCATCTACAGTATCCCAACCGATGAATTCAAACGCGCTCGTGATGAATACATCGATATTCTCGATGTAAAAGATCTGGTGCAAAAACCTGTCCGTAACCTCTCACTAGGGGAGCGGATGAAAATGGAGATCATTGGTGCACTGTTGCACAAGCCGAAGGTGCTCTTTCTCGACGAACCCACCTTAGGCTTGGATGTGACCATGCAAAAGCGCATCCGCTCGTTCATTGCGGAATATAACCAACGCTATGGCGCAACGGTCCTCCTCACCAGTCACTACATGGCAGATGTGGAAGCCCTTTGCAAGCGCGTCATCGTTATTCACCATGGACAATTGCTTTTCGACGGCGATCTCGCCGCACTCAGGGAAAAATTCTCAGCCTTCAAAACGGTCGGTTTTACTCTCGATGACCCCAGCATCGACCTGAGTCAGTATGGTGACGTGGTCTCTGTTGACGGATCCAGAATTACGTTGCGTGTGCCCAAGGAAAAAACTTCCGCGGTTACGTCACGTCTGCTTAACGACCTGTCTGTAGAGGATCTCACCGTCGAAGCTATGCCTATCGAAGATGTGATCGAGTCGGTCTTCTCGGTCAAAAAGGAAGCGTTGGAATGAAGCGATATATTGATTTCTACCTCTCTTCTATGAAGGTCGCCATTCTCGAACAGTGGCAGTACCCGATCGCCAATTATTTTTATATGATTGGTATGATCGCAGAGCCGGTGATCTACATGGTGGTTTGGTCTGCCGTGGCGAATCAACAAGGCGGCAGTGTGGGCGGCTACACTCCCGGCGCTCTTGCTGCCTATTACATTGTGTGGACTCTGGTGCGCAGTATGAACGTGGTCTTCACGCCCTACGGGTGGGAATGGCGCATTCGGCAGGGTCAACTCTCGATGAGTCTGATGCGCCCTATTCATCCGCTAC
>JAFLCE010000109.1 GCA_017303655.1 Anaerolineae bacterium
CCGCCATGGACTTGTTGAGCGTGCGTTCATTCTTGACCGTGCTGTACTTGCCATCTGTATCCACGCGGATGATGGGCTTGAGATTCAGTAGCGCACCTGCCATCGCTTTCACACGTCCGATGCGACCACCGCGGGCGAGATATTCCAGCGTGTCGAGCGTGTAGATGACTTCAGTCTTTTCGCGGATCTTGGTCAGGCGTTCGTTGATCTTGTCCATTGCCCAGCCTGCTTTATCTGCCAGTGCCGCTGCCATTACCTGAAAGCGTTCGCCGCCAGAGAGAGTCAGTGTATCCCAAAACCTGACATCTGCTTCGCCTTTCACCTGTTCGCCGCCATCGCGTGCTGAGTTGATTGTGCCGCTCAAGCCGGATGAAATATGCACGGACATGATGTTCTTATCCGTTTGTGCCAGCTTTCGGTACAACTCTGCAAAGATACCACTCGAAGGCTGTGCCGTCGTTGGGATTTGCGGACGCATTGCCTCCAAACGGTTATAGAACTCATCGGCAGAAATATCAGCCGAGTTCACTTCTCCTTCGGGGAATTGGATAAATAGGGGAGCTTGTACAATGCCCAGTTTTTCCATTTCCTCATTTGACATATCTGCCGCGCAGTCTGTTACGATTTTCATGGTTTCCTCTTTTGGTTTTTCTGATATTTACGAAACGTACAACGTACCATTTCCTATTCGCGTATTACTTTTCGATCCCTTATTTTTTTAATAAGCTATTCACAAGCATATTCGTACTGTCACGCGCGACCTTTTCCCATTTTGCACCTTTCGGGTCCATCAAGCTTTGCAAGAGCAGCCCCATTGCAGTAGAGATGATCATGCGCGAGGTTAACTCAGGGTCCACTTCAACGAATGAACCTTCGTCGACACCTTTTTTGATGAGTGCGGAAAAATGTTTGTGGTAGCGGCGGTACGGTTTGATGCCTGCCTGCCACAGTTTTTCATCACGGCTGGCTTGCAGCCAGAATTCGAGGAACATCGGCAAGCCTTCATTTGCGGTTGCGAAAATATAGGGAAAGGCTTCTGTGATCTGCATGAACGTCTCAGGGACGGTCATGTCCTTTGAGGCTTCAATAGCGTTATCAATGGTCTGAAGCCAGCCATCGAGCAGGGCAAGGAAGAGGTCTTGCTTGCTCTTGAAGTGATGATAGAACGCGCCTTTGCTAATGCCTGCGTCCGCGCAGATGTCATCTACACTGGCGGCGTTGAAACCGCGGGTGGAGAATAACTTGATGGCTGAAGCCAGAATATTTGAACGGGTTTCTTCACTGCGTTGTTGCATTCTTTTCCTCAAGACTGTTTGTCTATAAAGTAAAAACAAACCGACCGGTCGGTTTGTTTTTACTCCTGAAACTTTGCACTGTCAAGATGACATTAAACATAAAACAGACGAAACCTTTTGGTTCCGTCCGTTTTATTGGCAATGAGGTTATACGGGTTTGTAGGCAGTGATCTTTGCGCTATAGACTGCTTTGTAAATATCTTCGCGCGGATATTGGTTCACATCCAGTTCCATATCTGCCAGGGCGGAGTCGACAGTTTCCTTGTCGAAGAAAACAGGTTTGATGGAAATATCCGTGAAGCCAACGGCTTCCATCATGCCAATGTAGTCTTTTGCTTCGACTGCACCCGCGACACACCCGGCCCATGCACTCAGGCTTTGCTTGACCGGTTCAGGGAGCGGACCATCAGTAACAATGTCGGAGACGGCGAGTTTGCCGCCTGGCGCGAGCACACGGAAAGCCTCGGTGAACACTTTGGCTTTATCCGGCGAAAGGTTGATGACACAGTTCGAGATGATGACGTTCACAGTATTGCTGTCAACTGGAAGGTCTTCGAGATAGCCCTGGCGGAATTCAACATTCGTTGCGTTGACGCGCTTCGCGTTGGCGTTTGCGCGTTCGATCATCTCGGGAGTCATATCCACGCCGATGACGTGACCCGTCTCGCCAACTTTTTGAGCGGCAAGTAAACAATCGAGTCCTGCGCCGGAGCCGAGGTCGAGGACGGTTTCGCCGGGTTTCAATGCAGCAAGTGTGATTGGGTCACCGCAACCGTAGCTAGTGCTGGATACGTCGGTGGGGAGAGTGGCGAGCAGGTCTACAGGGTAGAGTCGGCTTTCGGGGGTGCAGCAGTTATCGGCTCCACAGCAGGAGGCGCTGCTTTTAATCCGCTCGGCGTAATGTTCGCGGACGGTTTCGTGAATTGGGGTGGGGGATTGAGTCATTTGAGTCTCCTTTTATATAGATGAATGTCTATGTTTTGAGTAAAAATTTTTTCAATAAATTCGCTCTGTTCATCTGACGACGAACAGAGATCGAGCTTAGCAACAACCGCTGGTGCAGTTGCCGCCTTCACAACATTCTTCTTCACAGCAATCGTTGGTGACGACAGGTAATTCGTTCATGGGATGCTCCTTTCGTATAGAAGTTTGTCTATAGATTTGACTGCAAAAAACGGGCTTGTGTCACGGCCGTGGACACTTCCCGATTATGCCTTGAAGGTTTTCAACAGATTTTCAGTTGTAACCGATTCAGGGGCGAACTTGAGCATGATCTGACCACAGCAAACGGCGATGTGTTCCTGGTTGAGGGTGTAGAACGTTTGCTTGCCTTCTTCGCGAACATTGACCAAATTGGCATCACGCAGAATAGCGAGGTGATGCGAAATGGTAGGTTGCGAAAAGCCAATCTTCTCGACGATCTCATTGACCGAGAGTTCACAGCAGCAGCATTCGCTCATGATTCTCTGGCGGGTGTCGTCTGCGATGGCTTTGGCAAAAAGGACGGGGTCAAATTTCATACGGTTATTATATAGATGTTTGTCTATTTGTCAAGGTAAAAAACCTCGGAGGTCTTAAGACCTCCGAGGTTTAGGTTGTGGGTTATTTACTTGTCAATTCACCAAGTCGGTCGATGTACTCTTCAAGTACGGCGAAGGCATCTTCGATGGGTTGGGTGGAGGTCATGTCGATCCCTGCGGTCTTGTAGACGTCCATTGGCGGCATGGATGAACCTGCCTTGAGGAAGTTGATGTGATCTTGTGCCGCGCCCGGGACTCCATCCAGCACACGCTTGGCGATGGCATTTGCGGCAGAGATGCCGATGGCATATTGGAAGGAGTAATAGTCGATATAAAGATGGGTGGTGAAGGTGCCCCAGGTAATGCCAACCCGTTCGCGGTCTATATTCATTTCGCCGCCATAGCCTTCGCTGAACAGATCTGCCATGAGGTTGTTCATGTAATCGGCGGTGAGAGGTTGTCCTTTTTCGACGCGTTGATGTGTTTCCAACTCGAAGCGCGCGAGGGTGGGCATGATGAAGAAATAACGATGAAAGTTGCCCATGGCTTCTTCGAGCAAGGCGATCTGGAAATATTTATCCTTTTTTGTTTGGAGCAAATGTGCGCGGGTCATGGCTTGATTGAAATTCGAGGCAGTCTCAGCGATGATGGATGGATAAAGATAGTACATCATCGGCTGGGCGCGGCTGGCGTAATAGGCATGGATGGAGTGACCGAGTTCATGCGAGAGCGTGCTCATGCTGCCGACATCGTCGGTGTAGCTCATCATAATGAAGGGATGCGTGTCACTGGGCACGCGCGTGGAGAATGCGCCTTCGCGCTTGCCTGCGTTGGGTGACCAGTCTACCCAGCGGTCTGTGAGACAGCCTTTGCGCATCGTTTCTACATATTCATCGCCCATCGGCGCGAGCCCTTCACAGATCCAATCCACAGCGGTTTCGAAGGGGACCTTATGTTTCTTGGTGTTGAGCGGCGCCCAAACATCATACGGATGCAAGACTTTTACGCCCAATGCCTTGCGGCGGATGCGCCAGTACTTGTGCCACATGGGCAGATTCTTTTGGAAGATGTTCAAGAGGTTGTGGAACATCGACACGGGTACATCGCCGTTGAAAAGCGTGGACTCGAGCGATGAATTGAAATTGCGTGCCTTCATGCTGAAGACATTCTGCTTGATGGAGGCAGTGAGATTCCCTGCCAGCGTGTTCTTGTATTCGAGATATTTATCGTTGTAATTCTCCCAGGCGGTTTGGCGCGCTTTGCGGTCTGGCGAATGCATGAGGGAATTCTTGGTGCTTTGGGTCAGCTCGATCTTTTTGCCTCTGCTGTCTTTGGCAGGCGCGAACTTGAAATCGGCATTCGCCAACATCCCTGCCGTCGAGCGGACGGCTCCGAACGGATCGCGCAGCATGCCGAGCAATTCTTCCACCTCCGCATTGCGGACGTGCGCCTGTTTGCGGAAGAGGTCATTGAAGAAATGTTCGTACAGTTTCATGCGCGAGTCTTCGTTTACCCAGCCGCGCAGTTTTGCTTCGCCAATCGATAACAGTTCCGGTTCGAGGAATGAGATTGCTGCGCCGACCTGAGCCAGTGCAGACATGGCTTTGCCATTCATCTTCGAGCCTTGTTCATCGTTCGCATCTACGGCGCTGGACATGGTGGCATATACGCGGACCTTTGCGGAGCGTTGTTCGAGGGCATCCAGAGCTTGCATGGCTGCGAGGAAGGTTTCGATACTTTCGTTGAGACGCCCTTGAAACTGTTTGATCGCAGGCAGGCTTTCAAGAATGCTTTTTACTTCTGTATCGAATTGTTCAGCTGAGGTGAAGACACTTTCAGCATTCCAGGTTTGGTGCTGCTTTACTTTGGAGCGTGGGAGAGGGGTAGGCATGGATTTTTCCTCTTGGAATATGGAATTGAGATTAGAAGATTCACTGCACATGAAAAATACCCTGAGCCTCAGGGTATTTTTCATGTAAAAACTTTATTGTTTGGTGATAGTTTGCCCCGCAGGTTGCGAGGTTGGAGCGCCCACACCGGAAGCGGTGGCACTGTTGAGAAACGAGGCTTTGGTTAGATCGTTCTCTGTGGTGGTGTATGTGGCGGAACATGTGACGGTTTGCGTAGGAGCGATAGTAACATTCGCGGCACCGCAATTAAAGGCAGCAGGGTTAACGAGAATATCTGTGATGACGAATTGGGTGGGACCGATGTTGAGAGTGCCAGTATTCGTGATGGTGTAATTGAAGGTGATCACTTGCCCGGCGGCATTATAGGTGGTTGGGTTGGCGGCAACTGTCAGCAAGATCGATGCGGCGGCACGGGTGAGCTTTTGCCCCGCCGCCGGTGAGTTTGGAATACCCACAGCGCCTGCAATCGCAGAATTAAGAATGGAATCTTTGCCCATGTCATTTTGCGTGATGACGTAATTGGCATTACAGGTTGTAGTTGCGCCGGGCGAGAGCGTGGTGGAATTGCCGCAGTTAAAAGCCGTTGGGCTGATGAGAGCGTCTGTGATGGTGAACTGAGCCGGACCGAGGTTGGTGGTGCCATTATTCTTAATGAGATAAGTATAGGTAATGGTCTCGCCTGCCTGGCTGTAAGTGGTCTTGCTGGCAGTGACGGTGAGGAGTAAGCCCGAAGTCGCTGGGACAGCCGTAGCAGAGCCTAACAAGGGGATGTTGAGTCCCTGTGTGTAGAGCGGAACCCTCACTTCCTTGCCGACTGTCAAGATATTGCTATTCGCCATCTGCGTGAGACCGGGGTCAGCGCCGTAAAGCTGCGCAATCGAAGTCCAGGTATCTGTACTTTGGACAACATGTTTCTTGATGCAAGGGTTGGCGGGTGCGTGGACTGCACCATTGCTGCCGATATTAGGAACTGTGACGACTATGCCTGCTTTGAGTTGAGCCGGGTTGGCGAGTTGTTTGTTCGCTGCGATGGTGGCCTCGGGATCGGCTCCATAACAACGGGCGATCTGCCACAACCATTCGCCGTCTGCTACTGTGTGCTGGACCGTTGCGCCCGTGGAGACGGCGGTTTTAGTGACGGTGACAGCGGCGGGCTGAGAGGGATTCGCTCCGCCGCCTGAAGCGACGGCATTACTTGCAATGGAAGCGGCTGTGGCATCAGTGGCAGTGGTGAGATATTTGCCGGTACAGGTGATGGTTGCACCGGGGGCAATGGTGGCATCGACATTGCCGCAGTTGAAGGCGGTGTTGTTATTGATGGCAGTATCTGCCACAGTAAATTGACCCGGACCGAGCGGGGTGGAGCCGCTGTTCTTAATCGTATAGGTGTAGGTGATCTCTTGACCGGCGCTGCTATAGGTGGCGGGATTGGCGGTCTTCGTCAGGGTGATCATCTTGGATGGGACCGTGGCGACGTTGGTGGTGACCGTGTTTGAGTTGACGGTGTATGCTGTGGCGGTGACGACGTTCGAGACCGAGCCTCGGTCGAGGTCAGCTTGGGTGAGGGGATAGTCGAAGGTGCAGTCAATGACTTCGCCGGGGTCGAGGCGGTCGTTTAAATTTCCCACAGTGGTAATGGCAGGGCAAACGGGAACTGCACCAGCAAAGATCAGGTTGGCGGGAATACCCACACTGTCATTCCGCAGCATTTTGACGGTGTATTTGAACTGCATGATCTGACCGACGGCGTTGTATGGAATGGCGGTATCGACCTGGGTGACCAGTTCAATAGAGACCATTTGTGAAAGGGTGAGGGTCGGCGTTGCCAATGTTTGAATATCTGTTGCGGCAGTGCTGGTGCCCAGGTTGCAAGCGGTCAGCACCATCCCAACAATTAACATCAACGTGAGGGGAGTGAGGAACTTTTTCATTTCCACGTCCTTTCTATTATGGTACATGGCGATATGAGTTCAGTGAATAATGTGTGTTCTTATTATAATCTGTGAACGTACCTAAAAAAATAGCCATCCCGCAGGTACGGGATGGCTATGATCAATTGCTGCGGTTAGAACGGTGAGGCTGCTTTGCTCTTTATTTTATTTATTGGATATGCGGTGTGACCCAATCTTCAATGGGACCGGTATGGTTGAGGTAATCTTTCGGACCACTGACAGGCAGCCAGCCGGTGGTGACTGTATTTCCTGATCGCGAGATGACAACCTCCACCCATACGCGGTTATAGGCGGTATCATACGTGACGGAGTTGAGTCTGTAATAGTAGGTAACGCCTCTGGTGTAATCGTCTGCGACGACGATCTTGCCGGTGTAGCTGGGCTGATTGCGAATGTTTACACCTTTCCCAGCGGTCACGGTTAAGACACCTTCATAGCCTGCCGGTGGTGTTGTAACAGGCGGTGTAACAACGACTGGCGGCGGAGCGGGGGGGACGTACGAGGTTGGGACATTAATGACTTGCCCAGGGTAGATCAAACTTGGATTCCATATTTGTGGATTGGCTTTTATAAGACTGCCAAGGCTTACCCCATAGGCTGATGCAATATTGCCAAGTGTATCTCCGCGGCGCACGGTGTAATATCCGCCCGTAGCAGGTGGATAGTTCCCGGGAGTATCGGGATAATAACCATATCCGGTTGGGATGTAGATCACCTGCCCGGCGTACACCCACCAGCCCAAGCCAGGGTTTGCGGCGCGGATGGCAGAGACGGTGGTGCCGCAGTAGGCGGCCAGCCCACTGAGCGTATCACCCCATTGGACGGTGATGTAGCTGGCGCAGTTGTAACTTGCAAAGACACGTCCTGTTGAAGTGAACGATGAAAGTAGAATTGCAAAAACGACAAATCCTTGAAGCATTCCTTTTGTTTTCATACGGCTCTCTCTTCTTTTGGAGTTTTGCAGATTTTTTCTGCCTATATTAAGGATACTTAAAAAAAGAGACTTGTCAACGGGTAATGTAATTGCAAAAGTGTGACTATAAAAAAAGACGGTCGCTGTAAAAAGCGACCGTCTTTTTGATGTTAGGAGTTTGTGTTTTGAACCCTGTTTCGTTTCGCTGCACGTGTTGGCAGGTCGAAGCCCATGAAGACCAGCAATAAGGTTTCGGCGATCTTGGCGTAATAGCCAATTGCGGCGGTGGTGTCGAACTTGAAGGTCTTATCGCCCAGGAAGACCCATAAGACGATGGTCAGCAGGGTGTAGGCAATAATAGACCAGTACACGATGTGTTTCCTTTGTTGAAAGTACGGAATGGGCAGAAAATACGCTCCCAACAACGCCAGTGATCCGAAGCCGTTCAAGACGATGGAGTCCAGCCAGCCAAAGTAGGGTGCACACATGATGTGTAAGATCGCCGTGGCGAGACTAAAGAAGATAATGCCATAGTGCCGGTACGATAGACTCATAAATAAAGCTCCCTTTTCTGAAATTTATGTCTAGACGTACAGAGCAGGGATTTTATTACGAGCGTTATTGCTCCTGAGTATCACTCTAATACCTTGATGCACCGTCAACGTCTTGGACAAATTCCTCGGGAAATCAGAATCGTCCGAATTGCCTCAGCACATGGAAGCCCGCAGGGCTAATGGTTGAGGCCGCTAAAGCGGACTTCCGCGAACTGCGGCAGGGATTTATCCCAACTTTTTCCTCTTTGATTTTTTACGTGTTCCCGACGAGATTGAAGTTTTGACATTCAAAACGCGATTCTGCATCGTATAATTTTTGTTTATTTGATCATGCAACTCTGTGAGATCTGTGTTTTCTTCAAGACCAGACTCTTCAGAGTTTTCTTCTATAAAAATAAAAGACGAAACATCATTAACGTTTTCATCTATCATCTCAGGTGACAGGAATGCATCCCATCGCGCCACTTTCGCCCATTTTCTTGATATGCTTGTGCGTATTTCTAGCTCGAAAATAACCTGATCACAAAAAATCGGCTCATCCCACTTTGATTCAAATATTAAGTGTTTTGAAATTGTTTGTTTTGGCAAAGCAACAAATGGCATCCATTCCCCAATTATAGCTTTATCAAACCATTCAAATCTTTTACCGCTTATTGGATAGAATTTTTTGTAATCCACATCCCATTTAGGATTGAAGAATTCATAATTACTTGAACTTGACAAACTTGGATAGCTCACCCGAACTCTCATACCCGTTATTCTGCCAACACGAGCGCCTGTGTTTGTTATGGTGATGGGAATGTCAATGCTAGGTAGGTAATGACTTTCAAAAGGATATATTTGAAGTTGTAGATTTCCCACAGAACAAACGACTCTAAATTTTGCAAAGTGCGTTTGCCAAAGCGCTGTTGCGGAAAGAACAAAGGCAGCAATTGATATTGTTATAGATACTACTGTTGTAATTTCCATGATTATTCTCCAACTATCCGTTTATCCGCTTCAAAATCTGCTATCCCTAATCTACGTCATCGTCTTTGACAAATTCCTCGGGAAATCAGGATCAAACCCGCGCAACACACACATGTGATACGAAAGCAACTGCAACGCGCTGATCTGCGCATCAGACTTGGGGATGACCACTAGATCATCGCCATTAGCGCGCAGGCGGGAGTCCTCTTCGCCGATGGTGATCGTGCGTGCGCCGCTGCGATCAAGATAGGTCCGAGAGCTTCTTCTTTATTGGTGACATAACCGAAAATTCCACACATGGCTTTCTCCTTTAGGGGCGACTGCGTAGCGTCCCCGCCCTGGTGCTGTCATTAAATAGAGTGACGGGACATTACCCTTACGGTATCAGCCCGCTTTTACCTTTTGATAGATTTTCATACCCAGTCCGATCAATAAAACTAGCACGCCCATGCCAAAGGCTGTGATCAGGCTGAAGAACAAGAGCAATTCGGTATAGGCGTGTGAGCCGTATTCCCACGTCCAGATTTCTCCATCTTCAAGCAAAGCAACTTCGAGATGATGTGCCGTTTCGAACATGACACAGTCCACGCGCACACGTGAGAGCACTTCGTTTGGAGGTGAAAGCACAAACCGATTGGTCGTTTCGGTGGCTCGGCAATTCATACCAATTACCGGGTTTCCAGAAGGTTGCGTGACCTTTTCCCATGTAGAAAGCGAACCATACGAGAGCTCGTACGTACTTCCGTCCGATGTATACCCAACGACTTCGCCAGCCTCACCGAGCTCGAGGCGGATGACTTTCTCGGGCGGCGCAGGCTCCTGCTGCCAGCGTGTTGCGATCCCTGGGCGAAACATCGTGAAAAATCCGCATCCACAGCTGAGGATGAGCCATACGGCACCGATCACAAGAAATGCATTGGCTGATTTACGCATACTTAGTTTCTGGATTATATTCCATTGCCTCCCTTTGTCTGTATTGATTTTGTTTCCCAATAGGAACGCATTCCCCAACGGGTGATGGTCAATAATCCCCATAACCCCAGTGTCATCACGATCAACGGAACGAACATCAGAGAATTCCAAAACATCTCATTCTTGGCAAACTCCCACCACGAACAAGGCAGTTGACTATCCGTAAAGCCGTAGCACATTCCATCCCAATTTGCCACAGTTGAACCGATTCCCACCACGGGGATGGCAAGTGCAAAACAAAGGCTCAACGCCAGAAAGACCCAATTAATGATCCGAAAGAATTCTATGTCCAGTGCCGGGATGTTGTTTTTCTTTCGAAATGAAATATTCATACATCGCCTGTAACAAAATTATATCTGCATCTGACTGGCTCCATGAAGCATCCTTTGATAGTATGATTAGCAGGTTCTGAAAAATCTTATGCATACTTCCGTCCCAAACGAACCCGAATATCTCACATCTGCTCGCGCTGGAAACTCCGAAGCCTTCACGGCATTGGTCGAACCGCATCGCAAACCGCTGCTCGTCCATTGCTATCGGATGAGCGGATCGCTCGACGATGCCGAAGACATCGTGCAGGAAACTTTTCTGCGCGCCTGGGACAAGCTCAAATCATTTGATGGAAGTGGGTCATTTCGAAACTGGTTATATGTCATCGCCACCCGCCTCTGGTTGGACGAAATCCGCAAACGAAAAAAGCGGATTCTGCTTCCGTTAGATGGCGAATCGTCAGACCCTGATGTCCCGCCGCAACCGCCAACCTCTCCCGCCTCGTGGCTCGACCCTCTGCCTGAATCTTGGCTCTCAAGCATCGGTCCATCCCCTGAAATTTCCACCGAACGTCGTGAGACCATTTCCTTTGCGTTCATGGTCGCCCTGCAAAAACTCAACGCGCGTCAGCGAGTCGTATTGATCTTGCGTGAAGTCTTCACCTGGAGCGCCGAAGATGTCGCCGACTCACTGGGGCTCACGATAGACTCAGTCAACAATCTTTTATATCGTGCGCGTAAAAACCTTGAGCCCTCTGCATTAGAAGAAACCTCCGCGCCAAAACAGTACCTTGATCAATTCGTGAATGCCTGGGAATCAGGCAATGTGCCTGATCTCATCAAACTCCTGCACGAAAAAGCCACCTTCGCCATGCCGCCCATGGGAGGCTGGTATGCAGGGCGCGAATCCATTCAACGGGCACTTCAAAACTTTGTCTTTATGCCAAACATAAAATGGAAACTGGTTCCCACCACAGCGAATGGACAGCCCGCCTTTGGTATCTATCGCGCAGAGGGTGTGGGCTATCAAGCCTTTGGTTTGCTTTTGACCATTTTTGAAGGTGACAAGATCGTAGAAGTCACCGCTTTCCTTTCCCCACAATTGGTTGGGCGCTTTGGGTTGGATGCAAATTTATAGGGGCGGAGCAATGCTCCGCCCCTACAAGATCAATTACATCTTCGCTTCGTTATATCCATCAATTGCCAAAACAGTATTCGCTACGAATACCGCTCCGAACATGATCGGGTACAACGCGGGCGCGGCAGCTTGTAACTGCAACTCCACGTAGGTCAACGCGATGGCGGCGAGCGTTAACCCTACGCCAGTCAACTTGCGACGCCCAATGTACAGCGTCCCAAGCCCCATAAAGAAGAAGTTCAACACAGCAGCGATCCACGGATTCTTTTTCATCTTAATACTCCTTTGAAAATTTGGATTTATAGTTAAGACGAAAAAGCCTGCTCAAACTTCTCACTTTCTTCCATCGAGTTTTAAGTTTCAAAAACTGGAAATTACAAAAGCACCTTCTTTGTCGCTTCGAATGCCAATGGCGGCAGGTTATTCCGCTCGAACCATTCGACCGCATCGGCATCATCGGCAGGAGCCATGTCTCCACTTAGTACTTCTGCCACATAGACAATGATGAAGTCTGCGCCGCGCTCGTGCTCACGCCCGGCGATTACATCATAAACACCAGTCACACGCACGGTCAACCCGGTCTCTTCTAAACATTCGCGGGCGGCGGCTTCGGCAGGGTCTTCGCCGCCGTTTACAAAACCAGCAGGCAAAGTCCACTGTCCGCGATGCGGTTCGTTGGCACGCCGCACCAACAAAACACGGCTGCCCTCTTTCACGAGGACAGCCGCTGCAACTTTAGGGTCTTGGAAATGAATGTAATGGCAATTCGGGCATACCGGTCGCACCGCGCCATATTTATCGTGATACTCCACCGCAGTCCCGCAACGCGGGCAGAACTTCACATACGAATGATTCGCCATCCCTACCGCCAGGTGCGCGATGCCGCTTGACGCATGATGAACATGATCGCTCCGCTGAGCAGGGCGATGACAAGGAATGCCCATGTCCAATTGAAGGATGCGGGCGGCTCTGGCTGCGCCTCGGCTGGCTCCGCGGTATCTGCGGCAGATTCCTGCGCTGTGGCTTCTTCTGGCACTTCTTTGGCGGTTGGCGTTTCAGCGATGCGCACAGTGTCTGTTCCTTGCGGGGCAACTTCAACGGTGACGATGACGGGTTCAGTGTTCATGGTTTCTTCAGTCGCTGCTTCGGATGCAAATAAAGCTTCTTCCGTGGCGGCTGGCGCTTCGCATTCATCACAACCGCCACCACTCCCTATGCCGCCATACGCGGGTGCAGCCGCAGGAGCACCTGCACCAAAACTTATCAAAGGTAATAAGGCAGTTGATGTGAACGAACACATGAATAGTACGGCAGCAAAGACCGTAGCAAAACGGAACAACGGATAGGTGCGCGGCAAGGGCGGTTTGAGTCCCACCATTTGACGGGTGAGCGTGAAGTTACGCGGAGCCTTGCGTGCCGGAAGTTTCCGAAGAATGTTCCGGGCGGCGCTTAAGTCTCGCAGCGCTGATTCAAGTTCAGGGTCCGTTTTGAGGCGGGCTTCCAATCGCGCCGCATCCGCTGCGTTGAGTTGTCCATCTATATAGGCAGAAAGATTTTCAATATCTCGAAAATTTTTCATTAGGTATTCTCCTCTTCCAGACGAAATGAAGAGGGCAAAAGTTCCTCGAAGGAACGCAAACACTCACGCATTCTTAATCGTGCGCGTGCCAGGCGACTCTTAATCGTGCCCAGGGGTACTTTTACTGAAGCCGCAACTTCGGTATAGTCCATGCCTTGTACATCGGCAAGCACTACCGCCGTGCGGAATTCGGTGGGCAGGGCATCGAGACAATGTTGAATGGCGTGTTCGA
>JAFLCE010000011.1 GCA_017303655.1 Anaerolineae bacterium
GTTAATTTCTATCATCAGGTCATGGGCTTCCGTCAACTCATGCACTTCGACGATAAAGACATCTCCACCGAATACTCCGCGCTCATGTCCAAGGTCATGCAAAACGGCAACGGACGCGTCAAGTTCCCCATCAACGAACCTGCCGATGGCAAACGCAAGAGTCAGATCGAAGAATATCTCGATTACTATCTCACCCCCGGCGCACAGCATCTCGCCATCATCACCGGCGACATCCTCACCACCATTGAAAAACTCCGCAAGAACGGCGTCGAATTTTTACGAGTGCCCGATACCTATTACGAAATGCTGCCCGACCGCATCGGCGAGATCAAGGAAGATTACAAAGCCATTCAAGAACTCG
Source organism: Anaerolineae bacterium (assembly GCA_017303655.1). Classification (GTDB taxonomy): domain Bacteria; phylum Chloroflexota; class Anaerolineae; order Anaerolineales; family Villigracilaceae; genus Villigracilis. Next base: position 362 of record JAFLCE010000011.1, read on the forward strand.
GCATCCTTGTCGATAAAGATGACGAAGGCTACCTGCTGCAAATCTTCACCAAACCCATTCAAGACCGCCCAACCATGTTTATCGAAGTTATTCAGCGTCACGGCGCACAGGGATTCGGCAAAGGCAACTTCAAAGCCTTATTCGAGTCGCTTGAACTTGAACAGGAACGCCGCGGCAATTTATAATGCGGATAGAAAGCCAGCGCCTCCCCACAACCCGCTGCCTGATTCCCTTACAGACAGCGGAGTTAGCCTTTGGCTTTTCTGCGCATTGCTCACCAAATCGCTCCAAATAGTATCTATGGGTCATGGGACGAATCCTCGTCACGGAATTACACTCAACGTTACGAAAATTTATCCCATCTCAGGAGCTATCAACATGAAGATATACAAAAAGATACTTGGGCTAACTGCCGGACTGTTCGTAATTTTGGCATGTGGGCTAAACGCACCCGCAACCCAGTCCCCGCAAACGAACGTCGAAACTGCCGTTGTCGAAACCGTACAAGCTCTCACCGCCATAGCACCCACCTCAGAAACGAATACACAAGAAAGCGAACAACTTACACCCGATGGCACGCCAGTAGAAACCGCAGAAGTATCGTTCTTCATCCCGAATGGAGTTGCTAACGACGCTTCTTCCAGCACGACCACAAATGTGGAATACCCCTACATCAACCCGTCTTTCGGCGATATGCCTCAGCACATCAAAGTCACACTAAACCTGTATGCAGTCACCGACGGTGTGTACGAACCGCAGATCATGGTCTTCCGTGCCGCCGAGTACTCGCAATACAGCGAATTGACCGCAGCCACCATCAACCAATTGCAATCTCTACAGTATGTAGAAGGTCAACCTTTGCCCGATGGGCTCGATGCCGATTTCAGCGCTCAGATCTATGCAGTTAACTTCAAAAACGGGCATGGCATTCGTTATCTGACGCAGGTATTCCAAAACTTCAACCCAGTAAACAATCAAGAGCTTTTTTACTACTATCAAGGCATGACGGACGACGGACAATATTTCGTTCAAGCAACTCTTCCCATCAACGTACCCTATCTGCCAGCAGACAGTAACCCCAACACACCTCAGCCAGCAGACGGCATTCCATTCAGCATGGATGATTTCCCCAGCTACCTCAATGCAGTCAGCCAAAGACTTAACAGCACAGAGACCTTCAATTTCAATCCATATCTCGATGCTTTGGATGAGCTGATCACTTCAATGCAAATCAAGGGCTTCTAAAATGAATAATAAGTTTATCGCATCCACATTAGCTTTACTGATTACCGCACTTGCCTGCGGCGGGACAGCCCCCCTCACAGATCAGCCAACGATTGAAACCATTGTCGCCGCCACTCTGCAAGCCGTGACTGAACAAGCCGCGAACAACCCCAGCAGCTCGCCTAGCCAAAACGGTATCCCTGTCTCTTTTCAAAATGTGAGCTTGGTAATTCCTGAAGGGCTGGCAAGCGGAGCTACCAGCGAACTTGTGCCTGCTGCAGACGATTCCATAGGCGGACCGTGGGGTGTCGCACCAGAATACATTGAATTTGTTCTGGTAAATTATTCCCCCCGTGACGATTTCCGCCCACCCGTCATCCACATTTACCCGGCGCAGGAGTATGCAGCCGTCAATTCCTGGGCACAAAGCAGTATTGCAAAATTACAAGCGATCCTCGCAAGCCCATCCATGCCACTGACGAATGACAACCTCTCTACCATTCCATTCAACGGTGCGGCTACCCAGCAATACGCAGCCCAAGCCAAATTGATTGCTTTCCAAAACGGGAATGGCGTTGGCATGCTCTCACAATATGCACAATTCCCAGGACCCATTTTGAAAGACAACAGCTACTATCATTATGAAGGTCTCACGAGTGATGGCAAATATATGGTCGCGATCATGCTGCCCGCCACCTTGCCATTGCAAGCCACAGCAGAAAATCCCTCAGCCGATGGAATTATCTACCCCAGCGATATTTCCGACGTCAATGGATTGAACGCATACTTTCAGGGTGTTACTGATTTCCTCAACGCCGCAAGCCCTGACTCCTTTCAGCCAAATCTAGCCCTGCTCGAAGCGCTCATCCAATCCATCCACATCCAATAACAGGAGCCCAATGACCGACAAGATCATCACCGTCCGTCCGCAAGGCACACATATCAGCAAACAACAGCTTCCGAATTTCGAAGGCATCTCCGCCGCAACGGCTGGGTCGCAGCATCTATGTATGCACCTCGTCATCATCCCACCCGGCGGTAGAGCCGTGGCACATTATCACGATGGTTTCGAAACCACTATCTACATTATTCAAGGCAAAGCCGAAACGCGCTACGGCAAAGACCTCGAATTTTCCACCATCAACGAAGCCGGAGATTTTCTCTTCATTCCGCCCAACCTGCCGCATCAACCCCTCAACCTAAGCGATACCGAACAAGTCATTGCCGTCGTAGCACGCAATGACCCTAACGAACAGGAAAGTGTCGTCGTCCTTTAGAAACAGGAGATTCTCATGCCTTTCTATCATAAGCTTGGAAGTATCCCGCACAAACGCCATACTCAATTCAAAAAACCAAATGGCAAACTGTATCGCGAAGAAGTAATGGGCTTGGAGGGTTTTTCCTCCATCCAATCCATCCTCTATCATCACTTTCTGCCTCCGCGCATCAAACAGATGGCAGACTACGGATCCGCCAAACCCGAATATGTAGACTTCGGACCGATCCGTCACCGTGCCCTAAAAACGGCTCAAACTCCGCTCGGGGCTGACCCAGTTTCTGGAAGAGTTCCCCTGCTCGGAAATAACGACATTATCCTTGGCGTCTCGCGCGCACCTAAAGGTAAAATGAGTTACTTCTATCGCAACTCACAAGCGTATGAGACTTGGTGGGTACACGATGGTAGCGGCACACTCTATTCACAGTTCGGCAACCTGAAATTCCGCAAGGGCGATTACATCGTCATACCCTTCGGCACCACCTGGCAAATGGATTTAAATGAAGAAAGCAAATTCTTCACCATTGAAAACCCCAGCCAGATCGAGCCGCCCAAACGCTATCGCAATCCCTATGGTCAATTACTTGAACACGCTCCATATTGCGAACGCGACATCCGCGTGCCAGAAGAATTAGAAACCCACACCGAACGCGGTGAATTTGAAGTCCGCGTTAAAGTACGTGACCGTATCTCACAGCACATTCTCGACTACCATCCACATGATGTCATTGGCTGGGATGGATATCTTTACCCATGGATCTTCAACATCGAAGATTTCGAACCCATAACCGGGCGCATTCACCAACCGCCGCCCGTCCACCAAACCTTCGACGGTCATAATTTTGTGGTTTGCTCTTTCGTGCCGCGCCTGTTCGACTATCACCCTGAAGGCATTCCCGCGCCTTATAACCATTCCAACATCCAGTCAGACGAAGTCATTTACTACGCTGAAGGCAATTTCATGTCGCGCAAAGGCATTGACCGTTCTGACATCAGTTTGCATCCTTTTGGTTTGGCGCATGGTCCGCAGCCCGGCATGACCGAAGCCAGCATTGGCAAGACCGAAACACAGGAACTCGCCGTCATGGTGGATACCTTCCATCCACTACATATGACAAAACAAGCATTGGAAATGGAAAAGCCTTACATGGAAACCTGGCTCGAAGGTGATGGTGAGTAATCAAAATATGAAACGCATATGCTCCATTCTATTTGCTACAAGCTTACTCCTCGCCTCCTGCAATCTTCCAGATGTGGATGTTGAAACCTCCGTTGCGACTGCCGCCGCACAAACTATAGAAGCCGCGCTCAGCCAGGCGGCTCCGCTTGCCAGCCAAACGGCTGCAGCGGAGTCCTCTTCTTCGTTGACGCAACCCGCTCAAACTGAGTCTGCGGCGGGCTCTTCATCCACACCGTTTGCCAGCTTTGAAGATGTGACCAATTGTCGGACGGGTCCCGGTGTTGATTACGAACGCATCACGCAAATTACGCCGGGTTTTGCTGTAGAGATCGTTGGGTTTTACCCACCCAATTATTGGGTGGTATCCACCGATAAGGGTTTATGTTGGGTGGCTGGTGAGTTTGTTACGCCTTCTGGAAATTATGCATCTGTCCCCACAGTTACCGCGCCGCCTACTCCAACAGGTGATGCGCTGCAAAATGTCAGCCTGCAAAAGTGGGACATCTTTTGTAATTTTGCAACCAACGAAGCCGATATCACCATTCGCTGGATAGATCTGGAAACTGAGTCTGGGTATCGCGTTGTCCGCAATGATGTCGTCATCGCGGAATTGACAGCCAACACAACTGAGTTCATAGAGACGATCAATCTGGTTTCTGGTCAAAGCGTTGGGTATTACATCATTGCTTATAACAATAAAGGACCCGTAAATAGTAAGGTCATTACGCTAACGTGTTAGTACCAATCAAAAAGCCTTGCAGAGACTGCAAGGCTTTTTTTATTATTCTTCGGTGAATTGTTCTTTTGATTTTTTCGTCTGCTTGCCGCGTTCGTCTGTATTCAAAATACGCTTGCGAATGCGGAATGATTGCGGCGTTACTTCAAGCAATTCGTCATCGGAAAGGTATTCGATCGCCTCGTCGAGGGACATTTGTCGCGGCGGGGTGAGACGAATTTCCATATCACCACCAGAAGCGCGCATGTTGGTCAGATGTTTCTTTCTACAAACATTGACCGAGAGATCCATACCGCGCGAGTACTCACCGACCACCATGCCTTCATAGACTTCTACACCGGGACCGATAAATAATTGTCCACGCTCTTCGGCGCTCTTAAGTGAATACGCCGTGGTTGTACCAGCTTCCCAGGCAACCAGTGAACCTCGTGGGCGCGAAGCCATGGGTCCACTCATTTCATCATAGCCGTTGAAGATGGTATGCATAATACCGGCACCGCGGGTAGATGTAAGGAATTGATAGCGGAAGCCAAGCAAGCCGCGGGTGGGAACGACATACACAATGCGGGTCATCCCCTGCCCTGTATCCTGCATGTCCATCATTTTGCCGCGTCTACTTCCAAGCATTTCCACCACAACGCCAACGGTTTCGGCGCTAGTCTCAATATGTACTTCTTCATACGGCTCAAGTACCGCACCATCATCTGCCTTGTGATAAATCACCTCAGGACGCGAGACCTGAAACTCATAGCCCTCACGGCGCATGGTTTCGATCAAAATACCAAGATGCAATTCTCCGCGCCCAGAGACGAGGAAATTTTCTGCTGATTCCGTTTCTTGCACTCGCAAGGAGACGTTGGTGCGAAGTTCTTCAAACAAACGTTCGCGCAGTTTTCGCGAAGTACCCCATTTCCCCTCTTTGCCGGTAAAAGGGCTTGTATTCACACCAAACGTCATGCGGACGGTTGGTTCTTCCACTTTGATGGTTGGGAGTGCTACAGGGTTGGAGGGATCAGCAAGAGTTTCACCAATCGCAATTCCATCCAAGCCAGCCAACGAGATAATATCACCCGCTTTGACTTCGTTAATTTCAACTTTATTTAACCCCTTAAAAGTATACAAATAACGCGCGGCTTCAGGCGCGACAGTACCATCCAACTTCATACGCGCCATCTTTTGACCCGCTTTGATCGTACCGGCAAAAACACGTCCAATGGCGGTTACGCCGCGATAATCGTCGTAACCCAGCATGGTGACAAGCATTTGCATAGGTGCATCGGGGTCAACGGTAGGTGCAGGAATATGCTGAAGGATCACATCAAATAAAGGCTGTAGGTCAGGTCCAAGTTCTGGTGTGAGACCAGCCTTCCCGGCGGAACCTTGTGCGTAAATAACAGGAAAATCTGCTTGTTCTTCCGAGGCGCCAAGTTCAATGAAAAGGTCGAAGGTCTCATTCAACACACGGGCGGGTTCAGCATCCTTACGGTCTACCTTGTTGATGACAACAATGGCTTTGTGTCCCATTTGAAGGGCTTTTTTCAACACAAAGCGAGTCTGCGGCATGGGACCCTCAGCAGCATCCACCAACAGGAGGACACCATCCACCATGTTCATAACACGTTCCACCTCGCCACCAAAATCGGCGTGCCCGGGGGTATCCACAATATTGATCTTGATCGGCTGATTAGTAACAGGTTCGATCAGGCTGATGGCAGTGTTCTTGGCAAGGATGGTAATACCGCGTTCGCGTTCCAGGTCATTCGAATCCATAACGCGTTCTTCGATATGCTGGTTTTCACGAAAAGTATGAGACTGGCGCAAAAGTCCATCTACAAGTGTGGTTTTGCCGTGGTCAACGTGCGCAATAATAGCAATGTTTCGGAGGTCAGTTCGTTCGATCATGAAGTACTCTTTCTGGTGATAGGCATATAAATACCCTCGACAGGGCGCCGAGGGTGGATAGTTGGTTCGGCTTGCGGAAAGTATTCTATCAGAGAGATGTGGTTTGAGGAAGGGACTATATTCTCGCTTGTTTTCCTGCCCGGCGTAAATCACGGTAATTCCAGAGCACCTGCCAGATACGGATCGCAGCTTCCATTTGGATCTTAAATGACATTTTAGATTTCCCAAAGCGCCGGTCGGCAAAATAAATGGGGGACTCACCGATCTTAAACTCGAGACAATGAGTCAAGTAGATCATTTCGACAAGGAAGATGTAGCCGCTAGATTGTATACGCTCAAAGGGGATCTGCTTCAATACATCAATCCGCCACATGCGGTAACCAGTGGTCACATCGTGAAGAGGCAGCCCTAAAATAGTGCGGGCATAAAAATTCCCGAATGCTGAAAGCCACTTTCGCCATATAGGCCAGCGCTTGTCGACAGAACCGCCAGACACATAACGTGAGCCGAGAACGACATCTGTAGTTTCAAGCTTTTTTGCCATATCGACCAGAACGCCAGGGTCGTGAGAAAAATCAGCATCCATCTGTACAACGGCTTGCGAGCCATCATCGAATATCTTTTGAAAGCCGTTGAGATACGCTGAGCGTAATCCCATTTTTCCCGGGCGATGCAGTACCTTAATTTTTTCGGGATGCGCCTCGGCTAATTCATCTGCCAGCCTGCCGGTTTCATCCGGGCTGTTGTCATCTACAATCAGCAAATGCAAATCAAGCGGAAGCGAAAATAAAGCGGAGACCAGCTTGGGCAGGTTCTCCGCTTCGTTATATGTAGGAATGACAATCGTTATTTGCAATCTTGCACCTATTTTTTAGAATTCAGTAACTCGGTCTTGATCTTTTCAACATCCATAGGGCGGTTCTTGAGAGAGGAAATCTCTGCCAGTTTCGCGCTCAAGCGGTCTGTTCGCTTTGAAATCTGCTCGCGGTCTTTGATGGGGTAAAAATATTCCACCGATTGATCCATTCGCGAGCGGAGTTTGTCACTTAACGCCGCAAGGTTGGAAGGCGGCACCACAAGGATAAATTCCGTAGCGCTTACATGCCCAAGAAAATCTTCTGGGCGGCTGAACTCACGCATCGTGTTGACGATCATTAAGCTGACGGCGCGGAGGACATCGTCAGAAGCTACAAAACCGTACGCCTCACGAAACACGCTCATATTCTCGATGGAGATAAAAAGGAGTGCAGAGCCGTCTTTTCCAATAACTTCAGATAATTTTTCATCCACAAGCGCACCTTCAGGCAACCCGGTTACTGGGTTGGTGAGGGAGCCCTGACTAATCCGCTTGAGCGCGTTACGAACACGAAGACGCAATTCTTGCACGTCGAACGGCTTGGTTATATAGTCATCCGCGCCAACTTCAAGCCCTTGTAACTTGTCTGAACGGTCACGCTTCTCGGTTAGGAAAATAATGGGAATGTCGGCAGTGCGCCGATCACTTCGCATGCGACGTGCCACTTCATATCCATCAATGTCGGGCAAACGGATATCAAGAATGGCGAGATCTGGGTTGACTTGCAACGAAGACCTGACGCCATCCTCACCCCAGTTCACGGTGTAGACATCATAATCCTGCGAACGGAAATACGCCGTCAACATTTCAGCCACGTCAGGGTCGTCTTCAACGATCAGTATCTTTGACTTTGTGTCTGTCATGCCAGCCCCGGAGTTTCTTTAAGAGATCGGTTCTTTTTGAACGATGAATTCACAGATGGGATCACCCATGGCAATGCACTTGGATTCGTTTACACGGAATTCATTGCCGCCGGATACCCACTTTAAGCTTTCCTGTAACAAGCCTGTGGAAATAAAACAAACGGGCTTATCCACATTGGAACGTCCCCAACAGCATGGGCATTTGTGGATGGTCCACACCCATTCGGTATCTTTTTCTTCAACAGTGGTCTGCTGGTCGCTTAATTGGGTGAAGATCTTGGCAAAGGCGGGCAGACCAATTCTCAGCTTGGATTGAAGCGGAAGGACAACAAATGCAAGGTCAGCCGCACCCGCCAGAGCTCCAAAATTGCGCAACGCATCCGCGAAGGTGGCGCGTCCAGCGCGTAATGCCAATCCACGCCCACCACGAGGTCCATACATTTCTTCCAATGCCGAGCCGATGGCGGAGAGCTCAGCAAAGTCAAACCCTTTATCCAGATTATCGGGAGGATAGTTTTCTATGTAATGGCTTAATCCGCCGAGGTTCAAGATCGCGTTCAAGCCATTCTTTCCCATCACTTCTTCAAGTGATTTGATAGTGATCAAACCAAATTTATTAGGATAATACAAACCAGCTTTTTGGACGGGGCTCATAGGGACTCCATTAAATCAACTTCGCCAGATCTTCAGCGGCGCGACGCATATCAAGGAAGATCAGGCCAAGCCTGGCCTGTTCGCGTACCAAGGCGGTGAGGACTGCTTCCTCACCCACGGAAATAAGGACAACATACCCCTTCATCCCTTTAATATACACTTGTTCAAGCGATCCGCGTCCCAACTCACTCGCGATTCGTTCGCCCAATGAGAGCATCGCAGCCGACATGGCGGAAACACGATCTTCTTCAACACCTTGAGGCAGGGCAGAAGCAATGCTCAAACCATCTACACTGACAACTGCGGATGCTTCGATATCTGGTGAAGACGCTTGTAATTCTCGCAGGCGATCCACCATTTGTTGACTACGGTTTTTAGACAACCAGCCCTCCTGGGGGTTTTAGGATGCCTGGAAAGAATTAAGGCATTCCTTGGGTTAAGTAGAAACAATTTTAGAACATGGCTTTCATTGTGTCAAGTTCGATAACTGCTGGTTTGCAAAATGGCAAGGCTTACCTGCACGACAAACCTTGACGTGCAGATCGAATAAATTCATTTCTACAATTGCTCAATTCTCGTATTGACATGAAAATATCATCATGGTAAACTACTGCCCGCTTAACAAATTGGTCCCGTGGTGTAGCGGCCTAACATGCGGCCCTGTCAAGGCCGAGATCGCGGGTTCGAATCCCGTCGGGACCGCAGAGTACGACTCTGCTCAAAGAAAAGCAAGTGGCTCTTGGTAGAACTACCAAGAGCCACTTGCTTTTAAGTGCATGGGAAGGTATGGAGATTAAAATTTTCTGCCTTTAGCTTTCTAATCACTTCCGACCCCAGAAACGTGTTAATTTACCCTTCACCTCGGAAGTGTTTTGTACAACTTGATAGCCGCGCCAGTGCAATGGGAACAATTGGCGGTAGTGGGATTGGGTAAAGCGCTCATCGATCAATACAATAATCCCCTGATCTGTATCCGTGCGAATGACGCGACCCGTTGCCTGCAGCACGCGGTTGAAACCCGGATATTGGTAGGCATACGCAAAGCCACTGCCCAGATCACGATCAAAATACTCTTTGATCAGATCTCTTTCCAAGCCCAATTGGGGTATGCCCACACCCACAACCACAACACCGATCAATCGTTCCCCTACCAGGTCGATCCCTTCGCCAAAGATCCCGCCCATCACAGCCAGCCCGACCAGCGTTTCCTCGTTCGTGGAAGAAAACCTAGCCAGAAACACATCACGCGCTTCTTCCGTCATACCTCGTTCTTGAATGAGAAGCTGCCTTTCGGGCAATCTTTCTTTTAGACGTTCCACTACTTCATTTAGATATACATAGGAAGGAAAGTAAACCAAATAATTTCCTGCACGGGTGCCAAGTACGGTCGAGATTGTCTCGGCGATGGAATCGTAGGAATCAGCTCGTTGCACATACTTGGTTGAAATCTTGTTGTGAATTAATAAGCAGACATTTTCCTGTGGAAAGGGAGATTGGAAGATACGCTTGGGGTGCTCCGCAGCGCCGGTTAGGAGCTTCATAAAATAATCCATTGGCAAAAGCGTCGCTGAGAAAAAGACGGTTGACTGGCTGCGCTCTAATGGGACAGCCAACATGGGGGCTGGGTCTAGGCAAAATAATTTTGCTCGAAGATCAGACTGTCCCCGCCGCTCAAAGTAAGAGATATAGAATGTGTCAAAGTATTCGGCTGTGCGGAGGTAGTTACTGCACAAGAAATAAAACTCCAATAACTCCTGCCTGAATTCGACGGGTTGATTCAATACCAACCAGTCTTCTGCCTTGTGGTTGAACTCTCGGATTGCCTTGAGCAGGGTTTCGGGAAGTTCATGCTCGATCAACGCCTCCTTCCCTTCCTGCTCGCAGGCTTTACGTTTCTCCAGCAGAATCTTATTGATCTCACTCAGCTTTTTAGCCAGCGCAGGCACATGCGGTTTCAATGTGCGTTGGAGTTGTAATACAGTCCCTTTATCCAGCTCCGCCGAATACATGGCTCTGGCTCGATCTGGAAGATTGTGTGCTTCGTCAACCAGAAAAATATACGGCTCGATGCCAAAGTCAAAAAAACGATGGAGATACACGCGCGGATCGAAAACATAGTTGTAGTCACAGATGATGCAATCCACCCATAATGCCAGGTCCAGTGAGAACTCGAAGGGACAGATCTCATACTTTCGGGCAAGCTCTTCAATGACCGGGCGGGTAAAGGCTTGATGCTGGTCGAGTTCTTCCAGCGCTAGTTTTACTTTATCAAAATAGCCACGGGCGAAGATACATACGTCCGGGTCGCAATTGACTGGCGGGCAAAAACAGATCTTTTCCTTGGCAGTCAGCGTTACGCTGCGAAGGTATAGATTCGACTGGCGCATATCTTCCAATGCTTTTTCCGCCACCAGACGACCGGATGTTTTGGCAGTCAGGTAAAAGATCTTTTCAGCCAACCCAAGACCCAGAGCTTTGACGGACGGAAAGAGGGTACCAATCGTCTTCCCAACCCCTGTAGGCGATTGAATATAGGAACGATTCTTCTCTCGGATGGTTTTGTAAACCGCGACTGCCATATCGCGCTGACCGGGGCGATACTCTTCATATGGAAAGTTCAGTTGCTCGATCGATTGATCACGCCGGATTTGCCATGCCTGAACTTTTCGAAACCAGTCCAAGTAGGGAGTGATTAAGTTGGAGAAAAAGATCTCCAAATCTTCCCAAGAAAATTGGCGTTCGAAGGTTTTTTCTTCATGGCTATCCAATTGATAATAGGTCAGGTGGATGCGGATATCGCTCAGATGATGTTGCCGGGCGTACATATAAGCATAGCATTGTGCCTGCGCCCAATGCAGTGGATTGTGGTTCTCATTCACAAGCTCGAGGCTCAGCGTGGTTGTTTTGATCTCTTCGATGATGACTGGCTCATGGCTGGCGTACAAGCCATCGATCCGCCCCCGTACTACCAAAGGCGGCTCGGTGTCTTCGATCTGGCAAATAACCTCCACTTCGGTTTCATACCCATCGGGGCGGGAGCGCTGTACGCGTTTATGTCCTTGAGTTCCGAGTTGGGCGCGATCACGCCTTTGAAACCCGCCAGGGGTAATATCTCCAGATTGCATCACAAACTCCACCAGGCTGCGGACAGAGATGCTATGAGGCGGAACTACGTCAATTTGGGAGGCGGTATCGATGTCCATATTTATTTGAGATTCTAGCATGGGTTAGGATAATGATTAAGACACAAGACAAATCATTGGCTTCATTTGATGGAGAAAAAAATACGCCTTGTCAGCATAACAAGGCGTATTGAACAGTGAAGAGTAAGTTTACGAAACCCAACCCAAACTAATACGATCGCGTTCCATGTCGATCTTTTGGATCTCTACATCGAGGATATCACCAACTTTTATGACCGTACCTTGAGGAATCTGGGTGCGATGCAGCAGACCATCTTGTTTCACTCCAATGTCAACAAAGGCTCCAAAATCCACCACGTTGCGGATCGTGCCTTTGAGCTGCATACCCACAACCAAGTCTTCGGCTTTGAGCACATCGGAACGAAGGATGGGCGTGGGGGTATCGGAGCGCGGATCTCTACCAGGGCGAGCCAACTGCTCAAGCGCGTCTTTCAACGTGGGCACGCCACAATCCAATTCTGTGGCAAGTGCTTCGACGGTAGTTGTAGTGAGAAGAGACTCTACAGCCTGGATTCTTTTCTCGAGAGGCGAATCCACTTTCAGTCCGGTGCGAGCGAGAATGGCTTCTGCCAGGGCGTAGGATTCAGGATGGATGGCAGTTTCATCCAAGGGGTTCGCCCCATCTCGAATCCTCAAAAAACCAGCAGACTGCTCGAAGGCTTTCGGACCCAGACCAGAAACTTTTTTCAAAGCTGCGCGAGATTTAAACGGACCATTGGTATCGCGATGGGTCACGATGTTCTCTGCGAGTTTCGGTCCAATGCCAACCACATGCGTGAGCAATGCCGCGCTGGCAGTGTTCACATCCACGCCAACATGGTTGACCACACTTTCCACCACGCCATCGAGCGCATGGTTCAACGCAGCCTGGTCAACATCGTGCTGATACATGCCCACGCCAATAGATTTCGGATCGATCTTAACCAACTCAGCCAGCGGGTCTTGCGCGCGACGGGCGATGGAGACTGCGCCACGGATGGAGACATCAAGATTGGGAAACTCGGCGCGGGCGAGGGCAGAGGCGGAATAGACAGAAGCTCCCGCTTCATTCACAATCAGATACTTGGTCTGCAACTTTGAGCGAGTCAACTCTGAGACCAGTTTCTCGGTTTCACGTGAGGCGGTGCCATTCCCGATGGTGATGAGTGTGACGTGATGACGATTGATCATATCCTGCAGCGTGTTGATCGCACCCTGCCAATCGTTTTTTGGCTCATGCGGATAGATTGTGCCGGTATCGAGCAGCTTGCCAGTGGAATCGACCACAGCAACCTTACAGCCAGTGCGAAAGCCCGGGTCGATACCGAGGACAGTGTGATTTGCAAGCGGAGCCTGGTTAAGAAGTGCGCGCAAGTTTGAAGCAAAAACCTGAATGGCATGGTTATCTGCACGTTCACCTTTTTCGCGGCGCACATCGCGCTCGATGGAAGGTAACAATAGACGTTCGGCGCAATCTTGAATGGACATCTCAAGCTGGTCTGCAAAGGGACTGATGATATCTTGCTCGTATTCCGATTGAATAGAGTCAAGCCAGTCGCGTTCGGGAATCTCTACGCGGACTTTCAATACCCCTTCCTTTTCGCCGCGAGTGATGGCGAGGATTTGATGAGGGAGTAAACGGTCCACACGGTAGGAGAAATCGTAATAGCTTTCGTACACGCGTTTTTCATCGACGGCATCTTCGATCTTTTTGGAATAGACAGTGGAGAATTTAAGCGCCTTTTCGCGCAAGGTCGAGCGGACATTGGCATTGTCGCTGATGGTTTCGGCAACGATGTCACGTGCGCCTTGTAGCGCTTCTTCGATGCTGCCTACCTGTTCGTTTAGGAATTTTTCGGCAAGTTTTTCGGGTGAGCCGGAGCCTTGTTTGAGGATCAACTCTGCCAGCGGTTCCAATCCATTTTCACGGGCGACCATAGCGCGGGTACGGCGCTTCTTTTTGTATGGCGCGTAGAGATCTTCGAGCTTTGTCATGGTCTGAGCAGACTCGATGGCAGAGCGCAGTTCATCGGTCAACTTGCCTTGCTCTTCGATGGATGCCAGAATGGTTGTACGACGTTCGTCCAACGCTCGCAGGCGGGTCAATTCATCTGCGATGATGCGGATCTGTTCATCATCCAGTGAGCTGGTCATTTCCTTGCGATAGCGGGCGATAAAAGGGACGGTGTTACCTTCGTCCAGTAATTTGATGACGGCTTCCACTTGGGAAGGCTTGACATGGAGTTGAGTTGCGATAAGTTCTGCGTGGGTCATGGGCGCGATTTTATCATGGGTGAGCTTATCGAAGCATGGGGGACTGTTTGAGACTCTGTCCGCGCGTGTGTACGAGTAAGTCGCGTTATAATCTACAACTTATAGTAAAATAATCCACGCCGGGGCGATGGCGGAATCGGCAGACGCAACAGACTTAAAATCTGTCGTTGGAAACAACGTGAGGGTTCGACCCCCTCTCGCCCCACTCAGTCATTGCAACACTATTCCCGGGGTTGCAATGACCTTTTCATCTATTGCTTGTCTCATGATTAAGTAAACTTTTCCTTGAAAATTGCGAAGGAAAATCAAAGTTTTTGTTTACCAAATTATGCGATACTCTGTAAAAGGCAGCCATGTTCTTTACCCGCTTGCAATTGGAAGATAATGAAGATCGCAGCCTTGCGCCCTATGGAATGCGCAGCAAGGATACAAAAGGTCGCGCCTATTTAGACTCAGAGCCTGAATATCGCACTTCCTTTCAACGCGACCGCGACCGTATCTTACATACAACGGCATTCCGGCGACTCGAATATAAAACGCAAGTCTTTATCAACTTTGAAGGCGACCACTTCCGGACGCGCCTCACCCATACGCTTGAAGTTGCTCAAATCGGGCGGACACTTGCCCGTGCCCTTGGCGGCAATGAAGATCTCGTAGAAGCCATCTGCCTGGCACACGACCTCGGACATTCTCCTTTTGGGCATTCAGGAGAAACCGCACTCGCCAGGTTGATGAAGGACTTCGGCGGCTTCGACCACAATAAACAATCGTTACGCATCGTCACGGAACTTGAGCAGCGCTACCCTGAATTCCCGGGCTTGAACCTCAGTTGGGAAGTACGCGAAGGCATGGTCAAGCATGAATCGGAATATGATATTTCAGACGCGCGAGAATTCAACCCCGACCTGCGCGGGAATCTCGAAACTCAAATCGCCAATGTAGCCGACGAACTCGCGTACACCACGCACGATCTGGATGATGGACTGCGCTCCGGGATGATTAACCCGCAAATTTTGGAAGGCATTGCCTTGTGGGAGATACTACGCGAAACCTACAACTGGCATGGCGCCATCCTGAGCGACATGGAACGTCATCGCATGATCCGTCAATTGGTAGGTTTACTCGTTACAGATATGATCAAAAGCACCGATGCCCGGCTCAAGGAAAGTAAAGTTACTTCCTTCCTAGACATTCAAAAACTAAAACATAATGTCGTTGGGTATAGCGAAGAAGTGCAAAGACGAAATAGAGAACTAAAAGACCTGTTATACAAAAAGCTTTACCGACATTTCCGTGTTGTTCGAATGCAAGTCAAAGCTGAGCGGATCATTTCAGACCTGTTCCATGCATTTCATGCCGAACCCTCAACTCTGCCAGGGCATGTGCAATCTCTCATCGAAAAGCGCGGATTGGAGCGTACCATTTGCGATCACATAGCTGGAATGACAGATCGCTACGCCGCTGAAGAACATCAGAAGATGTTCAACCCACTTGAAAAGCCATAGTTATTGAAACGGCAATCAATGGGGGCAATCAGAATCTTTTCATTGCTCCCATTTCATAGTGCATCTACAAGAAAGGAAACTGACATGCCAAATTATTTAACCCCTGAAGGCGAAGAAAAACTAAAAGCAGAACTCGCAGATTTAAAGGGACCACGTCGCGAAGACCTGGCACAAAGACTGCGTTCTGCCATACAAATGGGCGACCTCTCTGAAAACGCCGACTACCATAAGGCAAAAGAAGATCAGGGATTTCTGGAGGGGCGCATTCAAGAAATTGAAGCCATCCTGCGCAATTCCGTGCTGATCGAGAACAAAGGCTCAGACACAGTCTTGATCGGTTCACATGTCACCATCCAGGAAGAGGGCTTCGACCCGGAAGAGTACTTCATTGTCGGACCTACCGAGGCAGACCCGCGCAATGGACGAATTTCTCACGAATCCCCTATTGGCGTAGCTCTCCTGAACAAAAAGGTTGGACAGATCGCAGAAGCCGAAACCCCTGGTGGCAAGATCAAATTCAAGATCATCAAGGTTGAGTAAATAAAAAAATCCCGTCCACAAGTGGACGGGATTTTTTTACGTTTTTTTCTATCCTTGTCGCGGCCAGATGGCTAATTCCAAGGTCACGCGCTCAAAGTAACTATTATCCGGTAAAGAGGTCTTGCCGTATTCAATATCGACCACGGTCGCAAGCAATTGCAGGGTAGCCGTTTCGAGCAGAATCTGAACCTGCGGCTCCACCAGAACCAACTCACCCTTAGGTTCGAGCCGGGAACGGATCGCCGCGTCTGAGAAGGCATGTCGCGACATCAAAACTTTTGTGGCGGTCTTGATATCGTTTTTATCAAACAGCCAAACTTCCAAGGCGGTTACTTTTTTGGGTTCGCCCACACCAATGATCTCAGAAACACCAACTCCGTATTCACCGAGGAATTCACCGGCACCTGTGTCAATGCTGAATGACTCATCGTAGAGATCATCACCCAACACATAGGTGGTCATCATTTGGGTGATGGGAGGAGCCAGCCCTTGTTCTTCAAAATTTGTCTTCGCCGCAGACTTACTGATCTCTGAACCTTGCATCACGGCGGTTACTTCACCAGAACCACGTTTGCCAAACAAACGGAAGAGATACAACCCTGCCGCGGCAGCAACACCCAGGAGCAAAATAATCCCGACCCCTATCAAAGCCGTCCGCATGACGGGCGACATTCCAGTGGATGGGTCCGCCACAGGTTGACCACCACGAGCAGCGATCTCATTTGTAACCGACTGCCCAAATTCCTGAACAAGCGGCGCTGGCAAATAACCGGGGTTGTTTTGAATAGCCGTAAAGGCTTCCTGAGATGTACTTCCAAGCCCCAGCCAACGGTCGGCAGCCAACGGCGCACTTTTATTGATGCTGTACGAGTCGATTGCCATGCGCAGATAATCTTCCCTCAAATCTGAGCGCAGGTAAAAGGGAGTCGCATTCACAAATTCCACCGGGGCGATCACCCAGCCGATTAAGAGCCCAAACACCAACCCCCCAATAAAAAGGGCAATTGGTACAAGGGGTAGTTTTTTCAAAAATGCAACCACGAATTGCATATCAAACTCCTTCGCTTGGATGTATTCGTTAGATTATACAACTTAAATCCAGCCTGCCGCATGGCAGAATGATTGCCTGAGCGACGACAAGCCCAGCCTCAGTCACAGCCGCTGCTTGCTTCAACAGACCGGGCTTTTTGCCACGCTGAAAATTTTATGCGCTTTCGGGCACGATCTCTTCCAACAAAAAGCTTTCGGAACAGTTCGTACATTGCGCTTCACGTTTATTAGCGATCACCAGCAATCCATTGCATTTTGGGCAAGGCTTGGCAAGCGGTTTCTTCCAGGTGGTGAAATCGCAATTCGGATAATTGGCGCACCCATAAAACGTTCGTCCTTTGCGCGTACGGCGTTCCACCATGTCACCGCCGTCTTTCGGACAGGCAACACCGATCTTCTCCAACCACGGCTCGGTATAGCGACAGGTTGGGAAATTGCCGCAGGAAATGAATTTCCCAAAACGCCCATAACGGATTACCAATTCTCCACCGCAATCGGGGCATTGCCTACCGATCGGCTCAGGCTCCGACTTGGCAACCGGCATCTCGGCTTGTGCCTTTTTGACATCTTCAGAAAATGGCGTATAGAACTCACGAATGGCATCAGTCCAGAGCATTTCGCCTTCGGCGATCTTATCCAGATCTTCTTCCATATGAGCCGTGAAATTAAAGTCTACAACTTCGGGGAAGTATTGCGCCATCAAGTCATTGACCTGAATACCCATGTCTGTGGGGATAAGGCGTTTCTCTTCGCGCAAGGCATATCCGCGAGCCTGGATCGTGGATATGGTCGGCGCATAGGTGGAAGGACGCCCAATGCCATTTTCTTCCAAGGCTTGCACCAAAGACGCTTCAGAGAAGCGCGGCGGTGGCTGTGTGAAATGTTGCTCGGGAATCAAACGCACCAACTCTTGCACTTGTCCCTCTGCCACCCCGGCAGGGATCTTCACGTCATCTTCTTCTTCGGTTTTGGCGTCTTCATTCTTGGCTTCTTCGTAGACCACCATAAACCCTGGGAATTTTATAGCCGACCCGGAAGCTCGAAGCAAATACTCATGCTCCTTGGTTTTGCCGGTCACTTCAACTTGAAGCGTATCGTATACCGCCGCTTCCATTTGAGATGCAACAAAACGCTGCCAGATCAAGCGGTACAGCTTGAACATGGCTGGCTCAAGAAACTCTTTGATCTTCTCCGGCTCACGCATCACTGCGGTAGGACGAACGGCTTCATGGGCTTCTTGCGCATTGGCAGACTTAGTCTTATAGACCGGAGGCTCGGGAGGTAGATAATCGGTGCCATATTTACCAGACACGAATTCACGAACCTCATTCTGAGCAATGGTTGAGACATTGGTCGAGTCGGTACGCATATAAGTGATAAGACCAGTCGTGCCTCCTTCACCAACGTCTTGACCTTCATATAGTCCCTGTGCCAACGCCATGGTTCGGCGAGCTGTGAAGCCAAGTTTACGCGAGGCCTCCTGTTGCAAGGTGGAGGTTGTAAAGGGCGCAGAGGGTTTTCGACGACGCTCTCCGCGTTTGACCTTTGAAATGGCAAAAGAAGCAGTTTCGAGGTCATAGAGAAGCGGCTTAACCGATTCTTCATTGGAGAGTTCAGGCTCTTTTTCATCCACACGCACAAGTTTGGCGGTGAAGTTCGATTTCAATTTTTCCGGTTTGAACTCGGCATGGATCGTCCAATATTCCACCGGCTTGAAAGCGTCGATCTCACGCTCACGATCCACGATGATGCGCAATGCCACAGATTGCACACGACCCGCAGAGAGACGTCCGCGCACTTTTTCCCAAAGAATTGGGCTAATGCTATACCCAACCAAACGATCAAGCACGCGGCGCGCCTGCTGTGCATTGACGAGGTTCATATCAATGTTACGGGGATGAGAGAACGCCTCTGCCACCGCCGGGGCTGTGATCTCATGAAAGACCACACGCTTCGTCCGTTCGGGTTCAATGCCTGCTGCTTCCATCAAATGCCATGAAATCGATTCGCCTTCGCGGTCGGGATCGGTTGCGAGGAAGATTTCTTCGGCTTTCTTCGCCAATAGCTTGATCTCTTTGACCACATCCTTCTTTTCATTTGGCACACGATATTTAGGCTCGAAATTATTATCCACATCCACAGAAAGCTGCGACTTCAACAAGTCGCGTACATGCCCCACCGAAGCGCGGACGGTATAGCCTTTCCCCAGGAACCGCCCCACGGTTTTTGCTTTGGCAGGCGATTCTACGATCACCAGTTTGCCTTCACGCACTTCCACCTTCACAGGCTTGGGTGGTGGAATCAAACCAGCATGGGCATCTGTTTTTCCCATGCGAAAAAGTTTTGTGCCGCAAACGGGGCAAATACCGGTTGTCACTGCAGACGACTTGGCGTTGAAAGCCGCCACAGGGTCTTGTATTTCCCGTTTGGTCTTGCACTTCATACAATAAGCTTCCATCTGTTTGTAGTCCTCCAACATGCCCACAATAGCACTAGAAACCACTGAGGGGTATTCCGTTTGCATAAAAAATATCCCGTAAGGATAAACCTTACGGGATGGACATTCTACAACACATCTCTGTTTTTTTGCAAACGTGAATTTTTCGAGCGAAAACCATTCAGTATCATTTGCATAAAACCGCAGGGTTAAAGATACTTTTCCTGCCTATGTTTCTTCAAGTGTTCGACTACATCTTTAACCTTTTGCGACTGGTCCGTCTTACAGATCAGCAGGGCATCTCCTGTATCCACAACGACCATATCGTCCACGCCAATGGTCACCACCAACCGGTCTGAGCTGCCGCCATAGATCAAGGTGTTATTCGTTTCGAGTGCCAAATGCAAAGAGGCACTGGTGGCGATATTGCCATTCATATCTGGCAAAAGCACTTCGAAGAGTGAAGACCACGAACCAACATCACTCCAACCTAAACCGCCAGCAGGTAAAACAGCAACCTTCTCGGCTTTTTCCATAATGCCATAATCGACAGTTTCATTCTTCAAACCGGGCCAGATCTTTTTCAAGACTTCTTCTCGATTCGGAGAATCCCATGCGGTGCCGATCTCGTTCAATGCTTTTCCAAGGGCAGGCATTTGTCTGTGGATCTCACCCATAATGGCGTCAGCCCGCCAGATGAACATGCCGCTATTCCACGAGTGACCGCCCATGCGTAACAACTGTTGAGCTGTTTCTTCGTTTGGTTTTTCTCTAAAACTTTGCACCGTATAAACGGGATATTTGTATTCACCCTTTAATGGTGTGCCCTGTTGGATGTACCCATAGGCTGTGGAAGGCATCGTAGGCGTAATGCCTAAAGTGACCAGATAATTATCCGCTGCGACATCAAAGGCGGCTTTCAACAGATAGTGAAATAGGTCTACGTTTCGTATGAAATGGTCCGATGGCAAGATCGCCATGGAGGCTTGTGGGTCACGCTTTTGCAGCACCATCGCCGCCAACCCCACCACGGAGGCTGTCCCACGTGGAGCCGGTTCGATCAGGTAATTTTCCTCGGGCAGTTCAGGGGCTTGTTGCTTCATTTCAAGCACCTGCTCTTCCACCGTCACGACCAAGATGCGTTCGGGTGGAAATAGTTCCTTCAAGCGGGCAACTGTGCTCTGGAATAAAGTCTCCTGCCCGATCAACGGCAAGAGCTGCTTGGGTTTATCCTTACGTGAAAGGGGCCATAAACGTGTCCCGCCGCCGCCTGCCATAATGACGGCATATGCATGTGAAAAATCTGCTGCCATAGTGATGCCTCCTAGGTTGTGTAATCAGACTGTTCTTCACGAACAGCCACGTAATTCATACCACCAACCTGCCGCACCATACCTTTCAATTCCATCATAGTAAGGGTGGCAGATATTTTTTCGATCGGCAAATTAGCCTGATTGCGAATTTCATCCACATGCAGAGGCTCTCTGCCAAGGACATTCAAAACAAGTGCCTCGGTTTCATCAGAAGGCAAAGCCCTGCGTGCCGTTTTATGATCGCCCATACGGGTTAAGTCCAGAGCTTGCATCAGATCTGCCGGGGTCAATAAAGGTTGTGCCCCTTTTTGGATCAAGCGATTGGTGCCTTTGCTCTGCGGTGCAAGAATACTGCCCGGCACAGCAAAGATCTCACGCCCTTGGTCTGCGGCAAATTCTGCAGTGATCAAAGCCCCGCTGGTTTCCGCAGCCTCAATAACGACAACCGCTAATGACAAGCCTGAAATAATTCGATTACGCGGCGGGAAGTTTGAAGCATCTGGCGGCGTGCCCACGGCATAGTCGCTGATGACTGCGCCACGCGCCATGATCTGCTCGGCAAGCCCACGATGTTCAGGCGGGTAGATCTTATCCACACCAGAGCCGAGAACCGCCAACGTCCGCCCGCCTGCTTTGAGTGCGGCTTGATGCGCAATCGCATCCACTCCACGGGCGAGTCCACTCACGACGGTGATTCCATTCCCGGCCAGGAAAGAAGCGATCTCTTCCGTCACCTGCCGCCCATACGGCGTGACCTTGCGCGTGCCTACTATCGCAACCGCAAAAACATCATCATCAACATACTCGCCGCGCAAATATAGAATTGGCGGCGGTTGATCGATTTCTCTTAATCGGGATGGATAGGATTCGTCTGCCCAGGTGAGGATTTGAATGCCTTGCGCTTCGATCTTTGCCCAAACCTGGTCCAGATCTATTTGCTTTTTCGCCCCGAGAACTTTCTCTGCCAACTTTGCGCTCAAGCCGGCTTCCATTAACTGACTCGCATCTGCGTTCCACGCCGAAGCAAGGTCGCCAAAATAAGCGACCAGCCCCTGCATGCGGACTGCGCCAATGCCTTTTATAAGATTGAACCCGATCCAATATTTCTTTTCGTCCATGCGTGGAAATTGTATCATTCCCCGTAAAATGTTTTGAGCTGATTAATCCACCAAGCCATCCAAAAGGTGAACTTTCATGCGCTTTTCGGGCATATTCGTTTCGAGAACAACATCCGGGATGGCAGGCAAAAGAATCTCTTTGCCCGTGCTATTACGCACAACGTAAACATCATTTGCGCCGGTCTCGATAATTTCAACGATCTCGCCTAGGAGATTTCCACCATCATCTTCAACGCTTAACCCAACGAGTTCATACTTATAGTGTTTCCCTACTGGCAAAGCAGGCACTTCGCTCGACTTTACATACACCCACTGATTGCGAAAACGCGCAACGGCTTCAGGAGTTTCAAATCCGCGGATCCTCACCAACATACCATTGGCATGCAGGCGCGCGCCACCCAATGTAAAGGCTTCATGTCTTTCACCCACATAAACCTTACGCCCATCTTTGATACGATCAGGAAAATCAGTATGCAGGTCCATGATCAACTCGCCCTGCACCCCATGCGCACGGCGGAGAAAACCAATCGCCAGATAAACAGACTCGCCGTTTGGCGAGCCCGCGTTGTTTTCTGTGCTCATTAGGAGGGTTCCGTTACATCGAGCGTGGCTTGCTTGCCCTGACGTTCCGCCGTTACTCGCAACAGCGCGCGGATGGCATTCGCCACTTTTCCGCCTTTGCCAATGACCCGCCCCATATCTTCTTTGGCAACACTCAATTCAATACGCGGACGATTTCCCTTGGTTTCGGTGACAACTACTTCTTCGGGGTGATCCACAAGAGATTTGGCAATGTATTCAATCAGGTCTTTCATGAGAGGCTTCCTCTTTTACACATTACGGATTACGCAATTCGTGACGCGTAATCCGTAATGATGAGTTCTTACAATAGTAGGTCTACTTGCTGGTCTTAACCGGCGCAGCGCGTTTGACTTCAGCGGCGGCAGCTTCTGCAACCAAGGTTTCCACGGCTTCGCCCTTCTTGAAGCGCTCGAAGCGCTCGAGGGTTCCAGATGTCTTGAAAATCTGTGCCACAGATTCGGTCGGCTGAGCGCCGTTCTTCATCCAGTGGTAAATGCGCTCTTCATTTATTTTGATAGTGGCGGGATCGGTGCGCGGGTTGTACACGCCCAAAATTTCCAAAAAGCGACCATCGCGGGGGGCTTCCTTGTCCGCAGCGATGATGCGGTACGTGGGTTGGCCTTTGAGACCAATACGACGTAAACGAATTCTTACCATTTTAAACGTACTCCTTTAGGTTTTGTTTACGTTTCAGACAGGCACTAGAGCCAAGGGGATGTGCGGGCTGAAATCGCGGGCTGTATTTTACCAGAGAATAAGGGTTTTTCTCTACCCAAACATCCTGCCCAAGCCTTTACCGCCCGTCTTTTGGATCATTTTCATCATCTTTTGCGTCTCGCGGAACTGCTTGATGAGGCGGTTCACATCCTGAACATCCATGCCGGAACCGGCGGCGATGCGGCGGCGGCGGGAGGCGTTTAAAAGATCGGGGTCGCGGCGTTCTTTTAGCGTCATCGAATTGATAATCGCTTCTGACTGTTTGAATTGATTTTCAACTAGTGACGGGTCTATACCACGCGCAGCCTGCCCCATTTGCCCGGGCAGCATCTCCATGATCTGTGAGAGCGGACCCATCTTTTTCATTTGATTCATCTGTTCGAGCCAGTCTTCGAGCGAGAAGCTGCCCTTCATCAGCTTCTGAGCCTGCTTCTCAGCAGTCTGCTGATCGAACATGGCTTCAGCTTTTTCGATCAAACCGATCATATCGCCCATGCCCAAAATACGCGAGGACAAACGTGAAGGGTCATAACTTTCAAGCGCGTCCAGTTTTTCGCCGGTACCGATGAATTTGATCGGTACGCCCGTCACGGAACGAATCGAGATCGCCGCGCCGCCGCGTGAGTCGCCATCCATTTTGGTGAGGACAAGACCCGTAAGGTTGATGGCTTCTTTGAAGCCTTGAGCGATATTTAACGCTTCCTGACCGATCATGGAATCGATGACCAGCAGCGTATCCACCGGGTTAACATTGGCATGGATGGCTTTCAATTCATCCATTAGATTCGCATCCATCTGCGACCGACCGGCTGTATCGACCAGCACCAAGCTGTACCCGCCTTTGTCAGCTTTATCTAGTGCACGCTTCGCAAGTTCTGGCGGCGTGATGGAGGTATCCGCTTCCACATCCACACCGACGCGTTCGCCAAGTTGTTGCAATTGTTTGACAGCCGCTGGGCGATAGGGATCACCAGCAACCATGAGAATACGCTCGCCTTTGGATTTGAGCAGACGGGCTAATTTTCCGGTGATCGTGGTCTTACCAGCGCCTTGCAGACCGACCATCATCACCACGCGAGGTTTAGGACCCGTGAGGTTAAGCGGAGCAGGTTCGCCGAGTGTGCCGATAAGTTCTTCATTGACGATCTTGATGATTTGCTGACCTGGGTTCAGTGCCTTTGATACTTCTGCACCAACGGCACGTTCGCGCACTTTGGCAATGAAGGTTTTGACCACGCTGAAATGCACATCGGCTTCAAGCAGAGCGAGGCGCACTTCTTTCATGGCGGCATCTACGTCCGCTTCGGAGAGTTTGCCGCGTTTGCGTAGATTATCAAATATCTGGTTGAGTCGTCCGGTAAGAGTTTCAAACATATTAGATGAGACCCTGTGTTTTGCAGGGTAGCAGGATTCCTTTTCAGTGTAGGAAAGGGATTTTAGCGTGTAGCAGGTTGAGGGTCAAGCAGGAAGCGCCAGGTGTTAACATCCCATTTACGTAATGGTGCTTTACATCCCCGTCGAAACTCCTTATACTGGCGCGTGTTCTCTTAGTATCCTTAAACTCATGGAGGAACCATGGCAACAGAAGCAATGGTCAACGATAGGAAAGAGATCTTTGGTTGGGCAATGTACGATTGGGCGAATTCTGCCTTTAGCACAACCGTGGGGACAGTATTTTTAGGTCCGTATGTGGCAAATTTGGCGCGGACGGCTGCGGAAGCAGCGGGGACAACTACGGTTTCATTTTTAGGAATCCCTGTTGCACCTGATTCATTTTTACCGTATTGCATTTCATTCTCAGTGGGTATGCAGGTTTTGTTCCTGCCGATCCTTGGGGCAATCGCAGATTATTCTCACCTGCGTAAACGAATGATGCAGATCTTCGCTACGATCGGTGCAATCGCGACGCTCTTGATGTTCTTGGTGACGGGCGACTTATGGTGGTTGGGCGGTGTGCTTTTCATTGTTGCCAACCTTGCCTTTGGCGCTGCCATCGTTTTCTATAACGCCTATCTGCCAGACATTGCCAGTGAGGAGGAGCGCGACCGGGTTTCCTCGTATGGTTGGGCAATGGGTTATATGGGCGGCGGTATTTTGCTGGCGCTGAATTTGGCGTTCTTTATTTTCAGCGAAGATATTGGTGTGCCAAGCTCGCTGGCTGTGAGAATCAATCTTGCTTCGGCAGGCATTTGGTGGCTGGGATTTGCATTCATCACATGGAGTCGACTCCGCCCTCGCCATGCCGCACGCTCTTTGCCCGCTGGTGAAACCTATGCAAGCATTGGCTTCAAGCAATTGAAAAAGACGTTCAGCGAAGTGAGACACTTCCCTGAGACGATGAAATTCCTGCTGGCATACTTTCTTTACAACGACGGCATTCAAACCGTCATTGCGGTGGCAGCCACATTTGCAGCGGCACCACTGATTCAGGGCGGGCTTGAACAAGGTCAGACCACACTTACGGCTGTTATTCTGATGATCCAGTTCGTGGCGTTCTTCGGGGCGTTGTTCTGGGGCAGGCTGGCTGGATGGATCGGCGCAAAGCAATCGGTGATCGTCAGTTTGGTCATCTGGTCCGGTGTTGTCATCTATGCTTATGGCGGTTTGAAAGGTGAAAATGTCACTGCGCAATTTTTTGTGCTGGGAATTTTCATTGCCCTCGTCATGGGCGGCTCGCAAGCCATCAGCCGTAGTTTGTTCGCGCAGATGATTCCCAAGGGCAAGGAAGCAGAATTCTTTGCTTTTTACGAGATCAGTGAACGCGGTACCTCGTGGATCGGTCCGTTGGTGTTCGGGTTGGCGAATCAGATCTTTGGGAATTTGCGCATCGCGATCCTGGCATTGATCTTCTTCTTCATTATGGGCTTGATCTTGCTGCCCTTCGTGAATGTTAACAAAGCCATTACGGATGCTAAAAAATACGACGGCAATACAGTCAGCTAGTAAATTCTCAACAAAAACGAGCGCGGACGAAAGTCCGCGCTCGTTTTTTATTAATGAGTATGCTTATTTTTCTTCAGGAACAAAGGCGGGAGTTTGAATTTCGGGGCGCGGTCACTGGACCATGGCACTTGAGGCGCCATGACCATGCTACACATAACCAGCAAAGTACGGTCGTAATTGACGCGCCACCCGGCGAAGTCTTTCCATGCCTGCTCGCGATCTGACTTGATGGGCAAACCTGCATCTTCCAATTTGCGGATCAAGTCATCATATTCTGCGCGCGTGACGCTAATGGGAGTTTCAGGAAATTTAGGCTCATGCGGATGCGGAATATCAAAATAATCGGTAATACGATGAAAAGAAATGAAGCCTGCGCGAAGGCACAAGGCGGCGGACATTTCTCTGGGAATGTCGATGGAAGATAAGGTGATGGCAGCCGAATCAAGCACAGCCCCGGCAGATGTAACCCATGAGTTATCGG
Organism: Anaerolineae bacterium; assembly: GCA_017303655.1. GTDB lineage: Bacteria > Chloroflexota > Anaerolineae > Anaerolineales > Villigracilaceae > Villigracilis. The sequence goes on from JAFLCE010000011.1 coordinate 27,195, forward strand.
CGCGGGGTGAACGGAAGAAGACCAGCGCAGGCAGAGTGGTATGGCTCTCTTCCACATCTGCAAACCAGATTTCCCAGGTTTTCCAGAGTTCTGCGAGTTTATCCAAGCCGTGGATGCGGTTGAAGCGGGTCAACATATCGTAGGGATTGGGTGGGTCACCTGCACGGACTTCAAGCATATTCACCGCCTGCTCGCGGCGCGAGAATGCAGCGTACATGGTGGGCAGGTACGCGATCAATAAACCGACCATGATGAGTCCCAGCATGGCTTCTGAGAATGCCAGAATGGTGATCAGATATCCTTCAGAAGCCGTAAAGCCCAGAGTCAAAAGTGACGATCCGCTCAGGCGCAGGTCGAAAAAGTAATCCCCCGCTTGCAATGCCCAGTACATGAACGAATACCCGAGCGCGATCAAGATATACCAGGTGGGCACCAACAACATCAGAGCGAGCGGCGAATAATATGCCATGATCGCATCACGCTGTTCGTAGGTCTTCGAAAAGCGCATGATGAATTCAAAGAGATGGCGCATGACCCCAAAGACAAGCCGGTTTAATTGACTGCGGGCACTGCGCGGCAGGACAAAGGTGGAGATCGCTGAAAAAATTGTAGCGATGACGATGCCTGCCCCAAACAAGAAAGCGATGATTCGAAAAGCTGTATCCATGAGGCGCGATTATATTTGAGAACGGTTGAAAATCGAAGAAACTGTTGTATAGTTAATCTTATTCATATGGAGAGACGATGGCGCAGCGACAATTGACTACTGAGGATATTTACGGGTCAGATCCTTTTGCCTGGGTTGCATTGAAAACGCTTGGGGCTACACCAGTCACATTGGGATTATTTTTTCTTCTCACTAGTGTTCTTTATGCACTCATCCTGCCGTTCTTTTGGGGGTATCCGTTAACCGTCAACGGGAATGATTTTATCTATATGTTCCTTGTCTTCCCGGTGGCTGGATTCTTTTATGCCTATCAGCCCACCCGGATCATCACCACCTATGAAAGCGTCATGCGCTTCCTACGTGATGAAGAACAGGGGCATATCATCCATTTTGAGAAAATCATCCGCAGACATAACAGCCGCGTATTATGGATCATCGGATTATTATTCGGCTTGATGGGCGCATGGTTTGGGGTTACGTATAGCGCAGAACACTTTGGAGAGTATTGGTACAGCACGAATTGGTTTCAGATCATATTCGTTCATCTCATGCGTTTGCTGGCATTTTATTGCATTGGCGTGACGGTTGCACGGCATATCGCTACCTCGATTGAGTTAAATCATTTATTTGAAAGCGCAGATTTTCCGCTGACCCTCGATGCAGACCGGCTGGATGTGTTCCGCAGTGTAAAGAATTTTGCGCTGGAATTCGTAGGGGTTGCCGCATTGATCGCTTTGAATCTTGGGGTACAGCCTTTGATCATTGACCCGCCCATTTTGGAATATTCGATCTATGTTGCTTTATATTTCATCGTAGCGCCGTTCAGTTTTTTTCTGCCGATCTGGGAAGCGCATCAGCGCATGGTACACATCAAGAAAGAGATTCTCGACAGATTGCACCACGATTATCAAGAAGAGTCGCAAAGACTGTACGGAGAGATCCATCGGGATGGAAACACGTCTACTGAATATTTGCATGTCTCAGAAAAATTACTGCAACTGGATAAAATGATCGAAACCGTATCCAAGGCGCTGGTATGGCCCTTCGAAGGGACAACGGTCTACCGACTGGCAGCTACGGTCATTTCGCCGTTCATTTTGGTGCTGTTCGAACTTTCCATTAATATTGTAAGCAATATACTGGCAGGGACATAGATTAACCTGAGCACTACCTTTTAGTTCTAACCAAAACCAAAATCTTTAGCCGCGAATTACACGAATTTTCGCGAATAAGAGAAAAAAAATGCCTCACCCACGAAACTTAATTTCGGGGTGAGGCATTTTTCTACTTACTGTAAATATTCTTCAAACAAGGAACGGAAGTCGTTCTCTGAGGTGAAACCGATCAATTTCTTAAGAACGTTGCCGTTTGCATCCAGGAGATAGAACTCTGGCTGGTACACGAACCCGAGCGTGCGTTGAAAGGATTCGGTCAGTGGATCGTCGGCGTCGAGATAACTAAATGTGACCCTGCCATAATACTCTGCTTCGAGCCCATGAACCATGGGCGCCATTGCGCGGCAGACACTTCAGGTGAAGCGGAAGAACTCGACCAGTTGCAACCCACCTGAAGCCAGGCTAACAGTGGCTGGGTCGGTGGCTTCGAGGGCATCACCACGCGGGGTGACGACCACGGCAGGGACGACGGCGGGCGCTTCGGTGAGGGCGGGTGCCTCGGTCTGCGCTGCGGCGGCTTCTGTGGCTGCGGGGGGTACTGCGGCTGGGTCAGAAGCTGTGGACGGGGTTTCGGTTGGAGGGGTTGAGGCGCAGGCAACTGCCAGAAGGGCAATCACCAGGCTCAGGCTCCAGAACAAGAGGCGGGGTTTCATCGAGTTTCTCCTTGGGTTAATGATACTCAGTTCTCTGAACTTCTTACACTTTCACAGCAATTTCTAACATGAGGTACGTCATCCTTAAAAACCGTCGCATTACTTTGACGGAGGTCAACTCCTACGCTATACTTTGTTTAGTTGGGTAGTTCGCTTGTGATGTAGTTTGAAAGTTGTATAGTTGGGTAATTCGCTACAAACACAAGAACTACGAAACCAAGAAACAAAACAAGGAGACCTCCTATGGCAAAGTTCAAGCTCACGTACGCAACCATGTTCAACCCGCCCGAAGAACTGCACACTGGCTTTGATAAAGCAGTGGCAGAGCTCAAAGCCAATATGGGCAAAGAATATGGCATGTTCATCAACGGTAAGGAAGTGCTGGCGGATGAGAAGTTTGACGACCACTCGCCCGTCAACACCGATTGGGTGCTCGCCAGAATGCAAAAGGGCAATTCGAGCCATGCCAAAATGGCAATGGAAGCGGCTCGTAAAGCCTTCCCCGCCTGGAGCCGTACCCCCTGGCAGGAACGTGTGAAGTTGTTGCGCCGGGCGGCGGCGTTGATGGAAGATCGTATTTTCGAGTTGGGCGCTGCCATGGCAATGGAAGTCGGCAAGAACCGCATGGAGTCGTTGGGGGATGTGCAAGAAACTGCAGACTTGATCTATTACTCCTGCTATCAAATGGAAAAAAATAACGGCTACATCACCGAAATGGGACGTGATCCGTTGGTGGGCTATGAAGCCACCAATATTTCGGTACTGCGTCCTTACGGCGTGTGGCTGGTGGTTTCACCGTTCAACTTCCCACATGCACTTACGGGCGGACCTTCGGGCGCCGCTTTGGTTGCGGGCAATACGCTTGTGATCAAACCCGCTACAGATACTGCCTGGATCGTGCGCCTCTTGGTGGATTGCTTCCGCGATGCGGGCATTCCTGAAGGTGTGGTTAACTTTGTGACAGGACCCGGCTCGACTCTTGGTCAGGCTTTGGTCGACAGCCCTGAAGTGGATGGCGTCACCTTTACCGGTTCCTTCGATGTCGGCATGAAGATGTACCAGGATTATGCCAAGCGTGAATATGCGCGCCCGATGATCCTTGAACTCGGCGGCAAGAATCCTGTGATCGTTTCGCGCAATGCCAATTTGGAATTGGCTACTTTGGGCATTATCCGCTCGGCATTCGGCTTGCAGGGGCAAAAATGCTCCGCTGCCTCGCGCGTGTTGGTGGAAGAACCGGTCTACGATGAAATGGTCGCCCGCCTCAAAGAGATGGCAGACAAACTCGTCCTCGGCGACCCGACCGACCGCAACACCTATAACGGACCGGTCATCAATAAGAGTTCGTATCAAGACTTCAAAGATTTCACCGAAGAGATCAGCCAAGCCGGTGCGACGTTCTTAACCGGCGGCAAAGTACGCGTGGACGGTGATTATGGCAAGGGCTTCTTCTGTGAAAGCACCTTCGTCACCAACCTGCCCTTTGAACACCGTTTGTGGAAACATGAAATGTTCCTGCCCATCACCACGATCGGCAAGGTAAAGAATCTTGAAGAAGGCATGGCAATCGCCAACGACGTTAACTATGGTCTGACGGCTGGCTTCTACGGCTCGCCTGAAGAGACCAATTGGTTCTTCGACAAGATCGAAGCAGGCGTCACCTACGCCAACCGCCCGCAGGGCGCATCCACTGGCGCATGGCCCGGCTTCCAACCCTTTGGCGGCTGGAAAGGCTCCGGCTCCAGTGGCAAGAACGCTGGCGGACATTACTACCTGCCGCTCTACATGCACGAGCAGATCCACACCTCAGTGAAGGTCGCTCCTGCAAAAGCTGCTGAGACTCCGAAGAAGAAAGCGGTAGCTGCGAAGAAAGTTGCTAGCAAGAAAGTAGCGGCGAAGAAGGTCGTTGCGAAAAAGGCTGTCAAGAAAGCAGTAAAGAAGACGGCTAAGAAAAAGAAGTAACGAGTAATAAGTAATGAGAGCCTCCTGAGTGTCAACTTGGGAGGCTTTTGATTCGGGAAAAACAGAGGAAGTGGAATAAAATTAGTTAATTATGAAAAAGAAAATCAAGGAATCAAAATGATACATACCCTTGGCCAAAAAGTCTCTTCAAGTCAAATAAAAGATATGCTTCAGGAGTACGATGGTATGATCAAGATCGTGGTAGATATCCGTCAGCGAATAGTATCGGGCGGCGGAGAAATGCATGCGGACTGTGAGTCTGTTCTACTGGAAAGCGGAAGCGAACAAGATGACCTTTGGGGTGCAAACTGGTATCCCTCAGAACAGCGCATCGAATTCGAATCGCTCATCAATATCCGCCCGCGCATGGGAAATCGAAGTATTATTTTGCAAGACGAAAACCTTCGCAAACAGGTAGAGGATGTGACCCGCTCCATCCTTGGAGATGTGCAATGACCGACAAAGAAAAAAAGAGACAGCGTTTTCTGCGTGACCCGCTTGAAAGACGACTTGGCGGACTCGCCGCCACCCTCGCGCGAATTTCCTCCAGCGCGCGCAATTCTGAATCACCCATCATCGTGGAGAATCTACTGGACGAAGCCAAGCATTACATCGAATGGACTGCCGCGGACGCGGAAGCTGAAACTGCAGCAGAGTTGGTGCAAATGCAAAGACTGATCACACTTTGGCAAAAATCATGGAAGAATGCATTTCAGGATGTATCCCAACGGGTGGTTCTTTCCACATTAGCAAAGGAATGGTCAGATAAAGCATTAGAGAGTTCGGGGTTGGTGTAAAGCAACAAATACTCCCTCTCCTGGAGAATAGGAGTTAATTGCCAAAACAGAAAAAACATTAACGTTATGAAAAAAACTAAGATCATTCTATCCACAACATTACTGATTACCCTAATTATCTTCTTAATTCAAAATAGAAATAATGATCCTAGCACGCCGTCAAGTGAACCGACTTTATCGCCTTATGGCGATTTTAACGTCCACATCCCACAAAAAGCGTTGTTGAAAAATTACATCAACGTCGCTGTAGAAGCGGAGCCGGGTACAGAATGTACCTTGACCTATGTCCCGCCCATGGGCGAGTCTATGCAAATGGAAACCACTGCCAAATCAAATGGTCTGTGTGAATGGCGCTGGCAGATCGCAGAAAGCGACACCCAAGGTCATGCCCGTTTGATCTTCACGATCAACGGCTTGAGCGATACACACTTCCTCCAGATCTTCAATGAATTTTAGCGAAGAAAATCTTTCTTAACACGAATGTCACGGCATTTGTGCCCTATGGTTTTCGACTTTGTGCCCTTCGGTGTTTAGGCATTTTCTCATTAACCACGGCAGAGCCATCTTTTCCAATGCGGTAAAATACAAACATGGATAACGAAGATCCAATCGAAGTCCGCATGGGCACGTTTTTTGTCGTCATGGGCGGTGGGGTATTTCTCCTATTCGTATTGTCTGACGTGGCAGACCGGGTGGAATTCGACTATTTCTTTCTCTCGCTTGTCCTCATCGGCATTGGCTATTACTTTCGCAGAAAAAAAGCGCCTCCCCCACCTTCCGGGCGGTTTACTGGGTTCAAAGATTTTTGGCAGAAAATGCGCTCAGGTCGTGGAAAAGGCGGCGGTGGTGGCGGTGATTCAAAAGATAAAAAGGATAAGAAATAAACCCCTATGTCAAAACTGATGCCTCTTAAGCAAGCCATTTCAGAATATGTCAGCGATGGAGACGTGCTCTACGCCGCAGGCTTCACGCACCTCATCCCATTTGCAGCCGGGCATGAGATCATTCGGCAAGGCAAGAAAAACCTCACCCTCGCCCGCGCCACGCCAGACCTGATCTACGATCAAATGGTCGCAGCGGGCTGTGCCAAAAAAGTCATCTTCTCATACATGGGTAACCCGGGGGTCGGCTCGCTGCGCATCGTCCGCGGCGCGATCGAGCGCGGCGAGTTGGAATGGGAAGAATATTCTCACTTCGGCATGATCACACGTTTGCAAGCAGGTGCTTCGGGTCTGCCATTTTTGCCCATGAAGCAAACCGGCGCCGAAGACCTCGAAAAGGTCAACCCGCAGATCAAACGCATCCCTGACCCTTATGGCGGCAAGGATGTCATCGTCGTGCCTGCTTTGAATCCTGATGTTGCCATTGTGCATGTACAGCGAGCAGATAAATTCGGCAACTCACATTTGTGGGGCATCATCGGTGAGCAAAAAGAAGCCGCCTTCGCCGCCAAAAAAGTCATCCTCACCGCCGAAGAAATTGTGGATGAATCCGTCATCCGCTCCGACCCGAACCGCACCATGATCCCCGGCATAGTCGTCAGCGCCGTGTGTCACGTTCCGTATGCGAGTCATCCATCCTATTCACAAGGCTATTACGACCGCGACAATGAGTTCTATCTCGCCTGGGATAAGATCAGCGAATCAAAAGAACTCACGCAGAAATATCTTGATGAATGGGTCTATGGCGTGAAAGATCGCAATGCCTATTGGAAAAAACTTGGCGAAAAGACGCACAAGCGTTTAAAGGTCAAAGCACAATATAGTGAAAAAATAAATTACGGCAAATATTAAAGTGAACAACATTCCACATTTTGATCTTGGTGGTGAGGGCGCACCGCTGCACTTTCTTCATGCCAACGGCTATCCGCCCGAATGTTACATGCCGTTACTGGAACATTTGAAATCCAAATATCGTCCCTTTGGGATGAAGCTCCGCCCACTGTGGGATGGTGCAAATAAGGATGATTATCAAGATTGGCACGCCTACTCAGATGACTTGCTACGCTTCCTCTCCGACCATGAAACGGGTCCTGTTCTTGGAGTGGGTCATTCCATCGGAGGCATTGTCACCTTACGCGCTGCGCTGCGCGAACCCAGCAAGTTTCGCGCCCTCGTGCTGCTCGACCCGGTGCTCTTCGTCCCACCCGTTTTAGTGGCATGGAATTTTGTCCGCAGTATCGGGCTGGGAGAAAGAGCTCACCCGCTGATTCCTGCGGCAAAAAAGCGCAGACGCACGTTCGATAATTTGGAAAGCCTTTTTCGCAGCTATCGAACCAAACCTGTCTTTCGCTATATGAGTGATGAAAGCCTGAAAGTTTATATCGCAGGCATTACCAAACCAAAAGCAGACGGCGGTTACGAACTCGTCTATACGCCCGAATGGGAAACTCACATCTACCTGACGGGACTGCGTGATTTTGATCTCTGGCGCGGACTCTCCAGTTTCGATGTGCGCACACTCATCATCCGTGGCGCAGAGACGGATACGTTTCAAGTGAATGCCGCCAAGCTGGTGCAAAAGAAGAATCCGAAAATAAAGATACATACCATGCAAAAAGCCACACACATCCTGCCGCTCGAACATCCACAAGAAGTGGCGGAATTAATAAATGATTTTGTTAGACCTGACAGGTTTTTAAAACCTGTCAGGTCTTAGGAGATAACAGCATGCCCGAACTCAAATATTCCTCTGCCGAATTGATGATCATCAATGCCGCGCGTTTATTACGTGATGGCGATGTGGTCTTCGTCGGCGTGGGTCAACCCAACCTCGCCTGCAACCTCGCCAAGCGGACACATGCTCCCAACCTCGTGATGATCTATGAAGCCGGTGTCATTGGTGCAGAACCTGAACGCCTGCCGCTTTCCATCGGCGACCCAACCTTGGTCAGTGGCTCGTTATCCGTAGTGAGCATGTACGATATCTTTGCCAATTATCTGCAACGCGGTAACGTGGATGTCGGTTTCATGGGCGGCGCGCAAATCGACAAATACGGCAATATCAACGCCACCACCATTGGCGGATATGAACATCCCAAGGTTAGGCTACCCGGCTCAGGCGGTTCGCAAGAAATCGCGGCTTGGGCAAATCGCTGCTATATCATGACTCCGCATCAGAAGCGGCGCTTCCCTGAACGGGTAGAATTCATGACTTCAGCTGGCTTCATTGACGGCAAAGGCGCTCGCGAAGCTCGCGGGTTGCGTGGCGGCGGAATGCTGGCGGTAGTTACCGACATTGGCATTTTAGAGCCGGATGATTCAGGGGAGATGAGGCTCGCAGCGCTGCACACAGGCAGAACGGTGGAAGAGGCGCAAGCCAACACCGGCTGGGAGTTAAAAGTCGCCGAGTCGGTTAAGGTCACCGAACCTGTTACCAAGAAAGAGTTAAGAATCTTACGAGAAGAATTGGACCCTGCGGGAATTTATCTCAAAGGGGCAGCGTAAATTTATATCCTTCCACCAAAGGAGTTAGTTTATGAAAAGCGACAATTTCAAATCATGGATGGCGGTAATGACGGCGATTGTGACCGTGCTTGGGGCAACAGCAGCCTGTCTAGCGTCGACCGCGGTATCGTCGGCAGGCGATGCAGACTTCGCAGGATTGGATGCATCCATTCGCGCCCAAAAAGCAGAGATCATCAATACCATCTACGCCTATGAACATTACCGGGCATTTACCGATTACGTCCGCTATGATGAGCTTGGGTATACGATGTATGACCCCAATGCAGATGCAGAGACCGATGCTCGCAATGCTGCCACTCAAAAGGAAGTTTGGGGTGTGGCAAGCGGTATTCAGGCATTTTTCTTTAGTCCGCGCTATACGGTCGTAGCGGGTCAATATGATCTTGAACAAGAATTACAAGAAGCCTTTGCAGAAGATGCCCAAAACGAAGACCTGAATTCTGAGATCTATTTTGTAGAATCAGATAAATATCGTAATCAGTCTTCGTTCCTGACTGCCACGATGATCTTATTGGCGGTCTCGTTCTGGTTCTTTACCCTGGCACAAGCCACCGAAAAAGGCATCAAATATGTTTGGGCGGCGCTTGGCATTATGGTCGGGCTGGCTGGCATTGGCGGAATTCTCTACGGGAGATTTTTCTTATGAGAACGGAATCTGTCAGTGAGCAGCGCTTTGAAAAACTGGCATCGATCCTGATCGCCTCTGTCGCCATTTGGGTTGCCATTACAGCCTATTTTCAAAACTACTCTGCCAACATTTCAGACCAGGCTCGCCGCCGCGCCCAACAGTATTCGATTGAAGCCACCAAGAAGGAAGTGACTGGCGCGATCCAATACAGCTATGAATGGCAGGGAGCTTACCAAACCTGGAAAGAACTGGAATGGCAGATCATTGCCGCAGATCAAAACGGTGACACCGCAGCAGTGGAACGCTTCAACCAGATCCAGGAGCGCATCCTGCCGATGGGCAAGATGCTCGCGCCAGAATACTTTGACCCGGCTGCGGGCTTCCCAGATACATCCAAATATGAAGCTGAGTCGTATCTGGTGGAATCCACTCGGCTGTCTGAGATCTATCTGGCAGAGTCGGCGCTGGGGAATGCCACCGACAATACAGCCGATGGTCTCATCGTTCAGATCACATTGTTGACAGTTTCGTTATCGCTTTTTGGTCTTTCGATGGCGCTAAAAGGTTCTGTGCGTTGGTTGTTCATTATAGTTGGTTCGGGCATCGTCGGATTTTGCATGGTCTGGCTGAGCTGGTCGCTTTTAGAGTTGTTCATCCGCCCAGAGGTGAATGAGACCGCCATCACCTACTATGCCGAAGGGGTTGGGCTTGAATATCAAGGCTTTCATCAGGAAGCCATCCAAAAATTTGATCTTGCTGTTACTGAAAATCAATTCTATGCGAAAGCCTATTATCAGCGCGGTCTTGCGTATTATGAGTTAGGCGATTATGCCAAAGCGATTACTGAGATCGAGAAAGCCCGCTACGAAGGTCTGGACGATACCAACTTAAATTGGAATCTCGCCTGGATCTATTATCTTTCCGGTAATTACGCCAAAGCCATTGAAACCAATGACCGGGTTTTGAACGAACATCCCGAAGTGCTGGGCATGCGGATGAATCAGGCAATCACCTATCTTTCAATGGGAGATCTCAACAATGCCCGTGCTCAATACGACCTTCTAGTGCAGGAAGCAGAAAAACAAGTCGCCGAAGCACGCCGGAACAATTTGGAACCACCAGCCTCGCTTTGGTACTACATGGATGCCGGAGCGCTCGACCTGCAAAACCTGATCGATTCAATTGATAACAATCCCAAAAACTGGACTCAAGCGCCGCCATCGAACCTGATCCAAGGCGATCATAATCAGATCCGCAGTTTCGCCTACGACCAGATGAAGCGCATGAAAGAGATCACAGTCGCGCTGGAGTATTCAGGTCAACTGCCGGTTGCGCAGGAGACCATGCAAGTGGAACCGTTCGTCTTCGGGTTGGTCACTGGCGTAGATGCCGATGGCAATATCACTAACTTTGAACCAGCGTCAAATTCCGTCATTCCGTATGGCGAAAAAGAGGTCACACTCGAATTTAGCTATTCAGGCACTCCACCCAGCCAGATGCTTTGGAAGGTGTACGTCAATGGCTACGAAGATGCCGGATTCCGCATTTTCACCAATGAAGATATTAGCGGCGGCAACACCTGGTATAAAACCTTTGGCTTTGGCTACACCAATATATTCATCCTCTCGCCGGGTGAATATACGGTGGAACTCTACGCCAATAATATTCTCGTGCAGACCGGAACGTTTTTCGTTCAGGAATAACACCCGACATTTGTCCCCTTTACAAGGCGCAGTCATCGCGGTAAAAGAACCATGTGACTGCGCCTTCTTCATCCACTTCTATGACTATTCGATACCTGATCTTTGACCTCGGCGGTACCCTCATGCACGCCCGTGACGATTGGCAGCCCATTCACAAACAAGCTGACGATGCCCTGGTGCAGGCACTTGGCACGCATGGCATTGAGTTAAATGCGGAAGTCTTTCGCGCGCGTTTGCATGATTACTACCAACAGCGCGATAAGGATTTTCATGAGACTACGTATCATCTCGTGCTGCGTGAATTGCTTCAGGAGTTGCACCATGCCGAGGTGGATGAATCCGTTCTCAGGTCCGCGTTGGATGCGTTGTTCAACGTCACCCAAAGCAACTGGCAGTTGGAGTCAGACGCCATCGAAATGCTCGAGCAGTTGAAATCCACAAAATATCGCCTTGGAATTTTCTCCAACGCCGGGGATGACAAAGATGTTCAGCAGTTGATCGAGACCTTCAAGATCGGTTCGTATTTTGATTTTGTGCTTACATCGGCTGCATGTTTTTATCGCAAGCCGCACCCGCGCGCGTTCGAGATCGCGCTGGCGCATTGGAATGCCGACCCCCAAGAAGCCGCGATGATCGGTGACAGCCTTTCTGCCGATATTACCGGTGCAAAGAATTTGAATATGACTTCGATCTGGATCTCGCGCCGCGCCCAATTTGATGATGATGAAATGCGACGCATCCAACCGGACTTTAGCCTGCGCAAACTGACCGAGCTTTTACCTACCCTTGACCGCATCTCTATTTCGCGCATATAAGTATCGAGTACAATATTTTCCGAAGAAAGCCTATCGCACAATAAAGGAATATTCACCAAATGCTTGATATAAAATCCACAACGCAAACCGCCCGCGTGCCGGTCACGATCGTACACATTGCAGGTGATATTGACTCGTCCACGTATCCACTTTTTCAAAGTCATGTAGATGAACAGGTCGCACAGGGAGCGCGCCATATGCTGCTTGATTTCCGCGAAGTAAAACGAATCAGCAGCGCGGGCTTGAGGGTGATCCACAACTTATTTAATAAACTGCGCGACCTGCATAAAGACGTTAATGATGATGAATTGCGCAAGAAAATGAGTACGGGCGAATATAAGTCTCCGTATGTGAAGCTGACCAATCTTGCGCCGCACATCGCCGACGTATTCACACTCGGCGGGTTCGATATCTACATCGCGATCATAGATGACGAAACTGAAGCCTTAAAATCATTTTGATCTATCCCCAGGTTTAATCATCAAAAGGACGCTATACGCGTCCTTTTTTTACCGGTAAATTTCAATAATGCTATAATCTCAAATATGACCGATCTCTTCGACCACGCCATGCAAGAACGGATGAAAAGTGAAGCACCGCTTGCCGCACGCATGCGCCCGCGCACGTTGGAAGAATATATCGGGCAGGAGCATATTGTTGGCGAAGGCAAATTGCTGCAGCGGGCAATTAAGGCAGATAAACTATTCTCGTCCATCATCCTATGGGGTCCGCCCGGTACAGGCAAGACCACTCTGGCACAAGTCATTGCCAATAGCACTAAGAGTCACTTCGTGACGATTTCTGCCATTCTCGCAGGCAAAGCGGATTTACGCATTGTCATTGACGAAGCGCTTGAACGCCGCCGTTTGCACAGTGAGCGCACCATCCTTTTTGTGGACGAAGTTCATCGCTGGAACAAAGCTCAGCAAGATGCCCTGCTCCCCCACGTGGAAAACGGCACGTTTACACTCATTGGAGCAACGACTGAAAACCCATACTTTGAAGTCATCAAAGCGTTGATCTCGCGTTCGCGCGTCTTCCAACTGCGTAATTTAAATCAGACCGAAACCGGAACGTTGCTCGACCGTGCCCTCAGTGACAAAGAACGCGGCTATGGCGATAAAAAAATTCATTTTGATGAGGACGCCCGTAACCATCTCATTGATGTGGCTTCAGGCGATGCCCGCAATGCACTCAACGCATTGGAATTGGCAGTCGAGTCTACAGCACCGGACAAAGATGGCGTGATCCGAATCACATTAGATGTAGCACAAGAGTCGATTCAACGGCGCGCCGTGCTTTACGACAAAGACGGCGACGCACACTACGATACCATCTCAGCCTTTATCAAATCGGTGCGCGGCTCTGACCCAGATGCCGCCTTATACTGGCTGGCAAAAATGATCTACGCCGGAGAAGACCCCAAGTTCATCATCCGCAGACTCATCATTTTGGCTGGCGAAGATATCGGCTTGGCAGACCCCATGGGGTTGGTTGTCGCATCTTCTGCCATGCAAGCCTTTGAGTTTATCGGCTTACCCGAGGGGATTTATCCCATCGTCGAAGCGACTCTATATCTCGCCACTGCGCCCAAGTCCAACACGGCAGGCGCGTATTTCAAAGCAATGAAGAAGATCGAAGAAGAGGGACAAGTCTCGGTGCCGCGTCACCTGATGGATGGAAACCGCGACGCTGCTGCCATGGGACACGGCAAGGATTACGTTTATCCGCATGAGCAAGAAGGACATTTCACACCCCAGCAATATCTCCCCAAACGTTTGCTTGGAACCTATTTCTATTCGCCTTCACAAGAAGGCTATGAATCGCAAGTCGCCACCCGGCTGGAGATGTGGCGCGAAGCACAGCGTAAAGCTCTGGGAATTACAGAAGTTAAGCATATCCCTGATATGAGCGAAGAGCAAATAGTAGAGATGAAAAGGAAGATAAAGTAGTACTTTAAGATCTTATATTTATAAGGGATAAAGGAAAAATATAATAAATGAAACAAACTTATCGCGAAGATATTGATGGACTTCGTGCCATTGCTGTACTTGCTGTAATATTAAATCACGCCAAAATCCCGGGTTTTCCAGGAGGGTACATCGGGGTAGATGTGTTTTTTGTTATTTCCGGTTTCTTAATCACAAAAATTATAGTGCGTGAAATCGAAGAGAACCAATTCTCTTTTATGAAATTTTATGAACGAAGAATTAGAAGAATTATTCCTGCGCTCAGTGCTATGCTGGCTTTTGTTCTAGTAGCGGGGTTTGTTATGTTTGATATTAATAGACTTCAATCGCTTGCAAAGAGTGTAATTGCGGCAATTTTGTTTTACGCAAACATTAATTTCTGGTCAGAAGCAGGATACTTCGACGCGCCATCCCAGCTAAAACCGCTCTTGCACACTTGGTCTTTAGCAGTTGAAGAACAATTTTATATTTTTTTTCCGATCATTTTGATCTTAGCAACTCGCTATACGAATAAGCACAAAAGCATGATTTTATTCTTTATTTTTGTATGTTCATTAGGAGCCGCTGCGTATCAAGTTTCACAAAACCAAGTTACGGCTTTCTATCTTGCGCAATTCCGAATCTGGGAATTAATTATTGGCTCCTTATTAGCAATACATATTGATAATATCTTGCTTTCCCCAAAAATCAGTAATAGTCTAAGCATATTGGGAATGGTACTAATCGTATCCCCCATTTTCTTTTATTCGGAACACACTTCATTTCCTGGTCTAACGGCTCTGCCTTCGGTATTTGGTACAGTTTTTGTAATATACGGAAACACTAGAAACTACGGGATAATAAAAAAGGCACTAGAAATTCCATTCCTTACATTTTTTGGCAAAATATCATATTCATTGTACTTATGGCATTGGCCACTCTTGGTCTTTACAAAATATTACTTAATTACACCGCCTACACTGATCGAAAATCTTTACGTTTTAAGTTTGATATTTTTTACATCCATCTTATCTTGGAAATTTATTGAAACTCCATTCAGATCGAAAAGTTTTCTAAACACAAAAGGAATTTACCGATTCGCTGTTATAGTCTTTGCTATTTTGATGATTCCATCTGGAATTTTTTATATATTCGATGGCTTTCTTAATGTTTCTGGCATAGTAGGCAAGACAACATCAAACTTAAATGATAAACAATGGTCTTTTGAAGAGTGCGATGTAAATCTTTACGATGCACCAGCAGAAATCCCCATCTGTGTTTTAGGAGAAAAATCCCAAGAAACAACTTTTATGATATGGGGCGACTCGCATGCTCCAACATTTGGCAAGGGAGTCCAAAAATCTGCTGAAGAAAATGCTGTTTCTGGTATATTAACTTACAATAAAGCCTGCCCACCTTTACTTGATATAAAGGTAGATCCTCAACATGGCGATATTTCTTGCGATACATACAACAACATGGTTATACAATACCTAAGAAACCACCCTGAGATAGAAAGTGTAATATTGGCAAGCCGCTTAACAATTTATCTTGAGGGCACTACGTACAAACAAGAAGAAGGAATAAACCCCAAACTTTTTGACTTAAAAATAGGTTTTGAAGGTCAGCCAACCCAAGAAGTTATTTTCAGAGAAGGGCTTGAGCGGACATTAAGTGCTCTTCAATCCATGGGTAAAAAAGTTTATATAATTGTACCGTTACCTGAGATAGGATATGATGTTCCTTCTGCAAACTATATCGCACAACGCACAGGACGAAATTTAAATGAGATTATTGCTCCCAGTCTAAGAGAATACTTAGAACGAACAGAAAAAACAAGAAGTGTTTTAAGCTTTTCTCAAGAAAATTACGGAGCACATTTAATCGAACCTTGGAAAGGGCTTTGTGCCAGCTCTGTATGCAAAGTATCAATTGACGGAAATCCATTATATAAAGATGATGATCATTTATCAGTTTTTGGATCTGAATATTTAAGCCCACTATTTGATTCTGTTTTCAAATCACTAAGTCATCACTAAATGCTACATATTTAATAATTTCAAAATATCTATAAAATTAAAAATTTTTCAAATAAAAGGTTAAGAACAATAATGCCACTCTTATTACTGATCCGTCACGGTGAAAACGAATATGTCAAGACCGGGAAAATGGCAGGGAGACTTCCCGGCGTACACTTAAATGAAAAGGGACAGAAACAAGCACAGGCGTTGGGTGAGGCGCTGCGCGAGGTGCCGATCAAAGCCATTTATGTGAGTCCGCTTGAGCGGGCGATGGAAACTGCGACGCCGATCGCTGAGTCGCATAAATTAGTCATTCAACAAGAACCTGAATTGATGGATACGCTAGTGGGAAAATGGCAGGGCAAGTCGCTGGCGGTTTTGCGATTGACCAAGGCGTGGAAGGTGGTGCAGAGTGCGCCATCGCGATTTCGCTTCCCGGAAGGCGAAACATTTTTAGAATGCCAGATGCGTATTGTGAATGTGTTGGAACGCATCATTCAAAAACATAACAAGCCGCAAGATATTGTGGCGGTGGTATATCATGCTGACCCGATCAAACTGTCGGTGGCACATTTTATGGGGATGCCGCTTGATCATTTTCAACGCTTGGGTTGTGACACTGGCTCGTTAACCGCGGTTCACGCCAGCGAGACCGGCGCGATGTTGATCAAATTAAATCAACGCCCGCCGTTCGATTTTCTACCGAAGAAAAAATAACATGCCGTGGATCAAACAGATCTCAATCGAAGAAGCGACTGGGTTATTGAAAGCGCAATTCGACTCAGCCCTAAAACGTGCCGGGCGGGTATGGCATATCGTTCAAATCATGTCGCTCAATCCACGCACGATGCGTGACAGCATTGGTTTTTACGCCACCATCATGATGGGCGAGTCGCCACTTTCGCGAGTGCAACGGGAAATGCTGGCGGTGGTGGTTTCGGTTGAAAATCATTGCCACTACTGAACACAATCGCATGCGCATGACCTCCGTGCTGAGGTCGGAAAAATTTTGGATGACATTGAAGCGAATGCCTTTGTTCACGCAGTGGTGCGGGATTGGAAAAGCGCGCCTCTTACGGATGTGGATAAAGCGCTATGTCAATATGCTGCCAAGCTCACCCAGTCACCGACAAGCATGTCCCCCGCAGATTTGGATCAACTTCGGAAACATGATCTGGATGACCGCGCCATTCACGATGCGACGCAGGTCATCAGCTATTTCAATTACATCAACCGCGTCGCCGATGCGCTTGGTGTAGAGCCGGAAGATTTTATTCCGCCGTGGGGCAAGTAGATTCAAAACGGGCGACCTTGTAAGGTCGCCCGTTTTTTTATTTCCACAACTTTGCCAGTTCGTTGAGTGACTTGTAATACGGCTCAATGCTTGGGATGTAGTGCGCTTCGTTCTTCGCATGTGGACCAACGCCGGATTGTCCCCACACCACAGCTTGACCGCCGGGGGCAAACCTGGCACTGGTACCAGGCAGTTTCTTGCCAATGCGCGGCTCAGACTCACCGGCATTTTTCACCGCTGCAATGAGCGCTTTCAATGCCGGATTATTCGGGTCGCAAGCCACGCCGTTCTCCATAACAGAGAAGCTGACTTCCAAGTCGTTTTCAGAGCAATACGCTTCGACCGCGGACCGCAGACCCAGAACATCATCTTGCGGGATGGGACGAATCTCCACGCCAAGAATTCCTTCACCCGCAGTCACGTTATACACACCCGGAGTACCGACGCTGATAAACGGGAACTTGGCTTGCGATTGCCAACCATCCGCGGCTTTGAGCGTGAGATGCTTGGCAAAAAGTTCATTCAAGGCTATGCGAGCGGCAATTAACTTGTCGCTTAAATCGCCAGAGCCAGCTACACCACTATGCGCCTTTGCTCCACGAGCGATGACATCGAAGCGCATCACGCCGCGATTTTCGATACAGATCTCACCAAAAATTTCGTTGCCTTTTTCACCCGTGCGTTCGCCTGCAATGAATAACGAGGGAGTGAACGGACTTCCATACTGTTCCCCTAATGCGGTCAAGACATGCGGCGTGCCCCAAGCTTCAGCTTCGCCATTCTCTTCATTGCCAACCAACATCAAGGCGATGTTTGGATACGGCGCACCAGATCTCATTTGGTCTTTCATCCAAACAAGATAGGTGGCGACAACAGTCTTCATATCCGCTGCGCCGCGCCCGTGCAGATAATCGCCTTCAATGCGCGGATTGAATTGGGAGTCATCGGGTTCGGGTTCGACCACGTCAAAGTGACCAGTGAGCAGGATCGGGTCCGGTCTTGAGGCGCCGGGGAAGGTGGCATAGACCGCGGGATACTTCCCGTCAAAATATTTCACATCCAAACCAGCATTGCGCAGGTAATCATCCACCAGCGAACCCGCACGATGGACTTCATCGAGACGCTCGTTCGGCGACGCGGTAACAGACGGGATGCGGATCAATTGCTGGGCAAGGTCGAGGATCTCGGCGGTCTTGTTCGGGTAGGAGAGTTCCACCACAGCTTGAGTACGCGCACGATATAGAATGGGAGCATTGGAAATTTGACGTGCATCTTCACGCCCGCGTTGAACATACTCGGCGATCTTTGAGGCATCGGCGCCCAATGTGTTGTAATCAGCACAAACCTGTTCCACATCGGCTTTGACCTGTGCTTCATGCTCATAAAGAAATTCCTTGAGCAAATCCATTGGCACTTCGTCGCTGTTGCCAATTTCCATTTTGAGGCGTGCGCGGATCTTCTCAGCCGTATTGCGTCCGCCTTCGGACATTTCTACAAGCGGATGAAGGTCGTTCCACATGTTCAAGGCTTCAGCAAGTGGCTTAATCTCGTTCAGAGTCCACTTGAGGAAGTCTCGTACCAGAATAGGTTTCCCGGTGAGCGGGTTTTCGATCTCAGCCCAAAGACCATGCTTGGCGGCAAGTTCTTCGTTGGCACGAGCACGGGTGATGTCTTCGCTATCGTAGCGGAAACCACGCGCAAATTTCGGGTCGGCGTAAATTTTCAACATCAAAAGATAGCGGAAGGTCAAGTTGGCAACATCCACGTCGAGGCTGTGAGCGCCTTCATCCACGCGAATTTCCACGCGACCCATCGGCAGATTGATACGAGCCATCAAGTTCTGACGTTCGACCTGACGCGCCATTTCTTCGGGCGGCGTAGATTGCCCTGCAGCGAAAAGTCCACGGGCGTAGAGTGATTCGAGTTGCTCACTCGTGGTGGAGATAATCCGTTCGACTGGCTCGGAGAAACTGCGGGCACGAACGGGCGTCCAGTTGTTATTACCGAAACGAACTCCACGACGAACAAGGTCATAAGAAATTTGCAGGTAATCGTTGTAAGAGCGGTAGAGATCGGGCAAATCCACTTCACGCGGATTCGGGAAGGTGAGATTACGGATCGAATCAAACTCAGTGAGGATGACCGCGGCACGTCCGTCTTTGACTTGAGCCTGCATCGGCGTAGAAGCACTCGTCGCAATGAAGAGCGAGGCAAAAGCACGTAAGAGGCGCGTGGCAGTGATGTAAAACTCAGACTTGTAATCATCCAGATGTTTATCGCCGCGTTCACTGGCAGAGAGATGCATGAAGTCCCAGGCGAAGAGCGGGTCTGGCAAAGAGATGTTGGTGTGGATGCCTGTCGTGGCGAGGGTGTCGCCGTATAAGTCCACACACTTTTCGAGATAGCGACGCTTGGCTAAAGACCAATTGCCCGGAATGGATTGATGCCCGATATCGGTGAGGAAGAGCAAATTGCCGTGCCAATAATGCAAGCGTTCGCCGAAATTCAATCCGGCGCGATGCAAGGCGTTCATAAGCGAGGCTTCCATCAGACGCGCTTCGTAGATCGCGCCGCGCGGCGTGTAATACGGGCGGGTCGCCCATTCCACCATCCAATGGAATACTTCGAGCTGGCTGAATTGCTTCTGCCAAACGGGAATACACTCGGCGCGGAGATAATCCACGAATGAATGCTGACTGGGACCTGCGCCTACAGTCAATAACGGACGTAGGTCGGCATCAAGCAGATTCCATTCTTGTTCAAAACCTGCAAGACCACCTTGCGGTTTGTCTTTCATGGCTTCTTCGAGTGCGAGTTGATATTTTTCGGCGAATTGTTGGGGTGACATATTATTAACCAATTAATGCCTTTACAGGAAGGATTTTTTTCACAACTGGCGATATCTTTTTATTATTCATACCAATTTTCCAATTTACACAGGAATAAATAATTTCCAATAGTATATTCCTTTGGGTTCTTATTTTGAGTGACGAAGCCAAGATATTTTTCCATAGATAATTCGGCATTGAGCATGGTGAAACTAAAGATCGAAAAAAACCTTCCCTGATGTTCAGATTCCACTAATACAGAAGAAACAGGATTTGGTTCTTTATTCCATTGTTCTTTGTAGTGTAGAAGCATTTCTTTAGGTTCGTAACTTGCCGTCGCTACAAAAAACCATTGGAATCGCCTGCAAGTTCTCTTGTGTACACCTTGTTGTTCTCGAAAAGTTGACGTCATTGTCTGATTTAAACGGACGTTGCTCGATTTCGGATAAATATCTCTAACAACATCCAGTGTCAACATCATCACAGGCAACACGACAAAAAGTAAAACGATTCCAATAAATATCCCAGTTTGCCAGTTTTTCATTCTTCTAGCTCTTGAGTGAATTCAAACCTTCCAACAAACGCTTGAAAGCGCCTTCGGTTCGCTCCGCAGGAGTGGCATACGAGAAGCGGATCCAGTCACCGCCGAAGGGCGAGAAGAAGGCACCAGGCACAACAGCCACGCCGTGATTCTCAGCGAGATATTGACCCAATTGTTCGGTATCTGCCCAGCCTTTGGCTTTGATGAACTCACCCACATTCATGAAGGCATAGTACCCTTTGCCGATGATGTGCTGAAGTCCGCTTTCGGCGAGGAGTTTCTTGAGCGCAACACGGCTGGCATTGGTCGGTTCGATGATGGGCTTGGCAGCTTCTTGAAATCCCATTTCGTAGGCAGCCATGGCAACCGCTAGCGAGAAGAACGAAGGGATGACTCCGTGGGAGGCGCGCGCTGTGATGAATTTGATCACGGCTTCGTCCGCAATGAGGTGGCAATTGCGGACGTTCGACCCGCCCAGCGATTTGGTGATGCCATCCAGGAACATGATGCGCTTGCGTTCTTCGGGCGTAAAGTTCTTGAGGAAAGAATTCAAATCCATTGGGGATTCGTCGGTGACGTAGTGATACATCCAATCGAAGAGCACAAAGGCAACACCAGCTTCAAGTGCGGCTTTGGCAAGTGAAACCTGTTTTTCAACAACAATTGTTAAACCAGTGGGGTTATCTGGGTTGGTGATGATGATGCCTGCGATCTTGCGTCCCTTTGATTCGGCAAATTTTACACTTTCACGAATAGCATCTTCAGAATATGCCCAGCCTTGCGCCGGGTCACCGGGAGCCCACAATACATTCGCACCAACGCCGTATGGACCCCAGTTATAGGAAATCCATGGCACGCGTGAAACCATGATGAGGTCACCCTGACGTCCATGCCCCAAAGCCAGCATGGCTTGATAGGCTTTATTCAAGGCGTCACGTCCACCCGCGGTGCCGAGTACATTGGCAGGTCCCCAGCCGGATGAGGAATCTAGTTTCCAATACTGCTCAATGACGGCTTTGCGATAGGCATCCGTACCGAACGGCATATCGTAAGCCGTACCATGCTCGAGCTGGAGTTGAAGCGCGCGTTCCAGAATCGGCTTGGGCGTGCCGGGCAGTGAAGCGCCTCCATCGCCTTGAGAGGCATCGAAGATCTTTGCTCCAGCATTCTTCTCAACATAGACCTTCAAAGACTTATTGATGAGGAACATGCGGGAAGGCGGAATATCCATCAGTTGCTTGAGATGGTCGCTGACAGGGACGAGATATTTCTCTTCCACAGCGAGAACGGGTGTGGCGTTTGAAACGGACATGGTCAATTCTCCTTAAGAAAAATGCCCCGAACTCTTCGGGGCATTTGGTTTACTTCGTTGTATGAACTTGTTGCTGTTCACCTGACAACCACCAAAGCCCCGCCGGGAAACCGGTACGAGTAGTGTTGGTGTTGTTGCGATCATTCAGGTTGAACATTTCGCGCAAGCATACCACCTGCATATGGATGCGTCAAGAAGAGATTTACATGTTCGCGCCATGCCCGCCCAAGACTTTTAATTCCGAACCACTTGGCGCACCTGCCAACAAAGGCATCGCCTCGGCAATCAATGCCCGCACTCGTTCATCACGCAATGAGGCATCATGAGATTCTTTATCAGCCCACATTTCAAAAACAGAAACTATCTTTTCATCTTTCAAATCTTCGAGAATGATATAAGCATGGCAACCTGGCATGTTGGCTACCAATGCTGATGCACGTAACAAGATACTCGCAAGCTCAGCACGCTTGCCCGGCTGGGCAGATAAATGACCCGTCATGGCATACATTCAAAAAACTCACTTTCGCATCAAAGCGATCTGATAAGGATACAACTCTGCGGTCATCACACCGCCTTTAACCGCTGGGTCATTTTCCATGATGTTCCGCGCTGCGCTTTCATCTTCCGCTTCAAAGATCGCAATACCCAGTGTTGATTCATCATTGTTTTGCGTTCTACCTACAAGGATCATCACGCCTTTGTTCGTCAGGTCTGTTAGGTAAGCAAAATGACGTGAGACCGTTTCAGCTTCTGCGGGGGTTGGTCCTTCAGTGACCATGCCAAGGCGGGCAGGTTTTAGAAGATACAAAAATTGCTTCATAACTTGTTTAAGGATTTAGGCTTGTATAAAGCGCAAGCACATTGCCAGTCGGATCCTGAAAGACTCCGTACCAGCCCATGCCGGGAATCTCAGATTTTTCACGCAACACTTTGCCGCCCAAGGCTTTCACCTTGTCTAAGTCTTCATCAATATCTTCACTGTCAATATAAACCAAGACCTGCCCGGCAGGGTTCTCGTCTGAAACCTGCGGAAAGCCGCCATATTCATCGCCACTGCCCGCCTCCCACATGACATAATTCATTTCAGGCATGGGCGTGATCTTCCAGCCGAACAGTTCTTTATAAAATTCTCCGGCAGCACCAGTATTTGTGGCAGGAATCTCAACATGGACAATATTTCTTTTAGGCATGATCATCTCCTTTGGATTTAAGAACCGACAATGTCAATTATTTTAGAACATAATTTCTATTAATTCAACCCTACTAGAGGACTATTTTCGGTTCATTCCCTGCTCATGCTTGTTCTTTCCACCCAAGCCATAGCCAACGCTGAAAAAAATACAAACCCCTCTTACAGAGAGGTCTGTATTTTTAAATACTAAAAATCAACTAAAAAAGACAAGCTTGGAAAAATCCCGACTCATTATTTCCATTGGTTCCACAATAACCATCTGAAATAATGCTCCAGAATTCATAGAGCCAGCTATCATATTCGATGGTGTCACCGTCTGCGGCAGGTGTATCTTGACAATGAACATCAACAGGAACCCAGAAGAAATCTTCTTCGCTTTCATCGGTTTGGGAATTGTACACATCGTAGCAATACTCACTCGGAGCTGTCACAACCGGCGCGGCACGTTCAGGCACGAAAGTCCAGAAAACGAAACCAGCCAGGTTGATGACCACATTTTGCCCGCCCACCGCTCGAGATGTAGTGCATTGCACCACGCCTTCTTCTACAATATTACAATCTAAAGGAAATCTTTCATCGCCGAAGAAGACAACACCGCCCTTAAAGTCGGACTTGGAGAAATCACCTGTGAAATTGAAAACGAAAATTACATTACCGTAGGTATCATTTCTTGCTTCACGCAAAGTGATCCCCCCATCTGCCAGGGGCGCAGCCGAAGCAGAAATAGTTTGTGATGCCAGCAATGAAACGACTAAAACCAAAGTGAACAACCATCTTTTCATAAATATTCTCCTTATTAAATTGTTGGTCTCATTTTAATTCAAAAATTCAGATAATATATATCCATATCATTGTTGCTATTAGAGAAAATTTCGGGTCGCCACAATAGCATGCCTATACGAAACAGGTCTGAAGACACAAATGTCTCCAGACCTGTTTCGTATTTATTTGCAAAAACGTTTACGGAGTCGTTCTTACTTCACAAGAATCTGCATTCTCATTCCATTGGCAGTTCAAGTTCGCCACACAAGGTGACTCAGTCTTGATCGGAGCACAAACCTTATCTTCCACAACCGAACACTTCACTGTGTTTACACGTACTGTCACACAGCCCGTGCCACCCAAAGCTTCTTCAAAGACTGGCACACAAGCCGCTGCGTTCTGGTCAAAAGTAAAACCAGGCGCACAACCAGGGAAGGCTCCGCCAGTAGCTGACTGGCAACATTGGAAGTTCGAATTGTAATCATACCCAGCGGCACAGCCAGCATAAGTCTGCTGAGCAAGTGCGGAGTTGTCAATGCCAAACGGGGCATTTGCTTCGCCATTGGGCGGAACACAGAACCCGGCAAGATCATCGAGATACAAGCCGATCGGGCAAGACCCGTCCACTGCCGGACCGACTGCACAGACTTGCTGGTCACCGCGTTGAACGGTCACATACCCAAGCGGGCAGCCCCCTGCCGCAGGTTGGGCAAGGATCGGGGTGTAGGAACAAGCTCCGGTTGCAGGGTCGAGCGTATACCCAGCATCACAGAAAGAGTTCAGGCTGCTAACATCCGGTTGATTCGTACACGCCGGGTTACATACCACCACCTCATTGGTAGTTTCGATGCCACGCGGTCCACGACAGACTAGGGTTCGTAACCCGCCTTCCAAACGTTCTTCACATTGGATGCGTGTGCCGCGCTCCTCCCAAGTTGCACCAAAGGAGATTTGCACGACACCATAGCCATCCCCATTTTGGCAGTATTGATTCACTACTACACCTTCAGGCAATGCACAGGCTGCCGACGAATCGACTTGATTAGCAGGCACTTGAGCCGTTAGCTGACAATACGGCGCATACGGCTGCGGGTTGGGGACGGCACAGCGAAAACCAATATCACGTCCGCTATCGGTCTGCTCGTTAAAGCGGCGGATGGCAGAAGCAGCTTGTACATCGGATGTTTCAAAAGAACTTCCGCGTATGCCGCGATATTGGCCAGTTGTGGGACCGGTGGGGTTTTCAGCCGGAGACTGGGCGTAGTAATTGGCATCATAGAAATCGAAGACCCATTCAAAGACATTGCCAGCCATGTCATACAAGCCAAAGGGACTTTTACCATTCTCATAGGTATCCACATTGGTAGTGCGCCCATAACAATTGGCAAAGTTTAAGAGGTCACATGAAGGTTCACTATTGCCCCAGGGGTAGGCGTTGCCATTTGCACCACGTGCCGCTTTTTCCCATTGTGCTTCAGTCGGCAGACTGCCTTGTACCCAGGAACAATAGGCTTGTGCTTGATCCCAGGTCACCCCCACGACTGGATGACTGGCGAAAGTGGGGTTGGTAAAGACCGGTCCGCCAAGTTCTTGAGTGGGAGGTGTACAGCTCCCAGTAGATACACACTGGTCATACATGCGGTTTGTTACTTTAGTCTGTTGGATCCAATATCCATCTAATGAGATGCTGTGTACGGGAGCATCCCCGCCATAGCCCATGGTGAAATTACCGGCGGAAATATAAACAAGCACACTGCCGTCGATCCATTTGATCGTCTCACCGTTTTGCGGCCCACCCAAAGAGACCGGCGCCAGCGGGTGGGTCGGCGCAGACGCAGGCGCCTCCGTTGCAGGCTGATCGGTCGCCGTCACCACCACGGTCACTATCTCTGGCGTTGGGCTGGCACAGGAAGATAGGACAATCAGCAGAGACAGGGCGAGCGCAAAAGTTATCTTTCGAACGTTTTTCATTCAATCTCCTTTTCTCACGAATTGCGAGACTGAATAATTATACCCAGTGCAGTCGTAAATTGCTCGCTTGCAAAAAACGAAATCAAAAATAAGTCTTGTTGATAATCTTGAACCAGTTGTGAAGCTTAAAATAAAAATAGACTGGAAAATTCCAGTCTATTTTTATTTATTGTTTTTAAGCTAGGGTTGGTTGCAATAACAGACGATCACAACCGCAATCTGAGATACATTTTGGCAAACTAGATATTGCGTGGGACAACCAGGGTCTTCAGGAGCGTTCCCCCCCGGCGGTGGCGGTAATGGGCATAGCCCAGGCTCATTGCCACTTGGCTGAAAACCAACTGCCATGCGACAGGTATTATCTAACTCCGACACTTCTTTGATGGGATAGAAATATTCCAGCTCGGTCATTGAAGTTCCTGCCTGCTCATGTGCAAAGTGATCGTTGATGTCGAACAAAGCCGGGTCTAAATCCTCAGTACCTGACCACATCCCCACAAGATAGGTTGTGTCGCCAGCCAGTACATCCCGTTTGACCGCGATCTGCACGACATGCGGGTCATTAGGAGAGACGCGCGCCCACGCCAAATCTGGGTCAGGCGAGTCGCTACCGCCGAATAAGCGAGTTTCAAACCCGTCGCCAGCCGGAAGGACATTATCAGTAACGGTAGGAGTCTGGCCGCCAACGTCATTATTGGAATCTTCCCATACTTCCACCCCCGTTGTAGACCATTCATTCACGGAAGGGTTGGATGCCAAAACAAGCAGATCGCCGCCGCCATCCACATTCAGATCGATCTCAAAGCCGTATTTACCATTAAGAACAAAACTCGCATCCTCATTGTTTTTCAAGGTGATTTCACTATACAGCCATTGCGCATCTTCATAAAAAATGGCACCTTGAATATCTATGGCGGGGAAATAAATATCCATCGCCTCGGAATTAAACGGGCGCTCAAATCGTGTAAATGTAAACCGATCTCCGCCGGGGGCTCGGTTCTGATCGGCTGTCAACGAGGAATCCTGGTCGCCAACCACGCCGCTCTGAATCTCAGGGATTTCTCCCGGCTTGGTCTTATGTTCCACTATCGGCGTAGCTTGAGGCGCTGCTTCCGTGGGCACAGACGTATTACTTTGCGAAACAACTTCCGCAGTTTCAGTAGCGGGAGGTACTTCGCCGCTCGTAGTACAAGCAAGCACAGAGATCAATAAAACGAGTATTGCTAAACGGGTTTTTGAATACATATAAGCCTCTCTTTCATTAAGAAAGAGTATAGTAAATACAGAGAATGGTAGCTATACCCCATTAGTCTTATATGAACGCAGCTAATATAAAATGAACTGGACTGGCAAATTTCTGCCAGTCCGGTTTTTATGTTATTTTGACTCCATCAGAGAAACTTATCCCTGTGGAGAGAGGCAATAACAGCCATTAGGGGAGCAATACAAAATCGAAGGTGGAGGACAACTTTGCCCGGGCGGAGGAGGTGTATCCTGAATCGGTGCTGAAGGAACCGGGCAGACGCCTGGTTCACTGCCATTGGGCTGAAAACCAACAGCCATACGACAAACATTATCCAGCTCGTTTATTTCCTTCAGCGGATAAAAGAATTCAAATTCCTTTAAAGGAGAACCTGCCTGCTCATGCGTTACGCCATCGTTGTGGTCAAATAGAGCAGGGTCGAGTTGATCATTTCCAGCCCACATGCCAATGAGATACATATTTCCTTCAAGTGCAGCTTGCTTAAGAGCGATCTGCACGGTACAAGAATCCGTTGGTGAGATCCGGACCCAAGCCATGTCAGGATCTTCTCCTATACCTCCCCCAAAAATCTGGCTTTCATACCCATCGTCTTGCGAAGTCGCTTCATCCGAGGTGTTTTTGAGTGCCCCACCAACATCATCATTTTCATCAAACCAGACTTCTACATTAGCAGTTGTCCATTCTGTCGAAGATGGAGTTAATGCCAGCACCAATAAATCACCACCGCCATCTATATTCCAGTCGACTTCAAAGCCATATCTGCCATTGAAGCTGCATTCAGATGCGGCATCTTCTTTTATCGCAATAGTCCCATACACCCAGTTATCATCTTCAAACACTGAAGCGGCTTGAATATCAATACCAGGGTAATAAACATCCATTTCACTGGCATTAAAAGGTCTCTCATATCGACCAAATGTAAAGCGGTCCCCGGCTGGGGCACGATTCTCATCTGCGGTAGAGGAGGAATCCTGATCACCAGCCAAGCCGCTTTGAAGCTCGGGTAATTCAGCTGGGATCATCGCATGTTGCACCGCCGGTGTATTAGTGGCGGCTTGTACCTGCTCAACGATTGGAACGTTCACTACAGCCGAGGTTTCTTCTACTACAGGCTGTCCTACCCCTGCATTACAAGCGCTGATCAAAAGCATAAAAACGATACACAAAACATTAAAGTTTTTTCTCATGGTATTTGTCCTTTCATAAAATAATATAAAACCCTATTATCCATACAACAATGGGATATTGGTATGAATATAGCTACCATTACTACTTACTTTAGTACTACACCAAGTAGCAATGGTTTTAATTAAACAGGGCTGGCACATTACTGCCAGCCCATTTCATTACGGGAATATACGCCTAGGTCAAACTATGCCATGTTGAATATGGGAGCAGGTACAGGAGCAGGCTTAGGAGCAACGGGTCTTTCTTCCGGTACAACGGTCCAGAAATCGGAGCCGCCAAAATGAACCATCACGCGGTGTCCGGCTGCTTTTTTCGACGTGTGACAAACCACAGTGGTTTCATCTTGAACGGCGCAATGGAGAGCATACTGTCCTTCGCCGCTGACCAGCACATAGCCCTGGTTATGTAACTCACCGTTCGTGAAAGTACCGTTTACCCGAAAAACAAACGTTGGAACCCCATCGTCATTCCGAACTTCGAGAAGAGAAAGGGCCGTGCCCGCAAAAACAGTGCTGGTGGTCAGAGCAAGCAGTGCCACCATGACCAAAGATGAGAAGAAAAAACGTTTCATGAAAAAGCTCCTTTAGGTTTGTCTGAATGGATTGTGTGATGAACCTTACACAATCTACTATAAGACTCAAAAGAAGCATGGACAATAAGGGAAAACCTCCAATCAACCTTACAGGCAACTATCACGAAAAAAAATCACTTTAGCAATTTGATCTCTTCCACTGCCGCCGGGTTAACCAACGACGAGGTATCTCCCAACTCCAACCCCAAATACGCCGCGCGGATCATGCGCCGCATCACTTTGGCATTGCGCGTCTTAGGCAGGTCTGAAACGAACAAGATGGATTTCGGCGCGAGCGGCTTGCCCATTTCTGCCACAACCATCTCGTGCAATTCTTGACGAAGTGCCGCGCTTCCTTCCACGCCGGGAGCTGTTACCGCAAAAAGGACCAGTTCACTTCCTTTGACCTCGTGTGGCACACCAATAGCAGCCGCCTCCACAATCGATTCATGCCGGACAATAATCGACTCGACCTCCGCCGGACCTAATCGTTTGCCTGCAATTTTGATCGTATCGTCTGAGCGCCCGAGGATGTACCATAAGCCATCGTTATCAATGGCTGCAAAATCACCGTGGACCCAAACATTCTCCCAACGCGACCAGTACGTATCTAAATATCGTCCCTGATCTTTCCAAAAGCCGCGCGTCATGCCGATCCACGGCGCTTTGATGACCAACTCCCCGACCGCATTGCGGAGCGAATTGCCATGTTCATCGACCACGTCCGCATCCATGCCGGGACAGGCAGCAGAGAAAGCACAAGGTTTAAGCGGCAGTAACATATTGCCCATTACAATGCCGCCAGAAATTTCAGTGCCACCCGAATAATTGATAATGGGAATACGCCCATCACCGACTTTCTCGAACAGCCACATCCACGGATCAGGGTTCCACGGCTCCCCCGTAGAGGCAAAGCACTTTAGCGAAGATAGATCATGTTGCTTGAAATGCTCATCGCCATGCGGAATCAACGAACGGATCAGCGTCGGCGAGACACCCATTTGGTTTATTTTGTGCTTCTCCGCCAAATCCCACAAACGATTCGGCGCAGGGAAATCGGGTGCACCGTCATACAAGAAGATCGTGGCACCCAGCAGTAAACTGCCAAACACCAACCATGGACCCATCATCCAACCCATATCGGTCATCCAATAGATCACATCACCACGATGTACATCTGTGCCGAACGCCATATCTTGTGCGGCTTTGACGGGAAATCCGCAATGTGTGTGCAGTGCACCTTTCGGTTTACCCGTGGTACCAGAGGTGTAAATAATCATCAACGGATCTTCGGCGGATGTCTTTTCGGTCTCACACACATCACTTTGAGCATCCACCAACTCATGCCACCAGTGATCTCTTTTTTCTTTCATCTTTATTGCCTGCCCCGTACGCTTCAAAACAATCATATGTTTCAGCGTAGGAATACTTTCCGCAGCTTCATCTGCAACCGACTTCATCTCAACCGGCTTGCCGCGCCGGAAAGCGCCATCCGCGGCGAAGAGCGCTTTGGCGTCAGCATCGACCATGCGTGAGACGATAGCACCTGCCCCATAGCCAGAGAACAAAGGCAGGATGATGCCGCCGATCTTGGCTATTGCCAGTAAAGCAATGACGATCTCAGGCGTCATTGGCATGAAAATACCAATGGCATCGCCTTTGCCCAACCCTAAGGACTTTAAAGCATTGGCGGCTTTGTTCACTTCCCTATTTAATTCCACATACGATAATTTGCGCGTTGTCCCCTCTTCGCCTTCGAAAGCAAGCGCGGTTTGCTGTTCTTGGTCTGCTGTCCATTTCTCCACACAGTTATGGACGATATTCATTTTTCCGTCTACACACCATTTGGGGAATTGAATGCCTTCCTTCAGGCCGACCACCTTGGAGTATGGCTGATAAAACTGGATATCTAGAAATTTCAAGACAGCGTCAGTGAACCATGCGACATCTTGTGTGGAGCGTTGCATGAGCTGTTCAAAATCTTGAATGGCATGCAGGCGCATGAAGCGCGTCAGGTTGGCATGCTCGATCTGTTCAGGCAATGGCTTCCAGACGATCTCTCCACCAAACGTAAACGGCTCACTCATGGACGTCTCCTCGAATTGATTTGCCGTGATTTTAATCGCTAGGTAGATGCAAAGCAATGAATGAGTAGTACGAATGTCTGGGTTAAATCTCAGGCTTGAAGCGTATAATCAGTTCAACTTTAAAGAAAGAGGCGCATTTATGTCCACCCAGTCATTTAAATTATTGAAGTGTCCGTCTTGCGGCGGTCCGATTGAGCCGCCCGGAAACGAAAGTTCAACGAAGTGCCCGTATTGCGGCGTTTCGGTCATTATCCCTGAGACTTTGCGAAAAACGGAAACGCAGAATACTCAAAGCCAGGGTCATCTTTTCGGCACACCCGACTTAAACTCGATGCTTGGGTATGGCGCGCAATGGTCGCAAGTGGTGCAGTTGGCGCAAGGTGGGAAGAAAGAAGAAGCGGTTCAAAAATATATGAGTTTTTCGAGCATCAGTGAAATGGATGCCCGCCGTACGGTGGAAGGGCTGGTGAATTCACAAGTGTATGATGTCAGTTCAGTGTATAGTGCCACGAACATCGCGCCGATGATGGCGAACTATGCGGATACTGCGAAAAAGATCACGGCTTGGTCTTTAGGTTTTAGTTGTTTGGTCACTGGCTTTATTATGCTGGTGACTCTGATCGTGGTGGGCGTAAGTCTTTGGGCGGCATTTGCTGCCTTCTAAAAAAGCGGACGGTTATCCCGTCCGCTTTTTTTATTTAATACAAGCATACTATAATTGCAAGTATGACAGATACCTTTCCCTGCACCGCTTGCGGCGGACCGAATGAAGCCATACCCGGCGCGAGCCAAATGGCATGTACCTATTGTGGCGCGAACCTAACCATCCCGAACGAGTTGCGGATGCAAGCCACACCAAAACCCGCAGCGAGGATTCAAACTCCGCCCGCAAGACCAACCGTCAGTTTAGAAAAAGAAGCGCCCGATCTTCTTCGCAAGGCTCAACCATTTGCCATCAAAGCTTGGAATACGTACGCCTACTGGACCTGGCTGCGCTGGCTGATACCCACCTGCCTAACATTGGTAGTCGTCGGGGTTTTGATCTGTGCCGTGCTTGGGGCGTTGCCGGTCGTGTTTGGATTATTCCGTTAATTTGATCTTTACGAACAAGCGGTCTTTGGCTGTGGTGGCGATATCTGTTGAATTGGGCTTGCCACCCTCCACATGGATTTTCATGGGCTTTGCTGCCTGTGGCACATGCCGCAGATATTCGTACATCCGCGCCTCGACCGCCTTCTCATCCAACTCCACATTAGCAATTCCATGCGCAGGTTTGCGTTTAAGTAAAAGTCTCACTTCCGCGCCGCCTTGCAGATTCTTCCACCACTTGCGTTCGCGGCTGGTGATGACCCACAGGTATTCTCCTTCCACATAATATCCAACGGGTGTGGTGTAGGTCATGCCAGTCTTGCGCCCGGTGAGGGTGATGAGCATCATGCCATTGCTCAACATGCCGTGAAAAGGCGAGTGCAAGACCCATGCCATAAAATCATTTCCATTCATATTATTGTGCCTCCATGTAAATTTGACGTTCTTCATAGACCAACCATGCCAGCCCAGCAAAATATAGAGCACGCTGAGCGATGCCCTTCCCGATTTCCAAAATATGATTCTCTGCAAGACCAAACAACCCTGATATTCCCACAACGAAAAGCAGGAAAATGATCCGTGCCCAGCGTTCGCGGCGGGTGGAAGATGCCACAATTTGCCAGATGATCCCCATGCTCATACAAACCCCTGCAATGGTCGCAAAAGTGGAGTGGATCCTGGCTTCCTGTAATGAGTACTCAATGGAAGGGTCGATGGCTGCAGCGCAATAAAATCCTGTGACCAAAACCGACAAGCCGTAGCCAGTCACAAGCCACAAAAAATATCGCTTTTTGTTTTGCCAGAAATAATAAATAGACCCCGCAGCAAGCAGCAAACCAAACCCGACAAACCCCGCCTGCATGATCCATTTGTATGCGTGTCCCTGCGAAGCTAGGTCACTGATGGTGTTTTGCGTCCAATCATAGTTCGGCGGAATAAAAAAGTGCGCCAACACGATCACAGCAATGAAGTAAAGGACCGCGAGCAGAAATGGTTTGACTTTCATTCTTTTACCCCGCTACCTGTTTTTCGCGAGTAGACAAATTCGCGGGCTTGTAAATGAAGATCAACACAATAGCCCAAATCATGACGAGGGTACTCATAATCGCAGCGCCCAAGCCCTCGCCAGCCCCAGATGCGGTGATGAAATTAAACGAACCGTGCCAAAGCGCAACCGCCAGCAGACTTCCGTCCGTACTGTTATACATCCATGTGAATAGGATCGCGCCGCACATCAGTCCAAAGAACCAACCTACCGCAATGGCGGTATCAAATACATAGAAAAAGATCGGCAGATGCCACAATGCCCAAAGCACACCCAACAAAAGAGTCGCATTCAACGCACTCATTTTTTCCTGCAATCTGGGCAAGGCATATCCGCGCCAGCCCACTTCTTCTCCAATACCATAAGTAAAGATCCACAGAAAGAGCGCGCCGATCCCCAAATTTGGAAGGAAATTGACTTGCCCCAGCAAGCTCAAATCGACCCATGTGCCCTGAATCAAGCGAAGAACGATAACGATCAAAAAATATGCAGGCAGCGGTGATAAAGCAAGCAGCCACCAGACCGGGCGCATCCGCCAGGTGGTCAACCGCTTGAAAATATCAACCATGCCAGACTTGCCCTTCGTTAGAGCAGTCATGATTAAAGCCGCCAACATTGGACCATATGAATAGAGGTAATGAACGGCGAATGGGATCTCCCAATTAACTTTTTCTTGCGCAATCAACGCCAACGGAATGCCAATACTCCACGAAATGGCATAAGCCAGAAAAAAATATCCCGTCAGTGAGTTTCTTTGAAGCCACGTTGCATTTGTGTTCATTATTATTTCCTTATTTTGTCGCCATTATTTTCCAGCCAAAACGAATGGCGATTTATCATATTTTCCTTTATTCCAACCCCAATACTTTCTTCATTTTTTCGATCTCAAATTCAACAAACGCTTCCACGTTATCTTGTAAAAAGCCCGTCAGATAGTTGTATAAAAAAAGGGACGTCATGCCATGGATCATGGACCAGGCGGATAGCGCCAACTGAGTGACAGCGCCCGTATAGGGCATCCCAAACTTCCCCAGCACTTCATATTGGACTTTGAGACGGGTCGGCAGTTTCAAAGCTGCGGCTTCGCCTTTTATTTTCCCCGCCACAAATGCTTCACCGATCACCCCTTGCAAAACGAGGAAACTCCGTTGCGCCACTGGTCCCAACTCATCGGCAAACAAATAGCCCTGAATAGGGGTTCCAAACAAAAGCATATAACGCTGTGGGTTCTCTGCCGCCCAGCGAAAGTATGCCCAACACATGCTGCGAAAGCGCCCAACATGGTTCTTTACATCACACAAATCGCGCCCAGTCTCTAGGCTTGTCGTGAAGGATGAAAACGCATCCATTAATAATGCTGTAACCAAGGCATCGCGGTCTTTATAATAGCGATACAGCCCTGGCGCGGTGATGCCCATTTCGCGCGCAATCGCCCGCAGAGACAGCGACGCCGCACCCTGCTCACCGATCTGCTTCCAGGCAGTGGATTTAATCTCGTTAATCGTTTCAAGTCGTAATCGTTCTCTACGGGTCTGTGCCATGATATCCTCAAAACAGTTTACAGTGTTTACATTTTATAACACATATAACAATTCTGGAATATTGATTCATCACCCTTACCCTATGACAAATATCCTGACTCAATCCGGCTATAATTGCAAAAAAACTGAAAACGGAGTTTCCATGTCCACCGTACACGAGTCCAAACACCCGCTAGTTGCCCACAAACTATCCCGCTTACGTGATAAGAACACCGAGCCCAAGAAGTTCCGCGAACTTGTGCGTGAGATCGCCGGTCTACTCGCCTACGAAGCGACCGCCGATTTAGCCACCACCCCGGTCGAGATCGAAACGCCGATTCAAAAAATGACCGCACAACAATTACAGGAAAAGATCGGGCTGGTGCCGATCCTACGCGCCGGGCTGGGAATGGTGGAAGGGATCTGGGAATTAATGCCCTCCTCCGAAGTCTGGCATATCGGTTTGTACCGCGATGAAAAGACCCTCAAGCCGGTGGAATATTACAACAAGCTGCCGGTGCAGCCACGCGTTGCCGTGTGCTTGATCCTTGACCCGATGCTTGCCACAGGCGGCTCAGCCACAGCCACAGCGGACGTGCTCAAACGCTGGGGCGTGACCAAGATCAAATTTGTCGGGCTGATCGCCGCACCGGAAGGTATCAAAGCCATGCAAGAAGCGCATCCCGATATTGATATCTACGTTGCCGCAATTGACGACCACCTGAACGAGCGCGCTTACATCGTACCTGGCTTGGGTGACGCCGGCGATCGACAATTCGGCACGGGATAAGCAGTGAGAAGTGAATAGTGATCAGTGAGGAGTTAAGATGGCGTACGACTCAAAGCTTGCTGAGCGAATCCGTGCTGAGGTTCAAGGGCTGCCGATCATTGAGAAAAAGATGTTCGGCGGCGTTGGCTATATGCTGCATGGAAATATGGCGGTCGGCATTCTCGGCGATGACTTGATCGTGCGTGTGGGCGTGGACGAATATGAATCCATGTTAAAGCGTACACACGTCAAGATATTCACTATGAATGGCAGCCCCAAACCCATGAAAGGCTGGCTCATGGTGGAACCCAGCGGAACTAAATCCGCCAAGGGACTCGCGCAATGGGTGAAGCTCGGCGTGGAATTTGCACTCACACTGCCGCCCAAGTAAATTCCCTATAACACCACTTTTATTTTTAGAACAAATAAGCTAAAATATCTCTACTTTAACCGTTCATCAAAAAGGAGATACCTCATGGCAAAGAATGCAGAGTTGAAAACAAAATTAAACGAAGCGAGCGTGGAAGATTTTCTTAACACGGTCAGTGATGAGCAAATCCGCGCTGACTGTTTCGAGATCGCGAAAATCATGAAGCAGGTCACCAAAGCGGAGCCGAAGATGTGGGGAGCGAGCATTGTCGGGTTTGGCAGTTATCACTACAAAGGCGCAAGCGGACGCGAAGGCGATTGGATGCTGGTGGGCTTCTCCCCTCGCAAACAGAATCTCACAGTGTACATCATGGCGGGGTTTGAGCGTTACGATGAGTTAATGAAAAAGCTTGGCAAGTTTTCTACGGGCAAGTCTTGTTTGTATATCAAGAAATTGGCAGACGTGGATAAGAAAGTCTTGAAAGAGTTGGTCAGTGAATCCGTTCAGTACCTGAAAACACTATCCAAATAAGGAGAGCGACATGGCGGAGCCGAAAACCCAAAAGACGAATGCCAGTGTTGAAGATTTTATCAATGCCCTTCCCAATGAGCAGACTCGCGCCGATTGTTTCGAGATCTTGAAGATGATGAAGCAAGCCACCAAAGCGGAGCCAGCCATGTGGGGCAGCAATATTGTCGGCTTTGACGAATACATAATGACCTACGCCAATGGAAAGCAATTGCCCTGGCCCATCATTGCGTTCGCACCGCGCAAACAGAATATCACCGTTTACGTTGAACCCAATTTCGATGGTTATGCAAGCCAACTCAAAAAGCTGGGCAAACATTCAAAATCAAAGGTTTGTTTGTACATCAAAAAACTAGCGGATGTGGATAAAAAAGTTCTCAAAGAGATCATCACCGACTCGGTGAAGTTTACGAAAATGATGAATAAATAAATGCCCATACAAAAAGACCCTGAGAACATTGAAGGCAAAATCCTGCAACGGCTGGTGGATTTTTCCAATGCGCGCGTGCTGGAAGTTGGCTGCGGCGAGGGACGCTTGGCGTTCAAGTATGCGGACTCGGCAAAGCAGGTCATTGCGTTTGACCCAGATCACGATGCACTGCGGGTGGCAAAAGCCGATGCGCGCATAAAGGACATTTCAACAATTCAATTCACTGAAGCAAGCGCAAGTCATATCCCCTTTTCTAAAGAAACATTTGATATTGCGATATTAGCCTGGTCACTCTGATGAATGGAACATGCGAGCATGGTTCATGCTCTTAATGAAATTCATAGAACGCTCAAACCAAATGGGATTCTGCTCGACCTGCGCCCTTTGGAAGATTCGTGGTCAGTGGAGATAAGCTCTGGGGCGGGCTGGCAGGCAGCGGGGAGGTTGAGCGATTTGCCTCAGGGCATTGCCGATGACGCGGCGGCGAATCAAGCCATGAGAGAAGTTGAAGCGCGCGGATGGTTCATCCAAAAAAAGGTAGAAGAGTTTTCGTATTTCTATTATTGGGATACGCCCAAGGAAATGAAAGCGTTCATGGAGGATGAATGGGAGGATTTAGAAAAGTTGGAAGAGGATGTGTATCGCAAGACGGCCGCGTTGTGGGCGTCGGCGAGTGCGGATGCGCGCGTGCGGGTGCGGGTGAAAATGCATGCGGCAGTTTGGAACAAGTTATAATTTTGGTAAAGTTTAAGAATTGAACCGCTAAACCCGCCAAGGACGCCAAGTTTTTTTTCTTTGCGACCTTCGCGCTCTTCGCGGTAAAACGAATGGGAGCCAACCATGTGTGACACACTGATCGCCACCAAGCTCGCTACATCGAACGGCATTGCCGTCTTTGGCAAGAACTCAGACCGCCCACCCAACGAGGGACAACACCTGGCTTTCTACCCGGCTGCCGAACATGCGCCGAACAGCAAGGTGAAATGCACGTATATTGAAATTCCGCAGGTCACGCACACGCATGCGATCTTTCTTTCGAAACCATATTGGATGTGGGGCGCAGAAATGGGCGCCAACGAGCACGGACTGGTGA
>JAFLCE010000110.1 GCA_017303655.1 Anaerolineae bacterium
GGGCGTGGCGTTGTCATTTTGATCGGCTCTGCCACACTAGTTGTTGCCTGCATTGCGGCGACGATTTCTCCCGATGTTCTTCCGCTGGGTGTGGCGTTATTCCTGCTCGGCTTGGGTTGGAATTTCTGTTTTGTCGGCGGCTCGACCTTACTCGCCGACCAACTCTCCCCAGCCGAACGTGCCCGCACGCAAGGCTTCAATGACCTGCTCGTCGGTCTCGCTTCTGCGCTCGGAAGTTTGGAAAGCGGATTCATCTTCGCCTCGCTTGGCTACAACATGATGGCGTATGTGAGTGCCGCTGTAGCATTGATTCCTGTGCTGGTGGTGTTGGTCTGGATGACTCGCAAGCCGTCGTCGCTAAAACCGATTCTCTAAGAGTTGGATTTAAATAAAAACAGGTCACGCATCAAAACGTGACCTGTTTTTGATTCTACAACTCGGGCTTTATTCGCCGCTGGAAGTGGATGTGCTCTCGCTCTTTTTGGTTGCGGAGGTATCACCCGAAGGCGATTTGTGATCGGTGGCATAGAACCCTGATCCCTTGAATATGATCTTGGTGGGGGTGATGACCTTCTTCAATGCTTTTTTGCGACATTCAGGGCAGGTCTTCAATGGGTCATCGGTGAAGGATTGCTGGCGTTCGAATTGGATTCCGCAATTTTCACAACGATAGGTATAAACTGGCATGTGGAACTCTCCTTGCTTTCTTGCTATTTATAATACGACTGCGGCATTATAGCCGTCTTGGTTGGGCATGGCAAGCCTGTGAAAGCGGCATGTTATAATTTTCTTATAAAATCATCAGACTTGGCGGGTGGAAACCCTTTTTCAGGTCTTATTTGGAGATATCCACTATGTTAAGAATTGAGATCATCTACTGCGCGGTTTGACATTACACCAACCGGGCCGTGAGTCTGGTGCAGGAACTGTTGAAGGATTATGAGCACGTGATTGAATCGGTGGCACTCATTCCCTCGGACGGAGGCAGGTTCGAGGTCAGCGTGAACGGGGAGTTAGTCTACTCCAAATTGCAGAACAAGCGTCACGCCGAAGCGGGAGAAGTCCTGGGTCTCATCTCGAAAATGGTTGATTGAAAAAATCTAAACACAAAGGTCTCTAAGGACACCAAGGAATTGACATAATCCCTTCGTGCTCTTTGTACCCTTCGTGGTAAAAAAACGAGGCTACGAATGGCAAAAAAAGGAAGAGTATTTTCAGGCGCGCGCCCCACGGGCAGACAGCATTTGGGGAATTATCTTGGCGCGATAGAGAATTATGTGGCGTTGCAGACGGATTATGAATGCGTCTATTGCATTGTAGATGTCCACGCATTGACCACTGTAGAAACCACGCAAGAATTGAAGCAAAATACGTTTGAGATGGCGTTGGATTGGCTCGCCGCGGGCATTCGCCCCGAAGATTCGATCCTATTCGTGCAATCGCACGTGCCCGAAGTGATGGAATTACATACCTATCTTTCTATGGTGACGCCACTCGGCAAGTTGACCGACCTGCCGACCTTCAAAGAAAAGATCCGCCAGCAGCCGGAGAACGTCAACTATGGCTTGCTAGGCTACCCTGTATTGATGACTGCGGACA
The DNA here is from genome assembly GCA_017303655.1 of Anaerolineae bacterium. GTDB lineage: Bacteria > Chloroflexota > Anaerolineae > Anaerolineales > Villigracilaceae > Villigracilis. Next base: position 1,600 of record JAFLCE010000110.1, read on the forward strand.
TTGTCTTGTACAAAACGGATATTGTTCCCGTGGGCATTGATCAGGCTCCGCACATCGAATTTGCGCGTGAAACGGTTCGTTCCTTCAATTATCGCTTCAATACCAAGGCGCTCATCGAACCGCAAGTCAAGCATACCGAAGTCAAAAAAGTCGTCGGCATTGACGGCAAAGATAAGATGAGCAAGAGCTTGAATAATCATATTGAGCTTGCCATCACCCCTGAAGAGACCACCAAACGCGTGCGTGAAATGGTCACCGACCCGGCGCGTCAGCGCAAGACCGACCCCGGCAACCCCGATGTCTGCAACGTGTTCACCATGCATAAGATCTTCTCCCCGCAAGAAGAAGTGGACATGATCAATACCGAATGCCGCCGGGCAGGCATCGGCTGTGTGGATTGTAAGCTGCGCTTCGCTGCCAACCTTAACAAGAATCTCGAACCCTTCCGCGCCAAACGCGTCGAGTTTGAATCCAAGCCTGCCGAAGTGCAAGACATCCTCAACGACGGCGGCAAACGTGCCCGCGCCATCGCGAAAGAAACGATGAGCGAAGTCCGCGAGGCGATGAAGTTACCGTAAAAAGCAGTAGACAAGTACACAAGTAAAAAGGTAATTACGGCTGTCTAACTACTTGTGTACTTGTTTCCTTGTATACCTTGTACCCATGCGCCTTCTCATCCAACGAGTTTCCCAAGCCAGTGTCACTGTCGAACAGCAGACCATTTCCAGCATCGGAAAAGGTCTGCTGATTTTATTGGGCATCGGTCACGGCGATGGGGAAGAGCAGGTTCAATTCCTCGCTGAAAAAACCGCCAACCTGCGCATTTTTGAAGATGAACAAGGCAAGACCAATCTCTCGGTGTTGGACGTGAAAGGCGAAGCCATTGTTGTTTCGCAGTTCACGTTGTACGCCAACTCTAGCAAAGGACGTCGCCCTTCCTTCATTGATGCCGCCCTGCCCGAAGTTGCCGAGCCGCTGGTCGAGCGCTTTGTCGAACTACTGCGTTCACATGGCGTGTCAACGCAAACCGGCAAATTCGGCGCGCACATGGAAGTAGAAATCCACAACGACGGACCCGTTACGATCTGGTTGGAGAAATAAAGTGAAGCGTCCTAATTTCCTGCAACGCGGATTTCATCGTCTCTTGATGATCAAGCCTGTCACCGCCTTTTTTGCCACATGCACCCATATCCTGGATGGCTTCATCCTCAGACTGACTGGCGGCAAGCATACCCTCACCGAGCTCCTTGGTTGGAATATTATTCAGATCACCACCACCGGTGCAAAAACCGGCAAAAAACATACTTCCATCCTCATTGCGGTCATTGATGGCAACAAGATTGCACTGATAGGCTCCAATTTTGGGCGGCAACACAACCCCGGTTGGTATTACAACCTCAAGAAAAACCCCGAATGTGATGTCACTCTGAACGGCATCACAGGGAAATACCTTGCCCGTGAAACCGTGGGTGAAGAACGCGAAACCTATTGGCAAAAGGCGGTTGCTCTCTATGCCGGGTACGAAAAATACAAAGAAAGAGCCTCCCACCGCCGGATTCCGGTCATCCTTCTTGAGCCTATTAAATAATTGCCAACTTTGGAATTTAATGATAAATTAAGCCTTGAAGGATGCAAGAGGTTTTCGTTGTGGAAGGAAGAAGACGACGGCTCAAAGCAAGACCTTGAGCCGTATTTTTTTTACCACCCGATGAACACAACTGCGTCACCCCATTTTTTATTTTGCTCAGGAGGCAAATATGGCTGAACGTATCATCGGCACGGTTAAGTGGTTCAATGGAACCAAGGGTTACGGGTTCCTCGAACGTGAAGGCGGTCCCGACGTCTTCGTCCACTTTTCCGCTATTCGCGGTGAAGGCTTCAAGAACCTGCAGGAAGGCCAGAAGGTGGAATTCACCATCGAGAAGGGCCCCAAAGGTTTGCAAGCCGCGGATGTTGTGGTTCTCTAATCGAACCTAGCGAAAGAGCCTCGTCGTGAGACGGGGCTCTTTTTTTTATTCCTGACTTGGATTCCTGAAGTTCAACTTCAGGATACTTTCGCCTCTTTCGGGACCCAAAGCTGGGCATCTGTTTCGACAGCCATTGCCCCCGCCTTGAGCATGGATTCCACATCCGCATCCGACCACACGCCGCCAGCCCCGATGATGGGTATCCCGCTCATCACCGCCGAACGGACAATATCTAATGAACGAGGAAATAATGACTGACCATACAACCTTCCGGTTACTAAATTGCCAGCCTTGTCATATATAGCCCCGCGCGGCGATGCGATGCTGATCGCGCTCGCTCCACCGTCTATGAGCTTGCGTCCAAGTGTGAGTACTTGTTCGTGGGGGAGTGCAAAGATCAGCGGAACTTCTCCCAAACACATTTCCAAATTCATGAAGATGATGTCATCGGACAATAACGGCGCAAAGCCAAGTTGAACTGCCATCACATTCTCGGCATTTTCCAACTCGCGCACCATGCGTTGCGTTTCTTCCGGTCGATCTGCCATAAGGTGGACAATGATCAGCAGGTCGGCACGATTCCATTTGGCGGAATATTTTTTCAACGTTCCGTTCAGCCCGGGGTTCGGCAAGCCGGTGTGGAGGAGGAATCCGCCTGGGAATTCGACCAAAGCCGGATGAGCAGTCGGCAGGCGCGGGCGCAGAGAGATCGGATTCGTCACGAAAGCGCCGAATGAATCCAGAGGTATCCCACTGCGGGGATCTGGCGTGAATCCCAATGATCCCGCCGCATTGATGAGAGGTTTGCTAAAATACAAGTCGCGTTTCATAGGAGATGATATGCAGCCCTTACAAAATATTCGTGTGCTCGACCTTAGCCGTGTGCTGGCTGGACCTTATTGTACGATGGTTCTCGGTGACTTGGGCGCGGAGGTCATCAAAGTGGAGCCGCCCGAAGGTGACGAGACGCGCGGCTGGGGTCCGCCGTTTGCGGGCGGGGAGAGCGCGTATTACTTGTGTGTCAATCGCAACAAGCGCGGCATGGTCGTGAATTTGAAAACGGAGGAGGGAAAAAATATTCTGCGTGGGCTTGCTATGCAGAGCGACGTGCTGGTGGAAAACTTTCGCCCGGGCACGTTGAAAAAATTTGGTTTGGATTTTGAAACGCTTCATACCCTTAACCCGGGACTGGTCTACTGTTCCATTTCGGGCTTTGGTCAAACCGGAAGCTTGCGCGATAAACCCGGCTATGATTTCATGATCCAAGCCATGGGCGGAATCATGAGCATTACTGGCGAACCCGATGGCGAGCCGATGAAAGTCGGCGTGGCGGTTGCGGATTTATTCGCTGGGCAGAACGCAGTGATCTCAATTTTGGCAGCTTTGCAAGCGCGGACTTTCACAGGTGATGGTCAATACATTGATATTGCCTTGTTCGACTCCGAACTCGGCTGGCTTGCAAATGTCGCCAGTAACTTTTTGATCTTGGGCAAGAATCCCAGACGTTATGGCAATGCACATGCCAACATCGTGCCGTATCAAAGTTTTCAAGCCAGTGATGGCTGGTTTGTGGTCGCAGTAGGAAATGACAAACAGTTTGAGTCTTTTTGCAAGGTCATTTGCAAGCCTGAACTTTCAGCAGATGAGCGCTTTTTCACCAATTCGGCGCGGGTGCAAAACCGCGAGATATTAATTCCCATACTCACGCCGATTTTTCTTCAGAGATCCGTGAACGATTGGCTTTCCCTCATCGGTGACCAATTCCCGTGCGGACCGATCAATACCGTGGAGCAGGTTTTCTCCATGCAGCACGTGAAGGAACGCGAGATGTTGGTGGAGATGGAGCATCCCACCATTGGGGCGTTGCCGCTGGTCGGCTCGCCGCTTAAGATGGGAGATACACCCGTTTCCTACCGCCTCCCGCCGCCTTTGATGGGGGAGCACACAAAAGAAATTTTGACGAAGGTTCTTGGTTTTTCAGCTGAAAAGGTAACCAGTCTGACGGAAAGTGGGTGCATCAAATAACTTTACTGGAGTTTGGGCATGGACATCATTTATTCTGCATCGGCATTAGGGGCTTTCTCAAACAGTTTGATTTATATCGGCATTTTCTTCTTTCTTGGGTTGGGCGGACTTCTGCTCAATTATCTTCCCAAAAGAAAGCGAAAAGAAAAATTTCTCAAACGTCATTCATTGGGATGTCTCAGTATTTTGATTTTGTTTTTTGGATCGGCTGTGGCTATTGCGACATACAACACCTTCACGGGTGGTGATAAAACGGTGCATGTGCAAGTACTGGAAAAAGAAGAAGTGACAAGAAAATGCAATAAAAGCTATTGCACCCATTATGTGGTCGAAACCACCGATGGTGAAAAGTTGTACCTCTTTGGGCTGGAAAAAGACACGTGGGAGAAGATGCAAGTAAATTCCTGCTATCAGTTTACCTATTACCCCCTCAAGCCTTTACTGGCAGATTATTTACAGCAAGAGGATCAATATCCGAGTTTGTATGAAGCGACGGGATATATTACTCTGATAGGAAAAGTTAGTTGTTAAAGAGAGCGTCACCTTCAAGGTGACGCTCTCTTTCGTTATAAGTTTTATGCGGTTTCGATCAAGCCCATCACTTGCAGCATTTCTTCGTTGCTTGCGAACTTGAATTCTTCAAGGTCGCGCTTTTTGGCTTCTTCTGCTTCAGCAGCTTCAAGCCGCTTGATGTCGTCTTTGCTCACAATCGGCTTTTGCAAAGACTTCACTTTAGCAGCCACAGCATCCGCGCTGGTGTGGGCAGGCTGTTTGGCTTGCAGATATTGCATTACTGCTTTTGCCGCATTTGTACCATCTCGGCGGGCATAGCCCACCAAACCTTCGCTGGCTTTGCGAGACCAGCCGCCAACGAAGACGCCTTCGGTAGTGGATTCATACGAAACATTTTCCACAGGGAATTTGGGTTCCGTGTTTTTGGAAAACTCACCCCACTCGGTGGGCAGACCGAAATTCGCATCCACCTGATCGCCGATGGCGAAGATGACCGTATCTACATCAAGTGTATGTTTGGTGCCGGTGCCCTTGGCACTGGTCTTGCCGTCGCGTTCGGTTAGGATATTATCTTCCACTTCAAGCTGGGTGAGTACCCCATTCTCACCGATCATCCCAGTGGGGGAGGCAAGGAAGTCAAAATGGAACTTGGCATTTTTGATCTTGGGATCTGCCTTGGCGAGAGAATCGATTACTTTATGGCGACCAATTTCCGGGTCCTGTTGAATCGCTTCAAGAGCCGGGAGGACGCGCTTCAGTTCATTTTCATATTCATCAAGATCAAGGTAGCTGATGAGGTGCTTCATCTCATCTTTGGTGAAGTTCACTTCTGCTGGACCGCGGCGAACCACGGCGGTCACTTCTTCCACGCCCTGGTAGTGGATCAGGAAGCGGGCGATATCCACCATCACATTGCCTGCGCCAATGATGGCGGCACGTTTGCCAAAACGGTACTTACGTTGGCTGAACGGAGGCAACTTGTTGTAATGATAGACAACATCCTTGGCATGGTACACGCCCTCGAGGGTTTCGCCGGGTAAGCCCAAAGACTTTGTCCCCTGCGCACCCGCAGAGACCAGCACTGCGTCAAAACCGAGCGCGCGAATTTCATCGAGCGTTAATTCACCATTCGTTCCAATAGAAACATTCCCATAATAATCAATGTTGGGGAGGTCGAGCGCCTGTCGGAACTGCTTGCGCAGCCCTTCTTTCATGGTGTGCTTTTCAAGGAAAATACCATACTCTGCCAAACCACCAGCTTTAATATCACGATTAAATAGCGCCACACGTACACCGTTATTTGCCAGTTCTCGTGCTCCAAAAAGTCCTGCTGGTCCCGCGCCGATCACGGCGACGTAATACTGATTGTCCACTTTCTTCTCTCCTAAATCTGACGTAAACCATCGCATTATATTTGAAAACCAATGCGTATACAAGTAGTTCTTATACCTTTATTAAGTTTCAATAAAATCTGACATCCTGAAATAACTATGCTAAGATTACAGCATAGCACAGAACAGGAGGTCGCATGACAGAAAAACCCATCAAAGAAGATCCTGTAGAAAAATTCCGTAAACTCATCGCGAGTTTTATTCCGCTTTCGCGCCTGCCAAAGAAGGAAGTCAAAATGGAAGAAGACCAAGCAAAACCACCTCAGCCCGCTGCCCGGAAAAACTTGCTCAATGCGCTTCCGCGAAAAAAGGATGCAGCTTCGCAGCCTAAAGCGGATCCAAAACCCAAAACGGAGTCAACGCCTAAACCCGCCTCAGCCAAGCCTGCCGTAGTGGTTACAAAACCCAAAGCTGAGTCTACCCCTGAAACTGGTTCAAAGAGCCGCGGCTCCTTCTTTGGTCCCCGCTTTTGGACGATCGCCAGTCTAATTTCCCTTTCTGGCAACGTCATATTGGCGTTGGTCTTGATTGTGCTTCTCATCAGTGTTAGTCGCTTGGGGTTGAGCGTGTCTTACCTAATGGAAATGGGAACTAGTCTGGTCGGGCTGCCAGGCGGCTTGTATACCAACTTTGAAAAAATGGAACGCGCCAATATTGAAACGAATGTTGTGGTGAATACGACCATCCCAGTTAAATTTGACTTGCAACTCAACCAGCAGACCAACGTTGTCCTCAGCCAGGATGTGACGATTACTAATGCGCTGGTCACTGTGAACACGGGCGGGCTGAATATCTCGCGTGCCAACACCACCATCGTCCTGCCACAGGGCACCAGCCTGCCGGTTTTCCTGAATCTGACTGTGCCGGTAGATCAGCAAGTGCCGGTTACTCTGAACGTCCCGGTAAATATCCCATTGCGAGAGACGCAATTGAATGAACCTTTTATTGGTTTACAGCAAGTGATCAAACCGCTTTATTGCTTTTTAGATGCCAATGCGCTTAATATGGATGGACAACCGATCTGTCCATGATTGTTTCCTCTAAAAATAACAGCCCGAAAGCGTGTAAATGAACCTGATACGAAAACAATCCTTTGGAGTTATATGAAGAATGTCACGCAAGTCGAGTTGAAGAACGGCATGAAGATCATGTTGCGCGAGATCCGTACTGCCCCGATCATTTCCTCGTGGGTCTGGTACAAAGTCGGCTCACGCGATGAACCGACCGGCAAGACCGGTATCTCTCACTGGACCGAGCACATGATGTTCAAAGGGACGAAAAAATTCCCTGGTAGCATGCTCGATAAAGCCATCTCTCGTGAAGGCGGGCGCTGGAACGCGTCCACCTCGCGCGACTCCACCCGTTATTACGAGACCATGCCCGCCGCCAAGATCGACCTTGCCTTGCGGCTCGAATCAGACCGCATGACCAAAAGCATCTTTAATGCAAAAGAAGTCGCTTCGGAGCGCACGGTCATTATTTCAGAACGTGAAGGCTCCGAGAACGAGCCGATGTTCCTGCTGGGCGAAGCGGTGCAGCATGCTTCATTCCGTGTACATCCATATCACCATGAGATCATTGGTGATATGGCGGACCTGCGCACGATTACCCGTGATGACCTCTACAATCATTATCGCTCCTATTATGTACCAAACAATGCCACACTTTCATTGGCTGGCGATTTCGAGACCAAGTCCATGCTCAAGCGCATCAAGGAATTGTTCGAGCCCATCCCGAAGGGAAATGTCCCGCCGCGCCTTGCCCGCCCTGAACCGGAACGCAAAGGCGAGCTTCAGTTAACAGTGGAAGGTCCCGGTGAGACGGCATTTACGCAAGTCGCGTATCCCTTCCCGAATGCTTTGGATGCCGATTACTTCCCATTGCAAGTACTCGAAAGTCTGCTCAACGGCGCCAGCGGACTCTCCTATAAAACCTGCCGTCTCTACCGCGCCCTCGTCGATAAAGGACATGCAGTGGATATTTCCGGCTGGTCAGAATCAACCATTGACCCATTTTTGTATCGCTTCACTATCGTGCATCGACCCGATAAAAAGCCCGCCGAGGCACTGTCTGTTCTGGATGATGAAATTAAAAGAATACAAGATGAACCCGTGCCTGCTGCCGAGATCCAACGTGCGGTCAAACAGGCGCGTGCGGTTTTTGCATATAGTAGCGAGAACATCACCAATCAAGCCTTTTGGATGGGCTACACTGCCATGTTCTCTGATTACAGTTGGTACAGCACTTATTTGAACAAGCTTGCCAAAGTCACGCCGCAAGATGTTCAACGTGTGGCACAGAAGTATTTTCAGCCCAGCAAACGCGTGGTGGGGACGTACATCCCGCAAAGCAAGGGAGCGTAACATGGCTGCGAAATACAAATCATCCATGCCCAGCCCTGAAGACGTTTATCAGACCACGCTTTCGAATGGCATTACGGTTCTGGCGCGTTCTAACTTCAACAGTCCGGCGATCAACATTGGCGGGTATATGCCCGCAGGCGCGCTCTTTGAAACTGACGAGAAATTAGGTCTTGCCGATTTTGTCTCCAGCATGTTGATGCGTGGCACACAAACTCGCACCTTTGATGCTATTTATAACGAGCTTGAAACCGTCGGTGCAAGTCTTGGTTTTGACTCTGGTGTTCATAACACGAACTTCGGTGGGCGCGCTTTGGTTGAAGAACTTCCGCTTATCCTCACACTTCTCGCTGAATCGTTACAAACGCCAACCTTTCCTAAAGATGAGTTCGAGCGCTTGCGTACACAGCTTCTTACCGGGCTGGCGTTGCGCGCGCAAGATACATCTGACATGGCGGATATGCTTTTTGAGAAATTCCTGTATGCCGATCATCCGTATGGCAAACCGTCGGATGGATATGTAGAGACGATCCAAGCGATCACTCGTCAGGATCTTGAACAATTTCATCGTCGCTACTTTGGACCTCGCGGCATGGTCATTGCCATCGTGGGTGCGATCCACCCGAAGAAAGCGTTCGAGGCGTTGGAAAAATTCCTGGGCGGCTGGTCAGCTCCAAGTCAGAAAGAAGCGCCGGTTCTTCCTCCGCTCAAGCCTGTGACGAAAACCATCAAACGCCACCACCCGATTCCTGGCAAGTCGCAATCTGACTTGATAGTTGGCACGCTGGGACCGAATCGCAAAAGTCCCGATTACATGGCGGCTTCGCTTGGGAATTCAGTGTTGGGTCAATTTGGCATGATGGGGCGCATTGGGAATGTGGTGCGCGAAAAATCGGGTTTGGCATATTATGCTTACTCGAGTTTGCATGCGGGTATTGGACCGGGTAGTTGGGAAGTGAATGCCGGGGTGAACCCGAAGAATTTGAAGAAGGCGTTGGGCTTGATCGAAAATGAGTTGCAGCGTTTTGTGAAGAGTGGTGTGACGAAAGAAGAGCTTGCTGATAGTCAGGCGAATTATGTTGGGCGGCTGCCCTTGTCACTTGAGTCGAATGGCGGCATGGTCAGCGCGATCCTCAATATCCATCGTTATGATCTGGGCATGGATTACTATCAGCGCTATGAGAGCCTTGTCCGCAAGGTGACGCGTGCAGATGTGGTTGAAGTTGCTCGCAAATATATCGACCCAAGCCGTCTGGTGATCGCGACGGCTGGACCATAGTTGGTGAATCTGTGATTCTCCGTACTGGTGTGGACTTAATAGAAACAAACCGTATCGCCGAGGCGATCGAGCGGCATGGCGAACGTTTTCTTACGCGGGTGTTTACTGAGCTGGAACGAAAAGAATGTCATGGGCGTGTCACATCGCTTGCGGCTCGCTTCGCTGCCAAAGAAGCTGCGGCAAAAGCCCTGGGCTGCGGTATCGGTGATGTAAGCTGGCTGGAGATCGAAGTCCGTTCGGATGAGCGCAAGGCTCCCTATCTGGTTTTATCTGGGGAAGGGGATCGGCTGGCGAAGCAATTAGGCTTAACGACTTGGTCGGTGAGTTTGAGTCATACCGAGAGTCAGGCAATCGCATTTGTAGTTGCCACTGGTTAAAAGAAAACCTTCCGCTTACAAGCGGAAGGTTTTCTTTTATGCTCGTTTGAACATCACTTTTAGCGTGTCTCCGTCAATGGGTGCCGAAGAATGTTGGTGAAAGATCTTCCAGCCGTCGTTGGTACGTTTGAGTGCCAGGGTCAAGCGATTGTTCATGGAACGCAATTCTTGTCCGTCAACGGATAAGGCTTTGTAGGTGATATAGGCATGCGCAACGGCTATATTATCCGAGCCGGTGATTTGCACATCGTCAAAATCCACAACTACTTTCTCATCGCCTAATGAACCGAACCAGTCCGTCGCCATTCCGCGCCAGGCTTGAATGCCTTCGTAAGACCATTTTTCCCACAGATCAAAGATGTGTATATCCTCAGTGTAGTGACTAAGGAAAGCCTCCACATCTTTTGCAAAGACTGCGGCTTTATATCCTTCGAATACTTTTCGTACTTGTTTCTCAAGTTCATTCATAACGTGCCTCCTATGTTTATTTTATTATGAAAGACCCTCCCGTATGCCAGTTACGGGAGGGTTCCAAGGAGATATAGATTGGCGAAAGGAAAGACTATATCTCTACTTGACGGTGGATTTGCCCTGGTCTTCAGTTCCGATCCAGAAATGACCAGGGGTAACGGGACGATAGGCGCGAACGACAAGCTTGCCAAATTCGATGTGGATCTGCCCGGCGTCCATCATGCTGGGATGCACGAGGCATAGATCAGGTTTGCGCCCGAATTTTTTGCTGTAATAGTCCATCGCTTTCTGGATCTTCACGCTCAACGTCGTACGTGGGTCATTGTCAAACCATAAAAGTCCGGTATGCATGTTTCCTTCTTTCTTTAGTCCATGGCGGGGAGCCAGAACTTAAGCAACTTATTGTTTTCTCGCATGGCGAATTCATCGCCTTTGGATAGATGATTGAGTAGGGAATTGCCAGTCAACAAGGCGGCATGCTCGGGGTCTTCCACGCAGCCAAACAAACGGGTACGGAAGAACTCCAACCATTCTTTTTGATTCTCTGCCTGGCTTGCATCCATTGAGGCAAAAGTCCATACACGGCGGCTGGGTCCACGCAAGAGCAGCCAGCGTAGATTTTGTCTTGTCTGCTCATCCATCTTGGTGAGGGCTTCGAGATCATCGATCAACAAGAGGATGGATTGACCTTCACCTCTGTTATTATGCGCCCAGGTCACCAGTGATTGCAGGAGGGCACTGGTGTTCTCTTCGCCAGTTTGGTAAATGCCCGCGTTGTTTTCGTTGCCGTATAATTTTTCCCATTCATCGGGCTTGGTGGTCACAACGCCATATTGCACATAATCAGATGGATGCAGGATCTCTGCCGCGCGAGCAATGGTTTGCAAGAGACGAGTCTTGCCGCTGGATGAAGTACCTGCGATCAGAATCGGACCTGGAACTGGGTCATACAAATTGAGCAGAACCGGCAGCCCGTCAATTGCCATGCCAAGGAAGAGTGCTTCCTGCGGCATGGGAGCGAGTCGGGTGAGGACTTGGCTCAGGTTTGGCAGAGCAGGCGTGGGCGGAGGAAGAGGCGTTGTTTGTGTCGCCTTTTCTTCCTGCATTATTTCTGTCAATGCGTTTAGCATCAGGTCAAAGTGATTGGTTTCATTCATATTAGAACAACTGTTCTAATAATATACCAAGCCTTTTCCTCTGTCAAGGGTCAATTTTGATTTTCCATATTAAGTTCATTGTAGCCAAAATTGCTTGACGCAATGAATTGTTTTGGTATAATCTGTCCGCTAATTGACTT
>JAFLCE010000111.1 GCA_017303655.1 Anaerolineae bacterium
CTCATCTTGCGTCAGCTCGACCGCAACAAAATGGAATTCATTCAAGTGGCGGCACATGAACTGCGCACCCCTCTGACCGTATTAAAAGGCTATGCCAATTTACTGCGCACCTCCAATGAAGTGAAAGCGAATCCCGCCCTGGGCGAAGTGATGGAAGGTATCTTGAAAGGCACCGACCGTATGCATGGCGTGGTCAACACCATGTTAGATGCCACCCGGTTGGAAACGACGGAACTGCGTCCCTCGCCGATGTTAATCAAACTCCTGATGGAAGAAGCCGTGCAGGAACTAATCCCCAGCGCCTCGGCACGGACCGTGAAGCTGATCCTCACCATCGAAGCGGATCTGCCCTTCATCCACGGCGACCCGAACCTGATCGCCAAAGCCCTGCGGCATTTACTGGTCAATGCCATCAAGTACACCCCCGATGGCGGCACAGTGAACTTCTCTGCCAAGATGCTGCCCGCCACCGCAGAAGAACCTACAGCCTTATGCATCACAGTCCAGGATACCGGCATCGGTTTGGATGCTGAACATCACGAACTGGTCTTTGAGAAGTTCTATCAGGTGGGCAGCGTGGCTTTGCATTCTTCGGGTATCACCAGCTTCAAAGCGGGCGGAGCCGGCTTGGGGCTGGCAATTGTGCGCGGCGTAGCACGTGCCCACGGCGGCAAAGCCTGGGTGCAAAGCGCCGGACACGACGAAGTGAATTACCCCGGTTGTAAGTTTTATCTGCTCTTGCCAGTGGGATGAGGAAAAATTTGTGTAGGGGAGACCCAACCGCGTTTTGTGAAAACTCTTCGCAAAGGGCGACCCTTTCTTGTGGATAATCATATGGTTAAACCCTGACGGGTCCCACAAGGGGATGATATCGCCCCTACGACGAAATCGCATTATGATTCAGGCAATGCTACAGCTCGCTTGAATTCAACAAGCTCTTCAGCGCCGCCAATTCCTCAGCCGACAACGTAACGCCCTTGCCCATTTTCGTATGGTCAGCGGACCAATCACGCAGATCGTATTTCGGTTCACGGTCGTTCCAACTGATCAGGTTAAGCTCCTTCGCCCAACCACTGGCAGATTTGGATAACACGCCAATATTTTTTACTATCTCATACTTGATTTCAGTCATGGTGTACTCCTTAAGCCAGATAAAGAAAAATTTATTTATTTACTCTATGGTGGTGAAGAATGACCCCGAAGGGGTCAAATGATTATAGATGTAGAAATTTGACCTATCAACCCCGAAGGGGTGGCATAGCTTGGGGAAATTATGCCATCCCTTCGGGATTTGGTTCGCTTGCACATGATTTTCTATAATCCTTGCATCCCTTCGGGATTAGTGCATAAGCTAAGTTACTTTCGTTCTGGCGAGGGCTTAGCCTTCACCAGAACGACTGAGATGTATAAATACTACAGACATCTCAAAAACACTGTGTCACCCTGAGGGAGCGCTCTTTGCGACCGAAGGGTCTCTTACTTTGGGCGTAGAGATCCTTCGCTCAGGATGACATTTTGAGACGACGAACTAAAAATCCAATGGCGGTTTGGTACCCTCAGGGATGGGGGAGATGTATTTCGCCGCAGCCCGCTTGGACTTGTATTCTTCCACGGCTTTGTTACGCAGAGCATCGTTCTGCATGAACTCCAGCGCACTGGCAGCCATGACCTTACCCGCGAACAACATGCCACGTTGACCGATGCCCATCTTGCCTTGCGCCACGATCTGCCAGGAATGCCCCGGCGTGCCAAGCGCCCAACAAGCGGTCAGGATCTGCCCCGTGGGAGCCACCCAGGAAACATCACCCACATCGGTGGAGCCGGGCATGATGATCTCAGACTTGAAGGGCGGCAACACTTCTTCGAAGAGCACCTGCTGTTTGAGTCTTGCCACATCCTTGGCATCCAACCCATAGATATAGGCACTGGTCTCGAGGCTGTCTGCCGGAATAGTCTTGGAAAGCTCCTGCGCAAACGCCTGTTCTTCGGCAGTGAAGCGCGGCGCACCGATCGCTTCCATTTTGGCTTGCAACACTTCGTTGATGGTCTCGTTGACCAACATATTCGACATGCCCGAAATGACCATGATCTCCACTTCGGTACCGGTCATCAATGCAGCACCCTGGGCGATGTTCTTCACACGTTCAAAGAGCGGGTCGAGTTGATCGGTACGCGGAGCCCGCACACTGTACATGGATTCGGCGAAGTCGGGCACCACATTGGGAGCCACGCCGCCTTTGGTGATGATGTAATGCACACGCGCATCGGGGATCATATGCTCGCGCAGATAATTCACGCCCACGTTCATCAACTCAACGGCATCCAATGCGCTTCTGCCATTGAAAGGGTCAGCCGCCGCGTGGGCGGTCTTGCCATAGAAGCGGAAGATGACGCGGTAATTGGCGAGGAAGTTGGTATACGGCACGGCATTGAAAGTATCCGGGTGCCAGGTGAGACAGATATCGACACCGTTGAAGATGCCGGCTTTTGCCATGAAGGCTTTGCCTGCGCCGCCTTCTTCAGCAGGGCAGCCAAAATAAACGATCTTGCCTTTCGCTTCGCCTGAATCAATGGCTTGCTTGAGCGACATCACCGAAGCGATGCCCGCCACCCCGAGCATGTTGTGACCACAGCCATGCCCCGGCTTGCCATCTTCGAGCGGCTTGCGATACGGGACACAATCTTGACTCAGCCCCGGCAGCGCGTCGTACTCGCCGAGGATGCCAATGACGGGACCCTCCGCGTTGCCATAGCTGGCAGTGAAGGCGGTCGGAATGCCCGCTACGCCGCGTTCGATGCTGAAGCCCGCTTCTTCAAGCGCGTCTTCAAGAGTCTTGGCAGATTTGCTTTCTTTGTAGCCCAATTCGGCATAGCCCCAAATTTCATCGCTTAGGGCGTTGAACATACTGCGATTCTCTTCGATCCATTCGGCTGGGTTCATGTGAATCAGTCTCCTTGTAATATCTTCGTCATTGCGAGCTGCGTTCGTTGCAGCGAAGCAATCTCCTCGCATGCGTGCCTATGAACAGTACAGGCAATGACGAGAAACTTATCTACTGGCAATTACTGGTCTCTGCCTGCACCTTGCTCGCGGATTCGCCACCGGCATTGAAGGCAGCCACCGTGTATTGATACGAGCCCGAGCCGGGGGCAATGTCGTTATAGGTCGTGGACCCGGCAGGCAGGTCAGTCAGTTTTGCACCGTCGCGGAAGATACGATAGCCCGCTTCGTTATCGGCTTTGTCTACCCAGTTGAGGGTGATGTTGACCGAGCCGGAGGAGCAGTCGTAACTGTAACGCAAGTCGCCGGGCGCAGCGAGCGAGGCGTTGTTGGTATTGCCGACCGTGGTCAGTACGCCAAAGTTGACGATGCTCTCGCCATCCGCTTTGACCAAACTAAAAGAGGTCTCATACGATCCCGGAGCGGTGGGAGCCGTCATCTGCACGTTGACCGTGAGTTGCTCACCGGTGCGGATGCGGTAGTTCGAGGGCATCACGGGGATTTCATCTTGAAGAGTCAGGCGGGTGCCGTCTGTAAACTTGAAGACGATGTTGCCATCCCAAACACAAGTACCGTTATTTTCGAGCACCCAAGACATGACGAAGTTGCTGCCCGGCGCGAGCGGAGTATCGACGGCTTTTTTGTCGTAAGTGGCTCCGTCTCTTTCCCAAGAGACGATGATGTTGCTTTCGTCGCAAGCGGCGCTATCGATCGGTTCGGCGGTGGTGCCGTCGATCGCCACGCCAGGGATGGGACTGGCTTCGGGTGTGGCTTGGGCTGCCACGGGCGAGGCAGCGGGCGTGAGCACGGCTTCAACCGTTTGTGCCGCCGCAGTGGCGAGGGCATTGGCATCTTGCGGAGCGGGCGCGCCGAGGTTGCAGGCAGAGAGGATAAGGCTGAGCAGAAGTAGAAGGGCGAGGGTTTTGTTTTTCACGGGTGCATTCCTGTTTGGATTTTTGTGTATCTGTTTTGATTATACCGATGGGATGCTCACCCGAGCATAATTTCACTACCCCCAATACGGACTAATTACTGCTTCTGCTCTGGCGAGGGCTAAGCCCCCGCCAGAGCAACGTAGCCTTTACCCGCTGGGCTTTGCCATTTTGCCTTCGAGGTAGGCATCGCCGAAGTCGACATAAAGCTCAACCCACAGCGGCAGGTGGTCAGACATTTTGAAGGTGCGCCACTGCTTGTATTTGGCTTCGGTCGTATCGGGCTGGTAGACCTTCCAATCAGCATCGCGGTAGACGTGGTTAAAGAATGGGAAGGTGCCCGCCCGCGCCAGCCCCAATTGCTTTTCAACATCGCGCGCCAGAAAGGCGATCTGATCGAAGGGCTTGTCTTGAACCGCATTCGTATACTTGCCTTTCACGTTGGCAGGGATCTGGAACATTTCCTTCTCGATCGCCTGGTAGGTTTGATCTTTGATCGAGAAGATGTTGAAATCGCCCAGCAGAATGCTATTGCCTGCCCAGGCATCTTTCGACTCCATGCGCTTCTTCAACAGCTTGAGCACCATCTTGGCTTCGAGCAGGCGTTGCGGATCGTCGGCTTTGTCTTCGCCATAGTAAAAGTGTTGAGTGCAGAGCGTAAACTTGAACCAACCGGCTTTGAAGCCCGCCACATAGGGCGTGCGCGAAAATGCAAAATCGGACTTGAGCACACCGCCCTCTTTTTTCATTTCTGGCACCAGTTCGCCCGCCATGCCGCCAAAGCTGATCTTGCGGGTATCGTAGATATAGGCGTGGCGTTCGTTGTTGCCCTGCGTGCCGAGGGTGACATCCGAGACTAGATACTTCCACCACGGACCAAGGATGCTCATCAGCTCGTCGAGGGCATCCAGGTTGTCGCGGACTTCTTGCACGGCGATGATATCGAAGCGCGAGATGATCTCGGCGAGGTAGAACAGCGGCTCGGCTTCGCGCCCACCGGACTTGGTGCCGCCAAACTCGCGGATGTTCCAGGTTGCCAGTAGCACGGTCGAGTCGACCGTTTTGGATGGGATCGCGCCGTCTAACTCCAGCTTGAGCGTGCGCAATCGTTCGGCAGTGCGCCGACCTTCCACCGTATTGCTATCAATGCTTTTGTAATCAGGCATGTGGGCTTCCTCCAGGGCATGTCATCCTGAGCGGTAGCGACACATGCACCGCAGTGCGGATGCAGTGCGGTGAGGATCTCTACGCCCAAAATGCGAGACCCTTCGGTCGCGAAGAACGCTCCCTCAGGGTGACACGGTATTTTTGCGTGACTGACTCTATTTTATTCCTGCTTAGGATTTTTGGCGATGGTTACAGACAATAAAAAAAACGCCCCCAGCTAAACCGGGAGCGTTTCGGGGAAGGCTTCGACCCATTGCAAAGCGGACTCGACTTGTGCGCGTTGACGGTGCAGGGCGGCTTCGACATCTTCGCCGGGCAGGCGTTCACCCTCGCGGGCATAGCGTGCCTTACGCCGCTCAAAGGCGACCGGGTCGACTCCCTCGGGCAGTGCCACACTCTCCGTCCGGCGCAGACGTGGACCGTACGCCACTTGCGTGATCTCGCGGCGTTGTTCTTGCAGTCCCTTTTTGCGTAGGCGCAGTTCCTTGAGAATGCAATCCCGCTCGAGCGGAGTGCGAGGCGTGTAGTCCACTACATCTTGCAGGCGTTGCAGTGAGGCATGCAGGGCTTCGCGCTGGCTGCGGACTTCTTCCACTTTGGCGCTGAGTACGGTTTCTTCTTTGCCGTTGAAGAGTTTGCCGAGCACGCCTGAGCGTTTTTCGGTCTTGAAGATCTTGAGTGCCTGGCTGGCTTGCAGTACTTCCACATCCAGCGCGCGGACGAGGCTTTGCAGATGCTCCAATTCGCTTTTCACTTGCGGTAACAGCGCTTCGGCGCTTTCGTAGCTGTGCAGGTCTTCGATCTCGGTTAACAGGTTGGCTAGGGATGTGCTCATGCCTGAGATTATACAGACTGGGTTTGTCCATTTCAATGGTTCGGCACGCCGCCGGGCTTGCAATATTGCTAGGTGCGGGGAGATTTACTTTAGGGTTTTGCTTAATTTGGATTTGATTAATTGTCCTCAGGTTCAATATCTTGAAGAATTCTATCCCAAGAATCTGGTTCGATTTTCCAAATTCCGCCAAATGGGTCAATTAGATCGTCAACGATTATATATATATAAATAACAAGAATCGTTAAGCCAAAAACAAGAATATTCTCTATAACCCCTGTTGTCGGAGTGAAGCCTATAATATAAAAAGGTGTAAGAAATATAATCGATGCGAAGACTCCGAATGTTCTAAACATATCAGAGATACTTTCGGTAGAAAGAATGATTCGTTCTCCACGTAAATTAATTAATTCATCAAGTTGATTAAGTAATTCTATAAGTAGACTTTCAGGTTCCTTTACGCTTGTCATGTTGGGATGAAGCAGACTCTTAAATTCTTTGCGAACCTCACGAAGTAAATTGTCACCATTTCTGCTGGTACTTAAGTCATTTGCTTCATTCATGAAATTTGACATCACATGTTTTATATATTCTATAAGAGATTGGGTGATGCGTCTTTTTATCTCGTAGTTATCCTCATGAAAAAAATTTAGTTTATCAATGAGTGCCCTAGCTGAATTGGCTTCTTTAAAAAATATTCTATCAAACTCGCGGAACTGATCTAAACCTTGCACTAAAACTAGTGGAATAAGAAATCCATAAAGAACGCCTGACCAACTCGCAAAATTTTCAAAAAAATATTGTGGTTGATTTTTTGAGAATAATCCAATTTGATTCATCCATTCTAAATTGTATTTCACTGAAATTATTTCTAAATTGTTTATCAAGACCGCAATAGATTTAACGATAATAATGAAAAGAGGGATGTGAATTACATAATATGATTTTGATTTAAAAAAAGAATTCATTTGCTTGAAGACAGTAATGTTGTTGGTTTTGGGGTTCATTTTGATTAATGTTTAGCCTTAATAAATAAATGGACTTAATAGAAGTTTTATGTCATCATAATACTAGTTTATGAAACTATGGCAATACTAATCATCTTTTTGGCATGACGAGTCGAAAAACGGAAAATATAACTTATCCTGCCAACCAGGTTTCCCATTAAAAGTATTTGAACTTATTGTAACATCAACAAATAAGCCGGTTTTTACAATAACAGGTGTGTTGAAAATAACCTTTAGGTTTTGATTTTCCATCGTGGTAACAATTATTTCTTCGTAAAGTAAATCTCCTTTTTGAGATATTGTTATTCTGTACGGCTCTAAGCCTCCTGATATTTCTACCCCTAATAACGCAACCCAAGGGCGGGTTTTATTTACACATTTAATACGGTTGATTTTCCAATCTCCAACAATAATATCTGAATATATAATAGTTGCATTTGTTGTGGGAGATAAAGTCTCTGTGTCTGTGTTTGAAATTTCAGGTTGTTGTGTAATGAAGTTATACGTTGGTGTTGTTGTATAATTTGTTTCGATACTTTCAGGGCGCGCAATGATAGAGGTTAGTTGGACGGAAAAACATAGCAGTATGGCTAAAATTACTTGAGCGCTAAAAAAAACTTTGTCTCCTTGGAAGGGTTTAGGTTTTGAAATTCGATGTTTAGGCTTGAAGATTGGCAATCTATTCTGATGTTTTATAGAATCCGGTGAAGTATTAATTTGTCTTGCTTTCGTACTAATTAGAATCGCATAGATATTAATGGATGAAAGAAAGCTAATAATTGCAGTGAGTGCATAGAGAGAATTTTTTACTAAATTCTCTGTTGTATCTTCTATCAATCCTAAACCTATAATGACAACGACGATTGTTCCAATTGAACCAAGTAAGTTGAAGAGACGCGGGTTATCATTCATAGTGCGCTCCAGAAAACCATAAAACTCGTGATTATACAAAATAAACCCAACAATACAGATATTAGAGTCCTTATCTGTTCTCCCCTCTTAACCCATTCGATTATTTTTGATAAGAAACCTCCGCTTTTTGTTTGTGGCGCTTCAGATAAGGTTTCAGAAAACTTTGGTGCTTCGGTATTGTTAGCTCTAACTAACCATGCTACAAAAATTAATGATAAGAAGTGAATAACCAACCAGCCGGTTAAGTTGGATGGAGTAGTTTGATTAATATTGAATGTGGCTAAAATGTCTGCGGTTAAAGCTGCCGCAATCAAGTCAAAGCCAAACCCAGTATATGCTTCAAATGACACTAATTCACTAATATCAATCAGTTTTTTATTTCCCAACTTGGTTTCAGATTTTAAGAGATTACGAATGTCGTTGATATCTTTTGGAAGCTCATGATGTATTTCTTTAGAGTCCGAAAGCCAAACTTTAAATTTTCTTTTCTTATCCTTAACTCCTTTAGATTGTATAGCAAGCATTTCAATGAAAAATACTATAATAGCAATCCCAATAGGGACTAATACTATTTTTGTAAATTCTTCATTCATACGAACCTCCTCTTGCCTTTTTCTTGCACTTCTTTATCACTTATACTTCTTCACCCAATTTATCTGTGATCTTGAATGTCGTCTTCGTATCGGCTGCTTTGCCCTTAATCTGCATTGTAGCCTACCCAAAAAAGAAACCCTCCGGCAATCGTAATACCCATCAGCCATAAGAGCGCGTTGACATCCCAGGCAATATTGACCTTTATGCCAAATAGGATCAGGGCGGCTGCAACCAATACGGCGGAACATCCGAAAGCTGCGCCTTGATTTTCTTTTGAGGGCTTGCTTGTGGTAGTCACTGGCGGATTGGATGTTCTTTCTCTTTCCCGCTTTTGCGCTTCGAGATTGCTTTTCTGCGCAAGCAGTTCTTTTTCCCTTGCCAGTAGACTTTCTTTGGTGTTTTTGACTTTGGTAATCTCGTTGTTGATTCTCTCGATGGTGGCTGTATTACTGGTGTTGGTGCTCATCTGCGCTGCCAGACGCCTAAGCTCTACTTCGGCAGTGTTTAAATTGCGCTTCACCTCTGCTCGTTCGATTTGAATTGATTCAAGCGTTTGCGGCGCAGCAGGGACGGAGGTGCCGTACGATCTTTCAGCACTCGCGGTAGGGATGGAACCTGGCGCGGATGCGGCTTGGGTGATCGTAATTTCGTAAATCTTTTCGTTCACCCGTATACCGGGCTGGAGCCAGGTAGTATTAGTTTTTGAATCGGCACGCAGGCAAAGCCAGTGTTCACACTGTTGGCATTGGAACCAATTCCCCAACTTATCAGGCGCGGTCATTTTTTTACAGGCTGGGCATTGAAGCATAGGGGTTCTCCATGTTTGTCATCGTTGATGTAAGGAACGCCCATAATTTCTAAAACAGGTACTTGATTTCTTGTATTTTACTCCATTCTTTTATTAGACCTCTTGCATAAGTATTTGTAGGGCGGATTTGTTTGTGCTGTGCATAATCCGCCATATATCAAATTCCATTAGGGAATCAGGCTAAAATCCTGATCTACGATTGACTTCAGACAGATTTGGTTCACTAGGTAGGATGGAAACAACATTTCATGCAATATGATTACCCCCCAATTTAATTTGGGACGCTGACGAGCGCAGATGGACGCGGAAAGGATAAAAAAATCCGCGTATTCAGCGTATATCTGCGTCCCATTTGCTCTTAAGAACAAACTCACCCACAAAACATTAATTTCGGGGTGCGTCTGTGTTTGCTGCGCTTACCCGACTCTTACGCCTTACTGCCATAGGATTCGATCTCGAGCGACATCACATCCAATGAAACTCCACCTTCGCTGCGTTGTTGATCGGATTTGAAGCCGCGCTTTAGAAATAGACCCTGGGCATGTGTAGTCTCGAGCACGATCTTCCGGCAGCCTTCGCGGTGAGCGATCTCGATCAGCTTGTCGAGCATCAGCAGACCGTAACCTCTGCCGCGGAATTTCGTGTTGACCGCCATGGCGGTGATACACAAGATCCTGCCATCCGGCTGGTGTGTGGACGTGAGCTTCTCGCCCGAGCCGCGCTCCGTCAGCCATTTTTCGGTGCTGCCATAGGCGGCGATCTCATTCTCTGCCACCAGAATCACAAAACCGTCAGGGAATGCCGTCAGCCGTTGTTGAAATGTTTCAGCCGTATCAGCACTTCCATAGGATGCGAACGCCTCGGCGTCGATCGCGGCGACGGTGGGAATATCCTGTTCTCTGGCATTTCTTATCAGTATCTTTGCGTTATCAGGCATGGACGTATTCCTTTCGATCTTCTTTGCAAATAAATTATCTTCCCCCATGCGCTTGGTTGGCAGGCGCACTCATCCCTCTCGCTTGAACCCCTTCACACGCGGACGAGTTTCACCCACCTCTGCTTGAAGTGTACCCCATCTACCTGGGCTGACCCCTACCCGCCGAACATCTCGATCAAGCTGACCAATGCATAGATCGCCCCTGCAATGGTTCCGATCACCGCCAGCACTTCCAGCCAGCCGATCAGCGTATCCAACCAGGCGGGGGTATGTGGACGTTGTTTTCTGTATTTCTTTTTCATAATGGCATTATTGTAAATGACCAGCAGCATCCTTCTTGGTATACGCTATATCTCTAGCAGGCACCCCTTCCCTCCAGGGAAGGGGACGGGGGAAAGGTCATCTCTCCCTCTTCGTGAACGGTAGTGTGAATTTATTTCCTTACCATCCAAGTTTCGAGTAGCTCGTCACCAACTTGCATTTATTGCCAGCAGAGACTACTTGTAATGCCTTCATACCCGTTTCACTAGAGACATACTTACCGATCCATGGGTTGATGACGTCATCGCTAAATCCATCTCCTACATCAATACTCAGGCTGCGATATCGTTTTTCCCATTCAGGGTTTTCTTCGATCTTTTGGAAGACTTCCAAAATAATGTCTTCGCTATATGGCTCTGGTATGGTGGCAAGCACTTCCTTGACGAGTATTTCGACGCCTTCCGTTTTTTTATCCATAAATCTATTCCTTAAGTTATTAGTTAGTGAGAGAATTTTTCAGCAGTGAGGATTGTTTCTTGAATAAGGGAACGATTTTCTTCAAATTCTTTGGAAGTAAGCCTGACTCTTATAATGTTTACGCGGCGTTCACCTTTTGAACATTCAATACCTTGTTCTTCAAATTTCGCGACGATTGCATCACGATTTTCTTCGCCTACTCGAAGCACTAGGAATATGTTGGCTGCCTTTCTAGGATGACACCACATGAAATGTTGCCCTAAAGTGCCGATTGCAATATGTCCTTTGTTGTATGTGAGCCTTGGTTCAGAAGCAGTTTTTACAATTCTTATCAATTCATCAAAGAGGCTAATAGACGCTGGGTTTGCCCTGGCTTCCCAGTATTTTCTATCTGTTGTTTCTTGCAAACCTTCCTCCTCCTCTCCAACCTCAACCAGATCAAGGACTTTTACGAAATTCAAGACAAGATTTCCTTCGACTATGAAGGCATTTAGCTGAACAGCAATGATTGGGATTGCCTTGTTCATTAAACTAATTACATTGAAAAATCGATTTGTGATTTCTTCAGCAACAATCACAGCACGATGCTCCAGAGAAGGATATCTTGTTCTTTCTATATCCCAATACTCAATTGTTCTGATGATGTGGCTTTCGTTCAATGTTCCTAGCATAATTTCTGCTTCATATCGAACAGTATCATCTTCTGGGTCAAATAAAACAAAATCTAGCCGCCCGCCCGATGGTTGGATCTTTTCACGTTTAAATACAGCCAAATCGCCTAACCCAAGTATGGATGGATCATCATTGATACGATCTTGAAGCCATCTCTCGTCTTTCCCAACTTCACGCAGTTTTACTGGTTGTGCTTTTTTATATTCCATGTCAGCTTTCCTTCTTTGTTATTCATTCCTAAGATTATCAATGTATTCCCATTCGCCTGTTTTGGGATCATTATATTTCCAAAACCGCCATCCGTTGACCTGTTTCCAGTTGGTGGCAACTGCTTTTGCTGCACCAGAAGGCGTTGAATGATCTTTCCCGTTATAGCGGACATTCCAATCCTCACCCAGTAATTCGGCTATGAAAACTTGTCCGCCATGCGTAGCTTCTAATGCAATTGGAAACTCAAGTTTCTTTTTTGAGCTTGGATGAACTTGCTCTTCGAAACTGACTCCAAATGTATTTTTCCAAGTTTCCCTGTCGATGATATGGGTAGTATAGTTTCTTTCCATAACACCCAACTTGAAATCGAAAAGTAAATTGGTGAAAGACTCACCATCTATGAGGGTGATAGGTATTTTGTTGAGGTCTTCAGCTTCAACTTTCGCATCTTTTGTGAAACCTTTTGATGTAATAAGTATTCCATGTTCAGCCGAATTACTTAATGACCCTCTAAGTGCTTGCACTTCTTTGGAAGTAACTTTGTTTTTCCAGCGTTTTGCCTGAATCATGACCTTGATGGGCGTTAATTGATTTGTTTTCAAGACACCCTTAACATCAATGCCTTTGTCTTTTGTTCGCGGAGTGGTTTCAGTTTCTTCAAACCCCATTACCTTAAGTAATGCTTCAATCAATTCTTCGAATTTCACTGCATCCATTTTAAGAATAAGTTGATGGACTTCGTCTTTAGCTTTCTTGTTTGCTACCTTTACATGATATTCCAACCCTGTAGGGATTTCTTCTTTCAGAGTAAAGATGCCTTTGCCTTCCCGTTGAAACCTTGAATCATCTCTTAGCGTATCGGTATAAAGCAAAGCTCCCATTGTGGCGTGCGGAGTTTGCCCAGCCGTTTCGAGAATTCCCTTTTTCAAGGCAATATCGGTAATCTCGTTATAGTGAAGCGGCTTACCTGTCTCTTTTAAGATTTCAAAAGCGGCGTCTTTGAATTGCATGCATTTTTCCTTTAGGTAATAAGATGAAGGAATTCCCTCTTTTGTCTTAAGGCAAAAGCGTTGGCTCCGTTATCAAGTCATTCGGGTTGAGTCCCGACGCTTGGTACAGTTTTATCATTTCGATGGCTGTATCCATATATTTTGAAGCTTGATAAACCGTTATTTTGTAC